>NZ_MKSM01000097.1 GCF_001897285.1 Nitrobacter sp. 62-23
GACAGCCGCTCCATGCGCTCGATCATGTTGTCGAGGTCGCGCTGACTCATCACGCGGGTGTTGCGATCGAGCGGGCGCGCCAGTTGCTGCGGATTGTCGCGCATCTGTTCGGCCAGTTGCTTCAGATATTTGTCCAGCGCCGCGCGCAGGTTCTCGGTGAGCTTCTTGATCTCCTCATCGCTCGCCCCGCGCTCCAACGCCTCCTTCAGCGCGTCCTGCGCCGCACGCAGCGCCTTGTCGACGTCGGTGATATTGCCGTCCTCGATGCTGACCGCGAGCGCCCAGAGGTTGCCGACGACCTCGCGCAACTGGGCGTCGATGCGCGCTTCCTCAAGCTGCTTCGTGACGCTGTAAAGGCCGAGATACTCCCCCACCTTGGGAGTGAACACCTCGGGCGCGATCAGAAGCGCATCGAGCGCCGTATGGACCTGCGTGCTCTGATTGGCGTCCAGCGCCAGGATGCGACGCTGCTCGATCAGCGCGCGAGCCAGCGGTTTGGTGAACACACGTTCCGGCAGGCGCAGGTCGAACGGCTCGCTGTGTCCCTCGTTGCCTGCGTCGTCGCGCGCGCTCAGCGTCAGCGTCACATCGGCGCCGGCGTAGGGACTCTCGCTCAGGTCCTTGACGGTCTGCCCGATCCCGCTGCGGGGCCTGGCGTTCGGCAACACCAGCGCGAACTGCGGCGGGTCGAACAGCGGGCGCGCGGTCACGCCGTTCTTCGCAGAGGCTCCGGTCCGGGCCGAAAAGACCGCATGGGCTTCGGTCACGCCGTAGTCATCCTCCATGCGATAGGACAGTTGCAGCAATCCACGCGCCTGACGTTCCGGATGCTTGGCCAGCGATATCGCCGGGGCGCGATCGGGGATCGCATTGAATGTCCATTTCGGCTGCCCCGAGGGCGCGCGCACATGCGCGGTGCCATCCGTTGCGATGGTGAAGTGCCGCTCGTTCGTGCCTTCGGGAGCGTTATCGACGGGAGCCTTTTCAGTTACGCCGCCGCTGACCGCGACGTCGAGGCTGCCTCCGCTCGAACGGACGATCAGCGTGCTGCCCGCCGGGACCGGAAGCGCGGTATCGGACAGGCCCGCATCCTTGTTCGTCGCAGACAGAATGACCGGAGGCTTGCCGGTATAAGGCGGCGGCGCGACCCAGGCATCGACCCTGACATTGGCCGGGGTCAACATGCCGTTCAAATCGAACGCGGCGGCCACCCGCTCGGTTCGCTCGCCCCCGGCGGCGATATAGGTCACGACCATCAGCACCACCACCAGCGCGCGCAGCGCCCAGCGATCATGCATCGGCAGGCGTGGCGAGGGCAGCCCGGCGCGAATGCGCTTGAGCGAGGCCAGCGTGCGTGCGCGCTGCGCTTGCCACAACGCCAGCGCAACCGGATCCCGCGTCGCGACAGTATCGGCAAGCGCGGTCACCGGCCGATGGCGCAGACCGGCGCTGCGGTCGAGCCGGCTCAGCCCTTCCTCGCTGGTAGGCCAGCGGAACCTGACGGCGGGCACCACAGCAGCCAGCGCCAGCAGGACAAAAGCAGCCAGGGCAACAGCGCGTCCCGTCGCCGGCAGTTCGAGCCACAGCCCGGCCCACGATGCCGCCAGGAACAGTCCGGCGACGGAGAGCAGCCGCGCAAGGTGCGGCCAGGCTCTTTCCCATGCGATCGCCCATCTCGCGCGCCGCAGGGCTCGCGCCAGGCCAAGCCCCGCCGCAGGCTCGCCGTGGTCCTGACTGGAAGGATCTGGGGTTACGCCGGTCAACAAACTCTCCGGATTACTGGAGCCATTCTGACGGAATCAAAGCCGGGCTCCAGCTTTTTATTTTGAAGCCTCTTCTTGACGCGAACCGGTCCCCGCCTCGCTCAAAAACGCTGGAAAACAGCATCCTACCACGGCGGCGGCAATGAGGCATCGGCGGCCGATGGCCGTTGCTGCCCCGGCGCGACGATCTAGTGTCCCGATTCCGAAGTTCGTATACCCTCGCAGCAACCTTTGATGCGAACTTCGGAATCAAAGGGACACTAGCAACTTTATGGTTCTAGTGTGGTTTGGGTTCAGAAGTTCGCTTGACGGACTTGATTGAGCACTGAAGCGAACTTCTGAACCACCACACTAGCTTACCGGCACGGTGCGCTCGTCGCCCCATGGCAGACCGAACTGGTCGAGACCTTCCGCGAGAAAATCGCTCAGAAGCGGTTCGCCGAGCAGATAACTGGCCGTCCGGGAGTTGTGTCCGTCTGCGGCCTCACGCCGCAAATCCGTCCATTCATCGATTGAGCCATCGCCCCGGCCGAGCCGCATCAGCGCGACCAGATCGATCTGCTCATCCTCGGACAGCGAATTGATGAACCCGGTGATTTCGCGAACCACCGGGTCGTCACCATTGTCGGTCAGCACATCGATCATATTGTCATCGGAGGCGTTTGAGCCGGAGTCCGGGTCCGTCGACGCCTCCTTGGCATCGAACTCGCGCGCTTTCTCGATAAGAAAACCAACCTTTTCCGGCGAAATGGCAAGATCCGGCATTGGCGATACTCCTTATGTTCGAGAACGCCAACGCAAAGGCCGCCAGGTTGATCCCAATCACCGTGACGTGAAGCAATCGCAGACTTTACGGGAAAGGCTCCGCGATCCGCTCCGGCCATCCTTGCGAAACGGGGCAAACAGTTGTCGAATGCACGCGCGTTATTCCATGAACAATTCAAGACCAGAGAGCAAAGTCGAAGGGGCGCGACCGGCGCTTGAGGCATTTCACAATGAAGCTGATTTTCTCGCCGACCTCACCCTTCGCACGCAAGGTTCGCATTGCCGCCATCGAGCTTGGGCTGATCGACACCATCGAGCTGGTCCCGGCTGCCCTTGCGCCGGGCAAGCCCAACGACGACTATGCGCGCGACGTCAATCCGCTGAAGAAATTGCCGGTGTTGATCCTCGATGACGGCAGCGTGATTCTCGATTCCTATGTCATCGTTGAATACCTCGACGAGATCGCCGGCGGCGGAAAGCTGATTCCAGCGTCGGGTCCCGCGCGCTGGAAGATCAAGACGGATCATGCAATCGCGCAAGGCATTCTCGATTCCATGGTGCTGTGCCGGTACGAAAAGGCGGCGCGCCCGAAGGAGTACTACTGGCAGGCATGGGCCGACGATCACTGGCATCGGGTTTGGACCGGCATGGCGCATTTCGACAGACAGAGCGACCTGCTGTCGCGACCGCTGGATGCCGCGCAGATCGCGCTCACCTGCGTGCTCGGCTACGCCGACTTCCGTTTTGCGGATAGCGGCTGGCGCGAGGCTTATCCCAACCTCGTCGCATTCCACGACAAAATGATTCAGCGTCCTTCGGTGAAGATTTCGGCGCCGCCCGCGGCGTGACAAGGTTCACACATGCCGGCCGGCCGGCATCCGCTTCATCCGAACAATTCAATCGAACAGGCTTGGCGTGTAATTGACGGCCGCGCCCTCGATGGCGAGCATCTTCAGCTTGGTGACGACGCCGCCGTTGGCGGAGAAGCCTCCCGGCTTGCCGCCGGCGGCGAGCACGCGATGGCACGGCACCACAATTGGACACGGATTGCTGCCAAGGGCCTGACCAACGTCACGCGACAGTTCGACGCCGCCAAGCCGTTTGGCGATCTCGCCATAGGTCATGGTCCGGCCCGGCGCGATGGTGCGGGCGATGTCGTAAACATCGCGATGGAAATCAGGAACGCCGTCGAGATCGAGCGCCACGCCGGACAGATCTCTCGGCTTGCCATCGAGCAATTCGATCATGCCGTCGATCGCAGACTGCGCGCCGGCTGGCGGGATCGCCTCCGCGATTTCGCCATAGCGCTGGCGAATGCGCATCCGGGTCTTGTTCTCGTCCGGCAGCGGCAGTTGCACCGCCCTGATGCCGCGCAGAGTCCAGACGATGCCGCACGTGCCGATCGCGGTTTCGAACAGCGCGAACTTGCACTCCCTCGCGTCTTCACTCATGGGCCGCTCCTTCTCCAAAGCCCCCTCGTCGGGGAATCTGGGATTGGAGAATGCTGCAATCCACCCGGATTCCGGCAAGAAATATGCCCGGCCGAACGATTCCTCAGCCCGGTGCCAGTACCCGGCCGCGGGCCAACTTCACGACGTGACGGCGCGCTCCATCGCCACTTCGGCCTTGAGGTGGTCGATGTCGCGGTAGATCGATGACACCGCAAGCACGCGTCCCTTATGCCTGTAGCGCAGCAGGCAATCCCTGTCCGCGACGCTGCCCTCAACCTCGATCTGGTCCCACTTCAACGCGTGTCCGATATAGTTGATCGGCACATCATAATGCTGGCTCCAGAAGAACGGCACGGCGTCAAACTTTTCGCGGTGCCCCAGCATGTTGCGCGCGGCGACCTGGCCCTGACGCTCTGCCACCACCCAGTGCTCGACGCGGATGTTGTCCCCGGAATGAGAGTCCGGCCAGCGTGCGATGTCCCCGGCTGCATAGATGCCGGGTGCGCTGGTTTCGAGGAACTCGTTGACGAGCACGCCGCGGTCGATCTTCAACCCCGCTTTTTCGGCAAGCTCCAGGCGTGGTTTCACACCGACGCCGAAGACGACAAAATCAGCATCCAGCGTTCCGCCGCTGCCGAGCGTCACCTTCTGCTCGCCGATCGCAGCCACAGTGTCCTCCAGATGGAAGATGACGCCATGCTCCTCGTGTAGCGCGCGGACGAAGTCGCCCATCTCCGCACCCAGAATGCGTTCCATGGGGCGAGATTCCGGCGCGACGACATGGACTTCGATATCGCGGGCGCGCAACGACGCCGCAACTTCAAGGCCGATGAAGCTCGCGCCAATGACAACCACCCTACTCGCCGACTTCGCCGCCTCGATGATGGCGCGGCAATCCTTGAGCGTGCGCAAGGTATGGACGTGCGGCAGGTTGGCGCCGGGAATCGGCAGCCGGAGCGGTTCGGCGCCGGTCGCAAGCAACAGCCGGTCGTAACCGACGGTGCCGCCCGTGGTCGTGAGCTGGCGTTTATCCGGATCGATGGCGTTAACCGTCGTGCCCAGCCGCAAATCGATGCCGGCCTGCTGGTAGAAGTCATCGGGACGCAGCGGCAGCCAGTCCTCGGGCGCGGAGCCGGCGAGATAGTCTTTCGACAGATTGGGCCGATCGACCGGCGCAGCATCGTCGCTGCTCAGCATCACGATGCCGCCCTTGTAATCCTGGCGGCGCAGCATCTCGGCGGCTGCAAAGCCAGCCGCGCCCCCGCCGACGATCACGATCTTCTCGGGATGATCGGGCTTGGCGATCTTGCTCGCCGGGCGCTCGCGTTGCCTGCGAACGAAGATCCGGCCGTCGCGCTGCTCGACCTCCCAGACGTCGAGCGCGTTGAAGGCCGGAGCGCGAGTCGCTTCGCCGGTGCACAGGTCGAAGCAGGCATGATGCCACGGACAGCGAACGGTGCCGTCGACAACGAGCCCGTCGGCAAGCGGCCCGTGATAATGGCTGCAGTGCGCGTCGATCGCGAAAATCTCGGAACCTTCACGCACCAGCAGGATCTCCCGGTCTCCGACATGGCCGACCAGCTTGCCGTCCTTGAAAGCGCCGGGATCAACACCCTGCGTCAGATCCGGTCCGCTCGGTTGAGCCTGCTCCTCAGCCATCTATGGTCCTCCGTAGCTACGCGGCCGCCGGGCGCGAGCCCCATACGGACATTCGCTATCCGCTTCCACACGGTTTCACACCGGCGCGGATACGGCAAGTTCACCTGTTAAGAGCGAACGGAGCGGAAAAGGTTCCGCGATGCAAAGGGGGTTGCGCGGCGCCGGGCGAGCGTTGCGACTGCCGCGCTTTTCTCCGCGGCAGGCAACGATCCTGATTTCAGGATACTTTTTCAGGCGAAGCGCCCTCGGGCCTGATCCAGGCGGTTACCGGTAAAAATGCCATGGAGCCGTCCGCGTTATGACGGAAGGCTCCCGCTGGTCATGGCCAGGCACCGCTTAAAGACGGGCATTATTTCCGTTCGCCTCTGCGCGGGCGAATCCACGTTTTTCTTCACGCCGACAATCCGCGCGCTCCCAAGATCATGATCTTTCGGCGCCGCGAGGTTAACTTTTATTCGTCCTCGGACTCGGCCAGCGCCCCGGCGAGCTTGTCGTAATATTTGGCGACGAGATCGATATTGCCTTTGTTCTCGATCACGGGTGGCGGCGTCTGCAGCGCCGCATTCATGTCATCGACCGCCTGCTTCTTTTCCTTGGCCGGCATCTTGGTGTCGGCCTGCACCGCGGCAATCTGCTGTTTCAAAACCTCCTGCACGCCAATGTATTTCTTGGTGGTGGGATCGAAACCGCCGAGCACGAGACTGATGTTGTCGACTACGTTGTTGTATTCGGCGTAGCTTGCAAAGCCCGATTTCTTCGCGATCGCGTCGAGCTGCGCGATGACCTTCGAGTCCGGTTTCACATTCGGATTGTCCGGTAGCTTATCGTCGAGCGCGTTCATGTCCTTCTGCGCCGCGAGCACACCTTCGATCTGCTTTTCGGTGAGCGCGATCTGCTTGATCGGCGCGTCGTCGGACGGCGCCGCCTCAGCCGGCGCGGGGGAGGACCGTGTTGCCTGTGCGAGAGCGTTGTTGCCGGCCGAAACAGCAACGACGAACAGTATGAGACTGGCAATGGCGATCCCGATGATAGTAGAGCGACCGATGTCGCGCATGAGATTCTCCTCGGCTTGGCTTCACGATTCGCGCGGACGAAATGACGGCATTGAGGCTATGGGGTTCGAAATGAACGGCCTGTGAACCGGCCGATTCGCGCGACCGATCATCGCCGATCGATACCAGCGCGTGGCACGCAAGCGATGGAACATAAAAAACGCCGCTTCCGTCATGCATGGAGCACTTCGGAAACGGCGTTTTTATTGGTGACGCGAAAAGAAGTTCATAAAGAGGAAATCATTGTCCTTGGCAGGCCTGGCAGCGACCTACTCTCCCAGGGCTTAAGCCATAGTACCATTGGCGCTGAGGAGTTTAACGGCCGAGT
>NZ_MKSM01000098.1 GCF_001897285.1 Nitrobacter sp. 62-23
GGCGATCGAACTGACGCGGATCACCTTTCCCTATCTGCTGCTGATCACGCTGGTGACGCTGTACGGCGGCATGCTGAACGTCATGCATCGCTTTGCGAGCGCGGCGGCGGCCCCGATCTTCCTCAACCTGTCGATGATCATGACGCTGGCGCTCGCCGCCTTTTTCCCGAGCGCCGGCCATGCGGCGGCGTGGGGCGTGCTGATCTCCGGCTTCCTTCAGGTTTTTCTGCTGGCCGGCGATCTCGGCCAGCATGGCGGATTGCCGCGGTTCTCGCCGCTCGAACTGAGCGACGACATCAGATCGTTTTTTCGCGCGCTTGGGCCCGCGACCGTGGGCTCGATGGGCACGCAACTGGCGATGTTCGCCGACACCATCATCGCGACCTTTCTCCCGACCGGGGCGCTGTCGGCGCTGTATTACGCCGATCGGCTCAACCAACTGCCGATTGGAGTGATCGGCATCGCCATCGGCACCGTGCTGCTGCCGGAAATGTCGCGGCGGATCACGGGCGGCGATCATGAGGGTGCGACGGCGTCGCAGCGCCGGGCGTTCGAGTTCACGCTGTTGTTTTCGATGCCGTTCGTCGCGGCGTTCCTCACCGTGCCGGATGTCATCATGCGAGCGATGTTTGCGCGCGGCGCGTTTTCCGCAGCCGATGCCGCTGCCGCGGGAGCGACGCTGTCCGCCTACGCCGTCGGCCTCATCCCTTTCGTGCTGATCCGCAGCGCGGTCGCCACGTTCTACGCGCGCAAGAACACCGCGACGCCCGTGAAAGCCTCGCTCACCGGGATCGGGGTTAATCTCGCGCTCAAGGTCGCCTTGATGGGCTCGCTGGCGCAGGTCGGTCTCGCATTGGCCACCGCCGTCGGCGCCTGGGTCAATCTTCTGCTCGTGATCGGATTTGCGGTGCGGGCAGGATACTTCGAGATTGACCGTTCGTTGCGAGTCTCGCTCGGAAAATTCCTTGTTGCGGGCCTGGTGCTCGCGGCGGCGTTGGGGCTGACCGCGCACGTCGCCTATGCGCAGTTTGCGCAGTGGAGCACGATGCGCGACGAAGCGGCTCTTGGATTACTGATCGTCGTCGGCGCGCTCGTCTATGCGGGCGTGATCCTGCTGCTGTTCGGCCCGCGCTGGCTGAGGTCGCTGGTGCGGGGCTAGCCTCGTGGGGCTGCCCTGCAGTATAACGACCCTGCAACGGCGGAGATCATATGGCTCCCGTGAAATTCGGCATCGGCCAGAGCGTCCGGCGCAAGGAAGACGACGCGCTTATTCGCGGCAAAGGCCGCTATACCGACGACCATGCGCCGCCCGGTGCGTTGCATGCGTTGATGCTGCGCTCGCCGCACGCCCATGCGACCTACAGGATCGATGCGTCGCGCGCCCGTGGCCTGCCGGGCGTTGCCCTGATCCTCACCGCGGCCGACGTCGCAGACCTCGGCGGCTTGCCCTGCCAGTTCAACCTTCCGGACCAGCCCTTCACCGCGCCGCCATATCCGATCCTTCCCCGCGACGAGGTGCGGCACGTCGGCGACGCCGTTGCTTTCGTGGTGGCCGACACCGTCGAGCACGCGCGCGATGCGCTCGAGGCGATCGAGGTGGAGTGGAGGCCGCTCGCCTCGGTGGTGGGTGTCGCCAATGCCGTGAAGAAGGAAGCGCCTCAGGTCTGGCCCGATCACGCGGGCAATCTTCTGTTCGACGTTTCGATCGGTGACAAGAATGCGACTGACGCCGCATTCGCCGGTGCGCATGCGGTGGCGGAAATCTCGATCGTCAATCCGCGCGTCGTCACCAACTACATGGAGACGCGCGCCGCCGTCTGCGAATACGACGCGAGGCGCGATCGCCTGGCGCTGACGGTCGGCAGTCAGGGCAGCCATCGGCTGCGCGAGATTCTTTGCCGCTCCGTGCTGAAGATTCCGACCGAAAAGATGCGCGTGATCTGCCCCGATGTCGGCGGCGGATTCGGCACCAAGCTGTTTCCCTATCGCGAATACGCCCTGATCGCGGTGGCCTCGAAAAAACTTCGCAAGGCGATCAAATGGACGGCCGAGAGATCGGATCATTTCGTTGGTGACTCGCAAGGTCGCGACAATGTCACGACCGCGCGCATGGCGCTTGCGCAAGACGGCAGGTTCCTCGGCATGGATGTCGACCTGATGGGCGACATGGGAGCCTATCTCTCCACCTTCGGTCCCTACATTCCCTATGGCGGAGCGGGGATGCTGCCGGGCCTTTACGATATCCAGGCGTTTCATTGCCGCGTCCGCGCCGTGTTCACCAACACCGTGCCGGTGGATGCCTATCGCGGCGCGGGCCGTCCCGAAGCGGCCTATGTGGTGGAGCGTCTTGTCGATGCCGCGGCGCGCAAGCTCGGCATGACGCCGGACGCCATCCGACGCAGGAATTTCATTTCGCCGAAAGCGATGCCGTACAAGACGGCGACCGGCAAGGTCTATGACTCCGGCGATTTCGCAGCGCATATGAAACGCGCCATGGAGATCGCAAACTGGAAGGAATTTCCGAAGCGGGCGAAGGCTGCGAAAAAGCGGGGTCTGGTTCGCGGCATCGGGCTTGCAACCTATGTCGAGGTTTGCGGCACGATGGGGCGGGAGCGGGCCGACGTGCGGCTCGACGCAGCCGGTGACGTTACCGTGCTGATTGGCACGCAGTCGAGCGGGCAGGGCCATGCCACCGCCTATGCGCAGATCATCGCCGATCAGTTTGGACTGCCGCCGGAACGAATTCATATGATCCAGGGCGACACCGACGTGGTCGTCTCCGGTCTCGGCACCGGCGGATCGAGTTCGATTCCCTCCGGCGGCGTCAGCGTCGAGCGGGCAACCCGCAAGCTCGGCTCCCAGCTCTGCGAGATCGCGTCCGAGGCGCTCGAAACCAGCTCGGCCGATCTCGAAATCAGCGACGGCTCGGTTCGTATCGCGGGCACCGACCGTTCCATTTCCTTCGCCGATCTCGCAAAGCACGCTGCCGATCCCTCGAAGCTGACAGCCAACGAGAGTTTCAGCAGCGCCGACGGCACCTATCCGAACGGCACCCACGTCGTGGAAGTCGAGATCGACCCGGCGACCGGAAAGATCGGGTTGATCAACTATGTCGTCGTCGACGATTTCGGCATGACGTTGAATCCGCTTCTGCTGGCGGGACAGATCCATGGCGGCGCCATGCAGGGCATCGGCCAGGCTCTGATGGAGCAGGCGGTCTACGATGCCGCGGACGGGCAGCTCATCACCGGTACGTTCATGGATTATGCGCTGCCACGCGCGGCCGACGGCGCCTCGATCACGTTTGAGACCCGCAACGTTCCCTGCACCACCAATCCTCTCGGGGTGAAGGGAGCGGGCGAAGCCGGCGCCATCGGCTCCTGCCCGGCGGTGGTCAATGCCATCATCGACGGCCTGTCGCGCGAATATGGAATCGACCACATCGACATGCCGGCCACGCCGGAGCGGGTCTGGACGGCTATCCACACGCGCCAGCGCCAGATTTAGCAACACGACGACGTCCCTGCTTGCGTGGGGACGACCGACATCTGGACGATTTCGACCAGTAGGTCCGTTAAAAAGCGTAGAGCGGCTACTTCGTGACCTGCCCGCGGATTTCGCCGCCCGGATGGGCCGCTGTATGGACGTTGACGTAATATTTGCCGGCCAAAAGGTCGGCGGCTTGCGCGTCGGTCAGCGTGGCGCTGCCTTCGGCGGGGCTGGACGTCGCATTCGGGATTGTAACCGCAATGCCCGCGTTGTGGCCGACGGCTGCCGGACCATGAAAATGGGCGGCCGTCGCCGGGCCGGTCAGACCCGAATAGGTCAGCTTCCAGGTCAGTTTTTTGGTCGCGGGATCGTAATTTGCCTCGACCGTCCCCGTGCCCTTGCTGGTATTGGCCGGTACTTCGGATGCGCCGTTCAGGGTTGCTTTCAGCGTTTCAGCAGACGCCTGGCTCGCCAACCCGACGGCGGCAGCGAAAGCGAGTGTGATGAGAGAAATCTTGGCGGCTTTCATCGGTTTCTCCTGATCATGTTCGGGCAGGCGCGAGCTTTAACCGCGCGTACCACGGTTTGTTCCAGATGCAGGAGCGGCTAGTGTGATGGTTCAGAAGTTTGCTTCATTGCCCAATCGGGTCCGTCAAGCGAACTTCCGAACCTAAACCACACTAGAATCATAAAGTTACTAGTGTCCCTTTGATTCCGAAGTTCGCATCAAAGAGTGCTGCAAGGGTATGCGAACTTCGCAATCGGGACACTAGCTGGTTCCGAACGCCTTGAAAGTGATGATGGTGTGGGTGTCCTGAATGCCCGGAATGACCTGCACCTTCTCATTCACGAAGTGCCCGATATCGGTGTCGTTATCGACGTAGAATTTCGCCAGCAGATCGTAGTCGCCGGCGGTGGAATAGATCTCCGAGGCGATCTCGGCCTCCGCGAGAGCGTTGGCGACGGCATAGGATTGGCCGAGCTTGCACTTGAACTGGACGAAGAAAGGAACCATCGCGTATCTCCGGAAGACGTCAACTTGCAATATAACGCTTTCGGGCCGCGTGAATACCGAGCCAGCCGAAAAATCCAACCGACCGTCGACTGAGAAGAGACATCCGGCGTCCGGCGCGCGCCTATGCCTGCCGTGAATGAATAACTATGCTGTGCAATCCGACGACCCTGGCGCGAGAATACGAATGACAGTTCCGATTGCCTTGACCATCGCCGGATCCGACTCCAGCGGGGGGGCGGGAATCCAGGCCGACCTCAAGACATTCGCGGCGTTCGGAATCTATGGCGCGTCCGTTATCACGGCTCTGACGGCGCAGAACACGCGAGGGGTGTCGGGGATTCATCATGTGCCGGCGGATTTCGTGACCGCGCAGATCGATGCGGTGTTCGGCGATCTCGACGTCGGAGCCGTCAAGATTGGCATGGTCGCGGATACCGCCGTGAT
Source organism: Nitrobacter sp. 62-23 (assembly GCF_001897285.1). Taxonomy (GTDB): domain Bacteria; phylum Pseudomonadota; class Alphaproteobacteria; order Rhizobiales; family Xanthobacteraceae; genus Nitrobacter. Next base: position 4,949 of record NZ_MKSM01000098.1, read on the forward strand.
CGGCGCCATCGCCGGCGGCCTCTCGCGCTGGTCGCCCGCGCATGTGGTGCTCGATCCGGTGATGGTCGCGACGTCGGGGGCGTGCCTGCTGGAGCGCGATGCGGTGGAGGCGTTACGGAGCAAACTTGTTCCGCGTGCGCAATTGATAACGCCGAACCTGCCGGAAGCCGCGGTGCTGCTTGACGAAGCCGTCGCCGAAAGCGAGAGCGACATCTCGCGGCAGGGGCATCGCCTGCTGGCGCTCGGCTGTGCGGCGGTCCTGATCAAGGGCGGGCACGGCCGTGGCGCGGAGAGCATCGACTATCTCGTCACCCACGACGGGATGCTGGCTCTTGCTGCTCCGCGCATCGCGACGAAAAACACCCATGGCACGGGCTGTTCGCTGTCGTCGGCCATCGCAGCCGGCCTTGCGAAAGGCGACGACACTGAACCCGCCGTGCGCGTCGCGAAGACTTACATCACCGAAGCGATCGCGGCGGCGGACCGGCTCGGCGTCGGTCACGGTCATGGACCGATCCACCATCTCCACAGGCTGGATCACGACTGACGGACGTCGCTATCCGTCAGGAAAAGAATGCGATCTTCTCGGCCTGGGTCATGCGCCGGATCGGCGCCAGCGGATCGGACCGGGTCGTGGCGCGCGGGACAATGCCGCTCTCCAGCAGCGACGCGCCGAGCGAGGGCGACGCGTCAATCTCGGGAATGGCTTCGGACGCCGGGACAGGACTTGCGTCAGAGCCGCCCGCGGCGGGCTCGGGAGCTTGCTGCGTTTCGGCAATCGCCGGATCGCCGATGGCGGCATCCACGGTTTCCGGTTCGTCGAAATCGGGCGCGCCCATTTCAAGAGCGATCATGTCGAGCACGGCATCGTCATGCGCCGTGTCCTGCTCGCTCACGCTAGCGGCCGACAATTGTTCGCTATGGATTTCCGCTCTTGCTGCATCGACCCCCGCTTCGGATGCGGAAGCCGCGGTTTCCGGTTCAACACCGGAGTCCGTCACCGTTTCACAGAAATGGGGAGGAACTCCAGATTCTTGATTCGATACGTTTTCTTCACGTGAACCGGATTCCACGTCGCCCGAATACGCTGCTATGCCGGCATCGGCTGTCGCTTGCTGCGGCAGCGCGACGTCCTCAGGCGGGGCGGGACCTTCGTCAACGGTTGCCGCAGGCGAGGACACAGTTTCCGCGCGGGGAGGTGAGGGCGTCTCACCAGGTGGGTCCGACAATTCGTGGAGCGCCGACTCGATCAACCCGAACACAACTTGCAGCGCCGCGGAATCGTCTCTGGCGGCGAGTTGTTCGTAAACGGCGTTGATCACGCCGGCCTGCGAATCGAGGATGTCGCAAATCCGGCTGTCGCCGCCGATCTCGCGCCACCGCCACGAGATTTCGCGGATGATGCGAACGCCCTTCTCGATCGGGACCAGCGTATCGTCCATGATCCGCTTGTCGAATGACGCGGCTGCGGTGGCTTTCGCTTCGGCGACGCTAGCCTTGATCGCGGCGAGCGCCTTGGGCAGCGCGTCGCTGGTTGATGCCTGCTGCTGGGCGGCGACGGTCTGCTCGATGCGTGCAACGGCATCGAGCACCATGGCGGTATCCGCGTTGCGGTTACGCCTGGCGTATTCGGTCAGAAACCATCGGCCCCGCGACGTTTCCATGAAGGCTTCACGAATGGCGTCGAAGTCCGCAGCGCTGGGCGGTGCAGCGCTTGCGGACATCGGCGACAGGGCAAAAGCTTCATCGGCCATGGCAAACTCGTCGCGCAAATCATTGTGCGCAACTGTAACGATCACCATGATCCGCCGCGAATCGCAATTGAATTGACGCCGTCCGAATCAGAAATCCCCATCCCGTCGCATCCGGAACGGCAAGTGATTCGCTGTGTGGAGGCTTTATGAGCCGGCGGGCGCGCAACCTTCTGGACGCTTGTGCCGGCCGGCGGATCAGCCCCAGAGCGCGGCGTCGGGCGGATAGATGGTGCTGCCCTCGTAGCGGAGACCGCCGCTGCGATCCCTGGCCAGCAACAGCGGACCGTCAAGATCGACGAAACGGGCCTGCTGAGCGAGCAGCATGGCGGGCGCCATCGACAGTGAGGTCGCGACCATGCAGCCGACCATGATCTCGAAACCCAGCGCTTGCGCCGCATCAGCCATGGCGAGGGCCTCGGTCAGACCACCGGTCTTGTCGAGCTTGATGTTGATGGCGTCGTAGCGTTCGCGAAGACCGTCGAGCGAGGCGCGGTCATGGACGCTTTCATCGGCGCAGATGCTGATGACCCTGCGCATTTGCGCCAGCGCCGCGTCTTTGCCTGCGGGAAGCGGTTGCTCGACAAGCGTGACGCCTGCAGCTTCGCAGGCCGCCAGGTTCCGCTCCAGGTTCTCAAGCGTCCATGCCTCGTTGGCGTCGACGATCAGCTCCGATTCCGGCGCATGTTTGCGCACGGCTGCGATGCGTTCGGGATCGCCGTAGCCGCCGAGCTTGATCTTGAGGAGCGGGCGGCGGGCGGCCTTTGCGGTTGCGGCCGCCATGGCCTCAGGCGAGCCGAGCGAGATCGTGTAGGCGGTGGAGCGAGGGGTAGGGGCCGGGCGATCCAGCAGCGTCCAGATCCGCTGGTCGCGGCATTTGGCTTCAAGGTCGCACAGTGCGCAGTCCAGCGCATTGCGGGCCGCGCCTGCCGGCATGAGGGAGGCCAGGGATTGGCGATCCAGACCCGCGGCGACAGGCTCCTGCATTGCGAGAAGGCTGGCAACAACGCCTTCCGGAGTTTCACCATAGCGGGCGTATGGAACGCATTCTCCGCGTCCGGTGTGTCCGTTCCGGCTGATCTCGGCGACGACCACGATGGCTTCGGTCTTTGCCCCGCGGCTGATCGTGAAACGGCCCGCGATCGGCCAGCGCTCGATGCCGCATCGCAATGTGGTTGCGTCGTTCTGCGTCGTTTTCAAATTGGGCAAGTCCGAAATGGGGATTGGCAAGTTCGAAATGAGCAAATCTGAATGAGGCGAGCGCGAAACCAGGCAAGCGCGAAACCAGGCAAGTCCGAATGCATCGCGGCCGGCTGTGATAGAGAGAGATATCGCACCACGAGTCGCTGACGTCATGTTAAAAGGACGTCATGTCAAAAACTTTATTTTGATAGTGGCAGAGATTCGGGCCGGGAGCTGGTTTTGGGTAACAGCCCTACACTGCAGCAGATCGCGCGAGGCGATGGTCTGGCGCTCTGTGCGGCCGGCCCCTGGACGGCGCGCTTCGCGCCTGCTCTGGAGCGGATGGTTGCGGATGCGGAAAAACTGGCCGGCAGCCGGCCCGGTGTCTTCATCGACGTTTCGCAAATCTCGGGACTCGACACGTTTGGCGCATGGCTGATCGAACGCCTGCGCCGCAATCTGACGCAAGGCGGCATCGAGGCAACGATTGCGGGGCTTTCGGTGAATTATTCAAGCCTGGTCGACGAGGTCCGCCGCGTTCCGGCCTCTGCGGCTCTGGCGGCGGCTCGCCAAAGCGCGTTGACCGGCCTGATCGAGGACGTCGGGCGCAACGTCGTCGGGTTCGGAACGACGCTGACCGGCCTCATCGCCATGCTGGGCGCGGTGTTGACGGCCTGGGGCCGGGTCGTGCGTCATCCGCGATCGTTTCGCCTGACCTCGACGGTTCATCATCTCGAACAGGTTTGCTGGCGCGCGGTTCCGATCATTGTCCTCATCACCTTCCTGATTGGCTGCATCATCTCGCAGCAGGGCATTTTTCATTTCCGCAAATTCGGCGCGGACATCTTCGTGGTCGACATGCTTGGCGTCCTGGTGCTGCGCGAGATCGGCGTGCTGCTTGTTGCGATCATGGTGGCCGGCCGCTCCGGCAGCGCCTACACCGCCGAACTCGGCTCCATGAAGATGCGCGAGGAAATCGATGCGCTGCGCACCATGGGCTTCGATCCGATCGAGGTGCTGGTTCTGCCGCGGATGCTTGCGCTGGTGATCGCGCTGCCGATCCTGGCGTTTCTCGGCGCGATCGCCGCGCTCTATGGGGGTGGCCTGGTGGCGTGGCTTTACGGGGGTGTTCAGCCCGAGGCATTTCTCATCAGGTTGCGCGATGCGATCTCGATCGATCACTTCATCGTCGGCATGATCAAGGCGCCGGTGATGGCGGCCGTGATCGGGATCGTCGCCTGTGTCGAGGGGTTCGCCGTGGAAGGCAGCGCTGAATCGCTCGGACGTCGCACCACGTCGTCGGTCGTGAAGGGGATATTCTTTGTCATCGTGATGGATGGCCTGTTTGCGATCTTCTTCGCCACGATCGGGATGTAGGAATGGCTGGTGAGATAGCCGATTCCGTCATCCGCGTCCGCGACGTCTCGGTCCGGTTCGGCACCACGAAGGTCCTTGACGGCTTGAGCCTGGATGTGAAGCGCGGCGAGATCCTCGGCTTCGTCGGCCCATCGGGTGCAGGCAAGTCGGTGCTCACGCGCACGATCATCGGGCTTGTGCCGAAGATCGGCGGTTGCATCGAAGTGTTCGGGGTCGATCTGGAAACCGCTGACGTGACGGCGCGGCGGGCGGTCGAGCGCCGTTGGGGCGTGTTGTTTCAGCAGGGGGCGCTGTTTTCGTCACTGAACGTCCGTCAGAACATCCAGTTTCCGATGCGGGAATATCTCGATGTTTCGCAAGCCCTGCTCGACGAGATCACGATCGCCAAGCTCGGCATGGTGGGACTGGGGCCTGAGGTTGCGGGCCGCTTTCCTTCTGAGTTGTCCGGCGGGATGATCAAGCGGGTGGCGTTGGCGCGCGCGCTGGCGCTCGACCCAGAACTGGTCTTTCTTGACGAGCCGACGTCGGGCCTCGATCCGATCGGGGCGGGGGATTTTGATGATCTGGTGCGGACGCTGCAGCGAACTTTGGGGTTGACGGTTTTCATGGTAACCCATGACCTGGACAGCCTTCATACAGCTTGCGACCGCATTGCCGTTTTAGGGAACGGTAAGATCATTGCGGCAGGATCGATGGCCGATATGCTGGCCTCGCAGCATCCCTGGCTGAAAGCCTATTTTCACGGCAAGCGCGCCCGCGCCGTCGTGGGCTGAGCGGTACCGGAGCGGATTGATGGAAACGCGGGCGAACTTCGTCCTGATCGGGTCGTTCACGCTTGCAGTGATCGCGGCCGCGTTTGGTTTCGTTCTCTGGTTTCAGAGTCTCCACACCACCAAGGCGCGCAGCGCGCTTCGTATCGTGTTCGAGGGCTCGGCTTCGGGCCTGCGCAACGGCGGCAGCGTGAATTTCAACGGCATTCGCGTTGGCGAGGTGGTGTCGGTCAAGCTCGACGACCCTCGCCGCGTCGTTGCGCTTACGATGGTCGAAAACGCTGCTCCGATCCGGAAGGACACCCGGGTCGGGCTCGAATTCCAGGGACTGACCGGCGTTGCTGCGATTTCACTCAGGGGCGGCGAGGTTGCGGCACCGCCCGTGCCACTCGATCAGGATGGCGTTCCGGTCTTGACCGCCGACCCGGCCGGCTTGCAGGACGTGACCGAGTCGATCCGCGCGACCTTGCAAAACGTCAATCGTGTTGTCGCGGAAAACCAGACGGCGATGAAGAACACGTTGCAGAACGTCGAGACCTTCACCGCCTCACTCGCTCACAACGCAGGGAAAATCGGCGACCTGGTGCAAAAAATCAACGACGTCATGAGCAAGGCCGACAGCGTCATGACCAAAACCGATGACCTGATGCTCGGCCTCAACGCCATCGCCGGCGGCAAGGGGGGCGGCGAATTGCTTCCGGCGGTGAAGTCGATTCGCGAGCTTGCCGACGACTTCAACAAGCGATCCGGCGCGCTGATGGCTGACGGCCGCCGCACCCTTGGCGACATCAGCCGCGCCGTCAACAATCTGGATCGCAATCCCACTCGCCTGCTGTTTGGCCCGAATGCCGCCAGCAATGCGGCCAGCGGCAGCCCGCCGGCTTCGTCGTCGGCGGCCCGCCCTCCGAGGCGGCCGTAAGGGCTGCCCAGAGCGTTTTCGAGCGAAGTGGAATCCGGTACGCTCGAAACGCTATAGCGCACGATCCTTGGACCGCCGGCCCGCCGCCGCACCGCTTCGTAACCGTAAAGCGGAGCCGCTATCCGAGCCGTCCCGCCGCATGGGCGAGCAGGGTATAGACCAGCCCGGTCTCCGACATCAGATGGTCGCGTATCAATGCGGGCTCGCGCTCGTCGCGCGCGACCTCGTCCAGAAGGCGCTCGAATTCGGCGATGTAGCGATCCGCCGTGTGCTTGAACGTGCGGTCGGTCCGGTATTTGCGGGCGACCTCGTCAAAGGCCTTTTGGCCTGCGGGCGTATAGAGACGCTTGGTGAAAGCCTTGCGCTCGCCGCGCTGGTAGCGATCCCACATCTCTCCGGCAAGATCGCTATCCATCAGGCGGCCGATATCGAGCGACAACGAGTCCAGCGGGTTCGCCGCCGCTTGTTGCGCAGCGCGTCCGCGCGGGTCGTTGCCGGCGGTATCGGCGCGATTCAGCAGATCGGACAGCCAGTCGTCGTCTCCGTGGCCGGCGTTCGCCGGGCTGGCCGGAAGGGGGTCCGTGCGACGGGGTGACGGAGTACCGAGATCGGGCGGCGGCAGGTTCGACGCGCTGCCGCTGTCACGCGTGCGGGGCGCAGGGCGCGCCGTCGTCGCGCCGCGGCTGCCGGCCGTCGCGGCTACCGGTTCTTCCTCTCGCTGCGAAGCCGATCGCCCGTTGCCGACCACGTCGAACCCGTGACCATGGCGTGCGACGATCCGGTTGAGTTCGGCAAGCGCTTCGATCTGATCGACGATCACCTTGCGAATCTGGGATGTGCTCTCGGCTGCTTCCTTCGGCATCTCAAGCACGCCGCGACGAAGGTCGTTGCGCGTTGCTTCCAGCTCCGTGTGCATCTCCGCGGTCATCTGCTTCATGTCCTGAATCAGGGCCGCGAACTTGTCGGCGGACCGCCGGAACATCGCGTTGGCTTCCTCGGTCGCCCGCTGGCAGATCTCGCTCATGGATTCGGATGTCAGGCGGCGCTCTTCCTCGGCTGTCGCGCGAACGGCCTCAAACTGACGGCTGATCGCAGCCGATCCGACGCCGGAGGTCTCGGCCACCACCCGTGCGATATCGCGTGCGCGCTCTTCGGCGGCGGCAAGCGACTCGTCAAGCAGGCTCGTAAACCGCGTCAGCCGCTGATCGAAATCGGTCGTCCGCGAGTCAATTGTCGCCACGAGCGATTCGAGCACGGATTTGCGTTCTTCGACCGACAATGCGGCGCTTCGGTTGCTCTGCTCGACCCGCGCGGCAGCTTCGACCAGAATGTTTCCGTGGGTCTCGAACTGGCTGGACAGCGAGCCCAGGTCGTCAAGAGCGTGGGAAGCCTTGGCGTTGAACACCGCCAGTTGCTCCTCCAGCGTCTGCGTCGCAAGGCCGTTTTGCGAGGTCACGTCCTTCATGGTCGATACGAAGTCGGCGACGCGCGTGACGAGCGCGCGTTCCAGCGAATTGAGATTTTCGTGCGCGCCGGTAAGGACTTCCTGAAGAAGGATGTTGCCCTCGCGCAGCCGCTCGAACAACGCGACCGTATCGGTGCGCAGTATCTTTCCGGTTTCCTGCATATCGGTGACGGCCGTGATGGATGCCTGCCGCGACTGCTCGATAGCGGAGCGCGACGCCTGCTCGAGATCCTTCATCGACTTGGTGATCGCGCCGGTCGCCAGCTCGCCTGCGTTGGTGATGGTGCGGACGACTTCGGAGCCGTTCGCAATGATCGACTGCGACAATGTCTGGCCCTTGACCTCGATCGACTTGAGAGCGTCGGCGGTGACCCGATCGATATCGGAGTTGAGTTGATCGGCCTTGCCGCCGAGAGCTTCGACCAGCGCTCCCCGCTTGCTGTCGATGATCTCCGAAAGACGATCCGTCTGCTGCTGGACATAGTTGACGATTTCGTCGGTTTTATCCGTGATCGCCGTGCCGAAGCTGCCGCTGGCGGCGAAAATCAGGCGCTCGGCATCGGCCGATACCGACTTGACCTTGTCGCTGACTTCATTCGACGCGGAGACGAGGGAGGTCTGCGCGTTCTGCGCGCTTGCCTGGATGATCTCCGTGGTATTCGCCGCGGCTGCGTGGAGGGTACGTTCGATGTCCAGAGAGATCGCCTTGATCTGGCTGGCGGAATCGGCGGAGCTCGTGGTGAGCGTGCTCTGGGCCTCACGCGCGCTGCCGAGGATCGTGGCGGCGGTGTTGGCGCCCGCCGCCGTCAACGTCCGCTCGACGTCGCCAGCTAGCGACTTGACGTGACTTGCGGCATCGGTGGAGGCGGTGGTGAGCGTGTTCTGGGCCTCGCGCGCGCTGCTCAGGATGGTTGCGGCGGAGTCGGTGCTCGCCGTCGTCAACATCCGCTCGATCTCGCCCGCCAGCGATTTGACCTGGCTTGCGGCATCGGTGGAGGCGGTGGTGAGCGTGCTCTGGGCCTCGCGCGCGCTGTTGAGGATGGCGGCGGCGGAGTCGGCGCTTACCGTCGTCAACGTCTGCTCGACCTCGCTCGCCAGCGACTTGACGTGGCTTGTGGCATCGGCGGAGGCGGCGGAGAGTGTGCTCTGCGCTTCGCGCGCGCTGCCGAGAATGGCGGCGGCCGTGTTGGTACCCACCGCCGTCATGGTCCGCTCGATGTCGCTCGCGAGCGATTTGACATGCGTCGCGGCGTCCGAGGACGCTTCGACCAGCGTGGTCTGCGCCGCGCGTGCGCCGGCGAGAACTGAATCCACGGTGCCGGTGCCGGCGGTGGACAGCATCTGCTCGATCTCCGCCGACAGGGATTTGACCTGGGTCGCTGTCTCGGCGGATGAGTTGATCAGCGTCATCTGCGCGCCGCGGGCGCTGTGGAGGATGGCGTCGGCGGCGGCGGTTCCGGCGGAGGTCAGCGCGCGCTCCACCTCGGTCGAGGTCAATTGCAGTTGGGCGCCCACCTCGGTCGAAACCGAAAGCAGGGACTGCTGGGCGGCGCGCGCGCCGGTCTGAATGGTTTCGCTGGTATTGACCACCAGATTGGTCAGCGAGCGCTCCGCGTCGTCGACATGAGACTTGATGCCATGCGACAGCTCCTCGGCCCGCGTCAGCAGAACCTCGCTGGCCTGCCGTCCGCTCGTCTCAAAGCGACCGGCCACGGCTTCGATCCGCGATCCGAGCAGGTCCTCGAACTGGGCGACGCGTGTTTCGATCGTGGTCGCGACAAAGCCGACACGCTCGTCGAGGCCATGATGGATTTGCTGGAATCTCGCCACGATCGTATCCGCGAGCAATTCGCTGCGATCGTCGATGGTTTTGGTCACTTCCGAGATGCGATCCTCGAGCGCTACGACGGCCTGCGTTGCGCCGTCGTTCAACGATGCTGCGAAGTGGACGAGGCGGCTTTCGATCGAGTCGATCGCGTGGGCGGTGCCATCGGACAGCGAGGAGGTCAGCGTGCCGAGCCGGCTGTCGATCGTTTCCGTGACCGATCTTGCGCGCGAGTCGAGTGTTTGCTCGAGCATCGCCATGCGGCCGCTGACGGATTCGTCGAACGAGCTGATTTTGGCATCGAACGAAGCGTCGAGGCTGGTGACGCGCGACTGGAGCGCGGTTTCGAACTGCGCCAGACGCTGATCCAGCACGGCGCTGATCTCGCCTCCGCTGGACGTCAGGCGCGAATCGAAGGTCTCGACATAGGCCTTCATGCTCCGGGTGATATCCTCGGTGCGCTGGCCCAGCCGATCGACGATCTCGCCGCCGAACGTTTTCACCGTGCGGTCGAATTCCGAGATGTGGCGGGTAATGAGCGCGCCGAGCGTGCCGCTGTCGCGTGCGAACTTCTCCGCGAGTTCAGCGCCCTGGTCTTTCATGAGCTGGTCGAACGCGCTCATCTGGAGGCTGAGCGTATCGTGCGCGGTTTCGGTCTGGGTGGCGACCTTGGCCACCAGCGTATTGACCGTGACGTCGAGGGCTTCGCCCGCCTTGTCGCCGCATGACAGAATCCGCGTCGCCAGCCGATTGCCGGCCTCGTCGATCTTGCCGGCGAGGTCGACGCCGCGTAGCTCAAGCTCCACCAGCAGGGAGTCGCTGGAACTCTTCAGCGAGTCATGAACCTGTTCGGTGCGGTCGGAAATTCCTTCGACAATGGACGCCGACTTTTGCTCGAAGTCGTTTGTGATCCGGTCGACCCGTTCAGTGAGCATCTCCTGGACGCGGTCGGCGAGATCGGAGAACTCGTCGTGGACGTGCCCGGTCTTGAAGTTGAGGCTGCTGGTCAGGCGCTCGCTCGCGTCGAGTACCGCGCGCGCTGTCTCGGCGCTGGCTTCCTCAAGCCGATCGAGCAGGTCGCCGCCGCGTTCGCCGAGGGCGAGGATCATATTGTCGCCGGCATTGCTGAGCGCCGTCGTGATGTGCTCGCCGCGCTCTTCCAGCGCACCGGTAATGCCTTTTGCAACCTCGTCGACGCGTGCGGCGATGGCATCGCTGATCAGTGCGATATCGTGTCGCAGGTCGATCTGGACCCCCGAAATGGCGCTGCGGACCTGCTCGGCCTGGCCGACGAGATTGTCGCGCTGGAGCGCGATATCCTGAAGCAATGCGCGAATCCGCACTTCGTTGTCGGAATAGGCGCGTTCCAGTGCGGCGACCTCGTTGGCGACCAGGGCTTCCAGTTCGCCGGCGCGCGCAATGGCGCGCTCGACGCCGTCGCCCATCGCGGCGACTTCGCGCCGGATCGCCTGTCCAACCGTCACCACCGAGTCGCTGGCGAGGCCCTCCGGCTCGGAGAACCGGATGGCCACCTGCGCCATTGACTGCGCGATCATGCGGAGTTCCTGACCGCGCCAGGCCAGGCTTGCTAAAAAGTAGAACAGCAGCACGGGAGCAAAAAACAGGGCGATCAGGCCGGCGAGGGCGAGCATGCCGCCGCTGCCCTGGCCCATCGCGGCCTGCAGCGAAGGCAGGAAGCTGATGGTCAGAAAGCCGGCGCCGAGAATCCAGATGCCCGCGAAAAGCGAGGCGAGCGTATAGATATTGCGGGCGGGGCGGCCCTGCTGGATCGCCTGGAGAATCTGTCCGATCGTTTCGCGGTCGTCGTTGGCGGGCCGCCGCGTGAAGAGTGGTGCCTCGTCTTCGGCAGCGCCGAATTCAGAGGCGCCGAACGGCGGCCGGTCCGTGGTGGCGCGGGGGTCAAATCCGTCCTCACCGTGGATCGCGGGGGCGAAGGGGCTGAGGTCGGTGCGGGTCTGGTCCGGATTGCCCGCTGACGCCTCACCGACGTTCAGCGCCTCCTGAATGGCAGAAAGAGCGACCTCCGTTGGATCTTTGATCTTCTTGGGATTGTTCGCCATGTCAGTCCACGCCCTCGTGTTTAGCAACCCGCAAGTTCGCGTCGCGCTGCAAGTCCGGTCGCCGACGCCGAGCCCCAAGCCGGTTTTCCGGACGCGGCCGCCGCCATCGCCCGTCTTGTCGGTCACTTCCCTCCAACATCCTATTGGCTTGGCGTCTCGAATGAAATGGGAGTGATTAATACAATTTTAATCATTCTTAATCATCGTTAACGGCGGGCTGCGAACCGCTTCGAACTCCGAAATAATTGATGGCAGGTCGGATTTCGCCGGAGTCTCGCCGACCCCCGCGATCCGTACGCGAAACGTTCCGTTAACCAGTACCGTGATTGGCTGGGCGGCAGGCCGCGCGGCAGCTTATTCTGACAGCGGCCCCGGATTGCAGCAATGCCGTATTTTCTTGAGCAGGTTGCCTGGATGCCGTCGCCGCCACTGGTTCCTGACGATGGCCCGATCGATTTCGACCATCTCCGCCGCATGACGCTTGGCGATAGCGGTCTGGAGCGCGAGGTTTTGGCCATGTTCGCAGGCCAGGCAGCGTCGCTCGCCGCCGCCCTGGCGCAAACCCCGGCGGACTCCGTGGCCCTTGCGCACAAGCTGAAGGGCTCGGCGCGGGCGATCGGCGCGGTTCACGTCGCGGCCGCGGCCGCCGATCTGGAGACTGCTTTGCGCAACGGCGCCGATACGCAGGAGCCACGGGCGGCGCTGGATCATGCCATCAGCCGGGCCCGCGAAGCGATCGACACGATCCTGCGCCGCTCCTGAGGCCGCCGGCGATCCCTGACGAATAGCCTGCCTTTTTGCGCCGAACGCTGGCGCTGGCCGGATCGTTTCGTTATAGGACAGCCGAACCGTTCCTCATGAGATCTACGTTCGGCAGCACTGCACCCATGACCAAGATCAATTTTGTCGACCATTCCGGCGAAACCCGTACCGTTGACGTCGAGAACGGCGCGACCGTCATGGAGGCGGCGATTCGCAATGCCGTTCCGGGCATCGAGGCCGAATGCGGCGGCGCCTGCGCCTGCGCCACCTGTCACGTCTATGTCGACGAGGCCTGGACCGACAAGGTCGGCAAGCCGACGCCGATGGAAGAGGACATGCTCGACTTCGGCTACGATGTGCGGCCGAATTCGCGACTGTCGTGCCAGATCAAGGTGAGCGATGAACTCGATGGCCTCGTGGTCATGACGCCGGAACGGCAGGCCTAGACACCTCTCACCAGCAGACAACCGCCGCCGGCATCGTCTGGCGCGGTCTGAAATATTTGAACGGAAAAGAATTTCGATATGAGCGAAGCGATCAAGACGGATGTGTTGATTATCGGTGCGGGCCCTTGCGGACTGTTCGCGGTGTTCGAACTGGGTCTGCTCGATATGAAAGTGCATCTTGTCGACATCCTGGACAAAATCGGCGGACAGTGCGCCGAGCTTTATCCGGAGAAGCCGATCTACGACATTCCCGGCATTCCGCTGGTGACCGGCCAGGGCCTCACCGAGGCGCTTTTGGAGCAGATCAAGCCGTTCGACCCGACATTCCATCTCAACGAGATGGTGGAAAGCATCGAGAAGATCGGCGACCCGGGATTCCGCGTCACCACCGACGCCGGCAAGGTATTCGAGTGCAAGGTCGTCGTAGTCTCGGCAGGCGGCGGCTCGTTCCAGCCGAAGCGCCCGCCGGTGCCCGGCATCGAGGCTTATGAAAACACCTCGGTGTTCTACGCCGTGCGCAAGATGGAGCAGTTTCGCGACCGGGATATCCTGATCGTCGGCGGCGGCGATTCCGCGCTCGACTGGACGCTCAACCTGCATCCGCTCGCGAAGCGCATCACGCTTTTGCACCGCCGTGACGATTTTCGCGCCGCGCCCCATAGCGTCGAGCAGATGCGCAAGCTGGTCGCCGACGGCAAGATGGATCTGAAGATCGGTCAGGTCACCGCGCTGGAGGGCGCGGACGGACAACTCTCCGCCGCGCAGGTGAAGGGCAGCGACAACGCGATGTCGACGATCAGTTGCGATACCATGCTGCCGTTCTTCGGGCTGACGATGAAGCTCGGGCCCGTCGCGAACTGGGGGCTTCAGCTTGAGAACAACCTGGTCCCGGTGGAGACGGCGTCGTTCGAGACCAACGTGCCGGGTATTTTCGCGATCGGCGACATCAACACCTATCCCGGCAAGCTGAAACTGATCCTCTCCGGCTTCCATGAGGGCGCGCTGATGGCGCAGAAGGCGCATCGCTACGTCTATCCGGATAAGCGACTGGTGTTCCAGTACACCACCTCGTCATCGAGCCTGCAGAAGAAGCTCGGGGTGAATTGAGGCCCCTGCAGCGTTTTCGAGCGAAGTGGATACCGGTTCGCGTGAGGAAAACGCGTCAAATCAAAAACATAGAGCTCCGCTTCTGATTCTGTCAGAAGCAGAAAGACTCTCGGGAATTCCTGAATGCTCAGATGACCGCTATTGCTGCGGCTGTATCGGGGCAGGCGGGGCCGGAGCCATCAGTGCAGGAGGCAGCGCGAGCGGCGGCAGCGGCTCGCCTGTCACGGTGCTCCCGTCGGCTGCATTGAGATGCAGTTCGGCCTCCACTGCCGGCATTGCCGCGTCAGCCATCGCGGCATGACCCTCGGCGGTCGGGTGGATCGCGCCGCCATACACCGCGGAGAGCAGGCCCCATGTCGCGTCGTGGATGTCGGAGGGTTGCATCGATGCGGGCAGCGCCTGCGGATACGTCATCGCCGTGAAGTAGCTGTCGTTGGCGTCGCGGATCCAGCGTGCGCGCGGCAGATAGGCGCGGAAGTCGCTCGCCGGCTGCCCGCAGGTCATGGGCTGCTGCGGCGCCGCTACGATGTCGCTGACGAAGCTGTCGCCCCTGGCCGAGAAACAGGCGCGGTCGAATTCGGGATCGTTGGCGGAGCGCGCGCAAAACCCGTGATCGGCGAAGTCAGCCTGATGCGCTGCGACGAACGTCATGCGGTCGCTGTCGGGATCGCGGCAGATTACGCCGGACTGGCAGAGCGCGATCGCCTTCAGCCGCGGCAGGAATTCGTTTTGGACGTAGCCTGTGACCTCGGCAAGCCGCCGCGGGTCGGCGTTGAACGAGGGATGCACGTCGAAGCCGGCCTTGCCGCCGGAGCAGGGCGCGCCGCCGTTGGCCAGCGCCGGGTTGGCGTAGGAGACGAACACCACGCGCGACAGGTCGTTGCCCACCAGAGGCTTCAACGCGGCGCGGAGCTTGCCGAAGGATTGCGGCAGGTCGCGCACCAGGCCAGATCGTGAATCGTCGACCGACTCGATCAGGCCGCCGCGCTTGAACAGCGCGCGCTCGGTCGGCGCGTCGACGATGACGTCGGAGACGAGGCCGGAGAAATTGATGTCGTTGGCGCCGATGGTGAGCAGCACGAGATCGAGCTTGCGGTCCGGCTGGCGACGCTTCGCGGCCGCAAGCGCGTCGCGCAGTTCGGCGACCTGGCCGTTGACGGTGCCCTGACACTTCGCCGAGGACAGGCATTCGCGTGCGCGCTGCGAGCCGAGCAGGCCGTCGGGAATACTGGCGCCGGTGCAGGCGAGCGGCAGGTAGGTCACGGCAATGTGCGGATACCGCACCGCCAGCGCAAGCGCGGTGCGGGTCTGGTAGCTGTAGAGCGAGCGATGGCAGGCCGCGTTCAGCCACAGCGCGCCATAGTGCTGCCAGGTCTGGAGCGGGCCGGCGGTACCGCAGGCGCGCCCGCCCTTGTATCCGGCGCGGCTCGGCCGGTAATACTCGTCCGCCGCGCCGCCGAGATAGGAACGGAAGCAGAAGCCCTCGTCCGACAGCGCGATGGCGCGGTCCGGATTGCCTTCGCCCGAGGCGATGGAATCGCCAAGACCGGCGATGAGGATGTCGCGCACCTTGATCTGGGTCATCAGGCGCTGCGGTGCGTCGCTCCCGCTCGTCACATCGACGGTGGCATTAGTGGCGCGGCCATAGCGAGCGCGGAAGTCGATTGGCTCGGCGCAGTCCTGCGTCGTGGTGCGCGGGCCGTCGCCGTCGTCGAACGACCAGGCGCACACCGCGCCGACCGGAATCGCGCCGGTCAGGCGCACGGTGACCGGATGCTCCGTCGGCGTGAGGTAGCTTTCCTTGATCTTGTCTCGGGTGCAGGGTTCGCTGATATGGCCGCCGAGATCGATGCAAAGCCGGTTCACGGCGTTGCGGGCCCAGCCGCGGCCGTCGCTTTGCAATTCCAGCGCCTGCTCGGCTGCGAGGATGCTCTGATTGCGTTCGGCGGCGACGTGGATCTGAAAGTCGCGCTCCTCGCGGAACAGCCGGAAACGGTTACGGACCTCCCACGAAATCTCCATTCCGCCGGCAGGCTGGCTCTGGGCCGATGCGGCGGGACGGTATGGATCGGGCTCATCGGGCGCGGGCTGTGCGACCGCCTGTTGCACGGCGAGCATGCCGAGCAAAATCAAAGCGATCCGGGCGAAGGAGGACGTGCGGGTCATGAGCAGTTTTGACGCGATAGTTTTGGCGGAAATAAGAGGCTCGGCGTGGATCGCGGAGTTCGTGCCTCGTCAATGTTGCCGGATAGGCGGCGCGATGCGGTGGCTGGCCCCGGGGGCGGATCCGCGACGCCGGACATCCCTGTCGTGATTCCCCGCGTCCGGCAACCTTACCTTCTTGGTCTGGTCCGGGTCGCCGCGAGAGCGGCGTTGCTCCTGCCTTCCCTGAATGCCTCGAACTGGGCCTCATTGCCGAAGAATGCGTTGAGGTCGACCGGCTTCTTGGTGCCCGGGAATTGCGCCCTGTCGGTGAACTGCCAGAGCGTCCACGGATTGCTGCTTCTGGAGGGAACGGCCTTGTTGGCCACGTCCGCCGAATACGATGCGATCCACAGCGAATAGCGATCGAACGAGGCGTCGAACAACCCGCGGATCGCCTGGGGCGCGGCGTAAAAGATCGGGAGCTTGCCGGTGTAGCGCTGGATCTCGTCGGCGAGATCGTGCAGCCGGGCGCGAATGTCGCCGGGGGCGTTGCACGTTTCCTCGCTCTTGAGAGCGGGCCTGCCGACCCATTCGACATCGATCGCGACGGGAAGTGCGGCGGGATCGGCCGGAATTACCTCTTTCAGGTTGGCCATCTGATCCGCAACCGGCTGGCAAAAGCTGAAGACGTGATACGCACCGGTGAGCAGGCCGGCTTTGGCCGCCTGTTCGCGATAGGACCGGAAGGCCGGATCGACCAGCCCGGCGCCCTGCGTGGCGTGGAGATAGACGAAGCGGATATCGTTATCGCGCAGCTTCCTGAAGTCGACCTTGCCGTTGTCTTGGCTCAGGTCCACGCCGCGGATTCGGTAGGTTTCGGGGACGTTGAAGATCACGATCGCGGGCTTGCCCTTGATCGAACTGCCGGTGTTGCCGTCGATCGACGCCGGTTTGACGATGGCGCTTCTGACAAGCTCCGATCGGGTTTTTTCGATCGCGGCCATCGACCTCGAGTCGAGGTCGGACTTGAGGTATTTTCCGAAAGCGCCGCCGGCGCTGTTGCCATTGGCGCGCCCGCGGTAGCCGCTCCGGAAACCGCCATGCGCGGTGTCGAGTTGATTGGCCACGCGGGCGATGGTCGGCGCCTGATTGATCAGAAAAAAGAACGCGCCCTCGAAATTCTTGTTTGGAGCCATTTCGGCGATGCGAAGCCGCGGATAGGGTTGGCCTTGCAGTTTCTCCAGCGCGTCGTTGATGGCGTTCACGACGTCTCCAAGCCGGACGATCGCATTGTTGAGAACCACGGTGTCGGCCGTTGTGTCGAAGCTGAAGGTGTATTCGGGCTGCTTCGACTGGCGCACCGCGCTGATGATCGAATCGAAAAAGAACGTGGCGCGCCCGTCCGGGTATGAAATGGCGAGTTCATCCTTGCGCGCCGCCGCGACCACGTGCGCGCCTGGCCTCAGCGAATAGGTGGTGTCGTAGTTGCTGCTGCGATAGGGAAACAATACGCCGCCGGAATAGCACGATCCCAGCAGGGCCAGCGACTGCAGCGAAAATGTCGCGATGGTCTTGAGTTTCAGCGCCAGTTCGTCCAGCGGGAAGCTGTGGTCCGGGTTTGAGTCCTGCGCGCCGATAATGGACGACAGGGCGAGCCCGCCTGGAAGGCTGGGGTCGGACGGCGGCGCGCCGTGCCCGTCATACGCAAACAGGAAACGCGCACGCCCCTGATTGGCCCGGATCTGCTTGATCAGATAGAGGTCGAAAACATCACGGATTGTCTCCGGCGTGACCTGGTCGTCCTTGAGAACGATGATCTCGTCGAACTGCTGCTCTTTCAGAAAGGAAATGATATTCGGCAGGTCGTTGCGGACGCCGGTGAGGTTCCTGTCCTTCGGGTCGATCAGATTGTCGTATTTCGATATGCTGATCACGAAAGCAAAGCTTCGTATATCCGGATCGCCCGGAGCGGCGTCGCCAAACCGCGAGCTGATGCGCGGATCGACGGCCCGCTGCCCGCGCGGAACGTATTCGACGAAGTAATCGCACCATTCGGACTTCGGAGGCGAGGCGCCGCTGGCGCAGGGCGCGGCCATGCTCGCATCGGCATGGACCAGCGCCGCCGCCATTGCCAATGAGGCGATCGCCGTCGCGCTCGGTCTCCTCCGGCGCCGCAACCATGTCTTCAGCCCGCGCAACGTCACACCCCGTTGTCTTTCCGGCCGTTATGAAATGCCGAAAGCCGCGCGAAATTCCTGGTCTGTGCCGTAGAAGATGCTGGCGTCGAGACCGCTGTTGTACCCGGCAGCCAGCAATGCGCGGTCGCTGAACTGCCAGATCAGGGGTTTCACGCCGGCAGGGACCGCGGGTTTTTCGCTGAGCTTGCGGCTGTTGTTATAGTCCGCGATCCAGATCGGGTAGCCGGCGAATTTTGAAAACTCCGACAGCGGGATCGTGGTGTCGCCGAACCACGCCTTGGCGGTATAGATGATTGGCGTCCGCCCCGTGCTTTGCTTGAGACGTTGGAGACAGCCGAGCGTCATGTCGAGAATGTATTGCTTGCCGCGCCCCCGCCATTTGTCGGGGTTGCCGGCAACGACGTCCCACTCGAGATCAAGCACCGGCGGCAGATCGCCCGGCCGGATGTCGCCGTGCAGACGTAGATAGGCGAGGAATCGATCGGCCTGATCCTTCCCCGGACTGTCGGACGACAGGAAATGATAGGCGCCGCGCGGAACGCGGTCGCCGGTCGGAAGCGCGCCGAGCGTTTTCCAGAAGTCGCCGAATTTGCTGTCCTTGAAGCCCACGCCCTGGGTTGCCTTGCAGTAGACGAATCCGACGCGTTGCGATTTGAGCAGCGAAAAATCCATTCCGGTCCGCAGATGATGGCTGATATCGATGCCGAAGATCGAGTTCACTCTCGGCTTGTTTTCAATCCGGTCGAATTTCGCGTCGTCGGGGAAATTGAACGTCGGGGGAATGGCCAGCGTGACGGGCCCCCCGGTCTGCTCTTCGCGCAGTCCGAACGGAATGACCTCCTTCGCAAAGAGGTCGGCGCGCGATGCGTCGTCCGTGAGAGATTGCCAGCTTGCTTCGCCGTCGTCGGCTCGCGCGCGCGTTGTTCGTGTCATGAAAGGAAGAGCGAGGGGAGCCATCAAACCCAATCGGATGAACGCTGATCGCGTCAACATGCTCATTCGAAATTCTCCGAAAAAGACAACAGTCCGAAACGCTCGAGCACCTTACCCGACTTAAGGTGCCCGGCAAGAGATATCGCATTCTTCCGAACGGAGAGTCGGGCGGCGCGCTCCAGTCGGCAAGAATCTTATGGGCATGGATAAAGATCGGTGACCGGCTACGCGTTCGCGCGCGCTCAGTCCTGCGAGACCCGTGACTTGACCGCGTTCGGTTGCTGCGGGGCCGCGTCATCGACGACGCCGTGACCGGGACAGGCATCGGCGCTGTGTTTATCGGCGCCGTGGTCATCGCCGCCATTGGCGTGGGTCAAGCGGCGCTGTTGCCAGGGCTGCACGACGTTGAGCCAGAGCTCGCGTGCGCCCATGATGGCGATGGCGAGGGCGAAGGGAATCATGAAGTAGAGCATGCGGTAAACCAGGAGCGTCGCCAGCAACTCCTCCTTGCCGAACTGCGGCAAGGCGACCAGCATCGCTGCATCGAACACGCCGAGACTTCCGGGGGCGTGGCTGGCAAAGCCGAGCAGGGTTGCCAGAATGAAGACGACCGCCACCGACACGAAGTCGATCGGCGGCTGCGCGGGCATCAGCAGGTACATCGCCGAAGCGCAAAAACCCAGATCGACGACGCCGATCAGGATCTGCACCAGCGTCAGCGGCGCCGAAGGCATCACGACTTTCCAGCCGTTCTGCCCGAGTTCGCGGCGGTTGCGGCCGGTGGCGATCCAGACGAGATAGATCGCGATGCCGGCGAGGCAGCCGAGCGCGATCAGGCGATTGACGGATGGCGGCAGCAGGTCCATCGCGCTTGCGGCGGAGGGGTGCCAGGCCATGCCGATGCCGAGCACGAACAGGTTGCCGAGCCAGAACGTCAACCCGGAGATGAAGCAAACCTTGGCGACATCGAGCGCGCTGAGTCCGTAATCCGAATAGATGCGGAAGCGGATCGCGCCGCCGGTAAAGACAGTGGCGCCGATGTTGTGGCCGATCGTGTAGCTCGTGAAGGCCGAGAGCGCGGCGACGCGGTAGGGGATGTGATCCTTGCCGATCGTCCGTAACGCGAAAAAATCATAGAATGTCAGCGTACAGAACGCGCCGACCACGCAAAGCGCGGCCAGGGTGATCTCGTGCGGTGACTTCTTGGTCAGGGCGGTAAGGATGGCGCCGGTGTCGACGCCTTTGAGAGTGCGGACGAGAGTCGTGATCGCGAATGCGATAATGACGATGCTCGCAACAATACCAAGCCGCTTCCAGCCGATCCGTTCCTTGAAGCCGCGTTGAAGCGCGCTCAGCAGCCGATGCATTCGTCCTCCCGGCAGGCCGGCAATATGTTGGGAGCCGATTGGAGAGAAAGAGGGCAAGCGGCTGTTCGGTCACTCATACGCGAAAAATCCACAAGATAAAACGGTGTGCTGGCTCGACGAGGCCTCTTCACGGTCCGAATGCGGCCATGTGTCGGCATCGATCGAAAAAATCATCACGACATGCACCTGCTGCTGCGGTCCGCGCAACAATCATCGCATGCATATAGGCATAAAATTTCTCCGGTTCCATGGACTATTTGAGCGTCGTTCCATGGGGGATATACAAAGCCGGCCGGATTGGTGCGTCGGTCGCATGGCGTCAGCTTGTTGCGCCTGGAAACAATCCGTGTAGATTCTGCGTGACAGGTCCGCTGCCGGGGTCAGCGACAAGCCGCGCGCGTCGTCAGCTCTTGCGGAGGGCGAAATACGCGCCGCAGAAAGCCATCGCCGTGCCGAGGCCGAGCACGGTGAGTCCTGCAATGAGGCTTGCGAGCGTCGGTACTGCGCCCGGCGCAGAGGCGGCCTGTCCCGCACCCGCCAGAAACAGCACGGCGATGGCGATCAGGAACTGTCGCAGCCGTTGCTGAATGCGGCCGGACGGCGCACTGTGCATCAGTGTCGCGACAAAATAGCTGCCGGAGAAGCCGGCCGTTGCCACCAGCCACCATGCGATCGCAGCGCCCGCCGGTATGAACTCTCTCGAATTTGCATCAGTGCGCCAGAGGCCGCCGAGGTCGAGGCCGATTTGTGCGCCCAGCATATGCACGGCAAGCGCGAGCAAGATGCCCGACACCATCGCGCTGCCGAGAATCAGGTGACGCGGAAAATAAGCCGTTTCAGCCATCGGAGGATTTGTAGAATAGAATGCGCATTGCGAGCAAGAAATTGTGAGCAAGAAATTGTGCGCAAAGAATTTTGCGCAGGACATTGAACGCAGGACCTTGAACGAAGGATCCCGATCGTGCCGCCGCCCGAAACGTCGTCGCCAGCTCTTGGTTACGCCTACCGGGCGTCGCTGATCGGATCGGCGCATCGGTTTGCGCTGGAGGATAACGAGATATCCTGGCAGGCCGGCCGCAGGTCGGGGACATGGCGTTATACGGACATCGCCGTTGTGCGGATGTCGTACCGGCCGATGTCGATGCAGTCGCGACGGTTCCGCACTGACATGCAGCATCGCGGCGGTGGCTGCATCACTGTGATGTCCACCACCTGGCAGACGCTGGCGCTGATGGCCGCGCAGGACGACGGTTATCGCGCCTTCATCGTCGAACTGCACCGGCGGCTCGCCGAACACGGCGGGCGAGCTTCACTCGTGGCCGGTCTCAATCCCGTCCTTTATTTTGCCGGCGCGGGCGCGCTGGCGTTACTGGCGGCGGCGATGGCCGCATTGCTGGTGCGGGCGCTGGTCACGGGTGAATGGGCGGGCGCGCTGTTTATTGTCGGGCTGTCGGCGTTGTTCGGCTGGCAGATCGGCGGCTTCATGCGTCGCAACAGGCCGCGCGCCTACACCTTCGATGCGCTGCCGCAGGATTTGCTGCCATGAGCGCCGGCGCTAAGCCTCCTTCAGAAGTTTCGGGCTGATGAACTGCGCGAGCCGTCCGCCTCCAAATGCAACATCGTCCCACCTCTCGATGGCGAAGTCGATCACCACCAGTCCCGAGGTCGGCAGGTTGCGGGCCAGCGCCGCGCGCCCGGCCGCGTCGCCGCCGCCGGTCAGGCCGAGCGCGAGTTCATGCAGGCCGGGATTGTGTCCGACGATCATCAGGCGTCTGGAGTTTCGTGCGGCGGCCGAACGAATGAGCGCCAACAGTTGCGTCGGCGCGGCGCCGTACAGGTCCGGCAGACGCGCGGCAAGCTCCTGAGACACCTCGTCCGAGATCTGTTGCTGGACGATATCCCAGGTCGCGCACGCCCGCACTGCGGTTGAAATGAAAACCAGATCGGGAAGGAGAGATCGTTGACCGGCAAGCCAGGCCCCGAGTTCGGCGGCGTCCTTGAGGCCGCGCGGGCTGAGCCGACGGTCTCGGTCGCTGCCGCTGGGTGCGTCGCTTTCGGTTTTGGCGTGACGAAGCAGCAACAGGCGGCGCATGATGTGGCCTCGATTCGGCGTTTGCGGGAAGTTCCTTCCCGCGTCATTTTCGAGCCGTCGCCAACGGGTTCGCGCCAAGTGCGGCCCGATGGCTCCGCGACCAACCCGGAAAGCCAGTCTTCATAGCCTTCGTGTTACCGGTTTCCCGACAGCCGCTGGCGCGGCTGCGGGCATGACGGCAAAAGCTTTTTCAACATCCTATACATCGACGGGGAACGCTGGATAGGGGTACTGGTCCTGCGGCTTAATCCACAACCTTGCGCGCGACAAGGTGACGGGGGTAGTGGAGGGGGGCCCGCTTCGCCGTAAGCACGGACGCGAATGTCAAATCCAGAACTCCACAGGGAAATGCGATGACTTCGGGGAGCGGAGGTGCGGCCGATGGTCCCGACGCGGCTTCCACCGTCGCTGCGCCGCACCGTGTCGGCCTGACCGTCGATCTCGACGTCGAGGTCTGTGTCGTGGGGGCAGGTCTCGCCGGACTTACCGTGGCGCTGGAGGCGGCGCGGGCGGGCGCGGACGTCATCGTCCTCGAGGGACGCCATGTCGGATGGAGCGCGTCCGGCCACCATCTCGGCACGGTGATGCCGGGCTTTGCGCTTCCGCTTTCCGATCTGATCGCGCGTGTGGGTTTCGATGACGCCTGCGAACTCTGGTCGCTCTCGCGAGCGGGCTCCGACTACGTTCGCGCCCATGCCGCCGAACACGTCATTCCCGGGCTCGGCTTGAGCGAAGGCGCGCTCGAAGTCTCCAATGTCGATACGGGTGAACGGCTGATCAGCCGCCTGCAAATGCTGGCTGAGGATTTCGCGACCGAGGTGGAGGGATGGCAGGTCGATCGCGTCCGCGACACCTTGCGCACGGGCCGGTATTTTCATGCGATCCATTATCCGCGAGCCTTCCAGATCGACGGGCGCAGGTACGTTCACGGACTGGCCGACCTCGCGCGCAACGCCGGCGCGCGCATCTTCGAGGACACGCCAGTGGTCAGCATCGATCCGTTCGGGATTCGGAAGCGCATCGTCACGCCGAGGGCGCGTCTGCGGGCATCCCACCTCGTGCTTGCCGGCAATATCCATCTTGGAGATGCGTTGCGGCGATTATCCGATACGCTGGTGCCGGTCTGGCGCCATGCCGCCGTCACCGCGCCGCTGGGCGCGGGGCTGGCCGAGGCTGTGACGTTTCAGGGCTCCGTCATCGATACCGACGGCATCGATCATTTCCGGATCGTCGGCGGCGACAGGCTGATGTGGGCCAGCCCGGAAACCACCTGGGACGCGCAATCCGAGCGCCAGACCGGGGCGATCCGCCGGCGCATCCGCACGATCTTTCCGCAGCTCGGAGAGGTCGAGATCGCGAAGGTCTTCTCCGGCGCCATCGGACAGACCGTGCATGGCATGCCGCAGATCGGCCGGCTGTTGCCCGGATTGTGGGTCGCGAGTGGTTTCGGCCGGCAGGGATTGAATACGTCCGCCATGGCCGGGCAACTGGTCGCCGGCGGCATGCTGGAAGGCGACGACCGCTGGCGGCTGTTCTCGCCGTTCGAACTGGTATGGGCCGGCGGAAACATCGGACGCGCCGCCGGCTATGCCATCGGCCTGGCGGAGCGGGCGCGTTCCACTGCTGCCGGCGGGCTTGCGCGCTATCGCGAACGCTCGCGCATCAGGGCGCGGGCACGCGAGATCAAACTCGCCGAGGCCAGTCGCCAGGGGGGAACGCGGCCGCCGCGACCGTCGATGCATCGGGTGCCGCCAAATGAGAGCGGTACTTGATCTCTGCACGCAGACGGGAGCTGGCGTTTTCGAGCGAAGCGGATACCGGTCGCGTGGATTACATCCAAAGCGGGAATGCTCTGGAATCGTTCAAGGCCGGGAGTCGTCGATCTTCTTCACCTCTCCCCATCGGGAGAGGTCGGACGTCGTGGGGTGAGGGAACAAACTCCGGAGGTCTTGCCTCGCAGGAAAGTGAGAAAATGCCAGGCGCGTTCGTATGGCTTCGCGGCGGGCGAGCCCATATTGATGCAGTTGAACCGGTTCCCGATAGCCAGGGAGACAGCCATGATCGACCGCCGTGTCCTGCTCGCATCCGCCGCCGCTCTCGCCGGCCTGTTCGGCTTGCGCTGGCTGCGCGGGGAGCCGGCCCGGGCCGACACAAAAACCGCCCAGACCTTCGAGATCGAAAAGACCGACGCCCAATGGCGGGCGCAGCTCACGCCACAGCAGTACCACATCCTGCGTGAGCACGGCACTGAGCCGCCTTTCACCAGCCCGCTGCTCAAGGAGCATCGCAAGGGCACATTCGCCTGCGCCGGCTGCGATCTGCCACTCTATTCGTCCGAGACGAAATTCGAGAGCGGCACCGGCTGGCCGAGCTTCTGGAAGCCGCTTCCCAATGCGGTCGGCGAATCCACCGACAGCACGTTCGGCATGGCCCGCACCGAAATCCATTGTCGTCGTTGCGGTGGCCATCTCGGCCATGTTTTCGACGATGGTCCGAAGCCGACCGGTTTGCGCTACTGCATGGACGGATTGGCGCTTGTCTTCCATCCGGCGGCACCGTCGGCGACGTAGCGTCGGCATTTGCCGTGTCCCGGACGCGGTGCAGCGGGCGAGCGATGCGTCGCAGAGCCGGGGCCGTCACGGCAGGCGGCGCTTGAGACGATCCGGTCGTGACGGTCCCGCTTATGTGAGGCGTCATGAAGAATGCCGCCTTGCGCCCTGAAAACGGGCGCCGGCGATCCTGCTTCCGTCACCTCCTCGGAAGCAATCCGCCCGGCAAGAGTTGCCTCGTCGGGCAAGAATGCTCCGGCTCCGGAGTCGGGACCTTCATCTCACCGCGCTGAAACAACTCACTTTTTACAGTTGGCACGGAGCTTGCGACGTGGTTCCCGGCCGCGGTCGTGGTCTGGCTGATTGCCGGCGGGCCGTCCGGATCGAGTTGGGAGACGAGTCATGGGTATTTTCGACGCACTGAATACTTCGGTCGGAGGATTGCAGGCGCAGTCCTTTGCCCTGCAAAACATTTCCGGCAACATCGCCAATGCCCAGACCACCGGCTACAAGGGCATCGCCACTGCTTTCAGCGATCTGATCCCCGACTCCACGACCCCCAATCGCCAGGCTGCCGGAGGCGTGACCGCCTATTCGGTCGCGACCATCAGCAGCCAGGGCGCGGTGTCGGCCTCGACGGTCGGCACTTACATGGCGATCACCGGCGACGGCTTCTTCAATGTCCAGTCGCCGGCCGGCATGGTCGACAACCAGCCGGTATTTTCCGGCGTCACCTATTACACGCGGCGCGGCGATTTCCAGGTCAACGCCAACGGCAACCTTGTCAACAGCGCCGGCTATTACCTGATGGGCGTGCCGGTCGATCCCAAGACCGGCAACCCGCTCGGCAATGTGCCGCAGGTGTTGCAGTTCCAGAACAACTTCATTCCGGCGCAGGCCACGACCACCGTTCAATACGCCGCCAATCTTCCCTCCGTGCCGAAAACGCCGTCGAGCCCGACAGCGACCGCCGGGACCATCACCGCCGCCGGCGGGTTGAACCCCTCCGACTTCACCAGCGGCTTCAATCCGCGGGTCGTCGGCACGCCGGCGCCGGCCTATGTCGACACCCCTACCACCGGTTCGGCGGCAACCAACCAGCAGACGCCGCAGGTCGCGATCACCAGTGCGACGCTGTTGTCGGGCACCGCGCCGAGCGACTCGCTGCCTACCGGTTTCGCGGTCGGCGACACCATCACCGTGAACGGCACTACCATCACCTTCACCGACGCCAGCACCGCCTTGCCGCCTGGCGCGCAGGATGCGACCCACGTTCGTATCGACGATACCGTCGGTGACCTGCTTGGCAAGATCGGCACGATCACGGGCCAGGCGCCGACCATCGACGCCAGCACCGGCGCGATCACGCTGCACACCGGCACGGCGCAGGATCTGGCGGTGACGAGTTCCTCCGCCGGTTGGACCGCGATGGGCTTCGGCGCGACCACGAATATCGCGCGCGGCGGCGGCGGCACGCCGGGCGCCGGCGTGGTCATCGCCAACGACCAGACAATTTTCCAGCAGCAATCGATCAGCGGCGGCGCGGTCACCGTCTACGACGCGACCGGCACTGCGGTAAACCTGCAACTGCGTTGGGCCAAGACCGACAGCGCCTCGCTGGGCGCCGGCCACACCGATACCTGGAACCTGTTCTATCAGGCCGATCCCAATGCCACCGGCACGCAGGCGGCGTGGATCAACGTCGGCACCAACTTCACCTTCGGCACCAACGGCCAGCTTTCGAGCCCGGTCGGATCGTCCGTCACCATTCCGAGCGTCACCGTCGGCACCCAGTCGCTCGGCAACCTCACGCTGAATCTCGGTAGCGGCGGCCTGACCCAATATGCCAGCACCGCCGGCAACGCCACCATCAACACCATCAACCAGAACGGCTACGCCGCCGGCCAGTTGCAGTCGGTCGCCGTCAACAATGACGGCATCGTGGTCGGCACCTTCTCGAACGGGCAGAACCTTTCGCTGGCGCAGGTGTCGCTGTCGCACTTCAACGGCACCAACTACCTCAAGGCGCTGGACGGCGGCGCTTACGCCGTGACCGACGAGTCCGGACCCGCGATCGCCGGCGCGGCGGGACACATCAGCGGATCGTCGCTCGAAGGTTCCAACACCGACATCGCCGACGAGTTCACCAAGCTGATCGTGACCCAGCAGGCTTACTCGGCGAACACCAAGGTCATCACCACTGCGAACAGCATGGTTCAGGATCTTCTGAACGTCCTGCGATAAAGCATTATTAAAACGGATTGATCCGGTTTTGAAGCGGGCAAAAAGATGAGTTTGAGTTCGGCCCTCTCCATCGCGATGTCAGGCCTGCGCGCCAATCAGGCGGCGCTGTCAATCGTCTCCGGCAACGTCGCCAATGCCAATACGCCCGGCTACGTCGCGCAGACCCTTATCCAGCACCAGACGGCGACCGGCGACACCGGCTCCGGCGTTCGTGTCATCGGGGTCGAGCGCTCGCTCGACACCTATGTGCAGTCGCAGTTGCGCACGGAGAACGCCGGCGGCGCCTACGCCGACCAGGTCGCCAACGTGCTCGGCCAGTTGCAGAACGTCTACGGCACGCCCGGCAACGACGGAACGCTGGAAGCGGCCTATAACAGGTTCACCTCCGCGTTGCAGGCGCTGTCTGCAAGTTCGGGCAACACGGCGGCGCAGTCTTCGGTGCTGAACGCTGCGCAGGCGCTGGCGCAGCAGCTCAACGCCACCACCAACGGCATCCAGACGCTGCGCTCCAACGCCGAACAGGACCTCTCGATGTCGGTGTCGCAGGCGAACGCTGCGATGCAACAGATCACGCAGCTCAATCAGAAGCTGCAAAGCCTGAGTACCCACGACCCGGCGGCGGCGACGCTGATGGATCAGCGCGACGCCGCCATCGACCGGCTGTCGAAGCTGATGGACATCCGCGCCGTCACCGACGGCGCCAACCAGACCTCGGTGTTCACGACGTCGGGGATCCAGCTCGTCGGCGGCGTGCAGGCGTCGACGCTGACATTCAACGCACAGTCCTCGCTTACCGCGAATTCGCAGTGGAATGCCGATCCAAGCAAATCGAGCGTCGGCACCATCATCTGCCAGCTCCCGAACGGCGCCAAGATCGACATGATCGCCTCGCAAGGCATCAACTCCGGCCAGATCGCCGCCGACGTGCAGTTGCGCGACAAGACGCTGGTGCAGGCGCAGAACCAGGTCGACCAGATGGCGGCGACGCTCGCGAGCGCGCTCTCCGATGTCACGACCGGCGGCACGCCGGCGGCCGGACCGCCGTCAAACTACACGTCCGACCTCTCGAACGTGCTTCCGGGCAACAGCCTCAACATCACCTACACCGACTCCAGCAACGTTTCGCACACCATCACGGTCGTGCGGGTCGACGACGCAGGCGCGCGACCGATTCCGAACACCGCATCCAATCCCAACGATCAGGTGATCGGCATCGACTTCTCGGGCGGCGCTGCGTCTGTCGCGACGCAGTTGAGCGCGGCGCTCGGCTCGTCGCGTCTGACTTTTTCAGCATCGGGTTCGTCGTTGACGGTGACGAGTTCGGGCTTGGCCACCGTGAACGAGACCTCGACCACCACGACCACGCCCTCGCTCGCCTCGGGCAATCCGCAATTGCCGTTTTTCACCGACCGCGCCTCGCTCTATACCGGCGCGATCACGGGCACCGCGTCGCAAATCACGGGACTGGCCGGCCGCATCCAGGTCAACGCCGCGCTGCTCGCCGATCCCTCCAAGTTGACGGTCTACACCACCTCGCCGATGACGCCGGCCGGCGACACCACGCGCTCCGACTTCCTCTTCGACCAGCTCACCTCGGCCACGTTCAGCTACGCGCCGAATACCGGCCTCGGGTCCACGGCAGCGCCGTTCACCGGCACGCTGCCGTCGTTCCTGCAGCAGTTCGTCAGCGTGCAGAGCAATGCCGCGACGACGGCGAAACAGGTGGCGCAGGGCCAGGACATCGTCGTCAACACGCTGCAGGAGAAGTTCAACGCCAGGGCAGGGGTGAACATCGACACCGAGATGACGAACCTGATCGCGCTGCAGAATTCCTATGCGGCGAACGCGCACGTGATGTCGGTGGTTCAGAGCATGATGCAGACGCTGCTTCAGGCGCAACTGTAAAACAAGTGTAGGGCGTTTCGCATGGCGATCAACGGCATCAGCTTCGGCAATACCATCCTCAGCAGTTCGGTCCGGAATCTCAAGGCGCAGATGGCCGATCTGCAAAACCAGCTCACGAGCGGCAAAAGGTCGACGACCTATTCGGGCATGGGCGCCAATGAAGGATTCGCCATCGCGGCGCGCGCGCAACTGTCGAACATCGCCGCCTACACCGATACGATGACCAAGATCAACACCAACATCGGGGTCGCCAACACCGCGTTGCAGGCTTTGTCCGATATCGGAAAGCAATTGCAGAACGCGGCAAACAGCGGATCGCAGGCGCTGAACAGCGCCGGTCAGACCGCGGGCCAGCAGACCGCGGTCGCCGAATTCTCGTCGGTGGTCGGCATTCTCAATACGCAAGCCGGCGACCGCTATATCTTTTCCGGCAGCACGATCTACACCCAGCCGGTCGCTTCGTCCGATCTGATCCTGAACGGCAACGGAGCAGGGCAGGCGGGGTTGAAGCAGGTCATCTCCGAACGCAACCAGGCCGATCTCGGCGCCGACGGCCTCGGCCGCGTCGCGATTTCCTCGCCGACCGCGACGTCGGTATCGGTTGCGGAGGATGCATCGCCTTCGGTCTACGGCATGAAGCTGCAATCGGTGGCATCGTCATTGACGGGAGCTACCGTCACAGGTCCGGCCGGAACACCGCCCGCCATTTCGGTCGATCTCGGCGCGAGCAATCCGGCTGACGGCGACACGATCAGCTTCACCTTCGATCTTCCGGACGGCACCAGCGAAACCGTGCAACTGACGGCGTCAAGCGCGGTGCCGACGCCTGCCGGCAGCTTCGCGATCGGGGCCACGCCGACGGCGACCGCAGCCAATCTCAATGCCGCGCTGACAAGCTCGATCGGAACGCTGGCAAAGACGTCGCTGGTTGCGGCCTCCGCCATCCGCGCGACGCACGATTTCTTCGACAAGCCGCCGCAGCGCGTCGATGTCACGCCGCCCGCGACGCTCGCCACAGCCACTGCCGCGGTGAACGGCACGGCTGCGGACACCGTGCAGTGGTACACCGGCGATGCGGGCACCGGCTCGGCGCGCGCGACCTCGACGGTGCGGGTCGATCCGTCGGTGACGGTTCAATACGGCATCCGCGCCAACGAGGATGCCATCCGCTCGGTGATGGAATCGGTAGCTCTTTTCGCGGCGGTGACGACGTCACCGACCGATCCGAACGGCGCGGGGCAGATCTCGGCGCTCAATTCGCGCGTGGCGCAGAATTTGACGGTCACGCCCGGCCAGCAGAACATCCAGGACATCCAGTCCGATCTCGCCAACGCCCAGACGGTGATGAAGGACGCCACCGCGCGGCAGAAACTGACTCAGGCGACGATGCAGAACCTCGTCGATCAGGCCGAGAATGTTTCCACCGACGAGGTCGCGAGCCAATTGCTGGCGCTGCAAACCGATCTGCAAGCCTCCTACCAGACCACCGCGATGCTGTCGCAACTCAGCCTGGTGAAATTCCTCTGACAGCGTCAGTCTCTGCTAGCCCCAAGCGGCGATGCCCGGTCGCGACGGGCCGCCAATAATCGTTCCAAAACCGGCTGCGTTACGCTAATCAGGGTTCGCCCGCGATGAGCGGGGAATTCGGCTGCGTTCTCGCGCCTGGCTCTCGGGCTGGCGGGGCAGGATACCGCCAACCATATCCATCAGCCGGCCGGGATGCGGGACGCCGGCGATCGCCGCGTGCGGCGAGGAAGACCATTTCATGCTCAGTTTCGAAATTTCGTGCGCGCCCCGTCGCCGCGCTGCGTCGTGGGTGAGGCGCGGCGCGCTCGAAGGCGTGCCGCAGCCGCGCGCGTGCAGCCGTCGGACGTTCTCGACATGACCAAGACGCGGCCCGACACGACACCGGACGCCGGCGAGACGCTCGATCCGGACGACTGGGACGCACTGCGTGCGCAGGGGCACCGGATGCTCGACGATATGTTCGATTACATCGCCGGCGTTCGCGAGCGCCCGGTGTGGCGGCCGATTCCCGCGGACGTGCGCGCGCGTTTTCGCGAGGAGTTGCCGCGGGCACGCGGCGATCTCGACGAAATCTATCGGGAATTTTCCGACTACATCGCGCCCTACGCCCCCGGCAATATTCACCCCGGCTTCATGGGATGGGTGAACGGGGGAGGCACCGCTGTTGGAATGCTTGCCGAAATGCTGGCTGCGGGCCTGAACGCCAATCTCGGCGGCCGCGATCACATTCCGGTCGAGGTCGAGCGCCAGATCGTTCTGTGGATGCGGCAGCTGTTCGGATTTCCCGACACGGCGAGCGGCATCTTCGTCACGGGAACGTCGATGGCGAACCTGATGGGGATCCTGGTGGCGCGCTCGGCACGGCTCGGACCCTCGGTGCGCGAGCGGGGACTGCCTGACCGCGGTGGCGGTCTCACCGCTTATACGTCGGTTGTGACGCATGGCTGCGTCGCGCAGGCCATGGACCTCGCCGGATTCGGCACCGACGCGCTGCGGCGAATTCCTGTCGATCGGCGCCATCGCATCGGGATCGATGCGCTGCGCGCGCAGGTCAGGGCCGATCGCGCGGCAGGCCTTGCGCCGTTTCTGGTGATTGGCTCGGCCGGGACGGTCGACGTCGGCGCGATCGATGATCTGGCGGCGCTGCATGCGCTGTGTCGCGCGGAGAGTCTGTGGCTGCATGTCGACGGCGCATACGGCGCGCTTGGCGTGCTGTCGCCGGAGATTGCGCCGCGGCTGGCCGGGCTCGAAAGCGCCGACTCCATCGCTTTCGACTTTCACAAATGGGGACAAGTACCTTATGACGCTGGCTTTCTCCTCGTTCGCGACGGCGAGCAGCACCGCCGGACGTTTGCGGCGCCGGCGGCCTATCTGCGCCGGGAGACGCGGGGCCTTGCGGCCGGTTCGCCCTGGCCCTGCGATTACGGACCCGACATGTCGCGCGGCTTCCGCGCGCTGAAGACTTGGTTCACATTGAAGGCCTACGGCACTGAAAAGCTTGGCGAGATGATCGCCCGCACCTGCGCGCTGGCGCGCTATCTGGAAACGAAGATCGCCGCCGAGCCGAAGCTCGAATTGCTCGCGCCGGTGCAACTCAACATCGTGTGTTTCCGCTATCGCGCCAATGACGCCGACCGGGTCAACGCGGAGATCGTCGCATCGCTGCACGAGTCAGGTTTAGCGGCGCCGTCCACCACCACGCTCGACGGCCGGCTGGCGATCCGTGCGGCGATCGTCAACCATCGCACGGGAATGCGCGATATCGACGCCCTGGTGACGGCGGTGCTTGAATTCGGCGCGCGCGAAACCGAAGCTCGCGTATCCGGAAGCTGAGGCTCGCCCATAGCCGTTCGAAGAACGGCGTCGCTTCGCTCGCCCATAGCCGTTCGAAGAACGGCGTCGCTTCGCTCGCCTATAGCCGTTCGAAGAACGGCGTCGCTTCGCTCGCCCATAGCCGTTCGAAGAACGGCGTCGCTTCGCTCGCCTATAGCCGTTCGAAGAACGGCGTCGCTTCGCTCGCCTATGGGACCGGCCATCCACGTCCGAACTCGCAGGAGTTTTAAGGCGTGGGTGCCCGCGACGATCGCGGACATGACGGCTGAATATTTTGCAGCGCGCGATATCAGGCCGAGCGCTTCTGCCTCGCCTCCGTGCGGACCGCCGTGGCCTCACTCATCTCCATCAGCTTCTTTTCGTAGGCGATCAGCTTTTTGACTTCCTTCAGCGCCTTGTAGAGGTCGCCGTTGAGGATGTCGTTGTTGATGCCTTCGATGATCGGCCACGCGCCCGGCATCGTCGTGATGACATCACGCAACAGGCTGAAATAGGTGCCGTGGTTGATCTGCGGCTCCGGCGACAGGTACATCAGCTGAACCGCGAGGTAGATCAGCTTGGCCGGCGTATCCGCCGTCTCGGGCGTCAGGATGTCCTTCTCGCGAAGGATCGGAATCTTTTCGCCCTCGATCAGCAGCCGCGCGCGCTGATCGGTGTTGGTGACGACGCAGGCGCCGATGATGATGCGTTCATGCGGCTTCAGTTCGACTTTCAGCGCCATGGTGGTTGTCCTGCGAAATGGGGCGTGCTCGGAACGGATGGTAGCGTCGTTCGCCGCGCAAAATGTGGCGGGCGGACGCGGCCCGCTGCGAGCGTCGCGGTACGCTCTTGCCGCGATCCTTTCCCATCGAGGTTAACGATTGGTAAACGGCACCCGCGATCTTTGCCGTCAAATCCTTCTAAGCCACGGCCGCAACGTCGTAATTCGGGCCGGGCCCATGCGTGCGAGTCCACGATCCGTTTCATGCTTTCTTAGAGTCTTCACATCACTGTTGCGCCTCGTCCGAAGGAATAACTTCGGCGTTATGAGCGTCAGTGTATTCACACCAGAAAGGTATGAAAGATGTCCGATATCGTTCTCTCCGCATCGGTTCGCCAGAATCTGCTCTCCCTCCAGTCCACCGCCGATCTGCTCTCGACGACCCAGACCCGCCTTGCCACCGGCAAGAAGGTCAACTCGGCGCTCGACAATCCGACCAATTTCTTCACCGCCGCGGGCCTCGACTCCCGCGCCAACGATATCAACAACCTGCTCGACTCGATCGGCAACGGCGTGCAGGTGCTGCAGGCCGCTAACACCGGCATCACCTCGCTGCAAAAGCTGGTCGATACCGCGAAGTCGATCGCCAACCAGGCGTTGCAGACGCCGTCGGGCTACACCACCAAGGCCACTGCGACGATCGTCGGGACTTCGGCTGCCACTGGAGCCGCGGCAACTTCGACCATCGATGATCTGACCGGTGGGGCCACAACGCCGAGCCTGCTTGACGGCGCCGTCATGACCTTCACCAAGACCGATGGCAGCACGGCCGCAATCACGATCGGCGGGACCGCCGTTGCGTATGATCCGGCTGCCGGCACAGCCACGGTCAAGAGCCTAGCCGATCTGAACAAGGCATTGTCGGACGCGGGAGTCAGTGTCGTTGCGTCGCTGACCGACGGTAAGACTCTCACCTTTACGTCTACCAACGACCATGCTTCGCAGTCGGTCGCGGCCGCCAGCGCCGACAATACGATCGGCTTTACTGCGACCGGCGGCACGGTCGATGTCACCAAGGGAACGCCCGTCGCTGACGTCAACTCGCAGAACACCCGCGCAGGCCTGATCGCGCAGTACAACAAGGTGGTCGAGCAGATCAAGACGACGGCGCAGGACGCTTCGTTCAACGGCGTCAACCTGCTCAACGGCGATCAGCTCAAGCTGGTGTTCAACGAGACCGGCAAGTCCACCTTGACCATCGAAGGCGTGGTGTTCGACCCCGCGGGGCTCGGGCTAGCGTCGCTCACCGCCGGCACCGACTTCCTCGACAACGCCAACGCCAACACCATCCTCGACAAGCTGAACAACGCCTCCAGCACACTGCGCTCGCAGGCGTCGGCGTTCGGCTCCAACCTGTCGGTGGTGCAGATCCGTCAGGACTTCTCGAAGAACCTGATCAACGTGCTGCAGACCGGCTCGGCTAATCTGACGCTTGCCGATACCAACGAGGAAGCGGCGAACAGCCAGGCGCTGGCCACCCGCCAGTCGATCGCGGTGTCCGCGCTGGCGCTGGCGAACCAGTCGCAGCAGAGCGTGCTGCAGCTGCTCCGCTGATCCAGCAACCTCATCAGACGACGGAAACGGCGGGGGAAACCCCCCCGTTTTTTTTTTGTGCGGGCGAGCCAAACATCATCCTGAGCCGGAGTGTCAGCAGCGTCCGGCAACCCATTGAGAAAGCGGGCTGGAAGCTTTGCGAGATGCGATTTGCATGTCCGTGCTCCGCGGTTTGGCTCACTACGCTAAACCCTTTGGATCCTTGCCGTTTTATCGCTTGGATTCAGATGCTCTATCAGGATGCCGCGAGCCGAGGCGAGGGACGCGGCAACCTGCGGATTAATCTCCGGTTAACCATAAATTAAAACGTCTCGTTCACCTTTCCGGCCAGAACCGGCTTTCGCCGCCTGTCGGCGACCGTCCACGGTATGGAAAGGCCAGACATGACCGACATCGTCCTTTCGGCATCCGTTCGCCAGAATCTGCTCTCGCTGCAGTCAACCGCCGACCTGCTGGCGAGAACGCAGAACCGTCTCTCCACCGGCAGGAAGGTGAACACGGCGCTCGACAACCCGACCAATTTTTTCACCGCCGCAGCGCTCGATAACCGCGCCAACGACATCAACAACCTGCTTGACGGCATCGGCAACGGGGTGCAGGTGCTGCAGGCCGCCAATACCGGCCTGACCTCACTGCAGAAGCTGGTGGATGCGGCGAAGTCGGTTGCCAATCAGGTTCTGCAATCCCAGATCGGCTATTCGCAGAAATCGTCGGTCGAGAGCCTTCCCGTGACGGGTGCCACCGCGCTGGACCTGCGAGGCACGGCGGCATTTTCGAATGCCGCGGCGACGCCCGGTGCCGCCCTGAAGACCGGCACCTCGGGCGCTCTCGCAACCGGCGCGACGCTGATCAGCGCATTGACCGACGGCGCGGTCGCGACGCCGACCGGCCCGGTGGCGGGCGACAGCTTTTCCGTCAATGGCAAGACCATCACGTTTGCCGCCTCCGGCGCGGCGACCACGGACGCTTCCGGCAACGTCACCATCGGCATCGACCAGACGCTGAGCGCGCTGTTGGGCGTGATCGATACGCTGCACGGCAATACCGTGACGGCATCGTCGGTCGACGGCAGCGGCGGCATAGCGCTCAACACCGGCACCGCGCAGGATCTGACGCTGACGGACTCCACGCCGGCAGGCGTGCTCGCAAAGCTCGGCCTGGCCGCGGGGACGACGGCGCGCGGCGGCGGTGCGGGGAACCTCGACGGCAAGACGTTGACGATTGGTTCAACCGGTGGCGGCGTGGCGACCAGCATTACGTTCGGCGACGGCACCAACGGGACGGTCAAGACGCTGAACGACCTGAACGCGCAGCTCGCGACCAACCATCTTCAGGCCACGATGAATGCGGCGGGCGTCATCACGATCTCGACCAGCAACGAGGCCGCCGCCGCGACCATCGGCGCGATCGGCGGGACCGCGGCCGCCGCCGGCTATGCCTTCAACGGCCTCGTCGCCACCGCGCCTGTTCTGGACCCCGGGGTCCAGGCGTCGCGCGCGGGTCTCGTCAATCAGTACAATAACATTATTGAGCAGATCAACACGACGGCGGCGGACTCATCGTTCAACGGCATCAACCTTCTCAACGGCGACCAGCTCAAGCTGATCTTCAACGAAACCGGAAAGTCTGTGCTTACCATCAACGGCACCAACTCCAATGCAGCCGGTCTCGGACTGTCGCCCCTGATGGTAGGCGCCGATTTCCTGGACAACGGCTCGGCCAACAACGTGATCGCGAGCCTCGACAAGGCTTCGAACATGCTGCGCACGCAGGCCTCGACGCTCGGCTCCAACCTGTCGATCGTGCAGATCCGCCAGGACTTCTCGAAGAACCTGATCAACGTGCTGCAGACCGGATCGTCGAACCTGACGCTCGCCGACACTAACGAGGAAGCGGCGAACAGTCAGGCGCTGGCGACCCGGCAGTCGATCGCGGTGTCCGCGCTGGCGCTGGCGAACCAGTCGCAGCAGAGCGTATTGCAATTGCTGCGCTGACCGCGGAGAGCGCGGCAGCCGCAAGGGACGACAAGACGGCGTGGCGCCCGTCGCGAAGGTAACAAAGGGAGGAAGCATCCACCTGCCATTTTTTAGACGCATGTGAAAACACCGGGTAACTTATTTTAAAGGCGGCTCTGGTAGAGATATCAGCAGCGCCGAAGTCCGCGCGCCCGCTGTTTTCCCCGAGGTTTTGAATGTCGAATGCTGCTCAAGCCTACGCCCGGACGGCTCAGGCCTCGTCTTCTCCCCGCGAAATCGAAGCTCAGGCACTACTCAAAGCGGCGCGACAGCTCCAGGAGATCCACGACAACTGGAATGGGCCGGACAAGAACATGCACAACGCGCTGCTGTTCAACCGCCGCCTGTGGTCGATCTTCATGAGCGCGGCGGACAGCGACAACAACCAGCAACCGCTGGAGGTTCGTCAGAACATCGCCAATATCGGCGTCTTCGTGATGAAGCAGACGGTGGACATGCAGGTCAATCCGGACCCCGCGAAGTTGAAGCCGCTGATCGACATCAACTGCAATCTCGCAGCCGGTCTGTCCGGGCGGGCGTGACGCCGGGCGTTATCGAAAGAGCCGGATCATGGCTGATGTCTTGAGCATCCTGGCTGCGAACTACACGACGGTAGGACAGAACGTCAATCTGACCACCGGCAAGTATGTGGACGTCGATCCTGAGGCTTTCGAGGGCACCTGGAGCGGTAAATACGCCAACCAGAAGCCGTTCTCGGTGACGATTTCGAACGTCAACGGTTTCCGCGCCAAGGCCAAGTATCAGTATGGCACCACGATCAAGTATCAGGACGTTCTGATCAAGAACAACTCGTTCCGGGTCGGCGATTCAAAATTCGTGCTCACAAAAGCTGGCACAGCGCAGGTCAGCACGGTCATGAGCGATCCGGCGACAGGCGCGAGCACGCTGGAGAAGGCTTATGTTCACCAGAACTGATCTTCGAGGCTACGCTCGCCGGTCGGTTACGATGGGCTGTCCGCGCTCTGCATTCACCATATCGAGCGCGCGGAAATAGGCGCGCCGCCGCAGCATCGCCTCGTCGGGGAATTGCTTCACGACCAGACTCGTCCGGTTGTCGACGACCTGATAGACCATCGAGGCGGCATCGCGATCGACGATCACCTGACGCGACAGCGTATCGCTTGAGGCATGCGGCTCGTTACGCACGCGCGCGCTCACCTCTACCGCCGTGACGCTCTGGCTCGGCGGAAGCTGAGTCGCCACCGCATCGACAGATGCGCTGGACGCCGGCTGAACAGCAGCCGCGGCGACAGGCGCGCCGATCGGCTTGATACTAAAATCCGTACCCATGGTCGCCTCCTCAGGGCTCCCCTCGAGTCAAATCCCGTCCCCCTTTGATAGCAAGGCTAGCGTCCATGTCTCAACGCCGCGTTAGAGAACATGGTCGATGGTTTGCTGATGCAAATCCGGCAATTTGAATCAAACCGAATTCGATAGCGCGCGGGCAGGGCGCAGCACGCGTCGTCATTCCCGAAGCCGCGTACAGAGCATTTTCAATTTTGGTGAAGACGTTGGCTGCGCAATAGAGCGTGATCCCGAGAAGTGGAAACCGGTCTTCGGAAAAGATCATGCTCGAACAAAAAAAAGCAACTAGTCTGATTGATCGCAGTTGCAGCAGACTCTGGCGCGCGCTTTCCTCTGCCGCTTGAGGCAAGGGCACTTCAGGTCTCTACGCCAAACCGACTTCGTCGGTCGACCTCTTCCGCAAGCGTGAGAGGGGGACGAGTCGGTCGCCGCTACTCAATGCGAGCTTGAATCTCTCTACAGCGAGCGGCTGACCGCGATCGGACTGGTGTGCTGGCGCGGCGGCGCGCTGCGCTGTCCGCTGGCTGTATAGGTCTGCGGCACGGAGCGGCGCTGCGCCTCGGCGTTGACGCCACGCACGATGCCTTCGGACACCGCATGCGCGGTCGCCAGCACTGTCAGGTTCACCTGCAGCATCGCGCGGAACACATCGTGATGGCGTTGCAGGGCAGCGAGCAGTTCCGGTGTCGATTGCGTCATATAGGTTTTGCTGTTCTTGAAATGATTGATGGCGCCGGCATAGCGGCGCGACAACTCGCTCTTCTGCTTTTCGAGCGACATGCCCTCGCGAATCTTGCCGGCGCGCACCAGTTCCGTTTCGCGCTCGATGACGGCGAGCAGCGCATTCATGGTGTCGAGCATGCTGTCGGCAAGCCTACGGGCGTCGGCCGGGGTCGTGACGGGCGGCGGAGCAGGCGACGCCTGCGGTTCCCGGGATCTCGGCGTCATGGAACCTCCTTCGGCGCCGGCATGGTCTGGCTCGCCTGTTGCATGATGAGCGTGCGGAAGACGGCGTCGGACACGCCGACGCCGCCGGCCTTGGCGAATGATCTGGAGTACTGCTCGGTCAGCATCGAGCGCCACACTCCGGTGCCCGGCGTGTCGCCGAACGGACCTTCGCCCTTCAGGCCGGCGGTCATCTGCGAGAACATCGAATTGAGGAACATCGCCTCGAAATCCTGCGAGGTCGCCGTCGCCTTTTGAATGGCCTGCGGGGAAACTTTTTCCAGCGCTTGCTGGAGCTGCGGGTCAGGGCGGCCGTTCAGCATCGGCATCATCGCCTTGCGCGGCATGCTGTGATAGGCGCTTGCGATCAGGCTGCCGGCAGTGTGGGTGTCCATCACATCACCTCGATATCGGCTTCGATCGCGCCGGCGGCCTTGATAGCCTGCAAAATGCCGATCAGGTCGCGCGGACCGATGCCGAGTCCGTTGAGGCCGTCGACCAGTTCCTGAAGCGAAACGCCGTTCTTGACCAGGGCGAGTTTCTTGCCGTCCTCGCTAACGCTGACGGAGCTGCGCGGCGTCACCACCGTGCGTCCGCGCGCCAGCGGATTCGGCTGGCTGACCTGCGGAGTTTCGGAGATCGACACGGTGAGGTTGCCTTGTGCAACGGCAACGGTGGCGACGCGGACGTCGCGTCCCATCACGATGATGCCGGAGCGCTCGTCGATGACGATCTTGGCCACGACGTCGGGCTCGACCTGCAACTGCTCGATCTCGGTCAACAGCGCCACCACGTTGCCCTTGAACTCTTTCGGAAGCGACAATTGCACGGTGGAAGGATCGATCGGCTCCGCGGTCTTGGTGCCGAGAAAATCGTTGACCGCGGCGGCGATGCGTTTGGCGGTAGTGAAGTCGGCATTGCGCAGCGCGAGGCGAACGTTGGGCAGGCGGTTCAATGCAAATTCGATCTCGCGCTCGATGATGGCGCCGTTGACGATGCGGCCGTTGGTCGGCACGCCGCGCGTGACGCTTGCGGCTGCGCCTTCGGCCTGAAAGCCGCCGATGGCGAGCGAGCCCTGTGCTACCGCATAGACATTGCCGTCGGCGCCCAACAGCGGGGTCACCAGGAGCGTGCCACCTTGCAGGCTCTTGGCGTCGCCGAGCGCGGAGACGGTGACGTCCATCCGCGTGCCCTGGGTGGCGAAGGCCGGCAGGTTGCCGGTCACCATCACGGCGGCGACGTTGCCGGTGCGGATGGTGGCGCCGCGGATATTGACGCCCATGCGCTCCAGCATCGCCTGCAGCGACTGCTTGGTGAAGGGAATATTGTTGAGGGTGTCGCCGGTACCGTTGAGGCCGACCACGAGGCCGTAGCCGATCAACTGGTTCTGTCGCACGCCTTCGATGTTCGCGAGATCCTTCACCCGCGAGGTCGCATGTGCAGGCGCCCCCAGCGGCGCCAGCGCGACAAACGCCGCGATGACGACCCGGACAATCCCCGAAATACTGACGCCAGGCATCCTCTGCTCCCGCTGAGGGTTCGGTGCGGCTGGCCGCCACTCCCATGGCCACCATCCGCAGTTAACCATGCGAAGTCCGTGCCACCGCGCCGCTGGTCTCTATAATACTGATATCGTTAGGTGATCGGCGCCGCGGGACGGGAGTGCGCAAAGGGAAGGCGGTGGCGAAGTTGCCGTCATCGGCAGTTTCTGCCGGGTGTTCATGCTTCGTTAACCATAACGGTCCACGGTTCCGCCGTCGGCGTGATTTGTGGCGTGACACTGCGTCCGGCGGCAGTCAGGCTTTCGCGCGCCGGCTCAAAGCCATTCGTTACCATCACAACTCTGTGAGCGCGCCATGCGAATTTATGGACCGAACGGAACGACGCCATCGACACAAGGCACGACCGCGCGGCGGAGCGGCGGCAGCGAATTTTCCTTGCCGGACTCGACCGCGACCACGGAAAACCGGCCCGCCACGGCGCCCAAACCTGCCACAACCATTGACGCGCTGCTGGCCTTGCAGGGCGTCGAGGAGGATCCGGCGGAGCGGCGCAAGCGTTCGGTTCAGCGGGGCAGGAGCGCGCTCGACATCCTCGACGATCTCAAGATCGCGCTTTTATCCGGTAATTTTGATCCTTCGACAGTGACGCGGCTGCGCGCTGCCGCCGTCGATCTGAAATCATCCTCGGGCGACGCGGGTCTCGACGCGGTATTGTCGGAGATCGAACTGCGCGTCGAGGTCGAACTCGCAAAGGCCGGCCAGAGCTGAGAGCGGCAATGTTTGGAGGTAACAGCAATACCGCAGTTGGTTCCCCGCAGGTTCCGGTTCCAGACCTGCGCCGGCTTCAGATGTAGGATGGTTATAAAAGGCCGGGATTCCTTTTCAGGAGCGACTGTCTTTCGACGTGGCGATATTGTCTGTCACAAAGGGCCGCTATATAAGCTCGGCCGCAGCCGGGTCGTCTGGCCGCCGCCGAGTCGTCCGGCACATTGCACGACTATGGAATGCATTTGGAAAAGCTGAAAAATTACAGGCCATCCGACAAAGAGCCGTTCATGAACGAGCGCCAGCGCGAGTATTTCCGCGCCAAGCTGCTGGCATGGAAGGACGAGATTCTCCGTGAATCGAAGGTTACGCTGCAGACGCTTCAGGAAGAGAACGTCAATCATCCCGACCTTGCCGATCGCGCGTCGTCGGAAACCGACCGGGCCATCGAACTGCGGGCCCGTGACCGGCAGCGCAAGCTGATTTCCAAGATCGACGCCGCCTTGCAGCGGATCGAGGACAACACCTACGGCTATTGCGAGGAAACCGGCGAGCCGATTTCGCTGAAACGGCTCGAGGCGCGACCGATCGCGACGCTCTCGGTCGAGGCGCAAGAGCGCCATGAGAAGCGCGAAAAGATTTATCGGGACGAGTAGGGCCCAGGGGGTGCGTCGGACTTGATCCCGGAAGCCTGAAAACAGGCTGAAGCCCGGTTTTGATGCGATCAAAGCTGGAATAGCTTCAGGAACGGCACGACAAGGGAATGGCTCGGGTCACGGCTGCATTCCTGTCGGCACCACCGTCAGAATGGCCAGCTTAAATACCAGCTTAAATATCAGTCGAACTTTTCCAGGATGTTCAGGCGGCGGAGCGGACCGCCGCCCGTAATCGTCATTGATTGTTGATCGCAATGCGCTTGACGCCTGCGCGCGCGTTTTCGGACTTCGGCAGCGAGACGGTCAGGACCCCGTTCTTGAAAGAAGCCTCGGCCTTGTCCTCATCGACATTATCGAGCGGGACCTGCCGCTCGAAGGAACCGTAGTATCGCTCCGTGAAGTACTTGCCTCCGTCTTTATCCTCTTTGTGCTCGCTCTTCTTCTCGCCGCGAATGGTCAGCACGCCGTTGGCGATTTCGATCTGCACGTCCTTCTCCGTCATGCCCGGCAGTTCGGCCGAGACCGTCAGCGTTTTGTCCGTGTCGCTGAACTCGATCTTGGGCCAGCCGAAACGCCCTTCCAAGAGCGGGGTCTGACCGGACTCGAAGCCGTGAAAGACGTCGTCGAACAGGCGGTTCATCTCGCGATGCAATGTCAGGAACGGGTCGAAGCTGCCGCGTGGCGAGGCAAGCTCCTGACTTCTCGACCAGGGAATAATGTCACGGATTGCCATGGTTTTTCTCCTTCCTCATGTGGAATGGGAACGCGGACCGCTTCTGCGTGGCCACGTTCCGCTGAACCTCGATCGGGCGTCAGGCCGCTTTCTTCTGCTCGATCTGCGATAAGGGAAACGCTCCGGTGGCGATGTTGATCCTGCGCGGCTTCATTGCTTCGGTCACCTCGCGAAGGAGATCGATGACCAGCAAGCCGTCGCGGAACGAAGCCTCCTTCACCTGCACGTAATCGGCCAGGTTGAAGACGCGCCGGAACGGACGCGCGGCCGGGCCCGTGCGTCAAGGCGTCCGGCACACCGCCACAGCGGTGAAAACGACTTAGAAAAACCAAAACCTGTTTCAAGAGGGCGACGGATAAAAAATTTTCTGCGGCGTCGCGGTTCGCCCGGCGCCAAGAAACTGGAATCCCCCAGCCGGAGGCGGGATGTTCTCCAGTGTCGCGGCGCCCGATCTGAATCGGATCTATCGGAACATCCTGCGCTGTGCGTCGGTCAACCCCGCCAGCACCTCGCTGGCGTGGCTGTAGCCCGCCGCGACCATCTCCTCGAAGCGGCTCCAGTCCAGCAGGCGGCCGTCAGGCACACGTGGCCGGAACAGCAGGTCGGTGAACTTTCCCATTTCCTTCTGCTTCGAAACCGAGGTGATGAAGGACGATCGCAGCATCGTCTCCGGCACGCTCGGCAGGCGGTAGCGCCGCTTCGCGCGCGGCCTCAGCCTGTCGCGCAGCAGCGCGAGCGTTCCCGGCATGCAGTCGATGTCAAACACCTGCTCGCGGTCGACCGAGAGGTCGACGCCGATGATGCGGCCGGCGCCGAACCGGGCCATCACATCCACCGGGAAATTGTTGAACGTGCTGCCGTCATACATCATGTGTCCGCCGACGAAGACCGGCGGCAACGCGCCCGGAATCGCATAGCTCGCGCCGACATTGCGGGTGAGGTCGCCGCGCGACAGCACCGCTTCGCGGCCGATGGAAAAATCCGACGCCATCGTGAAGAAGGTGATCCAGCTATCCTCGTTGTCGATCGCGTCACGGCCGGTGGCGTCGCTCACGGCTTGCGTCATCGCGCTGCGCGTCCGCGCGCCCTTGATCAGCGAGACGAGGGGGATGAAGTTGTAGTCGCCCGTTACGTTGCCCCTTGGATGTTCGAGGAACGCCTTGCGGACGGCGGCTGCGACCTCGTCCGCGCTGCGGCCGAGCGCGAGCACCAGACCCATGACCGCGCCGATCGAACTGCCGCCGAGCATGTCGACGGGAATGCCGGCCTCTTCGAGTGCCTTGATGACGCCGACATGGGCAAAGCCGCGCGCGCCGCCGCCCGACAGCACCAGTCCGATGCCGCGCCCCGAGATGATGCGGGCGATGCGCGCCATGTCGCGGGGTGACTGCGGGCGGAGATGGAAGTGCCGCGCAGCCGGCCGCGCATCCAGCCATCGCGCCGTGCCGGTCGGAATTCTGGCATCCGCTTCGTGCAGCAGGATCAGCGTCTGTCGCGCGATCGAGATCGGGGCAACGGGCGACAGGCAGGTCCGCTCGACTTCGGACAGGCCAGGATCGCGCTCGGCAGCTGCAAGCAGCAGGATCTCGTCGGCATGGCGCAGGCAGAACCGGGTCCATGCAGTGTCCCCACCGTCGGCCGCAAGATAGACTGCACGGCTTCGCGCCTCGATCTCGTCGATATAATCGGCCAGCGCATCGTGACGCCGTCCGACCGGGTGATCGGGGGCAGCGCCGAAGCGTTCGGCGACCTCATTGGCGCTGACCACCGTCACCGGCTTCGCTTGTGCGGTTTGCACGTCGCGCAGACGTCGCGCGAAATCGGCGGCATCCAGCCCCGGCGTGATCGGCAGGATGCAGACGTTCACCGGAACCAGGGGCGGCTGGCGCTCGCGCTCTTGGCGGCGGAATCGCCGGATCACGATCCGCATCATCGACATTTCGATATCGGGGGCCTGCGTGATCGCGTGTTCGATCATCGCGCGCGTCACCTTCACA
This sequence comes from Nitrobacter sp. 62-23, assembly GCF_001897285.1. Lineage (GTDB taxonomy): Bacteria > Pseudomonadota > Alphaproteobacteria > Rhizobiales > Xanthobacteraceae > Nitrobacter. The sequence continues at coordinate 49,680 of NZ_MKSM01000098.1, forward strand.
AGCAGGGTATCGCGCACCGCCACGATGGTCGCCGAACGCGGCTCGCGGGTGAACAATGCGAGTTCGCCGATGGTTTCACCGCGCCCGATCTCGCCCAGGATTCTCCGCGCGCCGGATTCGGTTTCGGAAAAGGCGTGCAGCCGTCCCGACAGGACGAAGTAGACGTCGTCGCTGACGTCGCCCTGGCGCAGCAGCGTCGCGCCGGAGGCGAGATCGACATAGATGGCCTCGGACTGAATGGTTCGCAGGATCCCGGCGTTACCAGACCCGAAGTAGTTGCGAAGCACGGTCTGGAGCAGCGTCTCGCGTTGCTGAAGATCGGGATCGGGTTTCGGCGTCAAACCGCAAACTCCTTGACGCGAGTTCCATGCGATCGAGCATAATTCAGAATGCCGGCAGTTGAACCGGATTCTTGTCGCAGCAGGGTACAGCGCGTGGTGACGTAATAGGGTTTGATTGTCGTAATCGAACGATGATGCTTATCTCTTCTCCCCGCCAAAGAGTGATCGACAGACGGCGCGCAGCGAAGACGCTCGAGAGGGAGCCGAACGGATGGAACTTCAGCTACATTCCCTGAAGGGTTTTCGAGCGAAGTGGGGGACCGGTTTGCGTGAAGCAAACGCGTCAAATCAAAATCATAGCCTCGCTTCTGATACCATCAGAAGCGGAAAGGCTCTAGTCACGTCCGACCCTGCCGGGAAATCCCGGCGCGGTGGGGCTGTCGCCGCTCAGGCCGCTCGGCACGGCGCCGGTGCCGATGGTTCCGGGGCGCGACGTGTTCGGCACGCCCGGCTGATTGACCACGCTGGTGTTGAGGCGCGGTGAGGGCGCCGGCGTTATGCCCGGCGCCGACGGCATCTGTCCATACATATGGATATGGCCTTTGCGGTGGCGCGCCTGCGCCGCGTCCGAAACCGCGCTCAGGGAAACGGCAAGGATGATGAGGATACGAACGAGCAGTGACATGGAAGGCTCCGGCGTCGCGCGACGTCATGGGCACGTGATGTCATCGACATAGGTATTGCCAATGCCTCCGGGCAGGCCGGTTTCATGAATTTTTTGATTCCAGCAAAAACTCCGGTGGGCGTCCGCGCCCAGAACGATCGCGGCCTCCGGCAGGGGAGCCACCGGAGGCCGCGTAGTCACCGTCGCGCGTCTGATGCTGCGAGACGGCGGGGAGTTCTGCGGGTTTAGAACGGCAGCAGCACGTCCATCACCTGCTGGCCGTAGCGCGGCTGTTGCACGTCGCTGATCTGGCCGCGTCCGCCATAGGAGATGCGGGCCTGCGCGATCTTGCTGGAGTCGATGGTGTTGTCGCTCTGGATATCCTCGGGGCGGACAATGCCGGCCACGATCAGTTCGCGGATCTCAAAGTTGACGCGAATCTCCTGCTTGCCCTCGACCACGAGATTGCCGTTCGGCAGCACCTGCGTCACGACGGCGGCGACGCTGGTCTGCAAATTCTCCTGGCGCTGCACCGAGCCCTTGCCGTCGCTGGACGCGGTGGAATCCGTGGTCAAAATGCGGCCCGGCAGTATCGCGGTTGCCGGATTGCCGATGGTCTTGCTGCCGATGAAGTCGGTGATGCCGGAATCCTCCTTGCTGCTGCGGCTGCGCTGGGTCTCGTTGGCGATGTTCGCCTTGTCGGTGAAATTCACGGTGACGGTCAGGAGGTCGCCGACGCGAGCGGCGCGCTGATCCCTGAAGAATGCGCGCGAGCCGTTCCGCCACAGCGAGTTGGCGTTGTAGGACGCGGTCTCGGGCTTCGGCATCGGCATCTGCACCGGCTTGTAGCCGGGCTGCGTCGTCGGATTGTCGATCGCGGTCAGTTTGGGTGACTCGCCGATCTGCGAAAGCCGGTCAATTGACGAACACCCGCTGGCAAGGCCGGCGGCGGCCAGCAGCGTGCCGGCGAGGGCGAGGCGGTTGATGTTCGCGGACTTCAACATGAACGTTACTCGGATCCTGGAGATACAGACGCGCTGTCGCGGGTGGAGTCGGGAGAGGCGGCGGCCATCGCCGGTGCTTCTTCGGCGACCGGCGCGGCGCTTGCGAGCCTGCGCGGGATGACCGGCGCGGCGGGAGAAACCGACACCTGGCCGCGTCCGACCACGACGCCGGATACGGTGCGTTTCGATTGCAGGTTGAGGACGCTGACGACGTCGCCTTCGGTGCCGGCCTCGGTCGCCTTGCCGCGCACGGTGAGGTAGATGCCCGCGGCCTGGTAGATCAGCGTCACCGCCTCGTCGCGCTGCACCAGGTCGGGCTTGGTCAGGTCGGCGCCGTGCAGCGCCTGACCCGCGCGCATCTGCTTACGTATCTGCATCCCGACGATGTGGTCGCGGTTCGCGGCATCGTTGCCGACCTCGGCCTTGGGACGGCGCTCCACCACAATATCGGAGGATTTCAGCAGCGTGTTGCGATCGACGTTGCGGGCCAGCACGGCGGCCTCGACGGTCTCGACGGCGTTGCCGGTGAAGCGGAGGCGGGCCGGCGCGACGCCGGAGCGGTTGCCCACTTCGAGGGTGACGTCGAAACGACCGTTGTGCGGGTCGAACCGCGTCACGACTGGGGTGATGTCACCGTCGTTCGCGGCATCAAGATGGATTGTCCGAAGGTCCCTATCAAAAGTCAGCGACAGGTTTTTTGCGTCGCCGAGTCCATTGCGGTGTTCGAGCGCGACAGCGATTTGCAGTTCGATGTCGTCGGCATCGAGGGTGCGCGCCAGCCGCGTCACCGAGACGTTGCGGATGCCGTGAGCATCGACGCCGATCACCCGATGCGCGCGGAGAACGTCGAGGACCTGCGTTGCCGGCAGGGTGCCGGTGGTGCCGGGATCGGGCGCGCGGTAGATCGCGATTTGCGCGGCATCGCCGGCGTTGTCGACGACGTCGCCGATGCGCACCACCTCCGCCGCGACCCTGACGTCGGCGCGCAGCAAGGGCAGGGGAACGGCGGCCGCGCTCGCCAGCGCGATGCGCGGCGGAGCGTCGTTCGCGGCGAGTGCCGGAGCGGCTGCCGCCATTAGAGCGGCGGCGAGGAGAGACGAGCGGATGGCCACGGTCAGCCTCCCTAGCGGAACAGCGCGGCTGCGGACTGCAGCATCTGATCGGCGGCGCTGATGACCTTGGCGTTCATCTCGTAGGCGCGCTGCGCGGCGATCAGGTCGGAGATTTCGGAGACCACCTCGACGTTGGCCTGTTCGAGGTTGCTCTGCTGCATGTCGCCGTAGCCGTCGATGTTGGCGACGCCGTCCTGCGGCGGACCGGAGGCGGGCGTTTCGGTGAAGTTGTTGTCGCCGACCGGTTGCAGCCCGGCCTTGTTGACGAAGCGGGTCAGGCCGATCTGGCCGAGCACCGTTGGCGTCGTCGAGCCCGGCAGCGTCACCGAGACCTGGCCTTGCGCGTTGATGGTGATGCCCGACGAGTTCTGCGGGATTGTGATCGTCGGCTGCACCGGATTGCCCTGCGCGTTGACGACGCGGCCCTGGTTGTCCATCTGGAACGTGCCGTCACGGGTGTATTGATAGGTGCCGTCCGGCATCTGGATCTTGAAGAAACCTTCGCCGCGGATGGCGATGTCGAGATCGTTGCCGGTCATGGACAGCGTGCCCTGGCTCATCAGCCGTGGCGTACCGACGGTCTTGACGCCGCCGCCGAGATCGATGCCCACCGGCAGGATGGTGCCTTGATCGGAGGCCTGCGCGCCGACGCGGCGGACATGGTCGTAGATCAGGTCCTGAAACGCGGCCCGCTGTTTCTTGTAGCCGGTGGTGCGAAGGTTCGCGATGTTGTTGGAGATGACCTGAACGTTCAGCTCCTGAGCCGCCATTCCGGTCGCTGCGGTATAGAGCGCGCGCATGATTCAGTTTCCCTATGCCGGAACGTCGGCGAGCTTTTCGATCGCCGATCGCTGCAGATCGCTTTGCTGCTGCAGCAGCGTCGCCATCTGCGTGTAGGCGCGCGACACCTCGACCATGCGGCTCATCTCGCTCACCGCGCTGACGTTGGAGCGTTCGATGAAGCCCTGGCGGACCCGCGCCGTAGTGTCGGGCTGGGCGATGTTGCCTTCGCCCGCGGCGTAGAGGTTGGAGCCTTCCTTGAGCAGCTTCTGCGCCTGCGCGAAGGAGACCAGCCGCAGCTTGCCGCGGATCGAGTCGGCCGCGTTGTTGGTGCCCTCGATCACGGTCACGGTGCCGTCGTCGGATATTGTGATGTCGTGGTCGGTCTGCTGGAACGTGATCGGCCCGTTGGTGCCGAGCACCGGACTGCCGGAGGCCGTCACCAGTTGCCCCTGTGGATTGACCTGTAACCCGCCGTCGCGGGTATAGCGTTCGCCGCCCGGCGTCTGCACGACCAGGAACGCCTTGCCGTCGATGGCGACATCGAGCGGGCTCTTGGTCTGCTCGGTCGGTCCGCCGGCGAAGTCGTGGAAGGTGGCGCGATCCTCCACGAAGCTGAGGCGACGGTCGCGGCCGACGAAATTGTCTTCGTGGGCGACCGGCATCAGGTATTCCTCGAACAGCGAGCGGTCGGCCTTGTATCCGTTGGTGTTGATGTTCGCGACGTTGTTCGCAACGACATCCATCTGCCGTTCGAGCATCATCTGTCGCGACAGTCCGATGAGGAGTGTGTTCTCCATCAGTGGTTCTCCCCTCGAGGGATCCGCGCCAGACCCTCCCAGGTCGTCGGCGGATCGTTGTCGAACCTTCAGGCTCTCCCAAGCCTTGCGGTTCGCCGAAGGATGTAGCGAAAGCCGTGCCAGGTCTGAAAATTATGCTTTTTCAATTCGTTGTGGAAATGAGCGGGCGCGGGCAGGGCGGCAATAAGGTCTTGTTGACCATAATGGCCCGGCAAAATCTTCCTACCGCATGGTTAAAAGAAAGGATCCATTAACCATTGCGAACCTAGTGTTAACGCCTGTGGGGCGCGCCATGCGCCGGGGACGTCTGTGTCGCGTCGCTAGCCTGCTCGGCGGCATCGGACTGAACCCCTCCAACGGGCGGACTGACGATGGCAGAGAAAGATCAGGCCGAGAAAGCGGCAGCCGAAGGCGACGCACCGCCCGCTTCGGGGAAGAAGAAACTGATCCTGATCGTCGCGGCCGTCCTGCTGCTTTGCGTTGGGGGCGGCGCCGGCGCCTGGTTCTTCCTCTTTCACGGTCATGGCGACGAACAGCACGCGGAGGCGCCGCCGCCGAAGCCGCCGGCCTTCGTCGAAGTCCCCGATATGCTGGTCAACCTGGTCGGGGCGCCGGGCGAGCGCGTGCAATACCTCAAGGTGAAGGTTGTTCTTGAAGTCAAGGACGAGCCGCAGGTCGAGAAGATCAAGCCGGCGCTGCCGCGGGTCACCGATCTTTTTCAGACCTACATGAGGGAGCTGCGCCCCAGCGATCTCAACGGTTCGGCCGGACTGTTTCGCCTGAAGGAAGAACTGACCAGGCGGGTCAACACGGCGATCTCGCCCGGTCATGTCAATGCGGTGCTGTTCAAGGAAGTCGTCATCCAGTGACGGGACGGGGACGGGGACGGGGTCATGGCGGGCGATAACGATCAGTTGGACCAGGATGCGATCGCGGCGCAGTGGGAGGCTTCGCTCGGCTCGGAGGATCCCGAGGAGGCCGCGAAGTCGGCCGCCGCCAATGAGCTTACGGAAGCGATGGCGGAGCAGTGGGCCGCCATGGTCGACGACGGCAGCCGCGATTTCGGCACCGCCAAGAACGGCGGCGAACGGGTTCTGTCGCAGGAGGAAATCGACAGCCTGCTCGGCTTCAGCGTCGGCGAGATCAACGTCGATGACAATTCCGGCATCCGGGCCATCATCGACTCGGCGATGGTGTCTTATGAGCGCCTGCCGATGCTGGAGATCGTGTTCGACCGCCTGGTGCGGCTGATGACGACATCCCTGCGCAATTTCACCTCCGACAACGTGGAGGTCTCGCTCGACCGCATCACCTCGGTCCGCTTCGGCGACTACATGAACTCGATTCCCCTGCCGGCGGTGCTCAGCGTGTTCAAGGCGGAGGAGTGGGAGAACTTCGGGCTGGCGATGGTCGATTCCAGCCTGATCTACTCCATGATCGACGTGCTGCTGGGAGGCCGTCGCGGCCAGACTTCGCTCCGGATCGAAGGCCGGCCCTATACGACGATCGAGACCAATCTGGTGAAGCGGCTGGTCGAGGTCGTTCTGGCTGATGCCGAACAGGCGTTCCGGCCGCTGTCCCCGGTGTCATTCACGATCGACCGGCTCGAAACCAATCCGCGTTTCGCGACGATTACCCGTCCGGCCAACGCCGCGATCCTGGTCCGCCTGCGCATCGATATGGAAGACCGCGGCGGCTACATCGAACTGCTGCTGCCCTATGCCACCATCGAGCCGATCCGCAACGTGCTGTTGCAGATGTTCATGGGTGAAAAGTTTGGCCGCGATCCGATCTGGGAGAGCCACCTCGCCACCGAGATCGCGCAGGCGCAGATCGCCGTCGACGCGGTGCTGTATGAGGCCGAGATCCCGCTCAAGCAACTCATGACGCTGAAGGTCGGCGACACGCTGCCGCTGGACCTGCGCCCCGATGCGTCGGTGGCGGTACGGTGCGGCAGCGTCACGCTGACCGAAGGCCGCATGGGACGCGTCGGCGACCGCGTGGCCATTCGCGTATCGAGGCATTTGCGCAAACCGAACACGACCTTCGCCATGTTCGAGAGAGCGGACGAACAGACCAGGATGATGGAGGCCCAATGAACCACTCTTTCGGATTAGCGATCGAGAGCCTTGTCGCGGTTCTTCTCGTCCTGACAATCGCTTATTGTATGCTGCTGAACAAGCGGCTGAAGCGGCTGAGGGCCGACGAACAGTCGCTGAAGGCGACCATCGGCGAACTGATCACGGCGACGGAAATCGCGGAGCGCGCCATCGGCGGGCTCAAGCACACCGTGCGCGATGTCAACGACAATCTCGGCAACCAGATTGTCTCGGCCACCGAATTGTCGCGACAATTGGCGAAGCAACTGGCGGAGGGTGATGCGCTCATGCGGCGGCTGAGCAGGATCGCGCTCGCGGCACGCCCAGCGACGGCCCCCGAACCGGAGGTTGCGGTCAGTGACGCCCGCTCGGTCGCAGCCGCGGCGCGGGCATTTTCCGAACGCAGAAGGGCAAGCGGCCTCGCGGCATGAGCGCTTTCAGGGACATCCGGGTCATCCCCGTCGTCGTGGTCGCGATCTTTGGCCTCGCGGTGCTTAAGGTCGCGGGTCTGGTGATCGACGGCGGTTACGTCTTCGATGACCAGCCGGATTCGACCCGATCGTCCTGGGCGCGAGGGACCCTGACCTTTCCCGGCGCGACGTCCTATGACGGTGACGTCACCGGGTCGGTCGAGGCGAAGAAAAAAGAGGACGCCGGCAAGGACGAGGCCGGAAAGAAGGACGAGGCCGGAAAGAATGAGCCGAAGAACGAGGACTCCAAGCCGGCGGTCGGCGCGCCGGGAACGGCGAGGGCGGGCGCTGTCACAATACCGGAGTCCGAGCAATCGGTGTCGCCCTCCGAGCGCGCGATCCTCGAGCGGCTTCAGAGCCGGCGCCAGGAACTCGAAGCGCGCGCTCGGGAAATCGACATTCGCGAGAGCCTTTTGAAATCCGCTGAAAAGCGCATCGAGGGCCGCGTCGAGGAGATGAAGGGCATCGAGTCGCGGATCGCGACCGCGACCGATCAGAAGAACGAGGCCGAGGCGGCCCGCTTCAAGGGACTCGTGACGATGTACGAGAACATGAAGCCCAAGGACGCCGCCAAGGTGTTCGACCGGCTGGAGATGTCGGTGCTGTTCGATCTCGCCTCGAAGATCGCGCCGCGCAAGATGTCGGACATTCTCGGCCAGATGTCGCCCGAGGCGGCCGAACGGTTGACGGTCGAGCTGGCGCGTCGCGCCTCCGGCGGCGACGCCATCACCGCAACTGCCGATCTTCCGAAGATCGAGGGCAAGCCGACACCGCCGAGCCGCAACTGATAATCGTTGTTTAACAAGTCCTTAATGTCGCAATTCTAGAGTTGAGGTCCGCCGGACTTTTAGTCCCCGGTCACGGATTTTGAGTCGAGAGACGATCTGGAATGGCGCGGACGATTGCCGCTGGATGTTGGTTGCAAGCTCGCGTCCGCGCGCGAGGACTGTTGCGCGGCTGCATTCCACCGATCGTGACCGCGCTGCTTCTGCTTGCCGTCGCGTTTCCTCACGCCAGCCGCGCGCAGGCCGTCAGGGGTGAGGCGAGCTTTGCGGCGGCGAAAGGGTTTGCCCGCCTCGTGCTCACGCTCGACGAGGACGTCGATTCCGAGGTGACGGTCGCGGGCACCATCCTTGTGATCCGCTTCAAGCGGCCTGTCGATATTCCCGTCGACAGGCTGTCGGAGGCGGTGCCGGACTATGTCGGCTCGGCGCGCCGCGATCCCGACGGCTCGGCCATTCGCCTGGCGCTGGTGCGCAAGGTCTCGGTCAACACGATGACCGCGGGCGAGCGCGTGTTCATCGATCTGATGCCCGATGGCTGGAAGGGGCCACCGCCGGGTCTGCCGCCGGAGGTGGTTCGCGACCTCGCGGAACGCGCCCGCGCCGCCGAGCGCGCCTTGCGCGAACAGCGCGCCCTTGAAGCGGCGACGAAGCGTCCGCCGGTACGCGTGCGGGCTTCGGTGCAGCCGACCTTCGTGCGCTACGTTTTCGAACTTCCGGATGGCGCCGGCGTGTCATCCGCCCTCAACGAGCAGAAACTCTCGCTGCTGTTCAAGCCGGCGCTGGCTTTCGATCTGGCGGATGTCAGACTGGTGGCGCCCGCCAATGTCGCCTCGATCGCACAGAAGATCGCGAGCGACGGCTCGCGGATCGAGATAAAACTGATCGGCGACGTCGACGTGCATTCGTTCCGCGAGGAGAAGAACTACATCGTCGATATCGGCTTCCAACAGGCCGGCAAAGATCTGCAGGCGTCGCTCGCCGAAGCGCAGCCGGCAAAAGCGGAGGCGGGAAAGCCGGCCGGGATTCCGCGGCCGACCTCGGAGACGATTGCCAAGCAGGCGGGGCTGACGGTCGGACCGTCTCCACCTGACGGCAAACCGGCTCCGGCTGCGACAACACCCGAGCCCCCGCCAGCCGTCGCGGCACCCGTCGTGACCGAAAAGCCCGCGTCCAGTCAGCCAGTGTCCAGTCAGCCAGTGTCCGGAAAGCCGGCCGCCGAAAAGCAGGTCACCGTCGAAACGCCGCCGGCGCCGGTCGCCAAGGCCGCCGTGCCGGAGCCGGTGCCGGCAAAACAGGCGCCCGTCGAGAATAGTCCCGCCGGGCAGGGGCCAATGGTCGCAGCAGCGAAACCCGCGCCGCCGGCATCACCGGCGAAGGGAAGCGCGAACGATGCCGTGACCCTCACGGCGGTACGGCGCAGCGACGGCTTTCGGCTGACCTTCGGTTTCGACCACCCAACCCCGGCCGCGCTGTTTCGCAGCGCCGATGCGGTGTGGCTGGTATTCGACTCGGAGAAGCCGGTCGACATCGACGTGATCCGGAAGGAGGGCGGGTCGCTTATCACCGACATCGACCGCCGCGCCGTGGAGAACGGACAGGCGATCCGCATCCGCCTGACCCGTCCGCAACTGGTTTCGATCTCGGCCGGTGAGCCCGACGGCTCCGCGCCGGTCGCGCCGGGCCGGCGCTGGGAGGTTGTGTTCGCCGATGTCGTGCAAAAGCCGTCGCGCGCGCTGACCGCGCAGCGCAACGTCGTCGACCGCAACCATGCGAGCGTCACCATACCGCTCGCGGGCACCGGCAGGCAGCACCGGATCGTCGATCCCGACTCCGGCAACGCGCTGATGGTCATCACCGCGCTTCCGCCCGCGCAGGGTTTTGTCAGGCACCAGGAATTCGTGGAGTTCGCGCTGCGCGAATCGACCCATGGCGTGGTGATCGAGCCGAAGGCCGACGACATCGCCGTCGAGGTCGCGCCCGACAAGGTTACGGTGACCCGGCCCGGCGGTCTCACTTTGTCGGCGGCCAACTCCGCTCCCGAGCGCGCGACGACCGCGGCGCGGCCGATCTTCGATGTCGAGACCTGGGAGAAGGACAGCAACGCGGATTTCTTCCAGCGGCTGGACGAATTGGTCGACGTGACGGTGGCGGCGAATAGCGACGATGCGCGAACCGCGGCGCGAATCGACCTCGCCCGGTTCTACATGGCGCGCGGCTTCTATCATGAAGCCAAGGCTGTCCTCGACCTTGCGCTGTCCGAGCAAAATTCCGGAGAGGAAGATCCGGTCCTGCTGATCGTGCATTCGGTGGCGAGTTCACTGACCAACTATACGGCGGCGGCGATGCGCGATCTCGCCAATCCGGCGATCGGCGCCAACTACGATTCCCAGCTCTGGAAGGCGCTCGCGCTCGCGCGGCAGCGCAAGTGGGCCGAGGCGCGCGAAAAGTTCAAGAACGCCCAGTTCGCGATCTCGGCGTTGCCGGCCGGGCTGCAGCGTCCGATCGTCGCCGAAGCGATGCGGGCGTCGCTCGAGGTCGGCGATTATTCCGGCGCCGCCGCGCGCAGCAGCGATCTCGACGCCATCGGCGTTCCCGACGAGATGAAGCCCGCCGTCACGGTGATGCGCGGACGGCTGTCCGAGGCGTTAGGACGCGACAAGGACGCGCTTGCCCAATACGAGGAGGCGATGGCCTCGCCGGATCGCCAGGCCGCGACTGAGGCGCAGATCCACGACATCGCGTTGCGGCAGAAGCGCGACGAGATCAAGCCGGAGGAGGCGCTGCGCGATCTCGAAACGCTGTCGGCGACGTGGCGCGGCGATCGGCTGGAGGTGCAGACGCTGAAAATGCTGATGGCGCTCTACACCGATGCGGGGCGCTACGCTGAAGCGCTGGCGGTTGCGAAGACCGCCACCAAGCTGGAGCCGGATTACGCTGTGTCGCGCCAGATCCAGGACGATGCCTCGGCGCTGTTCGCCCGGCTCTTCCTCGGTGCAAAAGGCGACGATCTTCCGCCGGTCGATGCGCTGGCGATGTTCTACGACTATCGCGATTTGACGCCGATCGGCCGTCGCGGCGACGAAATGATCCGCCGCCTCGCTGATCGCCTTGTCGGGATCGATCTGCTCGATCAGGCGGCCGATCTCCTGCAATACCAGGTTGATCATCGGCTGGAGGGTGCGGCGCGCGCGCAGGTCGCCGCGCGGCTTGCGATGGTCTACCTGATGAACCGCAAGCCGGACCGGGCGATCGCCGCGCTTCGCACCACGCGAATCGCTGATCTCGCCGGCGAATTGCGCCAGCAACGATTGTTGCTGGAAGCGCGCGCGCAGAGCGACATCGGCCGTCGCGATCTCGCCCTCGACATCATCTCCAATCTCACCGGGCGCGAGGCGATCCGCCTGCGGTCGGATATTTACTGGGCGTCGCGGCGCTGGCGCGATGCATCCGAGCAGATTGAACTCTATTACGGCGACCGCTGGCGCGATTTCAAGCCGCTCACCGCGAACGAGAAGAGCGACATCATCCGCGCCGTGATCGGCTATGCGCTCGCCGAGGATGCACTGGGGCTCGCGCGGTTTCGCGAAAAATATGCGCCGCTGATGAGTGGCACCGCCGACAAGATCGCTTTCGATACCGCGAGCAAGCCGGCTTCGGACAACAGCGCCGAGTTCGAACAAATTGCCAGGATGGCGGCGAAAGTCGATACGCTCGACGGCTTCCTGCGCGAAATGAAATCGCGCTTTCCCGACATGACGGCGCGGCCGCCGCTGTCGCCAGAAGCTGTGAAGACAGATTCTTCTCCGACCGGCGCGCTGCCGCAAATTGTAGGACTGAAGAACGTCGAGGCGTCGCGCTGACGGGTCTCGCGGCCTGCGGCCTGGGCCGCGTCGCCGCCTAGGGTCGAGACTCAATTGATCCACCAAGTCAGGGTAGCGGCCAAGAGGATTGTAGAGAGGAAGATATCGGCCCGCTTGTCATAGC
>NZ_MKSM01000099.1:0-49066 GCF_001897285.1 Nitrobacter sp. 62-23
CTGCTTGGCCTGCTGGATCGACAGCACGGCATCATGGCCCCAGTTGACGTTGATCAGAAGGTCCGCACCGGAGTTGGCGACGTTGAGCAGGTAGGACGAGTAGTCCGGCGCACCGAGCGGCGAGACCTGGTTGGTCACGGTGGTCCAGCCAGCATCCTTGGTCATATCCTGCATCGACTTGGTCACGGTGTGACCGTAGGTATAGTCCGGCGTCATATACGCGACTTTTTTGTCCTTGCCGAACTGCTTGATCAGCACCGGCGCGATCGCCGCCGCCGCGGTCTGGCCGTAGAAGCCCTGCCGGAATCCGTAGCGCACGCAATCCTTGCCGGTGGTGTCGTTGGAGCCGGAGATCCCGGCGACGTAGAGCACGTGTTCGCGCTGCGCCAGCTTGTTGAGAGCGACCGCGACCGCGCTGGAGGTCGACCCGGTCATCAGCACGATCTTGTCCTGGGTGATGAAACGCTGCTGCGCCTGCACGGCCTCGTTCGGCTTGGCGCCGGAATCGGCGACCACCAGCTTCACTTCCTTGCCGAGCACGCCTTTCTTGGTTTTCGGCGACAGTTTCTTCATCAGTTCGTGGCCGGAGTTGAGATGGTCGACAGCCAGCTCCCAGCCCTTGAGCTCATCCTCGCCCTGCACGGCGTAGGTGCCGGTGCGCGGCACCGCAACGCCGATGGACACCGACGAACCGGACGAGCCGGCCGGCCAGGTGCCGATCGCCGGCTTGTCGTCGGCGAAGGCCGGCATGATCAGCCCGCCCGGCAGCATCACGCCGCCGATCAGGGCCGCGCCGCCTTGCAACAGGGAGCGGCGCGATACCGCCGCATTCAATTCCTGTTCAAAAATCTTCTTCATCGCGCATGCTCCTCCCAAATGTTTATGTGCAAACTCAGCTCATCACCGAAATCTGACAGACAGGCTGCAGCGCTCGTTAGCCGGCGCCGATCAGGGTACCGTTACTACAAGTCCCCTTCGTCACAGATCTGTCAATGTCACTTTCGTCGAAGAGAACGGCATTTCCGCCGAAAAATCAGACGTCTGTCCGGCGCGGTCCGACCTTCGGGCCACCATTGTCAAAGCGGCCACAGAACCTTTCCGGATATTCATCGTCGAGGCGGGACCTGAGCCATTCTCGATCGCTTACGGCGATGGCGCCGCGATGTCCCTTCCACTCTCGTCCTCTGCGATTCGCATCAGCTCCGAGAGGCTTTCGACCGCAATGCGCCGGTCGAGCGTCTTCAGCCAGCCGGCTCTCTCCCAGGCGCTGAGAATGCGGCTTGCGGAATAAAGCGTCGTTCCGGCGATATCGGCAATGTCCTTCCGCCGAAGCGGGAAGCGGATGACGATGCCTCGGGACGTCGTGGTGCCGACCTGGCGCAACAGCCGCAACAACGCATGAGCCACGCGTCGTTCGGCACGCTGTGTGGCAAGTTCGCGAACCCGATGCTGCGCCTCCTGAAGCCGCTGACCGACGATGCGGACGGCATTGATGGCGATCTGAGGATGATTGTTCATCAGATCGAGCAAGGCTCTGTCACTCCAGCTGGCCTCGGTTGCCTCCGTCAAGGTGTCGGCATCGGCCGGATAGCGCCGATCCGTGAACAGGGAGATCGCGCCGAAAATGTCGCCGGGTCCGATGAAGCGCACGACGATCTGCGCGCCCTCGCTGCCGGATTGAGAAATCCTGATCCAGCCATTGATGAGGACATGGGCTCGCACGCGGGTTTCGCCCTGGTTGAACACGCGAAAATCGCGGGCCAGTGAACGCGTCGCGGCGCAGGAAAGGACCTCGTCCAGCGCTGTCGGCGGCAAGCCTCGAAAGAGTTCAAGGTTTGAAAGGACCTGCCGAGACAGAGAAGGAGCCTTGCTCATTCGCCGAAGATAATCCCGGCTTGCCGAAAATGATAGGGAGTTGCGTTTGCGCAACTCCTGTCGAATGGCGTTGCCATACGCTTCGAAAGGCCAACGGCTGCCATCGTCACCAAGGATGCGGGTGCTTCATGGATGATATCATCGTCGCGCGTGCGCTCCACGTCCTTGCCGTGGTTGTCTGGATCGGCGGCGTCTCGATGGCGACAACGGTCGCGCTGCCGGCAATCCGGCGCGGCGACCTCGGGGAGAATCCGCTGAAGGCGTTCGAAGCGATCGAGCGCCGTTTCATCTGGCAGGCGCGAACGTCAGTCATCATCGTCGGCTTGAGCGGCCTCTACATGACGTGGCAGCTTGATCTTTGGGATCGGTTCCGGATGCCGTCGTTCTGGTGGATGGACGCCATGGTCGGCCTCTGGCTGTTGTTCACCATCGTGCTCTTCATCGGCGAGCCCTTCGTCTTGCGACGCCACTTCCATCGGTTTGCAACCGAGCGGCCGGAAACCGCCTTCGCATGGCTGCATCGGGCGCACTGGATTCTGCTCGGGCTCAGCCTTGTGACCGTGTTCGGTGCGGTCGCGGGAAGCCATGGATGGTCGATCTTTTGATCGGAACTATCCGATTCCGTCGACGATCTCGCCGATCGCATCGAAGGCGCGCTCAAGCTCCTGCGGCGTGCTGCAATATGGCGGCATGAGATAGATCGTGTTGCCGAGCGGCCGCACCAGCAACCCGCGGCGAAGGAAACCATCGTAGAGGCGCGGCCCGATGCCGGCCAGATAGCCCGGGTCGCTGGTTGCGACATCGAGCGCGGCGATGCTTCCGATCTGACGGACGTTGATGAAACGACGGTCCCCGCGAAACCGGTCGAGGCCGTGCGTATGCGCGCGCGCCACTGCCGCGATGCGCTCCATCACCGGTTCGTCTTGCCAGATCTCAAGGTTGGCGCAAGCCGCCGCGCAGGCGATCGGGTTCGCGGTGTAGGAACTGGAGTGGAAAAAGGTCTTGCTGCGATCCGTTGAATAATGCGCATCGAAAATGGCCGCACGGCACAGCGTCACCGCCAGCGGCAATGAACCACCGGTAAGGCCCTTGGAGTAGCAGGCGATATCCGGGGTCACGCCGGCCTGCTCGCAGGCGAAGCGCGTTCCGGTGCGGCCCCATCCGGTCATCACCTCGTCGGCGATCAACAAGACACCATGCGCCTCGCAGATCCGTTTCATTTCCGTGAGCACCCAGGGCGGATAGATCAGCATGCCGCCGGCGCCAAGGATCAATGGTTCCACGATCAACGCCGCAACGCCGGCGTTCCCGCATGCCGCCGTGATCGCATCCAGCGTCGCCTGTTCGCGGCCCGCCGCGGGAAAGGGAATGCGCTCCACATCGAACAGCAGCGGGTCATACGGCGCGTTGAAAACACCTCGCTCGCCGACCGACATGCCGCCGATGGTGTCGCCGTGATAGGCCCCTTCCAGCGTCAGGATGCGGCTGCGCCGCTCGCCGCGATTGCGCCAGAAGCCGAGCGCCATCTTCAGCGCGACTTCGACCGAGGTCGAGCCGCTGTCGGAAAAGAAGACGTAGTCGAGTCCCGGCGGCGTCATGGCGACAAGCAGGCGCGCCAGACGCTCGGCCGGCTCGTGGGTGAAACCGGCGAAGATCACCTGATCGAGACGCTCGGCCTGATCCTTGATCGCCTGCACGATCCGAGGATGACGATGGCCGTGCGTCACCACCCACCACGACGAAATCGCATCGAAGATGCGCCGGCCGTCGGCGGTCTCGAGCCATGCGCCCTCGCCCCTTGCAATCGGTATCGCATCCGGCTGCACCGCATGCTGGGTGAACGGGTGCCATACGGGAGATGCCGATGTCGTCATGCCGACGCTTTCAGGCCATCGATATTGAACGCGCCGGCAAAAGCCTCGCGCAGCGTATCGCAAGTCAATGGCGCAAGGTGCGGCAGCCGGCCGAGGCGCCGCACCTTGCCCATCTCGGTGATGATCCGCTCGGATTCGACGTTCTCTTCGCCGATGAAGGCGATGCCCAACATCGCGACGCCCCGCGCGCGCAGCGCCTCGATCGACAACAGACTGTGGTTGATCGTGCCGAGCGTGGTGCGGGCGCAGAGCACCACCGGAACGCGCCAGCGCGCCATAAGGTCGATATAGGTGATGCTGCGCGTCAGGGGCACAAGCAAGCCGCCCGCGCCTTCGACGACCAGCGGGCGTTCCGTCTCGGGAATCTTTAGGTTCTGGTGGTCGATCGTGACGCCGTCAATCTCGGCGGCAAGGTGCGGCGACGCCGGCGTCCGCAACCGATACGCTTCACCCAGCACACGATCGGCGGAAAGCCCCGACAATTTCATCACGGTTTGCGAGTCGGTTTCCTCGTCCAGCCCCGACTGAATCGGCTTCCAGTAAAAGCCATCGAGCGCGCCGGCAAGCGCCGCTGAAAAAACCGTCTTGCCGATGCCGGTGTCCGTGCCCGTGACGACAATGCGCGTACTCACGCAACGGCTCGCATGTCTTCGGCCAAAGCTGCGAACAAACCGGTGACGATCGCCTCATCGACATGGAGCGTCAGCGCGATGCGAAGCCGCGCGGTGCCCTCGGGAACGGTCGGCGGGCGGATTGCCCGAACATCGAACCCCCTGCGCTGCAATGACGCCGCCAGCGCGACCGCAGCCGGATCGGAGCCGACGATCACCGGAAGGATCTGCGAGCCGGACGGCTCAATCTTGCAACGACGCCGCAGCTCGCCTCCCGCAAACCGCACCAGGCGGGCCAGGCGCTCCCGACGCTCGGGATCGGTTCGGGAAATTTCCAGCGCCACGCGCGTTACCGCAGCGATCAGGGGCGAAGGCGCGGTGGCAAAAATGAACGGACGCGCGCGATTGACCAGAAAGTCGCGGATGGTCTTCGGCGCGAGAATGAAGCCTCCGGACGTTCCCAGCGCCTTGCCACACGTGTGCAGCGTGATGACGTTGTCGCGCCCTTCGAACGGTGCGGCAAGCCCCCGTCCCTGCGGACCCAACACGCCCGTTGCATGCGCCTCGTCGATCACGACCATTGCATCGTGACGGTCGGCGACAACAAACAGCTCCGCGAGATTGGGGCTGTCGCCGTCCATGCTGTAAAGGCTTTCAACCGCCAACCAGGGCCGGCCCGTGCCGCCGGCCGCACGCCATTTCGAGATCGCGGCATCAAACGCATCGATATCGTTGTGCGCAACGCCGACGGCTTCGGCGCGTCCACGACGAATGCCTTCATGAACGCTGGCGTGGACCAGTTGGTCATGCACCACGAGATCGCCGCGTTGCGGCAGCGTCGAAAAAATCGCGAAGTTGGCGACATAGCCGCCGCCGAAATAGAGCGCGGCGTCGGCGCCGAAATAGGCCGCCGCTTCGCGCTCCAGCGCTTCGTGTTCAGGATGATTGCCGCGCAACAGCCGTGACCCGCCGGCTCCCACCGGCACCCCTCGCCCCAGCGCATCGACAGCGGCTTGTCGCAGTTCCGCAGAGTCAGCCAAACCAAGATAGTCGTTGGAGGCGAGATCGATGCCCGAGTGACCGCGCAGCGAACGGAAACGGCCGCGGTCCGCGAGCGCCTTCAGATCGGCGGTGTAGATCTCATGCATTACGATGTCTCCCGGCCGGCCCCGAAGCACCAGGCCCGTGCTGCGAGCTACTCCGACTTGACGTCGTAATCCGCAGCAAACCGCAAGTCCCGGAGCGGCCGCACCCGCTTTGTCGATTCATGGTACAGCTCATGCGCCTTGTACGCGGCGAGTTCCGCCTCGCTGTCGAACTCACCGTAAACGACGACATCGATATCGTTTCCAAGCTGATCGGTCTTCCGGTTGCGGGTGACCTCGAGCCGGCGCGCATGCGGGATCGCCATGAGAAGCGACAGACCGTCGATCATCTTGTCGATGTCGCACTTGTCTTTCGCGGTGAACAAAACGATGTGACGTATCATGGCTGGCCGCAAGGTGGAGGGTGATCCTGGCCGCATGACTATCTTGCCGTCACCTCTAACGCAACGCTAACGACGCTGGGCGATATCATCGTCGGGGCCACGGGCCGGGGACGTGCGGTTGAATATTGCGCCGAATACTGCCCATATGAGACACGACTGCCTGCCAATGTCCGCAACCCGACACACCGGCGCCTGACCTTCAAATGAGTGATCCGCTCGGCAACATCCGGCCCAGGACGCGTACGCGTTCGATGTCTGCCGCCTCCAAACAGGGAATCGCGGCGGATCTGATCGCGCTGTTGGTCGCCGTCAACTCCGGCGACCCGCGTGTCCTGACAATTCAGGATCAGCACGCGCTGCCGTCCGGTCCGTTCGAACTGGCGCATCGGTCGCTGCAATCGGGACTGCGAGCCTGGGTCGAGCGCCAGACGCGGCTGCCGCTGGGCTATGTCGAGCAACTCTACACCTTCGCGGACCGGGATCGCACCGGGACCGTCGACCAGCGCGTCATCTCGATCAGTTACCTCGGTCTCACGCGTGAACAGGCGGGGTCCGGCCGCCATGAGACGAACTGGCGAAGCTGGTATGGCTATTTCCCCTGGGAGGATCATCGCCTCGGCGCGCCGCCCATGGAAAAGATGCTGCGCGCCGGCCTCGCCGCCTGGAGCGAAGAAGCGCCTGACCGGGCGGCCCGGCGCGCTCGCCAGCAACGGGCGGCGATGCTGTTCGGTTTCGACGGCCATGTCTGGAACGAGGAACTGGTCCTGCAACGTTACGAGTTGCTCTACGAGGCGCGGCTGATCCCCGAAGCCCTGCGCGGCGACGATCGCCCGTCCGCCCGAGCAGCAACTGTCGTGCCGGGCGATTCCATGATCCTGGACCACCGCCGGATTCTGGCGACCGGGATCGCGCGGCTCCGGGCCAAGATCAAATATCGCCCCGTCGTATTCGAACTGATGCCGGACACGTTCACGCTGTTGCAATTGCAACGCTGCGTTGAGGCCTTGGCTGGAAAACTTGTGCACAAACCGAACTTTCGCCGCTTGATCGAGCAGCAGGAGTTGGTCGAGGACACCGGCGAGACGAGCCAGGAAACAGGCGGACGGCCGGCAAAACTCTTTCGTTTCCGGCGCGCGGTGCTGGCTGAGCGCGCGATCGCTGGGACCAAATTACCCATTTCCGGGTCTTGACAAGACTTATACTCAACATCAGTATAATAGCGTCTGAGTGGAGTGTAGTCATGTCGGCAATCCTGGAAGTACGACCGTCGACCCGGATCTACCCCAAAGTGCGGCACGCGATCCCCGAGATCGAATGGCTCACATTCGCCGACGATGTCGATGCGATCATCGAGCTGAAGAAACGACGTAACGCCGTCATCCTCGCGCACAACTACCAGACGCCCGAGATCTTTCACGGCATCTCCGACATCGTCGGCGACAGTCTTGCGCTGGCCCGCGAGGCCACGAAGGTGAAGGCCGACGTGATCGTGCTCGCCGGCGTGCATTTCATGGCCGAAACGGCCAAGCTGCTCAATCCATCGAAAACGGTCCTGATCCCGGACCGCGGCGCCGGCTGCTCGCTTGCGGATTCCATCACGCCGGAAGACGTGCGGCTGTTGCGGCAAACCTATCCCGGCGTTCCGATCGTCACCTATGTGAACACATCGGCGGCGGTGAAGGCTGAATCCGACATCTGCTGCACATCAGGCAATGCGAAGGCCGTCGTCGAGTCGCTCGGCGTCGAGCGCGTCATCATGATGCCCGACGAATATCTGGCGAAGAACGTCGCTGCCGAGACCCACGTCAAGATCATCGCGTGGACCGGGCATTGCGAGGTTCACGAGCGTTTCAACGCCGACGAGGTGCGGCAACTTCGGGAAAACCACCCCGGCGTCGTGGTGCTGGCGCACCCGGAATGCCCGCCCTCAGTCGTGGCGGAAGCCGATTTCGCCGGATCGACCGCCGCGATGGCATCTTATGTCGCCACCCGGCGGCCGAGCCGTCTCGTACTGCTGACGGAATGCTCGATGAGCGACAACATCGCCGCCGATCATCCCGACCTTGAGTTCATCCGTCCCTGCAGTCTGTGCCCACACATGAAGAAGATCACGCTCGGCAACATCCGCCAGGCGCTGGAGACGATGCGGCACGAAGTCACGATCGAGCCGGAGGTCGCCGCCCGCGCGCGCCTTGCTGTCGAGCGCATGCTGGCGGTCGGATGACGGCGCTTCATGATACGAGCGGCGCCGCCGTCGTCATCGGCGGGGGCCTCGCAGGGCTGATGACGGCGCTCGCGCTGGCGCCGCAGCCGGTGCTGCTTCTGAGCAGCGCATCATTGGGCCTGGAAACATCCAGCATTCTGGCGCAAGGCGGCATTGCCGCCAGCATCGGGCCGGATGACGACGTATCGTTGCATCTGGCGGACACCCTTGCCGCGGGCGACGGCCTTTGCGACGAGGCTGTCGCCGCGGCAATCCTCGGCGCTGCGCCGGCTGCGATCGAACGGCTGTCTCATCTCGGCGTGGCTTTTGATCGCGACGCCGCCGGAAACCTCGCGCTTGGCCTTGAAGCGGCCCATTCGCGCCGCCGGATCGTCCATGCGGGAGGGGACGCGAGCGGACGCGATATCATCCGCACCCTCGCTCGCCGGGTCTACGAGACACCTTCGATCACCGTGTGCGAGGCGACCCGCGCGCAGCGACTGATCGTCGAGAACAATACGGTGAAAGGGGTCGTGTGCCAGACCGACCGCGATCCCGTGGCTTTCGCCACCGACCGCGTCGTCATCGCGACCGGAGGCGTCGGCGGGCTATTCCTCTACGGGACCAATCCGGCAGGATCGTGCGGCCAGGGCCTCGCACTCGCGGCAAGGGCCGGCGCGCTCATGGCCGATCTCGAATTCATCCAGTTTCATCCGACCGCGCTCGACACCGGCTCCTTCCCGCTGAAACTCATCAGCGAGGCCGTGCGCGGCGAAGGGGCGATCCTCATTGATGAAAAAGGCGATCGCTTCATGGCGGATATGCCCGGCGCCGAGCTTGCGCCTCGCGACGTCGTCGCGCGCGCCGTGTGGCGGCACATGACGATGGGTCACCGTGTTTTTCTCGATGCGCGGAACTTGCGAGGGGTCGACTTCGCCCGGCGTTTCCCGGCGATCACCTCTTTCTGTCGCGAGGCAGAAATCGATCCCGCAGCGCAACCGATCCCGGTCCGTCCGGCCGCGCATTATCACATGGGTGGAATTTCCGTCGACAGACGCGGACGCACGTCGATCGACGGTCTCTGGGCATGCGGCGAAGTCGCCTGCACGGGTCTTCATGGCGCGAACCGGCTGGCGAGCAATTCGCTGCTCGAGGCGGTGGTATGCGGTGGTTTTGTCGCGCAGGACATCGCCGGCACGCCGTCTGCGAGGCGGCAGGACGCCAGGATACCCGCCGGACGCATCAGCAGCAGCGATCCCGCCTTGATCCGGCCGATCCTGTCGCGCGCGGCCGGGGTGCTGCGCGACGGAGAAGGATTGCGGGCAGCCGCGCGCGCTTTGTTACCGCTTGCGACCTCGCAGCAGGCCGCAAGCGATCCGGCCATCGTCGCCTTGATGATCGTAACCGCCGCGCTTCGTCGCGAGGAAACCCGCGGCGCACATGCGCGCACCGACTTTCCCGAACATGCAACCCGCGCGACGCGAACGACGCTGCGCCTGTGCGATGCGCTCGACGCAGCACAAAACTACATCGCCGATCCCGTCAGCTAAGGAACACGATGCCCTCCCCGGCCCTTCCGCGCATCCTGATCGAACCGCTGGTTCGCGCGGCCTTGCTTGAAGACCTCGGCCGCGCAGGCGACCTCACGACCGATGCGATCGTGCCGAGCGGCCACCGGGCCACCACCCTCATCGTCGCTCGCCAGCAAGGAACCGTCGCCGGGCTCGATCTGGCGCGGCTCGCCTTCCAACTCATCGATCCGGCGATCGAGATGCACATCGCCCACGACGACAGCGCAACTGTCCAGCCGGGCGACGTGATCGCGACCCTGTCCGGTCCCGCCCGAGGCATTCTGACTGCCGAGCGTGTCGCACTGAATTTCCTGTGCCGCCTGAGCGGAATCGCCACGGCGACGGCATCGGTGGTCGCCGCGGTTCAAGACTACAAGGCGAAGATCGTCTGCACCCGCAAGACGACGCCCGGTTTGCGCGCGGTGGAAAAATACGCGGTTCGTGTCGGCGGCGGCAGCAATCACCGGTTCGGCCTCGACGATGCCGTTCTCATCAAGGACAACCATGTGGCAATCGCCGGCGGCGTCACCGAGGCGCTGAAGCGCGCAAAGGCCTGCGTCGGACATCTGGTCAAGATCGAGCTGGAGGTGGACACGCTCGATCAACTGCGCGAGGCGCTCGATCAAGGGATCGATGCAGTGCTGCTCGACAACATGAACCCGGACACGCTCCGGAAAGCCGTCGCGATGGTTGGCGGCCGGGCGGTAACCGAAGCCTCTGGCCGCATCACGCCGGCGACCGCGCCATCGGTCGCCTCAACCGGCGTTGACCTGATTTCGATTGGCTGGCTGACGCACAGCATCAGTATTCTCGACATCGGTCTTGATTTCAAAACCGAGCCAAGCGCCTGACCGCTCGAAGGGTTATGTCGAAGGCGGGTTGTGTTTCCGGAACGGATCCGCCGCCTCATCATGCCCGCTGCGGCTGCTGAAGAACATCAGCGCCATCAATCCGCAACCGATGACAAGTGAAAAGAACGTGCCAAGGCCGAGCGCGATCCAACCGTGTTTGCTCATCTCGACGCCGGAGGTCTCATTCCAGAATGTGATCGCCCAAACGCCTGCACCAAAGAGTATGGTCACCAACGCTATCAAAATAACGATTCGACCCTTGCCCATACCTTCCATAGCCATGCCTTTCATTTTGCTGAGCTGACCGTTTCGGGTGGCTCCGGCGGAATCGGAGCACCGCGAATCGGCCTGCGTGTCGAAATCATGATCGTGCGGTTTCCGCGCCCCCGGACGGGGAAACCAGACGAAGTCGCGAGCGGAAGTTTTCGGTGCCTTACAGAACTTGTAAATTCAACATCGCGGCACTCAATGATATATTTTCTATATATCTTATACAGCCTGACATCTGATTATGTAAGAGGGAACCGGGCTTAATTTTTGGTCTTGGACACATGGCACCTGCGACCGCCGCGAATACCTCGCGGACGGCGTTGCGGCGCGCCTGGCGGATTTTGGTATTCTGGTCAGCCCTACCCGATTTGTCGGCTTAATCCCGGGAACGTTCGCGCGCCTTTGACAGCAGGTTCATGATTTCCTTCGGAGCACGCGTGAAGGGCAGCAAAAATCCCAGCCAGAAAAAAGACAGGCCGAGGAGCACACCAAGATTCACGATGTCTGACGTGTCGGCTGATCCCAAACCCAACGTCTGGACATAAGCAAACGCAAAGTAAGCGCAAAAGATCGCGCTCACGAACAAGGTCAGGAATCTTTTGGGGCGCGGTCTAACGAACCTGCCGACAAGCTGGCCAGCGTGATATCCCGCCATCACTCCCACCGGCGCGACGAGCCGAAGCATCGAGAGTTCTGGCGGAACGGAAAATCCGAAGCTCAAAACGAGTCCGACGACGCCAAATATGATGGTCAGCATTAAATTCGTTCTTTTTCAGGAGCCAACAACGATACATCGGCGGCAAGGATAAACACCAATTTTACGCGATCAAGAACAATCGGGTGCGCAGCCGGCGACGCAGAACACTGGCCGCGACTAAAAACCGCAGCTTTTTCAATGACGAGTGAGAATCGTCACCGCGCTCACAATGGACAAATGCCGGGCGTTCCCACCACAGCCGCTTGTTCGACGAGCATTCAGGGGTAAAATGAATAGAGGTTTCCATGACAACAGCAGCAAACCAGAATGAATGATCTTCGCCACTGGCGCAGCTCAACCCGGGAATTCGAGGGCGGCAGAGACAGAGGCCGCCGCAACAGTTACATGATCGGCGCCCTGGTGGTGCTGCTTGCATTCATTGCCGTCATCGGGCTTGTCAAATTCGGCGTACCCTAGTGGAGTGAATTTGACATTCGCTACCCACTTTGCAGCGAACCTGTCAGGCGAATGTCAAATTCAAAACTCCACTAGAAACCTGATAGTTGCTAGTGGTCCTTTGATTCTAACATTTGCAAGAACTCCCTGCGGCAACGGGATGCAAATGTTAGAATTGGACCACTAGATTACGACGATTTCGGATCGAACCGATCCAAAGTCATGACCAGCAATCGTGAGCGGCATTCCAGTATTTTAAGAAGCGGATGTGGGCGGGAACCCGCATCATACTTTTTCTGATCCCACTCCAGCAGCCCGTAACCAGCGGCACGGCGACTGCCAACAACCATCCCGTCCGCCGCCGGGCTGCCAGCCTTGGGGGCAGGTGCGCACTCTTGTGAGTGTCTCGACAAGCATCGCCCTAGCTCAACCATCGACGTACGATGATGATCGCAAAACCAAAAGCCATGGCTAGAAAAAAGCCAAATAAAAGTTGCTTGTCGTCTTCTGAAGAAAACTGGCTTTTTACAAAATCGACCATGCGTTGCAGCGTGCGCATGACAGACACTCTTAAAGGTTGGAAAACCAAAGAACAATCATAACCAATCATAAATCATAAGACGGGTTGAGGGCCCCCGTCTTGCCCAGTCCGGCCGGATTGAGACGAACAACACGCTACGCCGCCAAACCGGCGGTCGGCGCTGCGGTGGCAGTCCACCTCATCAACGCGGACCCTGTAGGCTTGCTCCCGGCGATCAACGTCTTGCCAGTTCAATGGCGCAACCCGTTAAACCAGTTCGTCCTGAGGGTTTCGAGCCTGTGTGATTCACCTCACTGTGCGAGCCGATCGAGAGCTTCATCATGCACGTCATGGGAGACCAAGGGGTCTCATCTCAAAAGAGGAGAAAATTGCCATGACTTGCGGGATGCGAGAGACAATCACGATTCGTTACTGGGGCGTGTGCTGGAAGTGGGGCTTCATCCCCTATCCCTGCAGGAAGACGAAAACAGAAGTTAAATACCGGTATGACTTCCTTCCCTGGCGCACCAGGTTCAGTTGGTCCCCCTTCCGTCGCAGTTACGAAGGGTGCTGCAATGGCGCGCTCTTTGGATGGTCCTTCTGGACCTGGTCGCCATTCGGCACCGGCAACGGTCCCTGGATCAACCAGACACGGACCTATTTCTCCGATTCAACGATCGGTTCGACGGGTCCCTGCCCGTTCAACAAGGGTCCAACCGTTCAGTCGGTGTCGAAGGTGGCCGACGGCGCACGCACTGAAGCCGCCGCGGACCTCAAAGAGGAGCAGAGCTGTTCTTGCGGCTAGAGTTTTCCCGCTTCACGGCAACGGGCGAGCGCCCCTTCGGCGCTCGCCCACCCGATACACACAGCGCGGTCAAAAACTCCGGATTCTTGATTTGACGCGCTTTCTTCACGCGAACAGGATCCACTTCGCTGGAAAACGCTAGTCCACAACTTTGCGGGCACGTCTCTCTGAGAGGCGCGCCGCATACATTCGATTCACCACAACTCGGAGATGACGGCGAAACGTGCTGGCCTCTCCACCCCCTGAAGCTGAGGTCGGATTCCCATGGTGAATGGCCGGTAAACGACTGGATGCAGTTGTCGGAGCGAGGGACTATGCCGCGCGTTCTCGCAAGGCGACTTCCGCCTCGGCGTCCAGGTCATCGAGAACTGCCTCAAAGGCAACGATCGCACTTTGGATGGAGGCGATTTCCGCGATCTGTTGTTTCGACAGTGGGCCATGTTGTCCCATCAGCGCGACTATCAGGTCGCGACGCCGCTCTTTCAATTGGACAAGGGGTAATCCGTGATCTTCGAGCAGCGCAGGCATTGTAACGATCTCCAGCCGACGCCTGAACATAGCTAAAAAGTGCTGAGATCAATTTTCACTGACGCCTAAAATTATCCGGATTGGACAATAAGCGGCTGCCGGCAAAAAGAAGCGGCTGCTCTACCACCGAGGCGGAGATTGGCCGACCACGCACCCTCCATGCGCCAGGTAAAGTAATGCGCAGGGTTTCCGGCATGGCGCGCGACCTATTGCTGTCCCCCCATCATCCAGATCGTCGTCATGGTGATGACAATCGCAATGAACTGCATGAGGATGCGCATTCGCATCAGGTTCTGCGAGCGGTTGGGGCTGCCGCCGCGCATCATGTTAATCAGACCCATCAGCAACACGATGACCACCGAGGCCACCGCAATTGGAACCAGAATTTTGCTCAGGAATAAGGTCATGTCGGCTGGCCTCACGCCCCCGAGATTTTGGGTAACCGCGGGAGACGAGAAGTGTTCCGGTCAACCCCGTGTTCTTTGATTCGCAGCCAGCGTGGAGATCCTGCTCCGGCACGGTACTCAGGCGCTATCGGCGCGGCGCAATGCTGATTCGGAGGGTAGTTGGGCGTTATACTGGATCTACGCTTGCGAGCGGCGGTCTCCTGTATCCCCTGCACGATCTTGCACACGATGATGCTACAATCCGATGCCGGACTCACAGACACTGTTTCGGCAGGGCTTCTATCTCTTCGCTGGCCTGCGTTCGATAGGACGAAGCGCATGATTTGCGACGAGGAGCATCGTATGAAGCTGATCCCGAACAGCTTCGATGTCATCGAGCTCGTTTGTCGCCTTAATTAATCTTTTGATCGAGATCAGAGCCTGGCGCTCGTTCATCGAGCCCTCCTACCCTATCGGGAATGGACTGCCGACCCGCGCGGGACCCGGGCGTCAGACCGGCTGTCGAGTGCCGACCATTTCCCGATCCTAGAGCATGATCCCGAAAAGTGGAAACCGGTTTTTGAAAAAGATAAAAAGATCATGCTCAAACAAAAAGATAGGCGACGAGCCCGATTCAACGCAGTTGAAACAGGCTCCATGGACTATATCCGGAAGCGGCCAGGCTATCTCACGAGTGAGTGAAAGCCGTTCCCTGAATCAACCGCTGCGGCGAAATTTTCTTTGTCTGGCATCGCCTTTCACCAACCGGCCTGCGCCTCATCGCCCGGCACCAACACCAGGCGAGTCGCGACACACCCGCGTCAGTGTACTCACCGCCGGCAGGATCACCGGTCCTGCTATGCCAACGTACAGCGCCTGGCGATCAGCGGTGGGTCAAGAATTGATAGCGAGACGGCGCTGGACGACCCACTACTGCGTGCTTAGCGATACTCCGAGTATATGAGCTTTCGCCGCCGTTGCGCCGGGAGTGCGCTTCAACGTTTTTGCAATCCGCGTGACACCGGCCTTTTGCTTTGCAAGTGACTTCAGGGTTTTCACGTCGTCCTTAGTCCACTCGCGGCGAATAGTCTTTGTCTTCTTAGACAAATCAGCACTCCTATTAATCGTTAGAAGTGTTGTTTAACACAGATGGTCCATTGAGCAACATCTGGTTGTCGTAAGAATGGCCTGAGGATCGACTGGGCGAAATAGTCGAGCCATATATGAATGAAAGAAGCGGCGGCACGGAACGAGACTAGCAGTCGCATCACTGTTTCGACTGTCCCAGGACGATCACCGTGCCCGTTAGCGTCGGGTCGTGAGGCTTCAAGCTGCTGAATTTTTCATCGTTCCAATCGGCGAGACTGACTACCGAACCCGTTTGAGCTTCCGCTGCCGCCGGCCCTGTCGATTCCAGAACTTTCAGGCCGGTCCCGTCTACAAAGAAGGTGTGGTCACCGAACACCTCACTCAATTTACGAGCTGCCGGATGATCGTCTGGCAGAACCTGTGCATCCATCTGGTTCAGGGTCTGCTGCACCTGAGTCGCAGTAAGTTTCATGGCTGTTCCTATGCTGGTTCAAAAAGCTTGTTGGTCTTTGTAAACGATGTCGCCAGATCAGGTGGGCTTCTTCGTAAACATGGTCAGAACGCCTTCCTTGTCGATATTGACGGCGACAACCTGCGCCGAGCTGCGACCTTTTGCCTTTAGCGCTGACACGGCCTGTGGAATCGCCTCGATGGAGGCCCGCAGGGATTTGATCTCTTCCTGCTTTGCATTTGTGACAAGAGCCTCAACCTGTGAGCGGGCATCCGCTTTCAGTTCTTCAACATCGATAACCTGGATACTTCGAATTGCGATGCCTTCCCCAGATTTCGTCTGGGATGATGAAGTCTGGGACTGAGAAGGCGCTGGTGCAGTTTGCGCTGCTGCCCAGGGCGATCCAGCTACAAGCAAAGCGGCGACTGTTGATAATGTAAATGCGCGCATGATCCCTCCGGTTTAGGTAGATACCGCAATATATCGCCCGAAAATGTCGAACGCCGGAGGTTTGTGCGGTCATTCGGTGAATCTGATATGGCTACAATGTGCAACCGGCCGTGTTGGCTTCGGGCAAGCCGCCTTTTGCTACAGCTAGTTTATTACAGGAAGGGCCGCCGATTTCTCGGCGGCCCGTCTCATCGATCCCGGTCAACTCAGGCTGCAAAATAGACGAGATAGACAATTACGAAGGCCGCCACGACCAGCCCAGTCCCCGCAACCAGCACGTTACGTATTGTGGGACCTCGCTCAGCTCCTCGCGCTTCCATTGCAGTCTCGACTATGCGTCCGTTTTCTTCCTTTACCATCGTTCCTCCTGAGAAAGGCTTTGTTGACAGCAGACGGGCCACGATCTTCAGCCCCGATCGCTCTGCACCCCATCATCCAGGGCCATTTAACCCGGGCGTATCACGACATCGTTGTAGTAGTCGTCCAGCTCCGCGCGGCGGGCCGTCCAGTCATAGAGTTCAGAGCCATGTTTGGGCGCGCCCTTCAAGCGGTTGCCACTTATGTCGCTGCGGTAGCCGCCAAGCTCGGAGTCGTATCGGAGCAGTTTCCAAGGCACCGGATAATGCTCGTCCCCGACACCAAAAAAGCCGCCAAAGCTCAGGACTGCGTAGGCAATTTCCCCACTGTCCTTATCGATCATGACGCTTTCGATGGAACCTATCTTCTTGTTCTCGGCCCCATAGATAGCTTTGCCCGCCTCTTTATCGCTGGCGATTAGGTCGCTCTGATCAGTCATCAGAAACTCCGTTTCGGTTAGCCATGTGATGTCAACCGGTATGCTCCGGATGCGTTCCGGTGAAACTTCG
Source organism: Nitrobacter sp. 62-23 (assembly GCF_001897285.1). Taxonomy (GTDB): domain Bacteria; phylum Pseudomonadota; class Alphaproteobacteria; order Rhizobiales; family Xanthobacteraceae; genus Nitrobacter. The sequence goes on from NZ_MKSM01000099.1 coordinate 16,993, forward strand.
GCCTCTTAATTGAGAGAGATTGCGTCCAGAATCGAGTGGGCTGCGCCTTAGACAGGCAGCTCATGCGAGTGAACAAACCGTAAGGAAGGAACCGCGGTCCTTCAGCTGACCGAGGAAGCGAGAAAAAGATAACTGAGGAAAAAGTCTGCCTTAGAACTTAGAACGTAGCGACAAACAACGTAGCGACAAACAACTTACAAGCCGCCAGCTTATATCGGACTGGCTGGCCTGCGTTTGCTCAGAAAATCAACAACGCGACATGTGGGGCTTAGGCCCGCGGCGCTTCCTTCGAAGGAGAGAAATTTCCGGATAAAAAGTCGAAATAGAGAGACGACCCCTACTTCTTCGGCGACTGCAATCCCGGCGAGTTTGCCCATTTGTAGAGATTTGCAGCAGCATGCGCCGTATCGATCTTATTGAGCAGATCATCTCGTTCCCGACCATCCGGAAGGGAGCCAGCTTTCGCACTGGCATCGGCAATGAAATCTGAAAGACGCTCTTGAAACGGTTTCTTGAAACGCTGCCGTATGCACATGGCGCACTCCTTTCCAGGGAAGAAGGCGGGAGCGCCACTGGCGTTCTCATCACCGATGGAAGCCAAGGGCCGTGCGGTGATGGATGCTAACATTTCGAAACAGGATTGGTTCACCAGGCTTCACGGGGTCGTTTATCCTGACGCGGAACGGAGTGATGCAACGCTGAGTTAACGTGCAAAGGGTTTATTGAGAGAAGGAATGGTCCAATGACTGCCATACTCAAGGTTTTCTTGACGCTGGCCGCCGGTCTCGGCGGTCTGATTCTGAGGTCAATTCTCGCCTCCGTGGTGTTCTTTTTACGTATGCCGGCATACGCGCATTCCACCCGCCGCACACGTCATCCTTCACGAAGGTAATCGGTACACGGGATAGCACATCACCTTCCGGACGGACGTGAGGTGAGGTTGAGCCGCTTCGACGGGTTCGCAGCGAAAAGACCATATGCCTAGATTAGCTGCAAATTAGCTGGAAGGCCTCCCGCATCTTCACCCCTGATATGTCCAAGTTGGGGGGACGGCCGGCGGTGAGATAGCACGTCGGATCGAAGTTGACGGGGCTATTAGCGGATCCCGGCGCTTAATAATATAGCGCTTTACACAGCGAAAGACGGCACGGCGCCCATCGATCGGGATGAAGTCGAAGCACTCACAACGTGCGCAAGAGCCTCATTCTCATGCCCCAACGGGCGTCGTGCCGGTGGTTTGTGATGGCGCGTGGCATCGGATCCCGCACACAACTCACATAACTAATGTGGTGGGCCACATCGCCAGCGAACTAAATCAGGGACGGCCGCAACAACGACCGGGGTATCAACCGAGGAAAATCGCCAACAAAATGACAACGGTGGCCACGGCCGCTGTGGCGATCATCCCTATCTTGATGAAAGCCTTAAATTGCCGCTCGTGCGCCGGGTAATCCATCCCTTCCGATGTCGAATACACGATTTCGCTATGATCTGACATGTCAAGTCTCCCAAGGTAGGTTGAGCTTGCCTCACGAGCTTAGCGCAATCTCCATTGCTGTCGATCCTTCAGCGCGTCACGATCATGTGACACATTTGGGTAATAGAGCGACCTCGATCCCTACTAGTCTCAATCACCTGAACAACGAAACGTTCGCGGAATCAGTAGGGGATCGCGGTCGCAGCGTGTTTAACAGCAGGCGAAGAAGTCGTTTTGTGGCTTTTACGCAATGCGCTGGCCGTCACAGACCGGATGTCGACAACTTGCGACCGCGATCCATTGAGCCTTCGGCGTCCCTGAGGACCTTACATCGCTCCGCCTATAGCCCAAGGTTTTCGCAACGTGCGGGAACATTGTCGGAACCAGCGTGTAATCTAAGAAAATAGGAGGATCATCATGGACCACGACAGGGCTGACCGAATGCCTCAGCAGCCGACAAACAATCTGTTCCTCGTCGCAGGCAGCTTCGGGCTTATCGCATTTATTATGGGGTTCGGACTTATTGTTGCGGCCAGTCTCGGATTTTTTCACTGAAGACTGCCGCATCAATCACGGAAAGGCTGGTTGCAGGATCCCAGGTCTGCGAGGTGTCTAATCCCAGTTCCACCCGTATCCGAAGCAAGTCGCCGGGTGTGTTGGCGTGCCAGTCCGCGGCCGCGTGCACGATCCTTTCTGGCTTGTTGCTGTCAGCACCTCTGAGACCAATTAGGAAACCTCCCGAATAGAAGGATTTCTGCTTCATCGTAACTGCAGGGAAGATGAAGCAGAAATCCGGACCGGCCAAAGTGGCGACAGAACAAGTAAGAAGGACGTCCGGCATGGAGCATGGTGATGCCTCGCACCCCCAAAGATTTAGCCGATCGGATGGCAACGGCGCACGCCCGATCGCTGGCCGACGACGGATTCACGCGAGAGACGTTCACCCAGCCGCGAGAACAAGCTCGCCAGACAGCGAGAACGTTTCTCGATCGCTGGCCGGGGGCGGCCTATATGTCAGCCGTTGAATCCTGGCGGGAACTTCCGGGGGGCGAGATCGAGTTCACGATGAAGCGCCTGCGGAGCGCCGATTGACCGCGTCGCGGATGAAACATCGCGTTTGAACCATTGATCGATGTCCAACGTCTCATCACCGCTGGGAAATTTCAGGACCAGCCTTAGGCCAGCGCTGCCGGCGAACATACTCCGCCGGCTAGCGCTGTGCGTCGTGAAAGGTCGCCAAGGCATTGGAGGCGAACCTTGGCGACCATTCTTGACACGGATACCGAGCAGGCCAGCCCAAAGGGCTCTGCTCTGAGGATCAGGTCAGGAAGATCGCCAACAACGCGATAACAGTGGCGGCGGTCGATGCGAAGATCGTTCCTAATTTGACGAAGGCCTTATACGTTCGCTCATGCTCCCGATAATCCATTCCTTCCGCCGTCGAATACACAGGTCCGCCATGATCAGACATGCCAAGTCTCCAAATGTAGGTTCATTGCCTCTTTCACGACGGTGACCATGACTCTCGGCCGCCGCCATGCGACGCAGCAACGATACATACATTCGATGTCTATGTTTTTGCTCTAGCCCAAAGCAATGCGTGGCGTGGATGGCTGCCCAGGCGCAAATGGGACAACGAAAATGGCCGCCGGCCAAGGACCAGCGAGCCGAGAGGGCGCGGCCAGCCCGTGCGGGTAAGCCGAAAAAGCTGCGTAAATATTTAATAGCCCGCTTCCGGCAAGGGCCGCCAATTGGAGCGGCACCGCAACCCAGCCCCTATCAGGTGCCGCCGCGTCGTTGACGACCGTGACACGCAAATGTCTGACCGCAATCGCGGACACTCGATCTCCGGCCGCCGCGCTGCTCGTGACCTGACGGATCTGATCGCGAGGCGCGGCAAACCCGAAGATGATCGTCTCCGTCGCCGGCGCGACTGGCAGAAGAAGAGCAAACCCTGCTTGGAGCCTAGGGTTTGTATCTTTGTCCTTGGTGGGGATCGACAGGCAGTTGCAGGGTTGAGTCGCTCTTACAGCCGAGCGACGCAAGCCCGACCTTCTTCTGCTCCCTGTCCTTCACGGCCTTAGCGTTCGTCGAGAGTTTCGATTTGCATCCGGCTTTTTGTCATGCTGGAGATGGCCCTCCCTACAGCGCGGGGGTCCACCTGTTACGATGGCGATAAAGCCTCGACAGGCTGAAGTTACCGACCTCTTGTCGGCCCTTCCGAAAGATGGCGATCGCGTTTTGAACACTCATCTCTGAGACGATATCGGGCCTGCTCCCACAAAGCATGACAAGTTCGAAAATAAGGTTGGTAAGTGCCGGCATATCGGCCCATTGCTGCGTCTGATAGGGTTCCTCCCAATGAGCCCAGGCCCAATCTTCAATGAGGTAAAGGCCTTCACTCTTGAGAAAATGAAAAGACGCCTCAAAGCTTGCTCGGGAGAGCTCATATTGATGAGAGGCGTCGTCGATAATCATATCTATTCGTTTTTCAGGAAATTCCGTCTTAATGATTGTCTGGACGCGCGCAGTGTCGCCTTGTGATGTGTTGTAGTATAATTTTACACGATCCGTTAGACCATGGTCCCGTATCAGCCCAAGGACCGCAGGGCTCGACGGTCTAATATCGATGCCGACGAATTTGATGCGTTCCTCGATTGCGGCAAGAAGCAGGGCTGAGCCACCTTCGAAGATACCAAACTCCAGGATATTGGTAACCGCGTTATCACGAATTAGGTTCTTGTATCGATCAATCATCCCGCGATTCTTGATGAGCGCTATGGAATCCTTTGTTGTCCTGGCGTCATTGAAGTTCTGTCTAATCAGGCAAAACTTCATACCGTTGATCACGAAAGTATTCTCATCGCTCCAGACTTCGTCCATTGGGATCCCCCATCGATTAAAAGCGTCGCTGCTACCTGCCCTGCGGAACACAAAGCCTCTCCTGCCAGATAAGCGGTGTTTTTTCTCCTTTCTCTGAAGGTCCCCGGCGCAATTCCTCGTTGGCAACGTGCATGCCTGGCGGGCATGGCCACGCCATCGTCATCGTATCGTTGGCGGGTTTGCATCCGGCACCAGCCGCCGCTATCGAGATGGAAGAAGCGCCAACGGGACACGTCTTTGGATCAATCCGGGTTGGCCACGTTAGCTTGAAAGGCGAAATCGTCGGGTGCCGGCCCACCGCGTTAGCTATCACTTTGAGCCGTCGCACGCCTTCAGACAGCGTTGGCTGAATCCAGCCACCTTCGGAACTTTCGTTCCAGGCATAAATCACAACGCTCTGGAACCGATTGTTGCGCGGATTGTTAGCCGCCTCGTTTATTGCGTCACGGATTTGCCGCGTCCATTCCACATCGGTAGCAGGCTGACACCAATCAGGATTGGGCTTCCGACTTTTCTTTTCATGAGGATCGCGTAAAGCCGGACGATAGTCCCATCCAAGTGTAACGGTTGGCAGAAAGCCTCCCAAGCCATTTTTAGCTTCAAAATGCCATGCGTGCTGTGCAAGAGCGGCGCAACTGGCGTACGAGAGAGATTTTCCATTCGCTCCAAGGGCCGTCGCATATGTACTAGTCGCATCAAAACCGACCGCGTGGGCAACCGGCCCTGATTCAGATAGGTTGAAAAGTAAGGCAACCAGATAAAGATTTCGGCCAGTTGCCGCCTTAACTCGCTTTCTCAAATCGGCCATGGCGGTCTTTGCGCCTTGCTCGCCGCCCAAACCTTCTAGCCACGTCGAGATCGAACCAACAAGGAAAAACACTGGCGCCGAGCCGTCATTCGTACGCATGTAATCAGGCCCGGCTAGCGCCTTGGTGATTGCAGCGCTAACCATCGGCACGTCACGAGAAGGAAATGACAGGTTAAAATTCAGAGCGTACTTGATGCCGAGTTTGTCCGGGAGGCGAACAAAATTTGTCAGCGCCTGATTAAGCGCCACCGCACGACTTGGATCACGTCCCCAAGCAGCGCTCTCCAGGTAATAGCCAAAGATAAAATAATCCAGGCCTGCAGCCTTCGCGTAATGCACATCGGCATTCAGTACTCTTTCGGTATTGCCGGGGAAACCCAGATTTCCATCTGGCAGACGCTCGGTGTAATACGGAACGCGCTCTCGCAATCCAGGGTCGGCCAAGACCTGCCCATAAGGACTGTCGAGACTCCAATTATCCCACCGAATGGCGCCTAACGTTACCTTCGTTGACGAGGCGGTTGCTGAGGCGGAAGGACTGCTTTTGTCCACCTGCTGGGCAGCGGCAGGGAGCGCCGAGGCTGCCGTCGCAAGCACGACAAACAGACGTATCGCCCAGTATGGAGCTGTCCACATCATCGCCTTCCCCTGGCGTCCTAAGCCACCATCATCATACGGCTCCAGATATTTAGCCGGGCGGGTGTGATACCTGCGTTTCGATTTCCGAAGGGCTTTCGAAGTTTCGCCTGGCGCATCGCGCGCGGCATTGCACGAGGCAGGCTCGCCCCTTATTCAAGGGGTAAGTCAGGGCGCTAATGTGGCGATGGACCCAATCGCAACCGTTCTGTTTGTAGTCGCAAGTTTGGCATGACAGCGACGCGGGTGAATGCACATCGCTCATGATCTCTGGCGAGGCGCCCCCTCAAGGATGGACCACGGTCTGTAAAAGGCAGGCCCATCCCGCGACCATCGTGCATTGGTCGCGGATGCTGTAGCCAAGTCGTTGGCATGGCGAATGCCACTTCCTTCGTTTCAGTAGAACGCGTCACGCGTCACAGACCGCTTTCCCTGCGGACCCGGCTTGACTGTATGACAGTCATCCGCTAACGGTATTCATGCATAATAACTGCATCCGCCGCTCCGGAGAAATCCGCGAGCGGTTTTTTGTTAGGCAGCATTATGGAGACTGATTTATCAAAGGCGGGGCAGAGTATTTTGTTTTCCGTACGAAGGGTAACTCGATGTCAAAGCGCGTAACCAAGACCAAAGCTTGTAGGGATCGGGAGAGATTGGGAGTGCTGCGGGTCAAGGATCATCGGAAGCTGGAGGAACGCATTCTCAGATTACTCGATCGATACGAGGTCTCTCCAGAGACGGATAAGCGTTGGCTGAATATTGGACGATCCTGCATTGAACAAGGGTTCATGGCGATCAACCGTTCAGTTTTCGAGCAGAGGCGAACTGAATTGCCGGAGGACTGATGGAATTCAACACTGCGCAACCGGCGAGAAACTGATCCTCTCCCGCTGTTCGTGAATTGAGTGGCTGATCATCTTCTATTGATGTCACGCGCTCGGCCAGACGGAAACGAGCGCGTTTTTATGCGTGGCGCGTTGTTTGCCGCCAATCGGCGGCTCAAAGCCTCGACCTGTAAAGGATGATGGTGTGTGGTGCGGATTCCATGAGTCGAACATGGTCCTGCGTCGTTAACGCGCCGCTCTGCCGCTGAGCTAAATCCGCGAAACGAAGTCACCGAACGGAATATAATCGGTCGGCGACTTCGTCAAGGTGGGCCCGGACGTAGGGCAATGTCCGGTGAAAAAGGCGTAGCACCCCGGGCGGTGCGCACAACAATCGATTAAAATTAAGCTTTATATCGGCGCTCGGAGTTAATTCGGGAACCCAAACGCCAACTTCCAAGAGGCCTCGAGTTTAGCCACATAGCGGCCAGATGAGCGGAACTGCGGATTGAGGTAAACCCATTCCGGCCAAATGATGCGAGTGCGAACATGAGCGCAGCCGCCTTTGCTGATTGTGTTTGTCCCTCCTAACCAGTCGATCCTGCTCAATACCGGGACTCCCCAATTGGCGCGGCTGGGTATAGATTTCCTGCATCGCATGTGGAGTATCGCGATGCCCAGTACCTTGAGAGACCTGCCCTATCGAATGGCGGCGCTCCAATTCCAGCGTGCCGTCGGGGAGATGGAAGTTTGGAGCGCGAATAGCGACGATTATTCCTTCGCAATCAGTTTCTTTAAAAGTTTTAGCGGCCCCGGATTTCACGGAAGATCAGGCTATGTGGCGTCATGGCGTCCGCTTTACGGAGGCCGTCGCGCAATCGGGATCACAGGATCGCCATTTAAGTCTCTTGAAGAGGCTGAGGTCGCCTGCGACGCGATGCTAGAGCATTTGGTAGGCGACTAATTTGGCTAGATACGATTTTGGGATCGCTTGACAGGCGATGGCGTTGGGCGAAGCGTTCATTCATCCGGCTGCCGACTTGGAAGCGACGAGCAACCGGCGCGCTCAGCACGCGTTCCGGGCAACTCCGGTTCCGTCGCGGGAGTGGAACTCGCGCGCGTTGACGCACCCTCATTGCCGCGACCTTTGATACGCACGTTAACGCCTGCCGTTCATCGTGGTGACAGGAGGCAGCTTACTGAACTGCCACCATTTTTTTGTCGCGCCTCGAAACCAACATTTCACAGCCGCGTTGGCGGGTATGTCTCGTTATTTCATTCTTGCAATAACGACCGGGCTGCTCCTGCTTATCGGATTGTTATGGTGGCTGCTCGCCTTCTTTCATACGGTGCACGCTCCGGCCCGAGGGATCGCGGCGGTGCGAACATTTTCCGCGCCGATCGCGTTGCTCCGTCCTGACAAAGGAGAATCCCATGTCCACCGAAGCAAGAGCCGGCAACCCAACCCAGATGGCCGCAATAAAACCGATTACGCCACGAGACTTATATGATGCCCTGCGGGCAGCGGCTGCGGATTTGGACGCATACGGCAGCACCTTGGGGAATGATGGAATCGTTGCGCTCGACGGGCGCTTCGACCTCGTGGCGATGGCAGACTATCTTAATGGAGTCGCCGAAGCCGACTCTGAGAATAATATGCAAACGCCGTAGGCTGTAAGCGATGCTCCTCTTGCTCAAAGGCTCATTCACCGACGGTGAGATCGTGCCACTCACCCTGAGTGATCGTGTTCGTCCGGGCATTTCATGTGATCGAGCTTATTTCGAGCTCGCCCCAAATAGTTCTGTATGAGTTTGTTCGATAGTACACAATGATGTAGTCGCAAGCATCGTGAACGGTCATTGCGACAGTTGTTTGCTCTACACTTTACCTATTTGAAGCACTCTGGAATTTTGTCCATCGCGCTTTTAGGCGGCCGGCTCGCGCAGACTTCTGGTGGCGTTAATAGCGCGGTCAAGGCGGCAAATGCGCTGAAGCTCAAATCCGAAACTCGGTCAGTATTTGCTACAAACTTGTTGCAGACCGCATATAGTTCTGCGCAACTCGCTCGGTCATCGCAAATTCAGCGCCGATCCACGGCAAGGAATGCCGTATCCAAGAGCCTGAAGCGCTCCAAGCCAAAAAAGCCGTCAGCCCCTTACGGCCGCTAACGGCTTTCTCGTCACTTAGCTTCGCGTGCTACGGAATGATGTCGCTGCGGCCCGGCGGGGCGTGCTTGATGCTTTCGCCACTCTTCTTTTCTTTTTCGGAGAGGTGCTTATCCGCCTCGTCCGTTAGTTCTTGCATACTCTTGCCGAGGGTCTTCTTCGGGTCCTCCTTCGGCTGTCCGGCAGGAGGAAAGTTCGTGCTGCTATCGCTGCCCATCTGCATCTCCTTTTGCTGAGAAGGAGACAACGGCACGCTCCGCAATGCGTTCCTCAGGAACCTCCGTTCCATTGTTACGGAGACTTCACGTCTGCTGGTTACTCTGCCGCAATCGCGACAGACTGTCGCGCTGCCGTGCGACCCTCGGCCTTGCGGATGGACCAGACACTATCGGCGGGGCCGTTCTTGACGCGCCACGCGGTAGCGGTCGCTACCCAGGCGAAGCAGAGCGCGCCGATGAAGGCGACGATATCGACGCCGACGGTCGCGGCGCTGCCATGCGCCCACATTCCAAGCATAGGGAAAGCCCAAGCCAGCAGTGTGGTCAGCGGAATGGCAACGGTGAAGGCGGCGCAGAGCCACGTCAAATGCACCGCCGAGCGCGCCGCGCCCCATGCGAAGGCCCATGTTATTGAGCCGAGAAACACCGCATAGTAGATATATGCGTGCCACGCGTCGAGATCGGCGACGCGACCATGCAGCCATTTGGCCGCAACGATCGTAAGCGAAAGGCCGGCCACACAGCCGAGGCAAATGCCTACGGTCGCGCTGCCCAAAAGGCGCGTCGAACGCGATTGCTCGACCTCCCCTTCCTTGCGCGCTTTCTTCCGGCGTGTCTCGATCCATAGCAGGTTGCCGCTATAGAACAGCCATGCGCCGGAAAATCCGAGGAAGAAATAGGCCCATATAATCGTTATCCCGCCATATTCCCCGGTGTGCAGCGCGAGGATCACTGTTCCGACTCGTCGATCCAGATCTTGGCGCGATGCGCGGTTATCTTTGATGAGCGTGCCGGTGACGGCGCTGAGAATGACGCCTCCAAAGCGTGTATCCCCGACGTAGCCGCGCTCGGCTCCAGCGAATTTAGCGGCAGCGGCTTTGTCTCCAAAATTTCTGAAGACCATGACTTTAGGCTCGAAATCGGGCACCTGAGCGTTCAGGCGTTGGAGCAACTGCGAAGGCGGCATCATCGCGCCTGCTTCGCCGGTCGGCGGTGGCGCGCGCCACCGCTCGAGATCGTGTGCCATCGCGATCTTTTGCTTTCCGCCGAAGATTACGCTTTCTTGCGCAGACCAGAGCGGAACGCCAAACCCCCATGCTGTCGCGGTGACAGCAATCACAAGGTGAAACGGGAGCGCCGTAATCCCGACGACGTTGTGCGCGTCCAGCCACATGCGCTTGAGGTTCTTGCCGATCCGCAGCTCCAGGAAATCTTTGGCGAGCGACGGGAGTAGCACGATCACGCCGGCGATCAACGTCACGCCGTAGAGCAGTGAAACCACTCCCATGAAATAGGAGCCCCATGGGTTCGGAATCCCGATGCGCATGTGGACGTCATTAATGAACTCCGCTAGGTCGGACGGCTCCTCCTGCTTTGCCATTAGCGAGCCATCAGGCTTGAGCGTTGCCCACCAGTGTACATGCCCGTGCGGCTGACCCGCCTCATGCGGCTCGTCTTCTACCCATGTCACCCGCGCAGGCTCGTTCTCGTGCCCCCGCAGATGCAGCGTGATGCCTTCCTCCCGAGCTTCAGGATAGGCGGCGGCTACCAGTTCGAGGAGACGGGGCGCGTCCTCAAGCGATACCGCCTCCACCCCCACGGCGGGCGGCGATGCCCAGCGTGCGATTGGCTCCTGAAACATCGTGAGCGCGCCCGCATAAAAGGCGATAAACAGAGCGAGTCCGCAACTGACGCCGATCCAAGTGTGAACGGTCTTGTAGAGCTTGACGATCTCAGCGCGGATCATGTCGCCCTCACGCGAAGAAATAGAAGCGACAGGCAAACAGCGCCGCAAATGCGATCAGGTTCGCCGCGCCCAACCACGCCCAGGCCGCGCGCCCGCTGCGAAACAGAAAGCAGAAACCGAATACCATGATCCAGACGAACGCCTCCAAATGGCGCATCAGCGAGTAGCGTCCGCCCGGTGCGTTGATGCCGCCCGGACCCAGATAAGCGTAGAGACCGACCAGCGAGAGCGCCAAGCCCAAACCCAGGATTGCGCCGGCGCTGGCCTTGCTCCACCAGTCGGGGCGAATGCCGCCGGCCATTTCAGTTGCCCCGGCCGAAGCTGCGAAGGGCAGCCGAATAAGGAAAGACGAAGAGACAAACCATCGCTACGTGCAGCGTTACGAAGAAGCCAGCCAAGGGCCGCAATGCCGCAATCCATGAGACAAGACCGGCCCCCAGCAGCAGACTCGCCGCCGCCAGAAACGGCCATCGCGATGGAAACCACGACAACCATTTCTGGTTGGGGCTGGCAAGGTAGCAGCACGCACAGCCGCAGATGGTCAGCGTCAACGCCAGAATCACGACCATGATTCAGAAATTGAACGTGGTCGAAAGGCGATAAGTGCGCGGATCGCTCTTATAAACACTTCCAATAACATGCATCACCTTCCAGTAGCTGTTGTCAAAGACGTTATCGACGTTGAAACGGATGGTAATTGGCTTGGCATTCCAAGGCGATGCGAAGGTATAGCGGGCACCCAAATCAAACTGCGTCCATGATGGAACGGTCAGGTTCGGTACGCTGTTAGCGACCACGACATCGCTGGTATAGGTCAGGCGCCCGGACAAGGTGAGACCATCGATAAACGGCGTGTCCCATTCGCCACCGATCACCGCACGAAAGTCCGGAGCACCGGCGGCCTTTTTGCCGTCGAAAGTGCCATTTGCGGTTTTCGTTCGGCGAGCGTCGAGGAAGGTAACGCCGCCAAGCAATCTGACGCCCTCGAATAACTCGCCATAGGCATTCAGCTCGATACCACGGTTTCTCTGTTCGCCGTCCAGCGCCAGCGTCGGCAACCCGCCATTGGGATTGGCAACGGAGAGCGTGCTCGGTTGGCTGATCTGGAACGCCGCCAAAGTCGTTGTCACGCGACCCCAATCGACCTTCACGCCCGTCTCATACTGCTTGCTCTGGTACGGCGGAAATACCGCCCCGCTATTGGCATAACGACTGCCGGCGGTCGTGCCCGGTTGAAGGTTTTCGATATAGTTTGCGTAGAGGGAAACGTTTTCCCAGGGCTTTACGACGACCGCATAGGATGGCGACCACGCCGATGCTTTGTAGTCTCCAGCAGAGCCGACGATGCTAATTCCTCCAAAATATTTCGTCTGTATTTCTTGATAGCGGACCCCGGCGATAAACTGAATTCGCTCATCGAGGATGGACAGCGTGTCGGCGATGCCGATGCTCGAGAGGTTGATCTCATTCGCTTTACGAGGATTTCCTGGATCTGCCGGGATCGGGGCGAGCGAGAAATCGGGATTGTAGATGGTTCCGACTGGGACAATCGGGCCGACACCATTGGTCGACCTGGCCTGATTAGTAAAGCTTGCGGCGTATTGAACCTGCGACAGATCGAGGCTAAGCGCATGAGCGATGGGACCTGTATCCGCAGTGGCCCTGACGCCGCCCTGCACGGACAAGACATCGTAGCGCTCGCGATACGATTGCGATCGAATGCCGATCGCACCTGAAGAGTTGAGCAACGTAACATTTCCCACATTGCCGAAGGCGTCGTATCGTTGTTGACCGACCGCCCCGTAGGCCGTCACATTGTCGAGAATGTCGACTTCGCCCTTCACCATACCCAGCGTGATCTCGTGTTCGGATCGCCCCCATGGTGGCGAGAGGGGTAGGCTGGTGCTCGGCGCCGAGGGAACCTGTCTGAGATTTGCCAGGCCGCCGGCTACGTTGCCGAGGTCCATGTTCCTTGCGGGCGCGGTCAGGCTTTGGAACTGATGTGCGAAGTCTGCCGACAGCCGGACCCGTTCGCCACGGTAATCGAGATTCAATGCCGCGTTCCGGAACTTCGACTGTTGGGTATCCACCGCCGTATTTCCCCCGTCGAGAGAGCCGTTGAAACGGATGCCGAACTCCTTGTTATCGCCAAAGCGTCGACCTAGATCGACATGAGCGCCGAACCGCGAGTCCGACATATAGCGGGTGGTCAATTGCGCCAGCGGTTCGTCGCCGGCCTTCTTGGTGACTAGATTGACAGAACCTCCTAGGGCCCCTTGCCCGGCGAAAGCTGCGCCCTTCAACAGAGCAGCAGGGCCTCTCAGCACCTCGACGCGTTCGATCCAATCGGTGCTCGGGAATTGCATCGGCGACATCGCCGGCAACCCGTTCAAACTATGCCCTGCCGCGTAAGTCTGGGTCATGAAGCCTCGAAAGCTCCAGAATTCATTTGTGCTGCCTGCGGGACCCGAACTGGTGATTACCGAAGATTCATTGGCTAAGACGTCCGACAGCGTGCGCGCCTGCTGGTCCTCGATCAGCTTCTTGGTGTAGCTTGCCTGGCTGAACGGCGTGTTCATCACGTCGCGATTGCCGAGCATTCCGACCTGACCGCCCCTCGCAATCTGTCCCCCTGCATAAGCCGGCATCAGCGTCATCGTGGAGTTAGGATTACTCGCACCCTGTACATCGATAGTGTCGAGCGGGATCGCGCCCGCTGGCAGCGCGCCAGCGGTAACCGCAGCACCCGGAGGTTCGATCGCAACGGTGCTCGCGTTGGTGAAGCGATAGGTGAGCCCGGTTCCGGACAGGAGACGGTTGAGCGCTACCGCAGGCGTCAGTACGCCGCTGACGCCGGGCGAACTCTTGCCGGATGCCAGGGTTTGATCGATGAAGATTTGTACGCGGGTCTGCCGCGAAAATGCGATGAGCGCGCTGGCCAGTCCCTGCTGCGGAATATTCAGCTTGAGGCTGCCGGCGCTCGCATCGACGCGGGCGGGTTGCACGTTCTGGGCCTTGGCGATATCGGTGGTCATTGCCGATGCAATCGCGGTTCCCGCCATCAGCAGCGTCCGACACCGGGTAAAACACGCGTTCCGGCTTCCGTTCTCACATCTCATGCCCAATCGCCCCCGTCTTCAACATTTGTTGACAGAAGGTCAGCGAGCCCGGCGCGGCCTTCTCTGTGTTGAAGACGACGGAATTGGGAAAGGTAATTAGTCGCCCGCTGAAATTTTTTCAGCGTCGTTGTTTGGAACGATGACGGTCAGCAAGCCGGCGGCGCGATAGACACGCAGCGACAGGGATTCAGCGATAGTATCGAGCGCGGCATCCGCGTTGTGAGCGTCGAACACCGCAGTGACCCGCCGCTGGCCCAGCGCACCGCCAATCAAGGCAATGCGGCCGGAGCGGTAACGTTGAAGCTCAGCGAGCACCGCGTCGAGGGGGACATTGCGGAAGACGAGCTGGCCCTGTCGCCACGCCTGGATGGAATCCAGATCGGCCGCGCTGACGGCGGAAATCCCATCTGCATCGTAGCGAACAGCCTGACCTTGCGTGACGACGATCGGCGCGCTTGAGGTGGTGCTGGCACGGGCGGAGACGCGGACTGCATTCCGTGTGACCGCCACCATGACGCCATCGGCGATCTTGACGTCAAACGCAGTGCCCAAGACTTTGACTTCTCCGTTCTCGGCCGCAACGACGAACGGTCGGGCCTCGTCCTTTGTTACAGTAAAGAATGCCTCGCCCGACAAAAGTTTGACCCTGCGCTCACCAGCGCTGAAGGCGACATCAAGCGCGCTCGCCGCGCCGAGTTCGACCTGGGACCCGTCTTGCAGCGCGATCACCCGGCGTTCGCCGATCGCCGTTCGATAGTCGGCGAGCAGACCGACCGGGGTCATCTGCCAGGCGATCCCAAGCACAGCCAGCAACACGGACGCCGCGGCAATTCCTTTCAATCGGCCCGCGCGCCTCGGTTTACGCCGCAACCGGGCCGCGTCCGGCGCCAGCGCATCGAGACCACCCCACATCCGTTCCACAGAGCGCCACGCTGCTTCATGCGCCCGGTCGGCGGCAAGCCAGCTCGCGAACGCGCTCCGATCTTCGGCCGTCGCGTCGTCATCGCGCAGAAGGACGAACCACTGGACAGCCTGCTCGTCCACAGACTGCATATCATGCTTGTCCATGCGGCCTCAGGAGGTGCAACGATTTCGCGGTCAATGATCGACCATGATACAAGGAGCCTTCCCTGGCGATTCGATCTCGCGTGAGATTCGAATACCGCCCAGCTTACAAGATTAAGACGTTATTGTGCGGAAAACCAATTAGCCACCCGGCAAAGAAACTTTACTGAAGCGGGCTTTCAGGCAGGAAACGGCCTTCACCATATGAACCGTGACCGTGTTCTTGGCGACGCCCAAACGGTCGGCAATCTCAGCGTAGCTCAGGCCTTCAAACTTATGGAGGATGAGCACCTCGCGGCAACGTGGCGGCAGGTCGGCGAGCGCCGCGTGCAACGCCTGAAACTCCTGCCGCGAGATCAGCACGGCGTCTGGCAGCGGCGCTGGATCGACGATATTTTCGTCCAGTTCAACAGCGTTGCTGATTGTGTTCCGGCGCCGCTGACGCGCGTGATCGACAGACAGATTCCGGGTGGTTCGGAAGAGATAGCTCCGCAGGTCACGCACGTCATCGCGGGGGGCACCGAGCAGACGCAGAAACGCCTCCTGGACGAGATCGGCAGCGGCTGTCCTGGACATGCCTTGCCGCATCAGGAGGCGTTGAAGCTTCCCTTGTTCATCCGCATAAAGCGCCGCCAAATTGGTCGTCAGGTCGCTCATAAACGCAACACCGGGGGCTAACGGTCCGACAGCCCGCGTCGTTGGGGACCGCTCGCCACACGAATAGCGGGCGAACGCTTTTCCCGCAAACTCGATGATTTAGATTGGATCTAGAGTGATGGTCGGTTACTGAAAGCCGGTGCCGATGAAGTGCCTCTTCATCGAGCGACCGATGGCTCGCCAGCTGCTTCGCGAGGTGCTGGCGCCTTGCAAGTGGTCGCGACGACTGCGAGATTTGCTCCTCGAGGGCTCACCGTTTGCAGTCGAAAAAAGCCGAACTTTGAAATCCGCTAACATATATTTTTATTTCCGTCACAAGGAGACGCGACATGGCGATGACAGCCGACCAGGTTACCTTCGACACCCCGGCGCCAGAGTTTCGGCTTCCGGCAACCGACGGCAAGACTTACGAACTGGACGACCTTGCCGGCGGAAAGGGCACCGTCGTCGTCTTCATCTGCAACCATTGCCCCTATGTCAAAGCGATAATCGACCGCATGGTTGCGGACGCGCGGGTGCTGATGTCGGAGGGCATTGGTTTTGTGGCGATTTGCTCAAACGATGCGGCGAGCCATCCCGAAGATTCATTTGAGAATATGAAGCATTTCGCCAAGGCTCATAGTTTTCCATTTCCTTATCTGCACGATGAGACCCAAGCAGTTGCGCGAGCGTATGGGGCGGTGTGTACGCCGGACTTCTTCGGTTATAGCGCTGATCGCAAGCTTAAGTACCGCGGCCGGCTCGACGAAGGCCGCAAAACTCCGCCCCGCGCGGGAGCGCCCCGAGAGCTCGTCGAAGCCATGCGCGCGATTGCGAAGACCGGTGAGGCGCCGGCTGATCAAAACCCATCCCTTGGCTGCTCGATCAAATGGAAAGATGCCTAAAACCTATCCTTCACCATAAGCTGCACCAACTACGTGGTCAAAGTCATGGCTCCTCGCTGCGGCTCTGGGAGCGCATGACGCGTTATTTTCCTTATCGCTATAGTTGGGAGGGTTGGCATACTCTCGAATGTCCGCGTGTCCTTGGTTACAGAACTAAACTGCAGAATTGAGTACTGGGCGTCGGCCATCTTCGGTTGACAATACCTGCGCATTGGTTGCCGAGGACCGGTTCGGCGGAGCCGGCGATCAGAAGACGGCGCGGGGCGGAGTTCCTTGCGAGGCGCCGGTTGCCGGAAGCACGATCACTTTCGCTCCGACGTTCACCCGATCATAAAGGTCCATGACGTCGTCATTGGTCAGCCGGATACAGCCGGACGAAACCCGCTTTCCGATCGTATCCGGCTTGTTGGTCCCGTGAATTCTATATTCGGTCTCGCCCAGATACATCGCCCGAGCGCCGAGCGGATTGCCGGGACCGCCTGCCATAAACCGCGGCAAATAAGGTTGACGCGATAGCATCTCTGCCGGTGGACGCCAATCCGGCCATTCAGTTTTACGGGCCACAGTCTGTTGGCCGGACCATGTGAAACCTTTGCGGCCAACACCGATGCCGTAGCGCATCGCTTGCCCCTCGTTCAGAACGAGATAAAGAAATGTGTTTCTGGTATCGATGATGACAGTACCTGGCGCCTGGTGACTGACATAGTTAACCACCTGCCGAACAAGTCTATCTGGAGCGTCAGCGGCTTTTGGTGTTTCGACCCGAGGTGCCGGGACCGAGATTACAGTTGGAGCTGACGTTACATGAACCGGCGTTGATACGTGAGCTGAGGTCGACGGTGTCTGGACTTGGTGCACGGACGGCCTCTGAATCGGTTGAACGCTCGCAGGCTGAGACAGCAAACCGTACCCCAGTGCGGCGACGGCCACGGAGCCAATTACAATTCTTCCTGCCAGCGGAAGTGCTATCGCCTTTGTCTTTCCCCGTTTTGTCCGCTTCCTCATATTTCTCCCCAGAGAGATCTTCCTGAAAGCGGTACCTCAGCAAATTATAATAAACTTTGAAGCGATTCCCGCTTGAGGCCGAGAACTCATGGTTGGAGAAGCTTTTGATGTGGGCTGTCCGAGAGGGAACCATCAAGTTAGCGTTCAGAAGAAGTTCCCATCATCAGGGCGGCCGCAGACCTCGGCCAAATTCGGTGTTACGACCCTGGCTAAAGGGCGTCGAGGACCTGCGATCATCTCGATTGCACACGCCAGGAAGGTTGCAGCGAGTTTCAGGGCTTCCTTTTGGCCATCCAATGCCGACGGACGAAGATGCGCCGATTGTTGCTGCACTGAATGTTGCGGCGCAGGATTATCTCCCTTGGTTTTGGAGAGAACACCCGCACGTCATGTTTCTCGAGGTCAAGTTGCGCGGCGATGCGGCGATCATCCATGCCGAGAGCACGCAGCACCGCCATCTCGTCGCGCAGCGAGCCGACGAAGCGGCAGCGGTTATAATCGCTTCGGCGATTGCGGCTCTGATCGACGATTGAGCGGCGTCAGGTGTTGATGATCCGACACATCCTAAACCGGCGTCAGCATCGGCATGTCCTCACATAAAGGAGGGCCAGCCTCTTGATCGGGGCTGCTGCTTCGCAAGTTTGGTCGTTCGGGCAATCGCCGAAGCGAAGCTCTCATCGTCGAGCAGAGGCACATTCGCGGCCGGCGCGTTGGCCGCACTGCAGGGTTTGCAAGCCACACGATCTCCTGCTTGACGGCGGCAATTGCCCTTGTCAGGCAGACAAAACCAGGAACACCTAGATCGGGAGCGCCAGCCAACCGAGGACCACAAACCAACTCTTCGCTGATTCTGGTTCTCCTTATGGAGACGCTCTCGACTAACAGGCGTCACGTCTCAATTCTTGTCGATGACCGCTACCAGCGATACGTCACTGTTCCGAGAACGGTCCGGGTCCGACCGATGCTACACGTCGCGTAGTAACACGATGGGACGTAGTATTTATCAAATAGATTGGTTGCGTTGACGGAGAAGCGCCAGTTGTCGATATCGTAGCGGATCATGGCGTCCACCAGCGTATAGGCGGGCACGTAGAAGGTGTTGAGATCGTCGCCGGCACTGTCGCCGACATAGCGCACGCCCCCGCCAAATCCCAGGCCACTTAGCACTCCTTCGCGAATAGTGTAGTCGGCCCAGATCGATGCCATGTGCTGAGGGACCTGCGGAAGGCGCTTGCCCAGAGTCTCATCGATGCTTGAACTCTTCGTAATCTTTACATTGTTGTAAGTATAAGCAGCGGTCAGATTGAGGCTGTTTGTCAGGCTCGCAACGGCTTCAAGCTCAAGCCCGCGCGACGTCACCTCGCCGATCTGGATACTCTCGAACAGATGCGTTGGATCCGGGTCCGGCGCGAGGACATTTTGGCGTCGTAGATCGAAGATAGCGGCGGTAAGCCGCATATTGGTGTCTCGCGGCTGAAACTTGATTCCGGCTTCATACAACCTGCCCGTCTCGGGCTTGAACAGCGTTCCGTCGAATGTCATGCCGTTAAGCGGTTCAAAGGATTCCGAGTACCCCACGTAGGGCACCAGTCCGAAATCGAACTCATAGCCAAGCCCGACTCTCTTGGTGAAAGCACGATCGCGCTGGTGTTCCACATTTGCATTCGTCAAATTGTCGTATGCTTTGGACGTCGCCCAGTCATAGCGGCCGCCCAGCGTCAGGATCCAGCGGTCGAGCTTGATCTGATCCTGCAGGTAAAATCCCGTCTGCTGCAGGGTGGAAGTCTGGTCCCAATCGAACAGAACTGGAGCCAGAGGCTGGCCATAGACCGGCGCATAGACGTCGATGGGCGGAGCCAGATTCCAGTAGTACTTCTCGCGATAGCTTGTCCGCCTGTAGTCGAGCCCGACCAAGAGCGTGTGCTTCAGGGGTCCCGTAGTCGCCTTGAGTTCAGCTTGATTGTCGACCGCGAGCGCGCTTTCGAAACGCGGAGAGACGAAATGGCTGCGATTAACTGTTCTCAGGTCAGCCTGAAGACCCAAGAGTCCCATGTTTTGACGGTAATTGCTGCCATCGTCATATCGGAAATTTTGCCGAAACGTCCAGCCGATGTCGGTGCGGTGCTCGGCGTTGTATCCGATGGAGGCTTCTTCGTGAGAATTCATGAGGTCAGGTGTTGGCTCGCCCAAGAAGCGCGTCAGCGGGATCCGCCCGTTCGGATTTGGTAAAACTGTTCCTTGCGCCGGCAGACCGTAGTTATATCGGTAGCGGTCCTTCTGATAGTTCCCGTAGAGCGTGATATCCGTCGCGTCAGTGGGACGCCAGGTCACGGCTCCGGCAAAAAATACGCGATCATCCTTCGAGAAATCGATTTGGGAATTCGCGTTCCGGATCAGGCCCGTGAAACGATAGAGCAATGTTTTGTCGTCGTTCGCAGGCCCGCTGATATCGAACGCGCCGACCTTGCGGTCGAATGACCCGCCTTGAAGCATGACCTCGCGAACGGGCGTTTCGGTCGGGCGTTTGGTCACCAGGTTGACGATGCCGCTCGGCTGACCCTGCCCATAGAGGACCGAGGCTGCCCCCCGCATCACCTCGATGCGCTCAAGTCCGTAAGGTTCATAAGCGCCATTGGGTGTCCGAAGACCATTCAGGTAAAACGCGCCCTTTCCAGTATTCCTGTCCCACGCATCGAAGCCGCGAATTTTGATAACACTATCACTCGGCATGATGCCGTTGACTTCCGCAGTCACTCCCGGCGTATACGTCAAGGCATCGACGAGGACGGACGGTTTCCGGGCTTCGATCTGATCTCGCGTGATGACCGAGATCGACTGCGGCACTTCGATGATCGGAATGTCGGTCTTCGTGCCCGTGGCGCTGCGGCTGGCGACAAAGCCCTGCACCGGCCCCCACGCGGTCTCGCCCTGCACATCAATCGTGTCGAGCGAGATCGCGCCGGCTGGAAGTCCGCCCACAGCCACGGGTGCCCCCGGCCGCTCGATCGTGACGTTCGAGCGGCCTGTAAATCGATAAGTGAGTCCCGTGCCCTTCAGAAGCTGCGCCAACGCCTGCTGCGACGTGTAGGTGCCGTTGAGACCGCCGGTCCGCAGGCCGCGCGTCGTTTCCCCGCTGTAAAGCAGTTGGAGTTGTGAAATATCCGCGAAACGATTGAGCGCGGTGGGTAGCGGGCCGGCAGGAATGGCGTAGTTTCGGGTGGATGAAGCGGCTGAGGCTTGAGCCGCGGATTGCGCGTTCGCGGGAATCGGTATCAGCACCGTCGAGAGTGTTGTCGTTGCGGTCAGAACCGCCGCTAAGGTCTTCCAGCTCGCACCTATCTGGCTGGCCCTGCCCGTCTTCGCTTGCATTCCCGTGCCCCCGTTAAACCCGTCAGCGCCCCGCGGCAGCGGCGCCATTCAAGGTGCCGCAGGTCGGGCGTTCATTGGTGTGACGCCGCACGGCTCCAAACGGGGAGGTCGCGAATGAAAATAAAATCGCGTCAGCGATGAAGGAGGATCAGGAGGTTTGTCAGCCGGGTCGAATGCAGCCCGAGCGTTCCCTCGATGGCATCGAGAACGCCAATGGGGTTTCGCGTGTCGAACACGCCGCTCACGGGGTGGCTGCTGATCGAGCTATCAGTGATTTGAATACGTCCAGAGTGATAGCGATTAAGCTCGGCGATCACGTCACCGAGCGGCTTATCGACGAAAATCAGCTTGCCACGCCGCCAGGCCGTTTCCGCATTCGCATCGACCGATCGGACCGCACCGACCCCAGCCTTCGAATAACTGACGGTCTCGCCGGGCGACAGTTCGACCATGGGGGGTTGGCCGGCAAGGTATGACACGCCGACACGGCTCTCCAGCACCGTTACGGACACCCCTTCATACTCCCGCCGAACCGCAAAGGCTGTCCCCAGCGCCCGAGCCTCGCCGGTGTCGGCGTCAACGAGAAATGGTCGTGAGGCATCCTTGGCCACTGTGAACAACGCCTCGCCGCGAAGCAGGCGGATGCGCCGCGCGCCGGCGGAATAATCGATCGCGATCGCGCTCGCGGTATTGAGAACGACACTTGAGCCATCCGAAAGCGTAACCGTTCTCGTTTCTCCGGTCTCGGTATACGCATCGGCCTTGAAGCGCATCGGCAGGTCGAAGCCATATCCGACCCCAAAGATCACGACGATGGCGGCGACCGCCGCCAGCGCCTGTTGGCGGACGCCGCGCCATAAAGAGCGGCGGGATGACGTGTAAGCAGATACCACGGCCGGGCGCGGAAGCGCCGCCACGTCACGCCACGTCGCGTCGATTTCCGCGTAGGCGGCCCGGTTCGCCGGATCGCTTATCCATCGCTCGAAATCGGCATATTCCGCCGCCGACAAAGCTTCCCCATCGCGCCTGATGTACCATTCGGCAGCCTCATCCAGGGTCGATGGTTTTTCGCCGTGTTCCATGGTTCAGTTCGGCATCCTCGCGCATCCGCAGGATGGATGTTGCGGTCGAACCCGCACTCTCGCCTGTATGACGACGAAATTCAAAAGAACAGGAGGTCGGATCGGAAAAAAATCAATCGCCTTCTCGTACCCGCCGGGTGCAATGGGTGATTGCCAGTCGAAGATGCTTCGCGACCATGTTGCGGCTGATACCCATGCGTCGGGCGATTTCGTCATAGTCGAGGTCGTCGAAGCGCCGAAGAACGAAACACTCGCGGCAGCGCGGCGGCAGTTCGGCAATGGCCCTGGACAACAGTGCAAGCCGTTGTTTGGCGACAAGCTGGCGTTCAGCATCCGCCGATTCGTCGACGATCTCCAGATCGTCGACAGAGCACCCGGTCGTTAATGCGTGCCGCTGTGCTTTTCGTTGGTGGTCAATGACGAGATTGCTGACAACGCGATAAAGGAAAGCGCGAGGGTTTTCGATCTCCCCATTCTGCGCACTCGCGACCCGCAGACACGCTTCCTGAACCACATCCTCCGCAAGCGTCGCGTCGCGGAGCTTGCGGCGAGCAAACAACCGCAACTCGAAATAATGGCTTTCGATCAGTTGACCAATTGGATGAACAATGGCTTCGGTCATTGCATAACGCCGCTTAGGTACGCGAAGGCGCGCTTGGTTCTCATCGTCGCGGTGGTCAGGCTCCTATAGTGAGCCACGAAAACGGTGGCAATCTCAATAAATTAGATCGGCTCTAAACGATGTCGACCCACCCTGCCCGACCGCACTTGATGCCCAAATACGGTTGACGATCCAGGACATTGAATTTGATTCGAGAATTTGCAGGGGCAACGCGGAACGGCAGCACCGCCACCGTTCCACGGCAAGCCGCGCGATGGCGGCGGCGCTGCGATATGCGGGATCTCCGCGCCGGCCGCCATCGGTCACGCTTTATCCCGTTACGACTTCATCCTGTTATTTTCGCCTGCCGAACGATCCGCCAGAACGCCAACTTTCCCAATTTTGTCCAGACGCGCGCGCGCCCGTTCACCGTCCTCGCTCCGGAGCTTGTCGGCAATCCAGACAAGAGCGCCATTGATGGTGGCGCAGTCGTCGCCGGTCAGGTCCACAATCCCGGCTTTGACGAAGAGGCCACCGAGTTCGATCAGATGCCGCGTGCGGTTGCGGCGCTCGACCTGCCAGGTGCGCATGTCATGCGAAATGATTGGCGTCAGCCTCGTCGACCTTCACGATCACAGACTCCCACGCCCACGCAACCGGATATTGCGCTTGAACGCCGCGAATTCCGTCACCCGCGCCATCCATCGCGCGTCCGTCTGCTCGACAAGTGGAGCATGCGCCCGGATAAAGCAGTGCGGGCCGTCGCCATATCGACGTACGTTTTATAATGTTATAATATTACATTTCTGGGTAGCTTTTCCTTCCGCGATCTGTCAACTGTGCCAACGTCCCAGCATCGCCGGATCGGAATATCAGGAGATCAGTTCGTTGAGACGACGTACTCCGGGAAGTGTCACGAGATGACCGACCGGACTTGCTGCATCGTTGGTGCCGGTCCCGCCGGCCTCATGCTCGGCTTGTTGCTTGCCCGTGCCGGCATCGATGTCACCGTAGTGGAGAAGCACAGCGACTTCCTGCGCGATTTTCGTGGCGACACAGTACATCCTTCGACCCTCGAGGTGATGCACCAGCTCGCTCTGCTCGACGGGCTTCTGAAGCTGCCGCACACCCAGGCTCCGAGGCTTCATGCCGAGATCGGCGGCAAGGACGTCACGCTTGCCGACTTCTCACGACTGCCGACCAAATGCCGCTTCATTGCGTTCCTGCCGCAATGGGACTTCCTCAATTACGTAGCGCAAGAAGCGGCCCTTTTCCCGAATTTCCAACTGGTGATGCAGGCAGCGGTGACAGAGCTGATCGAGAAAGCCGGGCGGATCGTTGGTATCAGGGCCGCGACCCCGACCGGCGACCTGCAAATCAGATCGACTCTCGTCGTTGGCGCGGATGGCCGCAATTCGGTCGTGCGGGACAAGGCTGGCCTTGAGATCGAGCGCTTCGGCAGTCCGCGTAGCGTGTTGTGGATGAGGCTGTCGCACAAGCCCGACGACCCGCCCTACGTCATGGGCCACGGCGGTCCGCGACAGGGCTTTGTCATGGTGGACCGTGGCGACTATTGGCAATGCGGCTACGTCGTCGGCAAAGGCTCGTTCGACGACGTCAAGGCTGCGGGACTCGAAGCATTTCGCACGACCGTCGCCGCGATCTCGCCGCTGCCGCCTGAACGCATGGACGAGGTCCGCTCATGGGACGATGTTCATCTGCTGAGTGTACGCATCGATCGCCTCAAGCGTTGGTGGCGACCGGGACTTCTGTGCATCGGCGATGCCGCGCACGCGATGTCGCCGATCGGCGGCTTCGGCGTCAATCTCGCAATTCAGGATGCAGTCGCCGCCGCGAATATCCTGGCCGGGCCGCTGCGCGACGGCACGCTGACGGACAAGCATCTGATCGCTGTCGAGGCACGACGGTCATTCCCGACAAAGGCGACGCAGAAATTGCAATTGATGATGCAGCGCGACCGAAACAACCGAGAAACCGCCGAAAAACAACGCCAAGGGCCGCCGATCTTCATGCGCTACATCGCCCGCTGGCCCGTTCTTGCGCATCTCGCGGGCCGGCTCGTCGGGCTCGGTTTCAGATCGGAATGCGTACAGGAACGGACATTACGCACTCCTCGCGCTGGCGACGTGGAATCTTAATACTACTCCGCGCATGGGAGCAAGTTGAGCGCTGAGCGCACGGCAGCCTGCATCGATCACCAAGAGCGGCCCTTGCGCGTCAAAGGGCTGAATCGTGCATGATGATCGACCGTGCTCTGCCGATCACTCTTTCGTTCCGTCCCGATCACCCGGTTCGCGCTGTGCGTATCGGGCGGGCGAGCGCCGCGCTCGTCAGAACTTGTGACGCCGATCGATCTGCCGGCCGGGGAAGGTGCGCCCGAACCAGTCGTCCAGCAGCGCTTTTTCGTAAACGTAGCGGTCGCTGGAAAGATGCGCGGAAGGATTCATTTGATAGTTGATATCGCTGAGGGTTTCCTCACCGCTCCGTAGGTGCCGGCCTCTTTCGGTCAGAGCATAGCGCAGCTTGATTCTGGGCGGTGTTACACCGCGCATCACCCGCAGGTCGGAGGGGCCAAAGCGCAATGGCTCATTCTGACCGGCAAGATCGATATCCAGAACGTCGATGCTGAGGGTCTGCCCGGGCGTGAGGTATCGCTTACCGAGGCGATTGAGATGAGCGCGCAACGCGGCTTCGGTCGACGCGCGCGAGGACTCAAACGAGCCGGCATCGGTATAGCGGTCCGAGCCGATAAAACGCACCTGCACGCCGGCGAAGCTCGATGCCGGCGCAAGGATGACAATAGCAAGAACCACGGCAAGGCTAAAATTCCAGCGCATTGTTTCACCTTTCAGCTTGTGTCAACAGAACATAAGCACGGAAGGCAAACGATCCAGATTTGCGGCCTCCCGGCGGAGACTACAAGCACGTCATCAAGATGGGAGAGCGGCAGTCAGGCTCTCGATCCTGCGTCGGTAGGTTCCCGCGGTGCCGGGCTAGATGTTGGGCATGTCCTGCGGCAGGTCCAACAGCCAGGCGGTGAGACTGTCCAATTTCGCCTCGGACATCCTTCATAGTAAGACGAGTCGCCGTCTCCTTAAGTGACTACGGAAGTTGCAAAGGGTTTTTTTAGCGTTTGATCTGCGTCATGCGTTAGCCTCCTGACAATGATCATTGAAGGCGCGACAAACTAGGAAACAGGCGTTCGAGGCAAACCTCGATCGAGCGCGCGCCTAGCCCAAGGCCGGTTTTCTAGAACAGGGTTATAGCGAACGAGGCAGACGATGACGACGACGGAGTGACGGTTGTAACGCGCGCGTATTCGAGGGTGGCGCAAATAGGTGCGCATACGCACAAGCGCAGAGCGCAACACTTTCAACCTCACATCGTCACACTGACAGGTGAATTGCGCGTCGAGGCACCGGCGGGGCCCCGAATGTCTGTCGAACGATTGCATATAGAGCCATCCCATCATGGGCCTCCTTTCAATAAGTGCGTTGAATGCGAAATGCCCGGCGCGGGGCCGGGCATTTGTTGAAGCGTGAATGAGCGGACGACGGACGCGGCTGCTCAGCCGCCATCGCGCGCAACCAGCGAGATCCCCTCGGCGAGGCCGATCGCCCAATGGCGAGCCTCACGGAGTTCGTCGTTGTAGGATTCCCACTTGTCACCGACGCGAGCGCAGCGATCCGCGATCAAAAAGGATGTCTCGCGAGACTGTACTCGCCTCCAGGAGCTGTCGCCGGTCAGGCCATAGCTTGCCGCTGCAACGTGACTGCGGAGGAAATCCATGTTGATGTCGCGGAAGCGATGTGGCTTGTTGCCGACCAGGATCGAGGCAACGGACCCACACATTACATTTCCAATGTCTATTTTGCACCACGACAAATTACGTGCCGAACAGGTCGCCGCGCTCTACGGAAACGCGGTGGAAGGGACGGTCGGAAGCCTGATTGCGGCTGCGATCCTGTCCGGCATGCTGGTGAGCCTCGGCGCGGTGCCATTGCCGGCGGCTGTGATCTTTGTGACGCTCGTCTTCGGACAATCCATGACGAGGTTCGTGCTCATCCGCGCCTACTGGAAATCAAGGCCGGCGCCGCCGGATTGGCGTCGTTGGGCGCAACGCGCCATAGCCAGTACTCTTGCCGGCGGATTGACCTGGGGATTCGGCTCGCTCTTGCTGATGAGTCCGAGCCGCGTCGAATTGCAGTTTATCGTGCTGCTGGTTTGCGCGGGTATCGCGGCTGGAGCCATCACCGCCTTCGCGACCTATCTCCCGGCATATTATTGCAATCTGTGCTCTATCATGGTGCCCACTACGATCTGGGCAGCCTCGCATCCTGATGTATTACACTGGACCTACGCTGCACTCGCCACATTATGGACTGCCGTTATTGCCATGCTGGCGAAGAAGCACAGCGAAATCCTCAATAAGTCTCTCCGGTTGCAATTTGAAAACCTCGACCTGGCAACGAATTTGCGTCTGCAAAAGGAGAAGGCAGAGGAAGCGAGTATCGCCAAATCCCGCTTTCTGGCGTCGGCGAGCCACGATCTGCGTCAACCGGTCCACGCTCTGAGCATGTTTGTCGGTGCTTTACGCACCCGGCAGATGGATGACGATGCACGACGACTGGTCAAACAGATCGACGACTCGGTCGGTGCACTTGATGGCCTGTTCACATCGCTGCTGGATATTTCCCGGCTCGATGCGGGAGTGATTCAGGCACAATTTCAATCGTTTCCGATTCTGGCGCTGTTGAAGCGAATATGTCGCGATGAAGGCGCCGAAGCGACGCGGAAAAATCTGAAGCTGACCTTGATTCCCTGCTCGCTGCTCGTTGAGAGCGATCCGGTGCTGCTCGAACGCATCCTGCGCAATCTGATCTCGAATGCGATTCGATATACCGATAATGGACGCGTCGTCGTCGGTTGTCGTCGCGGCGAGCGGCTGAGTGTCGAAGTTTGGGATAGCGGTCGCGGCATAGCGCCGGATGAGCGCGACCTCATCTTCCAGGAGTTCTATCAGGTAGGAAATCCTGAACGAGATCGTAGCCGGGGACTAGGACTCGGCCTCGCCATCGTCGCCAGATTGACGGACATTTTGAAAACGCCGCTGACGCTGCAATCTTCGGCTGGTCGCGGCTCCGTATTCAAGCTGTCGGTTCCGATATCGCAGCGAGAGCCATCCGTGACGATGCAGGAAATTGACGGCCCACCGGCCGCGGCGAATTCACTGTTCATTCTCGTCATCGATGACGAGGTCGCGATTCAGACATCGATGCAAAGTCTGCTTATTTCCTGGGGGCACGTCGTCACCGTCGCCGGCTCATGTCAGGACATGCTGGCGCAGATTGCCGACTTCACTGTGGTACCCGATCTCATCATTTCAGATTATCGCTTACGATCGACTGAAAACGGCATCGAGACGATCCAGCAGCTGAGGTCCGAATTTAACGAGAATATTCCCGCCATTCTCATGACAGGCGATACCGCGCCAAACCGCATCAGGGAGGCGAGCGAGAGCAGTTGCTTTCTGATGCACAAGCCGGTTTCGAATAGCAAACTCCGTGCGGCGATCACCAATTTGACAATCGCCAGCACCCGTTCCGGAGAACCGGCCTAGGGTAGTGGATTTGAGTTAGCTGGCCACCAGAGCGCGAAATTCGCGATTGAATGCCAGACTCGGCCCTCTAAATAAGGGCGGCGCGCCGGGCAGCCTCGACGGCCTGCGTCCG
This sequence comes from Nitrobacter sp. 62-23, assembly GCF_001897285.1. Lineage (GTDB taxonomy): Bacteria > Pseudomonadota > Alphaproteobacteria > Rhizobiales > Xanthobacteraceae > Nitrobacter. Next base: position 45,287 of record NZ_MKSM01000099.1, read on the forward strand.
GTTGACGACACCGAGCGATTTGAAGATCGCAGTGACATGCGCTTTCACGGTGCGTTCGGAAACCAGCAACTCGCGGCCGATCTCCTTGTTGGAGATGCCGCGGCCGAGCAGCTTCAACACATCAATCTGGCGCTCGGTGAGCGGAGCGCTGAAATTTATCATAGCCGTCGGCGGCCTGTCGCTTGCCTGCGACGCATCAGTTCGCAACATAATTTGAGGAACATAAACTTCCCCGGACAGCACCAGCTGCAACGCCGATATCAATGTCTGCGGGCTGGCCGATTTGGGCAGATAGCCGAGGGCGCCTGCCGCCAGAGCTTGCCTGACGTGTTCCGGATTTTCCGAAGACGACAGCAGGATAACCGGCAGGTCCGGCCGCCGCTTGCCGATCTCGCGCAGCGCGGACATGCCGTCTTCGCCCGGCATGTTCAGGTCGAGGAAGACTGCATCAAGATCGTCATGCGCATCGACTTCGCGTATCCCACCAGCGGCATCGCCTGCCTCAAGGATTTCGATATCCGCCCTGGTTTGCGTGAGGAGCGCGGCCAATCCAGCGCGCATGATTGAATGGTCGTCGATGAGAAGCAGCTTCACGGCAGGCGGCTCCAGTCAGCAGAGGCGGATCTCAACGCGACATGAATACACGGTAACCGGCCATGGAGCAAAAGCTGGCCCTTTGGTCGTATGGTACATGCCCGTCTTAGGACTTCGACAGCGGTGCGATCGACCAGAAATAGATGGACGGCCGCTCAATTCAGGGGATATGCGTGAGCGATGCAGGGAAGCACGTCAATCGCACCGTCGACATTTCGAAACATCGTCCGCGCTCGTCTCATAGGTCTGGCTCTCGTCTGCATCAGTGTGGCGGGTCTTTGCGTCACGCTCAACGATGCAAAGGCACAAAACACCAAACCGGCGTCGGTCTCGAATGGCTGGCGGGTCGAATGTACCAGCGATAGTAAAGTGCTTGATTGTCGGGCATTCCAACAGGTTTTACAGCGTGATAACAACCAGATCGTAACCGGCATCACGGTTCGCGTCCCGGCGGAAACCAAAAAGCCGGTCATGATGATGCAGCTTCCGCTCGGTATTCTTGTCGTTGAACCGATGGCTATAAGGGTCGATGAAGGTACGGCCGAAAATCTGGCCATTCAGACCTGTACGCCATCAGGATGTTATGCCGGTGCGCAAATTTCGGACAAACTGCTCGATGCCATGCGCAAGGGCAAGGTGTTGAAGGTGGCGTTTCAGAACGCCAACAAACAAGCTGTTCTGGTCGAAATGCCGCTGACCGGATTTGTGCCGGCCTACGATAAAATCAAGTAAGCATTCGCTGTCGGAGCGTAGCACTAAGCCGCCCTATCCTCTCGGCGTGAGACCGTCGCGTTCGCATGCTCCAATGCCTTGGAGACCGCTGCCGTGACCTTGCCTCGAACGGCTGCCCTTAAGTCTTAAGACCTCAAACGGATTGGCTTGCACTTGTTAGAGCGCATCGGGCCGTTCAAAGATAAGCGCGGGACGATTCATTGGGCATGCGCAGCAACGCAAATGCGTTCTGTACGCGTTCTCGTGAATACAGTTGGGGCAAACCGTGCAACCATTCGACCTATCCGGTCGTCAGCTTAGATTGCCTAAGCTACGCGCCGGCGCTTCTCCGCTGGCAACAACCGTTTTTGCGCTTGCGACTTGCGCGATCGGCCCGGCACGTGCTGATCCCTGCACTATCAATGGTACGACCGCGACCTGCTCGGGCGACCAATCGGCTGGCATACAAATCAATACTGGCAGCGGCTTGACCAGCCTGTTCGTCCAGTCAGTAACGACGAACATCGGGCCGCCGAACGGGATCGCGTTCAGGTCGGAGGGCGCCGATGGGGGTAACAACGGCAGTGGCGCAGACGGCACGAACCTGAGTGTCACTACGGACGATACCGTCGTTATTCACGCCACCGGCGGCGCCAGTGGCATCTATGTCTCGAGCACCGGCGGCAATTCCTTTGACGTCAGCCAGGGACACGGCGGCATCGCCGGTGACGTGACCGTGTCGAATGCCGGCGTGGTCACCACCACTGGCGTCAATGCATACGGCATCCTGGCCCGTTCGATTGGCGGTAACGGCAGGCCAAACAACCAGGACGACGGCGCTCTCGGTGCGCCGGGCGGCGTGGTGACGGTCACCAACGCCGGCACAGCCTCAATCACGACCACAAACGATGGTGCTGCCGGCATCTACGCGTTTTCAAGCTCGGGTCACACCACCAACAGCAGCACCTATGGTATCGGCGTCGGCACCGTCACCGTGACAAACAACGGGTCGATCGAAACCTCCGGGACATCGAGTCTGACTGATCCGCTGTCGTTTGCTCACGGCATCGTTGCCGTCAACATCGCGGGTTCCGGCAGCGACGGCAAAAACGAGAACCGTCTCGGCAGCGCCAGCGGCGGCAATGCCGGCCTGGGCGGCGACGCCAGCGCGGTCACGGTCACGACGACTGACAGCATCACGACGCACGGCAACGGCAGCTACGGCATCTACGCGCAAAGCCAGGGCGGCTTCGGCGGCACCGGCGGCGCGGCCGGCGAGCGGGGTTCGACCAATACTGGTGGTGGTTACGGTGCAGCGGGTGGCGTTGGCGGCGCCGTGACAGTCACGGCCTCAGGCAGCGTGGCGACGACCGCGGATGCCGACGCCATCGGCATTTTTGCCAACAGCGTTGGCGGTCGAGGCGGCAACGGCGGCAGCGCCACCGGCGGTACGGCGGTGGGACGCGATGGCGGCACCGGGGGTACGGGTGGCGCCGTTACCGTGACGATGGACGGATCCGTTGTCGTGAAAACCCATGGTTCCACCAGCTATGGCATCTATGCCCTGAGCCAGGGCGACGTGGGCGGCGTCGGTGGCGACGCCAGCGACAGTCTGACCGTTGACGGGACCAGCGGCAACGGCGGCATCGGTGGTGCGGGTGGGCAGGTGACGATTGCCGATAACGGCGTCGGCGTCCGCAGCGTGACAACGGATGGCGTCAACGCCATCGGCATTTTTGGTGAAAGTCTTGGCGGCCGCGGTGGCGACGGCGCCAATGCGCTGGGTTCCTTCAACGCCAACGCACGCAATGGTGCGGATGGCGGTGCGGCCGGTGGCGTGACCATCGATACGACAGCGAACGTCACCACGAGCGGTGCAGGAGCATTCGGTCTCTTTGCCTACAGCCAGGGCGGCGACAGCGGCAATGGCGGCCATGCTTTCTCGCTCACCAATGCCAATGCGGGCAATAGCCACAATGCCGGTGCCGGCGGCGCGGTCTCGCTGACCTCCAGCGGCACGGTCACCACAGGTGGAGCAAATGCCGTGGCGCTGTATGCGTTGAGCGCCGGCGGCAATGGCGGCAACGGCAATAGCGGTGACGCGTTCAACGCCGCTGGCGGCAATGGTGGCGCTGGAGGTGATGGCGATATCGTCATCATCAATGCAAACGGAACCGTCAAGACGACCGGCACGGCCGCCTATGGCGCGTTTGCGCAAAGCGCCGGAGGCATGGGCGGCAACGGCGACGACGCCGGCGGTGCTGGCGGTAGCGGCGGCACTGGCGGCGCTGCGGGCTCGGGCAAGCTGGTGACGGTCAACGTCGATGGCACCCTCAACACCGGTGGTGCCGTAGCCTATGGCGTATTCGCTGAAAGCGTCGGCGGTACCGGCGGTCACGGTGGCGGCGGTGCTGGCGTCGTCGCCCACGGCGGCACTGGCGGCAGTGGCGGCAATGCCGACGCTGTGACGGTGAC
>NZ_MKSM01000099.1:49077-123606 GCF_001897285.1 Nitrobacter sp. 62-23
GCGTCGGTGGCGACGGCGCCAACGCGGGAGCGGCCTATGCCAGCCCCGGCGCCGGCGGCCAGGGCGGAACGTCCGGTCATGTCATCGTCCAGGCGGCCGGATCGATTATTACCGATGGCTTCGGCGCGTTTGGCATCCAGGCCGAGAGCACGGGCGGCGGCGGTGGCACTGCGGCCAGCGGCAGCGGCGTTGTTTCGATCGGTGCCTCGGGGGGATCCGCGGCCAATGGCGGCATCATCGATGTAACCAACGATGGGCACATTACGACCAATGGCGCTTTCTCCCACGGCATCGTTGCGGCCAGCATCGGCGGCGGCGGTGGCGCTGGAAGCCAATCGGGCAGCCTGGTTGCGCTCGGCGGTGCGGGAAACTCGAGCGGCGACGGCGACACCGTGACGGTCACCAACAATGGCATCATCCGGACCACCGGTACCGGGTCGTATGGTGTCTATGCTGAAAGCGTCGGCGGCGGCGGTGGCAACGGCGGCGGCGCGTCGGGCTTCATCACCATCGGTGGTGACGGCGGTGGTGGCGGCAAAGGTGGTGACGTCAACGTCTACAATTACAACCTCATCGCGACGAGTGGTCTCGGCAGTCACGGCATTTTTGCGCAAAGTGTTGGCGGCGGTGGCGGCGACGGCGGATCGGCCAGTTCCTATGCCGGTCCTTCGGTTGGCTCGGTGTCGATCGGCGGCAACGGTGGCGTCGCCAGCAATGGCGGCAATGTGCTGGTTCAGAACGACGGCGCCATCAACGTATCCGGCTTCCGCTCCAGCGCGATCTTTGCGCAAAGCACCGGCGGCGGCGGCGGCAACGGCGGCGACAGCATGGGCCTCGGCGTGACTGTGGTGGACTACACCATCGGCGGCAAAGGTGGCGCGGCAGGAAATGGCGGCACCGTGGAGGTCGACAATTACGGTACGATCACAAGTCATAGCGATCTCGCACCCGCTATCCTCGCACAAAGCATTGGCGGCGGTGGCGGTAACGGTGGCGCTGCCTATGCAATCACCGGCAACCTGGTGAATGCAACGGTTGCGATCGGAGGCAGTGGCAACGGCGGCGGTGACGGCGGCACGGTTACCGTCAATCAGACCGGTGCGATCACAACGACCGGCATCGGCTCCAACGGCATAACGGCATTCAGCATCGGCGGCGGCGGCGGCACCGGCGGGACCAGCATGGCGCGCTCGATCAGCGCGTCGCCCAAGGGATCAATGGCCTTGGGACTTGCGATTGGCGGCAGCGGCGGCGTCGGCGGCGATGGCGGTGAAGTCAGCGTCAACAATACCGGCTGGATCATGACCGGCGGCGCTGCCTCCGTTGGCGTATTTGCCCAAAGCGTCGGTGGCGGTGGTGGCAACGGCGGCGACGCGACCGCGACGGCACAGGTGATCGTCGCGGAAAACGCAGCTGCGATTTCGATCGCCATCGGCGGCTCCGGCGCCGGTGGTGGCGACGGCAAGGCCGTGACGATCACCAACAACGGCCGTATCGTGACGCTCGGCAACGATGCGCACGCGATCGTGGCGCAAAGCATTGGCGGCGGCGGCGGCATGGGCGGCGCCGGCCGCGCCAGTTCGGATGCTGACGTGGCTGGTGGGCTGGTGAGCTTTCTTGCGCTCAATTCGGACGATCCGGATCCCACCAAGCCTCCGCCAGAACAGGACAAACCGGACCGCAACGGAAAGAAGACCGACGACGCCAAGAAGGGAGAGAAGGAAGATACCAAGATATCGGTTGCGATCGGTATCGGCGGCAGCGGTGGCGTTGCAGGCGCCGGCGGCACAGTCACGGTCGGCAATACCGGCTCGATCGATACTTACGGCTATGCGGCTTACGGAATTTTTGCCCAAAGCGTTGGCGGCGGCGGTGGCGCCGGCGGTGGTGGTGGCGGCGAGAGCGACGGCGATATCAGCGTCGGTGTTGGCTTGGGTGCCAGCTCGGGCGGCGCCGGCAAAGGTGGCGATGTCATCGTGACCAATACGGGCACGATCGCGACGCGTGGCGGAGATGCCTATGGAATTTTCGCGCAGAGTGTGGGCGGCGGCGGCGGTATTGCGGCAGCAGGTGACGCCAGCGCGGGCACCGATGTAAAAAATATAGGGATCAGCGTCGGCGGCTCGGCCGGAAGCTCCGGTGAGGGTGGAGTTGTTACGGTCAACCAGACCGGTGACGTGACAACGCTCGGCGATCGCGCGGTCGCGATCTTCGCGCAAAGCATCGGCGGCGGCGGCGGTGTCGGCGGTACTGGTCAAGGGGCCGATGGTGGCTCCGTCATGGTTGGCGGCTCGGGTAGCGCAGGCGGCAAAGGCGGCGACGTTAACGTGACGATGACCGGCGATATTCTGACCTTCGGTGACGGCGCTCACGGCATTTTCGCGCAAAGCGTCGGTGGCGGCGGCGGTGTCGGCGGCGACGTCTCGGGCAGCAACCCGACCCTGATAAGCCACGCGATGACGATTGGCGTCGGTGTCGGTGGTACCGGCGGCGGCGGTGGTAACGGCGGTGATGTCACGATCGGCACGACCGGCACCATTACCACATACGGCTACCGGACTTACGGCATCTTCGCGCAAAGCATCGGCGGCGGTGGCGGCACCGGTGGCAGCGGCAATGCCAGCTTCGGCACCATTCCATTCGCGGGTTCGAACGGCGGTGCCGGCTCGGGCGGCAAGATCACCATCGACCAAAGCGGCAGCGTGATTGCGTACGGTCTCGACTCCCACGGAATTTTTGCGCAAAGCGTTGGCGGCACGGGCGGCGACGATATTACGGTCAACCTGCATAGCGGCACGGTTTCCGGCGGCGGCGGATCGGCCGCAGGTATTTACATCGACGGCGGCAAAACCAATTCGGTCACGATTGCCGCTGACGCTACCGTCACTGCGTTGTCAGGTCTGGCGATCAAGGCCACCGACGGCGTCGATCAGAACAACGTCGCGCATGCGACTGGCAATACCGCGATTACGAACTCCGGAAACATTTTTGGTAACGTTGACCTTGGCTCCGGAATCGGCAGCCTCAGCAATCTTGCATCGGGCGCTTTCGTCACCGGCCAAACAATCAATCTCGGCTCAGGCACGATGAGCAATGCCGGCCGGCTCGACCTCGGCGGTATCGGCTATAAAATCAACGCCGCGTTGAACGGGAATTTCATCCAGGCGCCGAGCGGCGTATTGGTGGTCGACGCGGCGTTCGGTGGCACGTCGGATGTGCTTGCAGCGACGGGAACCGCCAACGTGCGCGGCAAAGTCGAGCCTCATCTCGCGTCGTTGATGCCAAACGCGCCAACGACGATTGTCAGTGCCGCCAATGGGTTTGTCGGCACCAACGACGTCACGCCGATCAATAGTGCCAGCGTGACTTATGGTCTGCAGATCGCGGGCAACGATTTGCAACTCAGTGTTCAGAGCGCGCAGTTTGTGCCGCCTGCGTTTGCGTCCTATTTTTCGCCGAACGAGATTGGTGTTGCCAATCAGCTTCAGGGTATCTGGAATGCCGGCGGCGGAGCGGCTGGTATGGGGCCGGTCTTTGCGTACTTCGCCACCATTCCAGATTCCAACACTTACGGCCAATCACTTGATCGATTGCACGGCGCATCCTACGCAAGCCAGGCGTCCGCCGCGATTTTGACCGGTCTCAACTTCACCGACAGCATGATGAGTTGTCACGGGGTTCAAGGCGCGCTCGCCCCCCTTCGCGAAACGGCTTGCGAGTGGACCAAGGTCACGGGTGTTCTGACGGACAAAGGTTCGGTGTCCGGTTCGAACGGATATCGCGATCGTGCCGGGCGCATCCAGGCCGGCCGCCAGATCGAGATTGCACCGGATTGGTTCTTTGAAATCGCGGCAGGTTATGAGTATGGCCACACGACGGTCGGTAATTTTTCCGCCACGCAAGCTGATCGTTATGACATCGGATTGGCGCTCAAACGCCAGGTAGGGCCATGGTTGTTTGGCGTGGCGCTCGATACGGGATACGCCGCGCTCGATACTACGCGCGGTATCAATCTTGCGGGCATCGGGTCTGCCAGAAGTCGATCAAGCATCTGGCGGCTCGATACCCGATTCCACGCGGCTTATCTGGCGGAATTCGGCATCACTTACGTCAAGCCGATGCTCGACTTCGACGTCATTTATAATGCCATGCCAGGGTTTAGCGAGACGGGTGCCGGCGTGTTGGGCCTGCGTGTTGCTTCGGCCAGTCAGATGATGTTCGCTTTTGCGCCATCGGTGGAGCTTGGTCAAACCATCATTTGGAACAATGGTCAGGCCATGCGGCCCTATATTCGGGCCGGCGCCACGTTGCTGTCGACCGGCAGCTGGACGATCAACTCCAATTTTGAAGGTGCCTCGGCCGGCGTCGCCTCGTTTGCATCGGTGAATTCGATGCCGCGTACCCTGGCCAAGACGTCGGCGGGTATCGATCTTTATGGATTGTGGGGCGTTCCCGGGCTCGATCTGAAGCTGCAATACGAAACACAGTTTACCAGCGGCTATCAGGATCAAACGGGTTCAATCAAGCTGACCCGACGTTTTTGACCTCGCCGAAGAAGATCCGGCTCGCCCCGGGATCACGTGGCTGTCTGTACCATCTGAATACGCAAAGCCCGCTGTTGGCGGGGTCGCGAGACCGTTGAAGGCGGTCGCAACAATATTCAGCTTCTTCGCCTCCGACGACGACCAAATCACCGATCTTGATCGGGCGCTCGGCCAGAAGGATCAGCCCTGACACGAAATTGTTGACGATGCTTTGCAAACCGAAACCGATACCGACGGAGAATGCGCCGGCCAGTATCGCGAGATTGGACAGGTCGAAGCCTGCGTAAGAGAAGGCCACAAGCGTTGCGATGACGACGCTGCCGTATCCCACTCCAACGCGAATCGAATCGCGGAGGCCGCCCCCAGCCGTGGCCCAAGCTTGGACACCGGGCATCTGAGCTCGATGTGTTGCTGGCGGCGAACGCGGTCGGTTCGACGGATTCCACGCGGTGCCGTCGTCGGTCTCCAAGACCTGCCTGGTGCGCTTCGATAACAACAAATACTCGGTCGCAGCCAGCGCCGTCGGGCGCCCGGTCGAGGTTCAGGCCTAGCTGTTGCTCAAATTCGTTCGAGCCCAACATGAGCGAACCTGCGGCCGACAGTTGCTCAACCCGCTGATTGGCGCGATATTGGCGTTTACTCTCTCTCTAGAAGATGAACGAGCCGCGTTAGCGGAGACAAGGCCGATAGCAATGGTAATCGCAAATCCAATCGCCTGCCCGCTGGTTAGGCCCACATTTTGAAGAAGAACGCTTAGGTCGCTCATGTTGGGCTTCGTGTATCACGATATCGAAAGGTAATTAATCGTCTCGACCAATTCCATCCGCTTGCTTAACACGCCGTGCGCCTCCCCAAGAACGGCGTTTTCCACCGCCTTGGACAAAGCGGGCCGGATAGTGAACGGAATTGAGGGGTTGCTTGAGTTCATGATCGCGTCGATCTGCGAGTTTGGTGGTTCTGATAGATTTTGTGGCATGCGATAAGCGCCGTTCAGGAATCATCTGGGAAATCGAGAGCAGGACTACAAAAGGGTTGAGCCAGTGCTGATCACCGCTTTCACCATCCTCGGAATTGCCGTGCTGCTAGGTTCCGTGCTTGCAGTTATGTATATGCGTGAAGGCGCTGCAGCGCCGTCCTGGCGGCTGGCGGGACTGCACGGACTGATGGCCATCAGCGGTCTCGGCTGTCTCGGTCTCGCTTTGCGTGGGCCGCCTCGTGGGCTCGATCAGGGGGCCGGCTCGTTCGGCATGATTGCAGCCGTGCTGATCGCTTTGGCGGCCGTCGTCGGCCTCGCCCTCTTTTCATCGCGCCTTCGCAAGCGGCGACTCTCGGGCACGCTGATCGGCATTCACGCCACGCTCGCGATAAGCGGCTTTGTCGTGCTCATCGTCTACGTGACGGCTTGAGGCGGCTGAGACCGTCGGGGCGTTGACCGTGCCCAGATGATCCTAATGCGGCCCGGATCACCGGTACGACTGAAAGCCACCGCGCCGATATGTCCCTCAGGGCGTGCGAAGAGCAGGGCGAAGGTTCGGAAGGAATTGAGCGCGTCGTGGTATGGGGCGCTAAGTCGACGGACGAAGCTGCTGAGGCCAATTGAGTCCACGACACGGAAAGCGCTGGGGACCATGAGCGATCACCAAAATTCCTTCTCGTCCTCGTGGTCAACGAGGCTCTGTTCCGCATGTCGCGAATGAGGTGGACTGAGAAGTCGTAGACGTTCGCTTTCTGCGGCGGCTTCGGTCGCGATGATACGAAACGCCTCCTGCGAGCGGGTGCCTTTCGCGGCTGATTGAAGAATCCGTTCGGCCATTAGCACTTGTGTTGATGAATCGGGGCAGACTTCCAATGCGGCCTGTGCAAGCGCGCCCCTCATGATCGTAACCAGCTCTGCATCAAACATAAGCGCAGTCTCCATTTTGGCGTGGCTGTACCATGGGTCGGTGACAGTCGTACTGCGGAACTCTGACGATGATGAGTCGAGCGGATTAAACTTCGGACACGTTGGGTCACATCGTCACACGACGATGTGACTGACCATACACATAGTTTGTACTCAGCATTCGCCTTGAAAATGGCAGACCGCGTTTATGAGTTTGCCGTCCAGCTAGACGCGGCTCCGTTTATTTATCCGGATCGACCGAACGGATTTCCGCAGCTACGCGAGCCGGTGGATATGAACCGGTTTGGACGGCGGCCAGCGGGAAGAATCTAGCAATGCGCGCTTGTTGGAGTTCGGCTTCTATTGTGCGGCGCTGGTGCTCATCGGAAAAAGGAAGTTCTGTCTCACTCTGGTGAATGGCTGGTTTTGCGATCCGAGATGTCGTTCCGTCCCGATCGGTGACGATGCTGTATTCAACGGTGTTTTCTACCCAACGTAGGACGAACGCGCCGCGGCCTTTTCCTTCGATCCGCTCATCGATCGACACCAACTTCTTCATCGCAGCCTCCTTTCATGAGGGTCGTCTTTAGTTACCGTGACGCGCAGCGTCAGACGCCAACTCATGCACCTTCCGGCCGGTAACGTGTAGCCATCTCCGCTGCAGATCGGGCATTCGCCATTGTCATAGTCGTGCGAACCGCTTGCAACGGATGTGTCATGAACCCAACATTCGATGCCGCCGGAAAACCGCTGCTTTGCGGACATTGATACGGAGAGGGTCGATGAGCTTCCTGCAGGAAAAGCGAGAGACACGCTTCGCAGGAAAGCTGGTGACCACGAATCAGCCGCGCACCGCTGAGTGACGGGAGAGGCTTTCGACAACTACTGAAATTGCCGCGCCGAGCGCCGCTTTCGGTTATTTCCGTTTCAGCCCTAACTCAACCTGCCGCCTGATGCGGCCTGGTCGGCGTACCTCTATCGCGCATTTGGCGCTGCCTGACATGCGGGACGTCGTGGCCTCGTCTCCCAGTGTTTCGAGCAATGTCACCGCGGGCTCACCGGATATTGCCGATCATCCGCCGCTGGACTTGGGACTTCTGCCTCATAATGTTCGAGACGGCCGTTGGATGATCTTCCGGTCGCGCCACGGCAGACAATTGAAATCGCGTTCGTTCGCCAGTTCGTAGTGAGCGCCAGCCCATCACCATCATCCCGAATAGCAGTTAAGCCATCGTCGGCCAAGCATCCGTCGTCGACGGCGACACGCTCGAAATTCGCGGGCGGCGCATTCGTCTATCCGGCATAGACGCACCCGAGTCGGATCAACTCTGCCGTGGCGACGATAGCCTGCCGTTGTGGCGCGAAGGCCGCAAACAAGCTTGATCGCTTCATTACTGGTAGGTCAGTTAGTTGCGAAGGCGTCGGCCGGGATCAGTATGGGAGTGTTGTGGCGATCTGTTCGATTGATGGCGAAGACGTTGCGACATGGCTTGTGGGCAATGGCCTCGCATTCGATTGGCCGAGATATTCAAAGGGCCGATATGCAGACGCTCAGAAAGACGCGGAGCGCGCGAGCCGTGGTGTTTGGGCTGGATCGTATGTCGTGCCTTGGGCCTATCGGGCGTGCATCAGGAACGGTGGACGGCCGGGCGGGTGTTCGGATGGATGCGAATGCAAACTGACCGCTCACCAAGAGTACTTTAACACCCCCTTGCCTGCGTAGCTTCCGGTCGTGTTGGAGAACTCGCCTTCGAAGGTGGCAGCGGCTGCGAAGCCATTGGCCCACGTCATCTCAGCGGCAGCCGTGACCAATGCGGCATCGCGTGCTTGCGCTGCGCCGTTGACAACAAATGACGCGCCCGGCAACGACTGGAACGTCGCCGCGATCGAGCGATCGGTATCGAAGTTGTGAGCCCACGCCGCGCGGCCGCGCAATGTCAGGATGGCATCGTTGAGCGCGAACGACTTGTCGGTACGCACGCCGAGTTCGGAGCGGGATGCGGTTGCATTCTTCGCCGCGTAGCTGAGCGCGAACAGATTGCCGCCGGCACTGCTCTGCTCGACATAGGCCGGCAGGTCGTAGCTGGTGAACTGCCCCGCGGCATAGGGCGTGATGCCCAGCCATGAGGTGGCAATGCGATAGCCGCCTTCGAGCCGCCCGGAGAAAGCATTGGCGTTGAAATTCGCACGCAACCGCTCGATCCCATTCGCCGTCACGATGCGGTCGGTGGTGATGTCCTGCCAGCCATAGGCCAGAGCGCCGCTGAGATAGGCATTGCCGATACGGTGACGTGCGTTGACACCGACCTGGAACAGATCGGAGCGCCCCGTACCGAAGCCGCTGTCGACGCGGAATTGGGTTCCGCCGCCGGCCATTGCAAAGCCGACCAGCGTATCCGGCGATATCCGGTAATCGGCGCCGACGGCGCCACCATAAACACTGCTGGTCGCGGTGTTAGAGCCGACAACGCTGTTGCCATCGGTGGTCTGCGAACCACCGAAGCCCGCCGCCCAAACATTCCAGCGTTGACCGAAGGTTGGTGCCGGCGGAGGCGCCTTGCGATAAATCGCGGCATAGGCATCGCGCTCGGAAGCGCTGCGCCTCCTGCCATTGGCGGCATAGCCGAGTGCGCTGGTATCGTCCGCATAGGCCGTCGGAATGACTGACGCACCATCGCCGCCGCGTCCGGCCATGAACGGGTCGGTCATCACCCCCATGAACAGGCCCATTGCGTTGAATGTCGCCTGCTGGGTCCCGGTGGCAAGTTCGCCGGAAACCTGCGTCAACCCCTGCGGTGACAGCGCGCCGAACGCCAGCGGAATCCCGCCAGTGCTGTTGAAGAAGTTGGTCAGCGTGGTCGCAACCGCTTGTTGATTGCGATTGAGGCCGCTGGGCATAACAAAGTTCAAGTTCAGATCGAGATAGGCGTTGCTGCCGTCATAGGCGAGCGTGGTGTTGAAGTTGGTCGGCAGATTGGTGTTCACCGGGCCTGAGAATGTGCCGCTGACGCCGCCGTCGGCGGTGAGAATGGTGTAGCGCTTTCCGACGTAGGTGCCGGGAGCGAACTGCGCCGCGACCGTCGCGCCACCCAGCGCCGCCGAACCGGTCACATGAGTGAAGTCTGACGCTGTTGGCGAGACTTCGACCATGTAGGTCGAGGCGGCTGTCAGCACCAGATTGCCCGCCACCGTCAATGCGCCGATCGAATTGCCCGGCGACAGCGTGCCGCCATTGATCATGGTGTTGCCGACCGTGCCGTTGCCGCCCAGCGTCGCTCCGGCCTCCACCGTCGTCAGCGACGACGATGCGATCGAGCCGTTGACCGAGAGCGTGCCGGCGTTCACCGTCGTTGCGCCGGAATATATGCTGTTGCCCGCAAGCCTCAGCGTCCCCGCGCCGGTCTTGGTCAGGCCGCCCGGACCGGTGATGCCTTGCATTATCGTCAAGTTGTTTGCGGCGCTGGCAATATCGATGCCGCCTCCAAGGCTCCCCAGGGTTATGCTGCGCGAGGTTGAATTGAAGGTCGTTCCCGTCACTTGCAGCGCGCCGCCGTTGAGGGTCAATGCGCCTGAGGATGCGCCGAGACGGCCGTTGCTCGACACCGACAGCGTGCCGCCGGATATTGTCGTCCCTCCGCTATAGTTGGTGATGCCGGACAGTGTAAGTGTGCCGGTGCCGACCTTGATCAATGATGCATTGGCGCCGGAGCTTGTCTCCCAAAGCTGGCCCGAGTAACTCGTCGACTGATTGTTGCCGCCGATGGTCAGCGATTGATTCTGTCCACTGAACTGAACCCGAAAACCTGTTCCGCTCAATGATCCCATGGACACGGCATGGTTGTTGCCGTCGATGAGAACGCCGGCGCTACCATTCAGATTGAATGCCGCCAGACCTCCGGACGAGGTGTCCTTAAGGTCGATCTGACCCGTACCTGTCAGGTTCAAAACGACATTCTCGCCCATCGAGGCGTTGTTATTCATTATCAGGCCGGCGTTATTCAAGTTGATGGTCTGGACCAAACCGGAATTGTTGACGATCCCGTCGCCGTGTAATCCGAAGCCGGTGGGCGCCGGACCGATGTTAAAGACAAAGGACGGAGCGCCAGCCTCAAATACAAAGGCGGCTGCGTTGCTTCCCGCGAGCGCCGATATCGTCGTGTTTAACGCCGCGGGACCGAACTGGAGGTCTATGGCTGTTGAGTTGGGGACGGCGGCGGGGCTCCAGTTGGAGTCGGTATGGTAATCGCTGGACGTGCCGCCGATCCACGTGGCGGTCTGCGCCGTTGCTTCATCGGCAAACGGCAGCCACATCACACTGATCACCACTCCGATGGCGGTTGTGGGCGATAATCTGGTCAAGACCCTTCTGCTCCACACGATTTCACACCACCTTGATCGTATTCGCGTCGATCCTCCGACAAAGCCTTGATTTGCGTATGGCATTTTCGGCAGAAGTCGAATGGCTTGCCGCGTTAACGCCGAGGACGCCAACAGTACCGCGCACCAAAAATACCGACCACCGATCCGTGCCCATCCCGATGCCCCTCCGTTGGCGAAGCTGACGCCTCGCTCTTGCTTTCTTGACTGTCCGTTAAATCGGCTAATAGCCTCCGGCGCAACCCAAGATCGCCGATCGTCATGTCCACGATTGTCGCACGGTGTTGGAGTTCACCTTCGATAATTAGGGCTATGGTGATGTCACCCCTTCTGTCGTGCGCTCGTTGCCGGTCTCGGCTCGCCCCAGCGGATTATCTATTCCGGTACGGCGCGCGCGCCTCGCTCCAAAAGGCTGGTCGTCGTCCGTTGATGGCTCACGCTCTACGGACACAATATCGCCGCTACCATCTTCTTCCTCGACCGCTGGGGGCACTAAAGCCAAGACTTCAGCGGCCGACATGATCGCGCCGTTGCCCGTATGAATCTCATAGAGCTTGTGAGAGGCTTCAGGCTTCCCCCGCAAGGCGTCAATACAATCCCCCGTAACGAGCCGTGCATGATTGTGTAAGGCGAGCCCCCCGTCCCTTCGGGCTGATCCGCTCGCCATTCAGCGAGGGCCATTTCATCAGTTTTGCGGTGGTGTCGGTAATCATTGTATTTCAATGAGGGTGCCGTGGGGTGACTCGCGCCAGGACTCAACCGCGCTTATCGCTGGCAGGCGAAAAGCCAATGCACGGCGCTGACGGCTTACCGCCACCAGTCACCAAGCGGCGCGCCAATCATTCCCGCGGCCGATCCCCCTGCCCTGCACGAATCTCGCGTGCATGATTCGTCTGCGACAGTCGTCAGGGCCTTCTCCGTAACGGATGACAGCGGACACCAACGGATGGAGAAAGAGTCACAACGGATGACAACGGGCGGTAACAGGCGAATGCCCACACCCCAGACGAGAATACGCCTATCGGTGACAAGTCAAAATACAACTTAAGTGATTGATTTCATTGGTACAGTTGGGTGGGCTCGAACCACCGACCTCCTGTTCCACAGACAGGCGCTCTAACCAACTGAGCTACAACTGCATCCGGCTCGCATCCTGAAAACGGTTGCGAACGGGGCGGAAACTAGGAGCAACGCCCTGTTTTGGCAAGGCCGCAACCATCGGTTATCGCGGGGCCGGCCGCTTAAGCGACGGCTCAGCCGCAACCGCCCCTCGTCCCCGACTCAAGGCTCGGCTTGCGCCGCAGAATCGGGAGCATTCGACGACATATCCTGACTCTCAGGCGGGTCCCGGGCGGGAGCCGGCCTCGAAGCGGGCGAAACCCGAACCACGCAGGTCCGGGCTTGTCGTAGACCGCAACGTTCGATCAGGCGGGGGGCTGGAACAGTTTCGACGCGCCTGTCCTGATCGGCTCGGCGGTTTCGGCGGCGATCGTCTGGGTCAACTCGGCAAGCTCCCGGGCCTGGGCTGCAAACGTCCCGAATTGTCTGCGGGTATGGCTGCTCCACACTTCGGTCGCATCGGACAGCGATTTCGCGCCAACCAGTTCCTGCAGAAAATCGAAGCCGGCGCTGGTGTTGGCCTGACCGAAGCCGAGCAGCTTGGTGGAATAGGCGTGTGCGCCCTTGCTGGCAGCGCTGAATACCGCCTCGACGGCCCCATTGCCGTCCTGCGCGGCCTCCTTGAATTTCGCGTAGTTGTCGCGGGCTTGCGCGATACCTTTTTCGGCGAATGCGCGTACCTGCTCGGGGACTTCGAAGGGGTCGCTTTTGTTGGTCATGGCATATGTCCTTTGCTTCGGATGAATCGTGTGATCCCGCAAACCGCCGTTCACCCGACGTAACGGCTCGATCGGCGGAACGGATGCCCGTATTCGGGATCATCGATTCCGAGGCCGGGCAAGCAGCCTTCCGTACTCTACCATAGCTATTGTGCGACGCAATAAGATATTGCGACGCAAAATATCGGATCGTTGCGGAAAAAGCTCGAAGGCAAAGTCGAGCGCTCCGGTTTCGGCCGGGTAATGGCGGTCAGATTTTAGGCTTCCCCATATCCATGGCGGCCCGGCCCATGCTTTGCCCCATTTCACTGGCCTGCTCAGTCAGCGCTTTCATCTGGCTTTGCACATATTCGGCGTGCAGCCGCATCACCTCGGACAGATCGGTGGCGCGCAGAAGCTTCTCGGCGTAGTCCAGCGACGCGGTCATGTTCTGCTGGACGAAGGAGATCGCCTTGCTGCTGATGTCCCGAACGCCGCTGCGAACCGCCTCGCTGTGCCCGTCGATCGAACTGGCGGTCTGCTGGGCTCCGCTGAGAAAGCTCTCGAAGGCTTTGCGCGCCTGCTCGAAACCGGCTTCGGCCATCGACCGCATGTCATTCGGAATCTCGAAACGGTCACGCCCTTCATCGCTCATGGTCACCACTCCTGTTGCAGGCCCTCGCGCCGGTTTCCTTCCAGGCTTTCCATCGTGGACCTCTGGTTTGTTTTTGCAACACCTCAACGTGCTTCGAGCCGGGGAGGTCCATGAACCCCGGCCGAATTAAGGTTATCCGGGCTTTAGCGGGGATTATGGAGTACGAGCCGTGGACCTCTGGTGAGCCGGACGCGATACTGATGAAACCGCCACGGCGCCGGCATGCGCCGCGGCGCAACAGGCAACAACCAGAGACGTCGAACCACACGGTGCCCATGACCAGCGGCGAGACCAGCGCCGATTTCCCCTTGCAGGGCGTGACCGATCCGCGGCTCGCCGTTCATGCGGCGGGCGCGCAGCCGGCATGGCTGTGGTCGTTCGACGGCGCGCGCATTCTGTGGAGCAATCCGGTCGGCGCTTGCGTATTCGGCGCTGCCAATGCGGGCGCTCTCGCCTCGCGAAACTTCGGTTCCAACGATTTCCGCCGACAGCAGGTGTCCCGGCTTGCGGATCGGCTGCCGCCGACAGGCGCGGTGCGGCTCGAACGCCTGCGAGGCTTCGGCGCGACGCTCGGCGGCCTCGTCACCTGCGCCTGCGCGCGGCTGGATTTCCCGAACGGCACCGGCGGCATTCTCGTCACCTGCGTAGAGCCGCTGGGCGGCAGCATGCCGCTGATCGAGCGCTTGCAACGACTGGCGGAAGGCATCGATACGCCGGTCGCCGCGTTTGCGCACGACGGACAACTGGTCAGCGCCAGCGACGCTGCGCAGCCGCTGCTCGGTTTTCGCAGTCTGGCCGGGGCGGGGCTGGAGGGATTGCGCGAAGAGGCGCTACGCGACGGCCACGCCGAGACGTCGGCAGGACAGTTGCACGTGGCGCTGCAACGGGTCGGCAGCGGCAGCGACGTCGGATTCCTCGCACTGCTCACGCCACATGCCGCCAATCCTTCCACCTTGGAACGCAGGTCTGAACCGCAATCCGTACCGCCGTCGTCGAACGAAACAACCGTCTTCCCGACGCAAGTTGTCGAGCCGGCGGCACATCCCGCCCTCGATGCATCGCATTCGCCTGATACCGCGTCGCGCGATTCCGTTCCGCGGATGCGTCGCCATCCTCTGCGCTTCATGTGGCGGATGGATGCGGATGGCCGCTTCTCGCTCGGCTCCGACGACTTCACCCGCGCCATCGGCATGCGCACGGCAGCAGGTTTCGGCCGGTTATGGAGCGAAATCACGGAGGTGTTCGGACTCGATCCCGAAGGCCGCGTCGCGAAGGCGATCGCCACCCGCGACACCTGGAGCGGCATCACGCTGCTTTGGCCCGTCGACGGATCCGACGCGCGCCTGCCCGTCGAACTGTCGGGGCTGCCGGTCTACGATCGCGCGCGCAATTTCGCAGGCTATCGCGGCTTCGGCGTCTGCCGCGATCGCGAAGGGTTGGCGCGGCTCGCGGCGCATCGACGTCACGAATTTTTGTTCAACGAGACCTCCCACCCGCAGCCGGCTGCCACATCGGCTCCCGATGCAGCGGATGCCCCCGAATTTTCAGTTCAGCCAGCAGAACCGGACACTGTCGTGGAACCTCCCAAGAATGTCCTGCCGTTCAGGTCCTCGACCGACCTGAGGCCTCCTTCGCTCACTCCTGTGGAGAACAACGCCTTCCACGAACTGGCCCGGCAGCTTTCGGCACGGCTCGAGGGCGAGCAGCAGGCTCTCTCACCCGATGCCATCACCGAGCGACCGGTTACGCAGGAATCACCCCCAAACCAATCCCAGGACGAACCCCGGGATGATCCCAATGTCACCGCCATCGGAGCACAGGAGGACGGACTGTCTTTGCCGAAAGCCGCGCCAACCGCGCCGCAAGCCGATCCCGCGCGCGACAGGCCGGTGCTCGACCTGCTTCCGACCGGCGTGATGATTTACCGGCTCGACCGGGTCCTTTACGCCAACCACGCCTTTCTCACCCAGGTCGGCTACGACGGCCTGGTTGCACTGGAGCAGGCCGGCGGGCTCAATGCGCTGCTGGTCGAATCCGGCTTGCCTGTCGCCGAAGACACGCCGACCGCCGGCTCTCCCGTCACCATTTCGGCCACCGCGCCGTCGGGCGCGCGGCAGCAGCCGATCGCCGCTCGCCTTTTCGTGATCAACTGGGATGGCGAGCCTGCGCATGCGCTGATCTGCGCCACTGCGCCGCCCTCGCCCGTGGATCAAGCCACCGCCGAGGAACTCGGCGCCATCCTTGACACCACAACCGAAGGCATCCTGATGTTCGACAACGGCGGACGCATCACCGCCAGCAACCGCGGCGCGGAGACGCTGTTCGGCCATTCCGGCGACAGCCTCACGCAGCTCAATCTCGCCGATCTCTTCGCGCCGGAAAGTCAGGACGCCGTGCGCGACTATCTCAGCGGACTTGCGGGTGGCAGCGCCGGCCTGCCCGATCAAGGCCGCGAGGTGTTGGGCTGCGCGCGCGAGGGCCGCCTGATTCCGCTGTCGATGACAATGGGCCGGATGCGGGCCGATGGTCGCAACTTCTTCGCGGTGTTCCGCGACCTGTCGCAGACCCGGAAGGCCGAGACCGAACTGTCGCGGGCGCGGCGGCAGGCCGATCACGCGGCGAGCGCCAGAGCCGACGTGCTGGCGCGGATCAGCCATGAAATCCGAACGCCGCTCAACGCCATCATCGGCTTCGCGGACGTGATGGGCGACGAGAAATTCGGTCCTCTCGGCAACGAACGCTACGGCGAATACATGAAGGACATCCGCGCTTCCGGCGAGCGCATCATCGCTTTCATCGACGACCTGCTCGACCTGTCGCGGATCGAAACCGGCAAGCTCGACCTCGCCTTCGTCAACCAGAACCTCAACGAGTTGGTCGAGCAATGCGTCGCGGTGATGCAGCCGCAGGCCAATCGCGAGCGCATCATCATCCGCACATCGCTCGCGCACACGCTCCCGCCGGTGGTGGCGGATGCGCAGGCGTTGCGCCAGATTACGCTCAACCTGATCGGCAACTCGATCCATCTCGCCAACGCCGGCGGCCAGGTCATCGTCTCGACGGCCCTCACCGATTTTGGCGACGTGGCGCTGCGCGTGCGCGACACCGGCCATGGGCTCAACGACAACGAGGTGGCCGCAGCCACTGAGCCCTTCCGCACACCGGCTCCGAGCGATCGAGCCTCGGAGAGCGCCGGCGTCAGCCTGTCGCTCACAAAGGCTCTGGTGGAAGCCAATCGCGCCCAGTTCAACATCAGGACCGGACCGCATTCCGGGACGCTGATCGAGGTGGTGTTCGCGCAGGCGAAGGCGCAGGCTTCGGAATAGCAAAGCCCACACGCCGGCAGAACCGCCGGCCTCTGCCAGACCTTTACGCGAAACGGTAGCCGCTTCGCTTGAAAACGCTCTAGTTGCGCTTCAAGCGTCCTTCAGCGCAACGCGGTATTCAGCTTCGGTCTTCGCCCTGACCTCTTCCAGCGTGACGCCGTCGGCGAGTTCGATCAGAACCATGCCGTCCTTGCCGTGCTTGTCGATGGTGAACACCGCAAGATCGGTCACGACCATATCGACGACTTTTTCACCGGTCAGCGGCAGCGTGCAGCGCTTGAGCAGCTTGGGGCCATCCTTGGCGGAATGCTCCATCACCACGACGACGCGCTTGACGCCGGCGACGAGGTCCATCGCCCCTCCCATGCCCTTGACCATTTTGCCGGGGATCATCCAGTTGGCGAGATCGCCGTTCTGCGCCACCTGCATCGCGCCAAGGACTGAGAGGTCGATATGGCCGCCGCGCACCATGCCGAACGAGTCCGATGAGGAGAAATAGCTGGTGGTCGGCAGTTCGGTGACGGTCTGCTTGCCGGCGTTAATGAGGTCGGGATCCTCCTCGCCCTCATAGGGAAACGGGCCCATGCCGAGCATGCCGTTCTCGCTCTGAAGCTGAACGTCGATGCCGTCGGGGATGAAATTCGACACCAGCGTCGGAATGCCGATGCCGAGATTGACGTAATAGCCGTCGCGCAGTTCCCTGGCGGCGCGCGCCGCCATCTGTTCGCGGGTCCAAGCCATTGGACTCTCCTGTCATTTCTTGTCGTTGCGAAAAGCGCGGGATCGAAGCAATCCGGTCTTGATCCCGGGTCCTGGATTGCCTCGCGGAGTTTGTGCGGGCTTGCCGAAGGCGAGATCGGTATTCGCAATGACGGCGGGTCAACGGCGTCCTGGGATCCATTCATTTCGGCATGATCCGTTCCGAAAACCGGAAGCCGCCTTGCCGGATCATGCCGCTGGCCGCGGGCGGGTGTTACGGAATTCGATGTGCTTCCTTGCGTTCCCCACCTCGACGAGGCGCTTGACGAAGATGCCGGGCGTGTGGATGTGGTCGGGGTCGATCTCGCCTGCGGGCACGAGATGCTCGACTTCGGCGACGGTGATTTTCGCCGCGGTCGCCATCATCGGATTGAAATTTCGCGCGGTCTTGCGATAGACTAGATTGCCGGCGGTGTCGCCCTTCCAGGCGTGAATGATGGCGAGGTCGGCGAACAGCCCGCGCTCCATCAGATATGTCTCGCCGTCGAACTCTCTCACCTCCTTGCCTTCGGCGATCAGGGTGCCGACGCCGGTCCGGGTGTAGAACGCCGGGATGCCGGCGCCGCCGGCGCGGATGCGCTCGGCCAGCGTGCCCTGAGGATTGAATTCGAGTTCCAGCTCTCCCGCGAGATACTGCCGCGCGAACAGTTTGTTCTCACCGACATACGACGAGATCATCTTCCTGATCTGCCGGGTTTCAAGCAGCCGGCCCAGGCCGATGCCATCGACACCGGCATTGTTGGACACAACCGTGAGATTCCTGACGCCGGAGTCGCGGATCGCATCGGCCAGCGTCTCCGCGATGCCGCACAGGCCGAAGCCGCCGGACATGATCATCATGCCGTCCCTGAGGATGCCGTCGAGGGCCGATCTGGCATCCGGGTAGACCTTGTTCATAGGCGCGACCTGAAGGAGGAAGGCGTCGCCTGCCGGGCGCCGCCGGACATGATGAAGGGCAAGTATCAGGCAAAACCGCTCCCGCCGCAACGGGATGCAAATGTCGGAATCGGACCGCCGGCAGCCTTGAAAGCGTCAAGAAAACCAATCAAGTTGCGGCCCGGCCGAAGCGGTGCCCGACCGCTCGGCGAGCGTCAAACCAGCCCGGACATGTCATTGACGATGGCCCAAGGACAATGGCCCAAGGAATGAAGCGCCTGGGAATATCGGTCGCGGCAATTCTGGCAGTTGCGCTGACGGCGCTAACCGGTGTGATCGCAATGTCGCGGCTGCTTGACCGCGACGCCTTGCGCGATGCGGTGGAAACGCAGATCCGCGCCGTGACGGGCCTCGATATCGTTGCCGATGGACGCATCGACGTCTCGGTTTTCCCCGGCAGCTATGTCTCGTTCCATGATGTCCGCATCAAGGGCAGCGACGCCGATGCTGCCGTTCTCAGCGTCGATGTGCTCACCGCAAATCTGCGGCTGCTTCCGCTCTTGATGCAGAAATTCCAGATCACCGACGTCATGATGCTGCGTCCTCACATCCGCGTGACGCGCGCCGCCGACGGCCGCAGCAACTGGTCCCCGTTCGTGGAAACGATCGCGCGAACCATGAAGCCCGGAGCGGACAGCCCGGTTTCGTTCTCGGAAATCCGGATCCAGGATGGCGAACTCAGCTATGAGGACACGGCCAACCGGATCTCTGAAAACCTCGACGACATCGACCTGTCGCTGGCGTGGCCCTCCATCTCCCGCTCCTTCGCCGCGACCGGACAGTTCGATTGGCGCGGCGAACGCATCGACGGCAGCATCAGCCTCAGCGATTTTCTCGCCGCGCTGTCCGGCGAGCGTTCCGGACTGAAAGTCAAGATCGCGAGCGCGCCACTGAAGTTCGCGTTCGATGGCGCGGTCGCAAATCCGGTCAGCCTCATGATGGAAGGCACGGTGACCGCCGACAGCACCTCGTTGCGCGGGGCCATGGGCTGGATCGGACAGCCCCCGCCCGGCAGCGGCGGGTTCGGCCGCTTCGCGCTCAAAGCACGCGCCAGCGTGATCGGCGCATCGATCGCCCTGACCAATGTCAACCTCGAGATCGACGGCAACGTCGCCGAAGGCGTGATGACCTACGCCAATAACGGGCGACAGACCCTGCAGGCGACACTGGCCGCCGGCGCGGTGGATTTCACGCCTTATATCCAGACCATTCGCCTGCTTGCCAACGGCGCCCGCGACTGGAACAGACAGTTGTTCGACCTGCATGCGCTGTCCGCCACCGACCTCGACATGCGGCTTTCGGCGGCGAAGGTCACCGTCGGCTCGACCAGGCTCGGCAAGACCGCGCTCGGCGCCAACCTTCGCAACGGAACGCTGGCGCTCAGCATCGGCGAAGCACAGATCTATGACGGAATCGCCAAAGGCTCGTTCGGAATCTCGCAGGCCGACTCGGCCGCCGAGGTGAAGGCGCAGTTTCAGCTCACCGACGTCGATCTGCAAGCCTGCGCCAGCGATCTGTTCGGCACCGGCAAGCTCTCCGGACGCGGTAACCTGAATGTTTCCCTCGAGGCCAGGGGGTCGAGCCCGTTCGGGCTGGCGCAATCGCTCGGCGGGACAGCGAGCCTGACCGGGCATGACGGCGCCATCAACGGGTTCAACGTCGAACAGTTGCTGAAGCGGCTGGAGCGCAGGCCGCTTTCAGGCGGCGGAAATTTCCGCAACGGCAAGACGCCGTTCGACACGCTGAACATCGCCCTCAGTTTCAACGACGGCGTCGCGGTCGCGACCGACGTGCGCGTCGAGGGGCCGGCCGCGCGTCTCATCATCACCGGCACCGCCTCGGTGCCCGGGCGCGACTACGATCTCAAAGGCATCGCAAGCCTGACGCAGGCGACAAACGCCGACAACTTCGACCTGCCGTTCGTGATCCAGGGACCATGGGACGATCCGCTGATCTTTCCTGATCCGGAAAGCCTGATCCGCCGGTCCAAGGCATCGGCGCCGCTGCTCGACGCGGTGAAGGATCGCAAGGCCCGCGACGCGGTTCACTCGGTGATCGAGCATCTGACCAACGATAAAGCAGTCCCCGAGGCGGCCGCTCCAGCCACCCCGGCGGAATCCGGTACGCCGCGCACGAACTGACAAGCGGTTTCTTCTCGCAAGCGATTCCCCCAAGCCCTTTTCCGCTTCTCATTCCAATTTGATGCGAAATCGCTAAGCGTTTCAAGCGAACCGGTCCCCACTTCGCTCGAAAACGCTATGGCTCGCCTACAATGGCGCGGCGCTTTCGCCCTGCCGGCTCGACAGTTTCGAGACCAGCGATGCCGCGATGATAACGAGCGTGATCGATCCGATGATCAAGGTGCAGATCGCGTTGATCTCCGGCTTCACGCCGAGGCGCACCTCCGAATAGATGCGGATCGGCAGCGTCGTCGAGCCGGGTCCCGTGGTGAAACTCGCGATCACGAGATCATCCATCGACAGCGTAAAGGCCAGCATCCAGCCAGCCATAACCGACGGCAGGATCAGGGGCAGCGTCACCTTGAGGAAAGCCCGCAGCGGATCGCAGCCGAGATCCATCGCGGCCTCCTCAAGGCTGCGATCAAGCGATCCGAGCCGCGACTGCACCACCACGGCGACGAAGCACATGGTCAGCGTGGTATGGGCGATCGTGACAGTCCAGAATCCGCGCTCCGCATTGACCGCAACGAACAGCAGCAGCAGGGACAACCCGGTGATCACTTCGGGCATCACCAGCGGCGCGTAGAGCATGCCGGAAAACAGCGTGCGGCCACGGAAGCTCTCGCCGCGGGTCAAGGCCACCGCCGCGAGCGTGCCGAGGATGGTGGCGGCCGTGGCCGAGACCGCCGCCACCCGCAGGCTCATCGCGGCCGCCGACAGCATCGCGGCATCGTTGAACAGTTCAACGTACCAGCGCAGCGACCAGCCGCCCCATACCGTCACCAGACGCGACGCATTGAACGAATAGATCACGAGAACGACGATCGGCACGTACAAAAACGCCAGCCCGAGCGCGAGCGCGGTAATGTTGAAACGGGACAGTTGTTTCATTTTACGCACGACCCCCGCCGCACGCAGATCCAGTTCGTGCTCCCATGGAGAGCGGATTGGGGTGAGGGATATGGCTTTTTTGCGCGGAGCCAAGCCTCCTCGCGAGCGCCGGAGCCCACCATCGGGCGGAGCTTTGCCTCAATCCCTTGAGCGCGACCTTTCCGCGGCGAAGAGAGATCGGGAACGGGAATAGCCATCGGCTGAGCGTTTGCGGCTTGCCCTCCTCCCTGACCCTTCTCCACAAGGGGGATGGAAACAAGCTCTGGACCGCCATCACCGCCTCCCCTCAAGCTGGCGGCGCTGCATTCGCTCGTAAACGAGAAGCGGCGCCAGCAGCAGCACCAGCAGCACGACGGCGAGCGCCGACGCCACCGGCCAGTCGCGGTTGGTGAAGAATTCGAGCCACACCGTTTGCCCGATCATCGGCGAATTCGATCCGGCCAGCAGATCCGGAATCACGAACTCCCCGACGATCGGGATGAAGCATAGCAGCGCGCCCGCGCCGACGCCCGGCAGCGATAGGGGAAACGTCACCAGCCAGAATGTCGTCAGCCGCGAACCGCCGAGATCGGCGGAGGCTTCGAGCAGCGCGGGATCGATCTTGGCCAGCGTCGCATAGAGCGGCAGGATCATGAACGGCAGATAGGAATAAACGATTCCGATATACATCGCGGTGTCGGTGGACAACCACACGATCGGGGCGGATACGACATGCAACGCCAGCAGCGTCTTGTTGAGAATGCCGTCATGCTGGAGAATGTTGATCCAGGCATAGACACGGATCAGGAACGATGTCCAGAACGGCACGATCACCAGGATCATCGCGATCGGTTGCCACCGCGCCGGCAGTCGCGACATGCCGTAGGCGACGGGATAGCCGACCGCGAGCAGGATCGCCGTCGATATTAGCGCGACCGCAACACTGCGCAGATAGGACATCACGTAGAGATGATCCGAGGCGAGCAGCCTGAAATTCTCCAGCGACAGCGCCGCGAAAGCGGCCTTGAGCGCAGCCATGCCCTGCGCCGGATCGAACACCGGCAGATAGGGTGGCTGCGCAATGACGGTTTGCGACAGGCTGATCTTGAGCACGAAGCCGAACGGCAGCAGGAAGAACAGCAGCATCCACAGAAACGGCGCGATCGCGGCCTTGCGGGCAGGCGCTGTGAAGAGATGCCGCCCGCTCATCTGTCGAGCACCACGCAATCGCCGGGGTCGAACCACGCCACCACGCGCTGCGTGGTATCGAACGCATCGAGATCGAGCCGCGCGGTGTTGGCGACCGACGCGCGCAGCAGCGCGCCGCTGTCGAGCCTGACCTGATAGCGCGTCTGCCCGCCGAGATAGCTGATGCCAACGACGACTCCTGTCAGTCGGTTGATCTCCGCCGCGTCACCACCATCAGGCGCAGACCCGTGAGCCGACAGGCGAACCTTCTCGGGGCGGATCGCAACGCAGACCTGATCAGTCGTCAACGCCTGCAAGGGTGCCGCGGCGGTCACGCGTCCGGCATCCGGCGTCGCGATCGTGACGCGCCCCGCATCGCGCGATTCGACCCTGCCATCGATGATGTTGACGCCGCCGACGAACTCGGCAACCCAGCGCGAATTCGGCGTCTCATAGAGTTGCCGCGGCGTCGCCACCTGCACCAGATGTCCGGCGTTCATCACCCCGATGCGATCCGCCATCATCATCGCCTCCTCCTGATCGTGAGTGACGACGATGAAGGTCATGCCGAGCTGGCGCTGCAACCGCATCAGCTCGGCTTGCGTGTTCTCGCGCAGCTTCTTGTCGAGCGCGGCAAGCGGCTCATCGAGCAGCAGCAGCCGCGGACGCCGCGCCAGCGCGCGCGCCAGCGCCACGCGCTGCCGCTGGCCGCCCGAAAGCTGGTCAGGTTTCCGCGTTTCCATGTCCTCAAGCTTCAGCAGCGCGACCATGTCCGCGACGCGCGCCTCGATCTCCGCGCGCGGCAGGCCCGCTCGTTTCAGCCCGAACGCGATATTGTCCTGCACGCTGAGATGGGGAAACAGCGCATAGTTCTGGAACATCATGTTGACGGGACGCTGGTGCGGCGGAACGCCGGCGATATCCTGGCCGTCGAGAAGGATCCGGCCAGCATCCGGCGTTTCGAATCCCGCCAGCATCCGCAACAGCGTGGTCTTGCCGCAGCCGCTCGGCCCCAGCAGCGCGAAAAACTCTCCGGCCTTGATGTCGAGCACCAGGCGGTCGACCGCGGTAAATCGGCCGAAGCACTTGACGAGCGCATCGAGCTGCAACAGCGGGATGCCAGCCGCTGCGGCCGTATCGGAGGCTTGTCTCGCGTCGTCGCTCATTCCACCCCGTGTCGTTTCGCGATGAAGCATCGCATCCATTTCAGCGAGTCTCCTTGCGAGGTCCAAACGATCATCGCAATACACGTTGCCGGCGATTTTTTGGATGCGGCATTCGCGCCCGCGGATTGCGCTCAAACGGGCGGCAAATGTCAAATCGCCACGCCGATCACGAGCCGGTCGCGAAGGAACCGGACGCCGCGGCGCGGTGACCTCGCGATGATCAGCCGTCAGCTGGCCTTGCGGCAGGTGGCTTCGCGAATGTGGCAAGGACGCCCGACCAGCGTGGCGTATTGCGCGATCGGCTCCGGCCTGCCGATGAAATAGCCCTGGACCGCATCGCAGCCTTCGTCGGCCAGAAAGCCCAGTTGTTCAGGCGTCTCGACGCCCTCCGCAAGGATCGACACGTCGAGGCCGTGGCCAAGGCCGATCACCGCCCGGACGATCGCAGCGGACTGCGGATTGCATCCGAGATACATGACAAACGCCCGGTCGATCTTGATCTTGTCGAACGGAAACGCCTGGAAATAGCTCAGCGAGGAATAGCCGCTGCCGAAATCGTCCATCGAGATGCGAACGCCCAACGCTTTCAGCCGCCGCAACAGCGCCAGGCTGCGCTCGAAGTCCTCGATGAGCACGCCTTCGGTGATCTCCAATTCCAGCCGGCTCGGCTCGAGACCGGTTTCCTGCAGGATCGAATGCACGAGGCCGACCAGGTCGCCATGGACGAACTGCACCGGCGACAGGTTGACCGAGATCTGCTTCGGGTTCGGCCAGGACGCCGCCTCGCGGCATGCCTCGCGCAGAACCCACTCGCCCATGGCCACGATCAAACCACTTTCCTCGGCGAGCGGAATGAAATCGTTGGGCAAAACCAGGCCGCGGGTCGGATGTGTCCATCGCGCCAGCGCCTCGAAGCCGGTCACATCGCCGTCGTCGAGTTTGTGGCCCGTGCGTGCCTGCGGCTGGTAGTGCAGCGACAGTTCGCCGTTCCGGATGGCGCTCGACAGATCCTGATGCAGCGCGCGGCGATCCCGGATCTGACGATCCATGTCGGGGTCGAAAATGCTGATCGATCCGCGCGACCTCTTCTTGGCGCGGAACAGCGCGGCGGCGGAATTGGAGAGCAGCGAGGCCGGGTCGATGCCATCGCGCGGAAACAGCGCGATGCCGCTGCTCAGCCCGACGCGGACCGATCTGCCGTCGATCAGAAATTCCGGCGTCATCGCCTCGACGAGCTTTTCGGCCAGCGCCTTGCCCGCGGCGGGTTGCTCGCCATCGATGATCACGCCGAACTCGTCGCCGCTAAGCCTCGCGATGAGGCCGCCGTGGGCCGCGTTCTGAATGCGATGGGCCACCTCGATCAGCAGCTTGTCGCCGACCGCGTGACCGAACACGTCGTTGATCTCCTTGAGGCCGTCGAGATCGACCGACAGCACCGCGAACTTGTCGTTCGCTCCCTGGCACGACTCGATCATCTGCGACAGTGCTTTCAGGAACGCGGTGCGGTTCGGCAGGTCGGTCAGCCCGTCATGATAGGCCATGTGCACCATGCGCGACTCGGTCTGGCAGCGATCGGTCACATCTTCATGCATCTTGATCAGATATTGCGGTTCGCCGTCATCAGCCGCCACAGGGATGCGGCGCGTCAGGAACAGCCGCAGGCCCTCGCTGGTGCTGATCGGATGCTGGGTCAGGAAGCCGCCATCCCGAACCGCCGCTTCGTCGCGGGCAAGGATCAGCTTCGCGTCGCGCGGATCGAAGATATCCGACGCGGTCAGCCCGATGACATCCTCGCGACGCCGATTGAGAAGCGCCTCGGCGGGCCGATTGGCGAGCAGGTAATGACCGTCGCTGGCGCGCTGGACGACCAGCGGCACCGGAATATTGTCCACGACGGTTTCGAGGAACTTCCTTGTGTTTTCCAATTCGCGCGACAGCGACTTGCGTTCGAGTGCATCCGTGCGCAGGCGCGAGCGCAGCCTCGACGCGCGGATAGCTGCCGCCGCCAGACAGCAAAAGGCGATAAAGCCACCCACAAGCGTTTGACGGACCATGCCGCCATTGGTCCCGTTGCCGATGCCCTCGGATGAAACAATGGCCGCGGCCAACACGTCCGCAGACGTCGCGGCAACCGCCGTGTATATAAGCGCCGTCGCCGCAACGACGTTGCAGCCGCCCGCCTGCCAACCCTTGCCCGTCATCGCGCCCCCGGGGACCTGCCAGCCGAGTGTCTGGCCCAACGGGTTTGAATCAGGTAAATACTTACCCCCGCGATCGAAAAATGCGCACTGGATTGCACAATTGGTCTCTCATGCTTAATGCCCTGCTAACGGGCGACTTGCGCCTCTACAGGTCCCTCAAGCGCACTTCGGATTTGGGACACCAGGCCGCGAATGGACAAGGTTGAGTGCGTCATCATCGGAGCCGGCGTGATCGGACTTGCGATCGCGCGCCGGCTCGCGCGATCGGGCCGTGAAGTCGTCGTTCTCGAGGCGGCGGAAGCGATCGGCACGGTAACATCGTCGCGCAGCAGCGAAGTGATCCACGCCGGCATCTACTATTCCGCCGGCAGCCTGATGGCGCGGACCTGCGTCAGCGGCCGGCGCGCGCTTTACGACTACTGCCGCGAATACGGCATTCCGCACAGCAATTGCGGCAAGCTGATCGTCGCAACGAGCGAGCAGGAGGCCGGCCGGTTGCAGTCCATCAGGGCGCGCGCCGAGGCCAATGGCGTCGAAGGCATGCAATCGCTAAGCGGCACTGAGGCTCGCGCGCTTGAGCCGGCGCTTCAATGCGTCGCCGCGCTGCTGTCTCCCTCGACAGGGATAATCGACAGCCACGCCTACATGCTGGCGTTGCGAGGCGATGCCGAGCGTGACGGTGCAGTGTTCGCTTTTCTGACGCCGCTGTTGCGCGCAAGGGCGACGCCACAAGGACTGGAAATCGAAACCGGCGGCGACATGCCGATGACGCTTGCTTGCGATCTCATGATCAATGCCGCCGGCCTTGGCGCGCCGGCCGTGGCGCGCAGCATCGAAGGCATGCCGGTGGATCGCATTCCGCAGGCTTACCTCGCCAAGGGCAACTATTTCAGTTGCAGCGCGCGCGCGCCGTTTTCGCGCTTGATCTATCCGGTGCCGGAGCCCGGTGGCCTCGGCGTGCATCTGACGCTCGACCTCGCGGGGCAGGCGCGTTTCGGTCCCGACGTGGAATGGATCGACAGCCCGGACTATGCCGTCGACCCGGTGCGGGCGGAGCGGTTTTATCCAGCGATCCGGCGCTACTGGCCGGACCTGCCGGACCATGCCCTGCTCCCGGCCTATTCCGGAATCCGGCCGAAGATCGTTCCGCCGGCGGTCGCCGTGCAGGACTTCGCCATCCAGGGACAAACCGAGCACGGCGTGGCCGGGCTGATCAACCTGTTCGGAATCGAATCGCCCGGCCTCACGGCATCGCTTGCGATCGCGGACCACATCGCCGCGCTGGCGGAGATGTAGACCGACCAAACCAGGACAAGCAAAACCAGGACCGGCAAAACCAGCCCTACGCCGATCCCCGCACCACTGGCGATCAATCGGCGACGCAAAGGCCGCGGATCCCTCGAAGACCGGAAGGATTTTAGTGGAGGGTCTCGACCGTGGAGAGTTTCAGTCTTTCGATCTCGTCCTTGAGCATCAGTTTCCGGCGCTTCAATTCGGCAATCCTCAGGTCGTCTGTGGAAAGATGCCTGAGAGCATCGTGCAATTCGCCTTCCAGGATACGATGTTTCCGTTCCAGTTCAGCGAGATGCGCCTGAATTGCCATTCGAACCTCCTCGGTAGGTTTCAACCTCAGATTCGCTCCGAAATCATAAGTTTACATGAACCCCGACGGCTGTCGATGGGGCAGAAAAGCACATCGATCATATTTGCGGGATTCGGGAACGAACCGTAAGGGTGGGCCTGCGGGCGGCTTGCGTGGCGCGCGGGCAAGGACAATAATCCACCTGGAGCGGGATGAGGAAAAAGTAGTGTGTGCGGCTTCCCGACCGCATCCCGCTCCTCAAATATAGGAATCGATCGCGTTGATGATTTTTGGGTCGGCTCGATCCAAAATCATCGTGATCCGGCTGAAACCTCCAACTTTTCGCAACTCTTCACGATTTAACCCATGACCGACGAAGAAGAGCGCGAACTCGGAGCTGAGCTCGCCCGGCTGTACCAGGAACACCGCGATCTCGACGCCGCCATCGATGCCCTGCATCAATCGCCCGCGCCCGATTTGCTGCGCCTGCAGCGGCTGAAGAAGCGCAAGCTGCAGTTGCGGGACCGCATCGCCTTCATCGAAGACCAGATCACGCCGGACATCATCGCCTGAAGACCGCGCTTGCCGTCTCGCCGATGCAACCGCTTCTCAACCGCCCCGCCGCTGCGCCTTGCGGACGTACATCGCGCAGTCGGCCTGCTCCAGCGCCGTGCCGGCGTCGGCATGCGACCCGAGAATGGCTACCCCGATCGACGCGCCGGTGGTAATCGCCCGCCCCCCGAACGTCAGTGCCAACCCGTCGATGGTCTCTTCCAGAGCCAACGCCTTGGCCCTGGCGTCGGTCTCGCTGAGATTCCACAACAGCAGCGCGAACTCGTCACCGCCAAGCCGCCCGATCAGGTCGGAGGATCGCACATGCAGCGACAGCGCCGCGACGACGGCCTTCAGCACCGCATCTCCGGCCGCGTGACCGAACGCATCGTTGATTGGCTTCAGGCGATCGACGTCGAGCACGAACAGCGCCCCGTTCGCTTGATAGCGCCGGATATAGGCGACCGAGCGGCGCAGCTCGCGCTCGAAGCCACGGCGATTGAGGACACCCAGAAGAAAGTCGGTATCCGCGGACGCCTCCAGATCCGCGATCCGCGCCTGCGCGGCCGCAAGCCGGGTTTTGAGGCGACGGATCGTGGCCCTGGCTTCGGTCGCGACATCACGTTGTGGCACCGTCGGGCGCTTTGGCGCGGGCGCGGCCGGCGCCGTCTTGCGGCGGCCCGCCTTGCGTTTCGCAGCGGTCGAAGCCGACGCCTTCGAGGTCTTTTTCATCGCCACAAGGCTTGCCGTCGTTCACCAAGACAGGATAGTTCAGTCCCCACCGCTTGCCCCGTCAAGGCACCCTCCTATAATCCGCACCATGTTTTTTTCCGGATTCCTGAAAGAAATAAAATAAATAAATGACCGCCGCCGTCGCCATTATCATGGGAAGCCAGTCGGACTGGGAAACCATGCGTCACGCTGCGGACACGCTGGCTGCGCTCGGCGTCGCGAGCGAGACGCGAATCGTGTCCGCACACCGGACGCCAGAACGACTATACGCATTCGCCAGGGGCGCGAAGGCCGAGGGGTTCAAGGTCATCATCGCCGGCGCAGGCGGCGCCGCCCACCTGCCCGGCATGACGGCGTCGCTGACTGAACTGCCCGTGCTCGGCGTGCCCGTCGAATCCAAAACGCTGGCGGGGGTCGACTCGCTGTATTCGATCGTGCAGATGCCGGCGGGAATTCCGGTGGGTACGCTTGCGATCGGCAAGGCCGGCGCCATCAATGCGGCGCTGCTGGCGGCGAGCGTGCTCGCGCTCGGCGACCCGGCGCTGGCCGGACGCCTCGCCGCATGGCGCAAGCAGCAGACCGATGCGGTCGGCGAGCGCCCGGAGGAATCGGCGTGAACGCTTCTCGGCAGGTGACGCTCAAGCCGGGCGATACCATCGGCATTCTCGGCGGCGGGCAGCTCGGCCGGATGCTGGCGCTGGCTGCGGCGCGTCTCGGCCTCAAGTGCCAGGTGTTCTCGCCGGATCCGGACTCGCCGGCGTTCGACGTCGTGCAAAACGCCATCTGTGCCGAGTACGCCGACGTCGAGGCGCTGGAACTGTTCGCAGCCGACGTCGACGTCGTCACCTACGAGTTCGAGAATATCCCGGCCGCGACCGCGATGGTGCTGGCCGCGCGTCGGCCGGTGCTGCCCGATTATCACATTCTGGAGACGGTTCAGGATCGACTGCTGGAGAAGAATTTCATCTCCGGACTGAATATCCGCACCGCGGCCTATGCCGACGTCACATCGCCGCAGGCGTTATGCGACGCGATCGAAGCCATCGGACTGCCGGCGCTGATCAAGACTCGCCGCTTCGGCTATGACGGCAAGGGCCAGGCCATCATTCGCGACGGCGACGATCCCGGTCAGGCGTGGGACGACCTCGGTACCAGATCCGCAATCCTGGAAGCCTTCGTACCTTTCGAGCGCGAGATTTCCGTGATCGCGGCACGCGGCGCCGATGGCTGCGTCGAATGCTTCGACGTGACCGAAAACGAGCATCGCGACCACATCCTGAAATATTCGCGCGTGCCGGCCGCGATTTCCGATACGCTCGCCGTACAGGCGCGCGACATCGCGAAACAGATCGCGGATGCGCTCGATTATGTCGGCGTGCTGGCCGTCGAGATGTTCGTGGTGCCGGGTCCGGGCGGTCCGGCGCTGCTCGTCAACGAAATCGCGCCGCGAGTCCACAACTCCGGGCACTGGACGCTAGATGGCGCTTCTGTCTCGCAATTCGAACAGCACATTCGCGCGATCGCCGGCTGGCCGCTTGGCAAGCCGGTCGGGCACGGCAGCGTCGTGATGACAAACCTGATCGGCGACGACATCCTCGACTACGGCCGATGGCTTGCCGCGCCCGGCGCCGCGGTGCACATCTACGGCAAGGGCGCACCGCGCCCCGGCCGCAAGATGGGCCACGTCACCGAGGTCAAGAATGGCGACGTCAAAACGTGAGCCGCCTATTTTCCCGCCACAACACCTTCCGGTTCGCCGCTTAACCCGCGATAGACAACGCCGCCGATGACGCCACCGATCAGCGGCGCCACCCAGAACAGCCAGAGCTGCTCCAGCGCCCAGCCGCCGACGAACAGCGCGGGGCCGGTGCTGCGCGCGGGGTTCACCGAGGTGTTGGTAACGGGAATGCTGACCAGGTGGATCATCACCAGCGCGAGCCCGATCGCCAGCGGCGCGAAACCGGCTGGAGCCTTGCCATGGGTCGATCCCATGATGACGAACAGGAACATGGCCGTCATCGTCACCTCGGTGATGAAGCCGGCCATGAGACTGTAGTGACCGGGCGAATGCTCGCCGAAGCCGTTGGATGCGAATCCCTTGGCGACATCGAAACCCGGAGCCCCGCTGGCGATCACATAAAGCAGTGCGGCGGCGGCGATCGCGCCGATCACCTGCGCGATGATGTAGGGCAGCACCTGCCCGGCCGGAAACCGCCCGCCCGCGGTCAGCCCCACAGTCACGGCCGGATTCAAGTGGCAGCCTGAAACATGCCCGATCGCATAGGCCATGGTGACGACGCTGAGGCCGAAAGTGAAGGCGACGCCCAGCAGCCCGATGCCGACCTGCGGGAAGGCCGCGGCGATGACCGCGCTTCCGCAGCCCATAAAGGTCAACCAGAACGTGCCGATCAATTCGGCCGCATATTTTCTGAAATCCATGGCGCGTCTCCCATTATTGCAAAAACCAAATCGCAAGAACCAATCGCTCGGGATCAAGGACCATCAAAACCGCGTTGTGAAGCGCTTCTGAGCCGCAATTGTTGTCACTTTTGGGGAATTCCACCTGAAATTTCGGCGTGTTCCGCGAACCAAATCAGCGTCCGGCGGTGGACATTCCCGTTTTGATCTGTTACATCCGCGCCCTTGATGCTGAGGGCGTGGCCTTTGTCGGCCCTCCTGCTTCTGACCAAATCTCACTTCGTGCAATTGAAAGAGGATGCCGCGTGCAGGTTCTCGTTCGCGATAACAATGTCGATCAAGCCCTCAAGGCGCTGAAGAAGAAAATGCAGCGCGAGGGGATTTTCCGCGAGATGAAGCTCCGCGGCCATTACGAGAAGCCCTCCGAAAAGAAGGCACGCGAAAAGGCCGAAGCCGTCCGCCGCGCCCGCAAACTGGCGCGCAAGAAGCTGCAGCGCGAAGGTCTGCTACCGATGAAGCCGAAGCCGGTTTTTGGCGCCGGACCTGGAGCGGGCCGTGGCGGCCCGGGTGCCGGTCCGCGCGGACCGCGCTGAGCGACTGCTTTCGACCGAGCTTGAATGAAACGCGGGGTATCGGCCCCGCGTTTTGTTTTTGATGGCGGCGCTATTGCGGCAGCACGGCCTCGACGACCGACTTCGCGGCCGAGAGCATGTCATCGGCGACCGTGGCACGGGCGCCCGTCTGCGCGGCCGCATTGGCCTCAAGGTCGAGCGGCCTCGAGGCTTGTGGAATATCCGCAGGTGGAACCGGCAGCCGCGCCTGGTCGTCGGCGCGGCCGGAAGATAATCCCTCCCCGTTCCCCGTCGTCGAGGCTTCGACAGCAGGCACAGACACCTGGATCGGGGGCGGAAGCGGCTGCATCGCCGGCTGAGGTGCGGTGCGCGCGACCTCTAGCACCCGCGTTGAGGTGGATTCAGCCGTTTGGCGGTCGGAGTTCCGCTGCACTCGCGCGACCTCCGGTTGAGGGCGCACCCCCTCGACCCGCGGAGTCGCATCGTGCGCGCCGCGCAAGCGATCGATCGCGGCCCGCGCCAGATCGTTGGCGTCGCGATGATCGTCCGGCGCCGACGCCGTCTGTGCCGGAGCAGACGGCACGGACGCTACCCTGGTAGCTTTCTCGCGCCGCGCCGTTCGATGTTTTTTGACGTCAGCCGGCGACCCCGCGGTTTCCGCCCGCTTCTCGTCCGGTCTTCCAGCAGCCGTCTCGGGCCGGACTTTCTCCGCCGTTACCTTCGCGATCGCGTTTTCGGAAATGCCCTTCGCCCCCGCCTCGGAATCGTTGTGGCCGGCTCTATCGGGAATCGCGGCGGACGCCGTTGGCGGAGCATCGGCGGGCCTGGCTATGTAATGGTTCACGATATAGGCTGCCGTCACCGTCGCAAGCACGGACGGCAATACCTTCTCGACAAAGAATTTCGAAGCGCATTTCAGCATGACCGGCCTCTCCCGCGCTGTCTGATGCGGAAACTTTTGGGCCGATTGAGGGATCAATCGCGACGGATCGAAGGCAAGGCTGCGGTCCCCCTCACGTTTCGTATCTGCCGGAAGGCTTCCGTTGTCAGAGCAGCTTGATCCGGCCGAACACCATGAACCCTGTCAGGTCACGCCCATAGACCGGTTTCAGGTCGTCAGGCAGCAGGTAGCGGCTGACCAGCCCGCCAATGCCGAACTTGGCATGATCGGTGCGAATGAAATCGTAGACCCCGCCGGCCGAGACTTTGCCCACGCTGAAAATTCTCTCTTCGAAACCGGGAATATGGTGGGTCAGTTCGTTTTCAGCGACCTGTTCCGCGCGCATGAACAGCGTCCAGTTGTTTTTCAGAATGACCGAACTCTCAAACAGATAGGCGTCCAGCGTTTCGCCGGGGTTCAGCATCTTGCGACCCCAAGCCGCCGTCGCGCTCCACAGATGCCCGTCGCCGAACGGCGTGGTGTAGATCGCCGAAGCCGTCAGGCGGTTTTCGTTGACCTCCGGCTCAAGCTGCTCCGGCGAATTCAGATGCCCGTAGGAGACCTGCACCGACAGTTCGCGCACCGGATTCCAGCTCACCCGGCCGGCAAAGCTGTCGAGCGCGGGCCGTTCGATGTCGTAGCGGTACTGGTCGGGCTCCCGCCCGCGGAAGGTGGACGCCTCGAACTTCCAGTTGTCGAGAACAAGACCGGCCGTCACCACGCCGAACGTGATGTGCGTCGAATCGAGCCAATGGTGGCTGATCGGCGCCTCCGGATTGTCCATGCCGCTGAGGCGATGCATGAAGGCCGGCGGCCCGAGCGCGGGTTCACCCGGCAGGCCGCCATAGACGAAGACGCTCGAATTCGCGGTGATGTTATGGCTGTACGTCGCCGCCAGTTCCATGAACAGATCATGCGGATGCTGGCGATCGACAAGATGCGACACGCCGTCGGCGGTCTCGCCACTTGCCAGCAGCAGCGGATAGCCGGACGCGCCCATCAGCGGCTCCGGAGACAGCATGGCGCGCATGCCGAAGGTGCCGTCTCCGAGCGGCCGCTGCGCCATGGTCATGAGCATACCGCTAACGAATGTCTTGTCGGCGCCGCGCGGGCCAGGCTGCCGGTCGTAATTCAGGTTGATGAAGCCGTGGGTCATCACGCTCCAGGCCTCGAACTGCTGATGCAGCCCTTCGTGCGGCGAGGTGTCCGGCTGCCAGCTCGTTCCCGACGCCTCGCGCGACATCATGTAGGGTCCGAGAAAGCCGGGCATTGAGCCGTGGCCGTCCGTTCCGTGCCCCGTATGGGCGGGACTCATCGCCTCATGATCCATGTGCGCGGTATCCATGTGCGCGACGGCCGGCGCCGGTGGCTTTCGTTTCGCCACCGCGTGTTTCCGCTGCGCGGGATGCCCCAGATGAGATTGATGGGATAGTCCGCCCGAGGCGGCATGCCCCATATGTTCGTGATCCCCATGCTCGCGAACCATGTGCTCGCGACCCGTGTGGTCGCGACCCGTGTGGCCGTGCTCCGGCGGCCTCTCCTGGCCCGCGGCAGCGGATGCCATGGTCCCCAGCGCGAATACGAGATAGCAGCGGACGCTGCGGCGCAGAGAACGTCGAGACATCAGATCCTCAAAACCTCGCCTCAAGGCGAAGGCGACGGCGATTCCATTCCTGTCCGACTATGGCACGAACACCATGAAGATGTAGACCGCGAACACGACGATGTGGATCATTCCGAACAGGATGTTGGTCCGGCCGGTTCCGAACGTGAGCATGCTTAAAAGGAACGTCAGGCCCAACAGGATCATCTTCTGGCTACTGAGACCGAGTTCGAGCGGCTTGTCCATGACATAGGCGGCCACCGCGACGGCCGGAATCGTCAGGCCTATTGTGGCCAGCGAGGAGCCGAGCGCGAGATTGATGCTCTTCTGCAAATCGTTCTGCCGCGCGGCCGCGAGCGCCGCGACGCTTTCCGGCAAAAGCACCAGCAGCGCCAGCAATACGCCGGCAAGGGCTTCCGGCGCGCCGACCACCGCGATGCCCGCGTCGATCACCAGCGAGAACTTCTTCGCCAGCAGCACGACGGCGAGCAGCGAGATCAGCAGCAGGGCGACGCTCAGCGCCAGCAGCCGCTTCGAGGTCAGCCCCTCCCCACTATCGGCGCCGTGCCCGACAATGAAATAGTCGTGATGCAGGACCGTCTGCGTATACAGAAAGACGGCGTAGAGCATGATGGTGGCAACGCTGACGAATCCGAGCTGGAGCTGCGAATACAGCGGCCCGGGCGTCGTCAGGGTATAGTTCGGCAACACCAGCGTGATCGTCGCGAACACGATCAGCACGCTGAGATAGATGTTCACGCCCGCAGGGCGGAATTCCTGCTCGCGGTAACGAAGCCCGCCGGCCAGAATGCAGGTCCCGACCAGACCGTTGCAGACGATCATGACCACCGCGAACACGGTATCACGCGCCAGTTCCGGCACCGCCTTGTCGCCCAGCATGATCGTCGCGATCAGGGAAACCTCGATGATCGTGACCGCGAGCGTCAGCAGCAGCGTTCCGTAAGGCTCGCCGATCCGCTCCGCGATGACCTCGGCGTGGTGCACGGCCGCGAAAACCGTGCCGAACAGGATCACCAGCAGCACGAGGGCGAACAGGATGCCGCCCGCCGAGGGGAAGAAGGTGACGCCGAGACCGGTCACTGCGCCGTAAAACAACACGGCCAGGGCCGGAAAAACCCACGCCGA
Organism: Nitrobacter sp. 62-23; assembly: GCF_001897285.1. Lineage (GTDB taxonomy): Bacteria > Pseudomonadota > Alphaproteobacteria > Rhizobiales > Xanthobacteraceae > Nitrobacter. Next base: position 84,524 of record NZ_MKSM01000099.1, read on the forward strand.
GCGAGGCATCGAACCATGCGCGCTCATAGGTGGCGGGCCTATGCGGCGCGCTTGCGAACGCCCTTTTTCGCCTTTCTGGTCGTCCCGGCCTTTTTGGGAGCTGTCTTCTTCTTCACGGCCTTCTTCTTAACAGCCGCGCTCTTCTTGACCGCGGTTTTCTTTTTGGCGGCCTTTCCGGGAGAGAGGTAAAGGCCGACCTTCTTCGAGGAATGCCCAACCGCCTTCACAGCGGCGCGAAGCCTTGCGGGCGTCACCTTGAACTTCTTCGACCAGTAGCTGACTTCGTAAGGCTGGCTCAGCGCAATCAGGCGCCGGTCACTGGCCTTGTGTGTCTGCAGCTTGATGTAGGCCTCGACCTTTTTGGCCGAGCGGCCCGCCGCCTTGACAGCGGCCTTCAGTTTCAACGGAGTGACTTTGAACTTCTTGGCCCAGTAGCGAACCTCATAGGCCTCACTCAACGAAATCAGGCGGCGATCACCACCCCCGCGCTTCGCCTTGTTGTCCGCCATGTCGGCCTCCCGCTGTTGAACTCCACCGTATCACATCGCCTTGACGATATTCTCCGTCATCTTCTTGGCGTCGCCAAGCAACATCATGGTGTTGTCGCGATAGAACAGTGGATTGTCGATGCCGGCATAGCCCGACGCGAGCGAGCGCTTGATGAACATCACGGTGCCGGCCTTCCAGACCTGCAACACCGGCATGCCGTAGATCGGCGAGGACTTGTCTTCCTCCGCCGCCGGGTTGGTGACGTCGTTGGCGCCGATCACGAAGGCGACGTCGGCCTGGGCGAATTCCGAATTGATGTCCTCAAGCTCGAACACCTCGTCGTAAGGCACGTTGGCCTCGGCCAGCAGCACGTTCATGTGTCCGGGCATCCGGCCCGCGACCGGATGGATCGCGTATTTGACCTCGACGCCCTCCTTCTTCAGCGCGTCCGCCATCTCGCGCAGCGCATGCTGGGCCTGAGCCACCGCCATGCCGTAGCCCGGTACGATGATGACCTTCGACGCGTTCTTCATGATGAACGCCGCGTCCTCGGCCGAGCCGAGCTTGGCGGGCTTCTGCTCGCCGCCGCCGGCAGCCACCGCGCCGGTCTCGCCGCCGAAGCCGCCCAGGATTACCGAGATGAACGAGCGATTCATCGCGTGGCACATGATGTAGGACAGGATCGCGCCGGAGGAGCCGACCAGCGCGCCGGTAATGATCAGCGCCGAATTGCCCAGCGTGAATCCGATGCCGGCCGCCGCCCAGCCGGAATACGAGTTCAGCATCGAGATTACGACCGGCATGTCGGCGCCGCCGATCGGAATGATCAGCAGAACGCCGATCACGAGCGCGAGAATCGTGATCAGCCAGAAATCGAGCGCGCTGCCCGACATCACCAGGCCGTACATGAAGAAGACCAGGGCGAGAGCGAGCACGATGTTGATGATGTGGCGCACCGGCAGGATGATGGGAGCGCCGCTCATGCGGCCCGACAGTTTCAGGAACGCGATCACCGAGCCCGTGAACGTCAGCGCGCCGATGGCGACGCCGAGCGACATCTCGATCAGGCTCTGCGCATGGATGTTGCCGGGCGTGCCGATGCCGAAGGCCTCCGGCGCATAGAACGCACCCGCGGCCACCAGCACCGCCGCCATGCCGACCAGAGAGTGGAACGCCGCCACCAGTTCGGGCATCGAGGTCATCGGCACTCGGCGCGCGATCACCGCGCCGATGCCACCGCCGATCGCAACACCGAGGATCACCAGAACCCACGCCATGGCGTCGGCGGGCGGATGCGCCGCGAGCGTGGTCGCGACCGCGATCGCCATGCCGGTCATGCCGAGGAAGTTGCCTTTCCGGCTCGACGCCGGACTCGACAGCCCACGCAGCGACAGGATGAACAAGACGCCTGCGACGAGATAAAGCAGCGCGGAAAGATTGGCGTTCATGGCGGTGCCCCGACGTCTTGTCCCGGACGCGGCGCAGAACAACGCAATGCGACGCAGAACCGGGGCCGTCCCAAATTGTGGCGGTCCCGGACCGGCGATACAGCCTCACACGCCGTATCGCATCCGGGACACTGCAAGTAACCCAGCATCGAAAAATCTACTTCTGCTTCTTCTTGTACATCGCCAGCATTCGCTGGGTGACGAGGAAGCCGCCGAAGATATTCACGCAGGCGAAGACCAGCGCGACAAAACCGAAGGCCCGCGCCCAGCCCGAGCCGGCCGAGATCATGCCGACGCCGACGGCGAGCAGCGCGCCGACCACGATCACCGAGGAGATCGCGTTGGTGACCGACATCAGCGGCGTATGCAGGGCCGGCGTCACCGACCACACGACGAAGTAGCCGACGAACACGGCCAGGACGAAAATCGACAGCCGGAACACGAAAGGATCAACGGCCTCAACGATATGTTCCATCAGAACCTCGTTGCTTCTTTCACCTCTCCCCGGGGAGAGGCCGGCGAACGCAGTGAGCCGGGTGAGGAGTGGAGAAATGTCGGATATGGACGCGGCCCCTCACCCGCGCCAGGCGGCGCGACCTCTCCGCGGCAGAGAGAGGTGGGAAAGCGGCGCGCGTTGACGGACAATAACATTCACGCGCTTTTCGGCTGGAAGTTCGGATGAATGACAGCGCCGTTCCTGGTCAATGCGGTCGCCTTCACCAGTTCGTCGTCCCAGTTCACCGCGAGCGCCTTGGTCGTCTTGTCGATCAGCGTCTCGATGAACGAAAACAGGTTGCGCGCATAAAGGCTCGACGCCGAGGCGGCAACGCGGCCCGCGACGTTGGTGAAGCCGATGATCTTCACGCCATTGAGATCGACGACCTTGCCGGCCTGGACGCCCTCGACGTTGCCGCCGCGCTCGACCGCGAGATCGACCAGCACGGAGCCCGGCTTCATGGAACGCACCATCTCGGCGGTCACGAGCCTCGGCGCCGGGCGCCCGGGAATCAGCGCGGTCGTGATGATGATGTCCTGCTTCTTGATGTGTTCTGCGGTCAGTTCAGCCTGCTTGGCCTGATACTCTTTCGACATTTCCTTGGCGTAGCCGCCGGCGGTCTGCGCGTTCTTGAACTCTTCGTCCTCGACCGCGAGGAATTTGGCGCCGAGACTTTCGACCTGCTCCTTGGTCGCGGGACGGACGTCGGTGGCGGTGACGACGGCGCCGAGGCGGCGCGCGGTGGCGATCGCCTGAAGGCCGGCAACGCCGACGCCCATGACGAACACTTTCGCGGCCGGCACGGTGCCGGCGGCGGTCATCATCATCGGAAATGCGCGGCCGAACGCCTCGGCCGCCTCGATGACGGCGCGGTAGCCGGCGAGATTCGCCTGGCTCGACAGCACGTCCATCACCTGGGCGCGCGTAATGCGTGGCATCAGTTCCATCGCGAAAGCCGACACGCCGGCGTCCGCGATCGTCTTGAGCGCCGCTTCGTTGCCGTAGGGATCCATGATCGCGATCACCAACGCGCCACGCTTGTAGCGCGCCAGTTCGGATGCCTCGGGCCGCCTCACTTTGATGACGATATCGGCATCCGCGACCGCATCGGCGCTGACTGCGGCGCCCGCAGCCGTAAAATCTGAATCCGGCACTCCCGACTTGATGCCGGCGCCCGGCTCGATGGCGACATCCGCGCCGAGCGCCTTAAACTTCTTCACCGTGTCGGGAGACGCGGCCACCCGCGGTTCCGACGGATCGATTTCCTTCGCTATTGCAATCTTCATGATGCCTCCCGCAGCCGACGGCCACGCATGACTAAAGCACCAGCCACATTGCTAGCGAACGAAAATCCGAGACGGCCGGAACGATGAGTTGACAATCAGGTGAGGAAAATCGCCATCAGCGAGACGATGGTGATCACGGCCACGGTGCCGATCGTTCCGAACTTGATGAAGGCCTTATAGGTTCCCTCATGCGCCGGATAGTCCATTCCGTCCGCCGTCGAGTAAACAATTTCATTATGATCTGACACGTCGCGTCTCCAGCCTGGGGTTGATCTTACCCCCGAGGAATTAGCGCAATCGGGAAGACAGAGCAACGGTGTGGCGGTCCCGTCGGCAAAGTCATCGTTCTTTTATATGTACAAGATGCACAAATCGAGCGGCACGAGCCTGCAATCGCACTGTTTCGCGCTGAAAATTGCCCCTCGCCTAACGGTTTGGCCGGAACGGCCGACGCCGCTTGCGCCAACCCGGACCAGAAACGGCGTCTGACCCGCATTGGCCATTCGGCTCCAGACCGGCCGACGCGGCAGAAAAACAGCTACCGGTTGAAAATACGTGCCTTTTTGGAAAGGGCGGCAAAGCCGATCGTTTGGTTTACGGCCCCTCCGCACTGCGCCATTTTGCCACATGCGCCGGCGGCCGCCAGGCGATGCGACCCCAGCTATTTGGGCGAACGCCCGGATTACCCCAACGACTCCAGTTCATCGATCATGCCGGCAATGACCGACAATCCGCCGTCCCAGAAACGGGGGTCCCTGGCGTCGAGCCCGAACGGCTTCAGCAGTTCGGAATAATGCCTCGTCCCACCGGCGGCGAGCATCGCCAGATAGCGCTCGGCGAACCCGTCCGCGGCGTGCTCGTAGACCGCGTAAAGCGAGTTCACGAGGCAATCCCCGAACGCATAGGCGTAGACGTAGAACGGCGAATGGATGAAGTGCGGAATGTACATCCAGAACGTCTCGTAGCCCGGCTTGATCTCGATCGCGGGACCGAGGCTCTCACCCTGCACGCTGAGCCAGAGCTGGCCGATGCGCTCGGCGGTAAGCTCGCCATTCTTGCGCTCGGTGTGGACAGCGCGCTCGAAGGTATAGAACGCGATCTGCCGCACCACGGTGTTGATCATATCCTCGACCTTGCCGGCGAGCAGCGCCTGCCGCTGCTTTGCGCTCCTGGTCTGCGCCAGCAGCCGCTTGAAGGTCAGCATCTCGCCGAACACGCTCGCCGTCTCCGCAAGCGTCAGCGGCGTCGGCGCCATCAGCGCGCCGTTTTTCGCCGCCAGCACCTGATGCACGCCGTGGCCGAGTTCATGGGCAAGCGTCATCACGTCGCGCGGCTTGCCCTGGTAGTTCATCAAAACGTACGGGTGCGCCGACGGCGTGGTCGGATGCGAGAACGCGCCGGGCGCCTTGCCGGGGCGCACCGGCGCATCGATCCAGCGGTCGGTGAAGAAGCGCTCGGCGATGCCGGCCATTTGCGGCGAAAAATCGCCATAGGCCGTCAGCACCATCTTGCGCGCATCGTTCCACGGAATGACGCCGGTGGCGGCGAACGGCAGCGGCGCATTGCGGTCCCAGTGCGCGAGCTTCTTCTTCTTGAACCAGCGCGCCTTCAGCACATAGTAGCGATGCGATAGCCGCGGATAGGCCGCGCGCACCGACGCCACCAGCGCATCGACAACCTCGCGCTCGACGCGGTTGTTGAGATGACGCGAATCCGCGACGTCCTGAAAGCCGCGCCAGCGGTCCGAAATATCCTTGTCCTTGGCGAGCGTGTTAGTGATCAGCGCGAAAGTTCGCTCGTTGGCCTTGAACGTCTTCGCCAGCGCCTGACCGGCCGCCTTGCGCTTTTCGGGCGAGCGGTCCTGCAACAAATTCAGCGTCGGTTCGATCGCAAGCTCCTTGCTCCCGACCTTGAAGCGCAAGCCGGCGATTGTCTGGTCGAACAGCCTGTTCCACGCGGAATAGCCGGTCTGCGATTTTTCGTGGAAAAGCTGCTCGACGCGATCCTCAAGCTGGTACGGCTTGTCCTTGCGGCTGTCCTCGATCCACGGTCGATAATGCCCAAGCTCCGGCGCCTGCATGGCGCGCTCGATCACGTCGTCGTCGATGCGGTTGAGTTCGAGCGGGAAGAACAGCAGATGCACCGAGGCCGCCGTCAGGCGCTCGGAGACGTCGCCGTAGAATTTCGAGATCGCGGGATCGACGCTGTCGCCGGCATGGATCAGTCCCGCATACGAGCCCAGCCGGCCCGCAAGATCGTCGATCGCCTCGTAGCGCCGCACGGCTTCGGCCAGCCACACGCCGCCGTCGGACTTCGCCGTTTCCGTCGCGAGCTTGCCCTTGTAGGCGGCCTCGAACGCCTTGCAGTCCGCATCGACCTTGTCGAGATCGCGCGTCACCTCGGGCGCATCGATGCCGGCGTAGAGATCCGCCAGATTCCATTCCGGCAGGCGTCCCGCATCCGGTTTCGCGGCAGCGGCTTTTTTCGCGGGAGGCTTGCGATGAGATGAGGGCTTGCGGGCGGCGGCGGATTTGCGTGAAGCGGAGGAAGAACGCGAAGCCATTATCGATTCCAGACCTTCTTTTCGGTTCCGACCAGGAAGAACCCCTTGCACGACGACGGCGCGGCAAACCTTAAGAGCGCATTAATCAGCGTCCGCCAGTGTGCCTCGATTCGGTACAGATAGTTGTAGCGTGCGGGGAATGCCATGACTGCCACCATTTTGATAGCAGACGACGACGCGGTCCAGCGCCGGCTCGTCGAAAACATGGTGCGGCGGTCGGGCTATGAAGCGATCGTGGTCGAGGGAGGCGATGCGGCCATCGCCACGCTGATGGCCGCTGACGGACCCGCCATCGATGCCCTCGTCCTCGACCTTGTGATGCCAGGCCTCGACGGCATGGGCGTGCTGGCGAAAATCCGCGAAGCCGACATCAATGTTCCCGTCATCGTCCAGACCGCCCATGGCGGCATCGACAACGTGGTCTCGGCGATGCGCGCCGGCGCGCAGGACTTCGTGGTCAAGCCGGTGGGCATCGAGCGTCTTCAGGTTTGTTTGCGCAATGCGCTCAACACCAGTGCGCTGAAAAGCGAGTTGCGGCGGGTCCGCCACAGCCGCGAGGGTCGTCTCACCTTCGCCGACATCGTCACCCGCAGCGAGGCCATGGCCAACGTCCTGAAGGCCGCGCAGAAGGCCGCAAGCTCGTCGATTCCGGTCCTGATCGAAGGCGAGTCCGGCGTCGGCAAGGAGCTGTTCGCGCGCGCCATCCACGGCACCAGCGAGCGCAGCGCCAGACCGTTCGTCGCGGTGAACTGCGGTGCGATCCCGGATAATCTCGTGGAGTCGATCCTGTTCGGCCACGAGAAGGGATCGTTCACTGGCGCGACCGAGCGTCACGCCGGCAAGTTCGTCGAAGCCTCCGGCGGCACATTGTTTCTCGATGAGGTCGGCGAGCTGCCGCTGGCCGCGCAGGTGAAACTTCTGCGCGCGCTGCAGGAAGGTGCTGTGGAAGCGGTCGGCGGCCGCAAGCCGGTCAAGGTCGACGTCCGCATCATCTCGGCGACCAATCGCAGGCTGCTCGATCTCGTCAAGGCCGGACAATTCCGTGAGGACCTGTTCTATCGCCTGCACGTGCTGCCGCTGACGATCCCGCCGCTGCGGATGCGGCGCGACGACATCCCGAACCTGCTGCGGCATTTTCTCGCCCGCTTCTGCGCCGAAGAAAATCGGACCATTACCGGCATCAGCGGCGAGGCGATGGCGGGACTGTCACAGCTCAACTGGCCCGGCAACATCCGCCAGCTCGAAAACGCGGTCTACCGCGCGGTGGTCATGAGCGAGGGTGAGCAGCTCGGCCCGTCGGATTTCCCGCTGATCGGCGCGCAACCTGCTGTCGACGCGGACGAGCCCCTGGTCATGGAGCCGATGCTCCAGCAGATGGCGCACGACATGATATCCGGTAATGAAATACCAATCGTCCCGCCCCTCCCCGATGCGGGCAGCCTGTCGATGCTGACGCATGACGGCGAAATGCGCCCCTTGGAGGAGCTGGAGGCCGATATCATTCGCTTTGCGATTTCACACTACCGCGGGCAAATGTCCGAAGTGGCGCGACGGTTGAAGATCGGGCGGTCCACACTCTACCGCAAGCTGGATGACATCGCAGCGAACGAGGAACAGTAGCGGGCTTCCTTGCGTTTGCGGCGTGAGGGCTGACCGGTTGCGAGCCGCAGGGAGAGAAAAAATGTCGCGGACGTGAACCGTTGCGGCGCGGTGACAGACCGACGGAAAACACCTTTGCAAAAGGCGTGCGCGTTGCAAACAGCATATTTTGAGGTCAGTTTGTCGTGAGTTGCCTCTGCGGCGCTGGCTGCCCGAATTGGGCGCGTGTAACGTCCGTGCATGACCGTGATCGCCAACATCAAGTCGTGGCGAACGCCGGACGAAAATCATCGGAAAATTGTTCCAGGCCGGGACAGTTTCACCCAAGGGGGTGCTGAGAATGCGGGACTATTCGACTAACCGGACCGGTTTCGACCGGTTCCTGATGGCCCTTGCAGCCGCCTTCCTGACAGTCTCGACCACGGCAGCATACGCCCAGACGGAGAAGGCGAAGAAGAGTCCCGCCGAACTTGCAATCGACGCTGCTGTGCCGATGCCGGAGCCGGCGAACGTTCCGCCACCCACCGCAGCCGATTTCAAGATGAACGACGTGCCGCCTGCGCCGCCCGTCACCAGTGCGTCGAAACCGGCTGACAGCACGACCGCCGATACAGCGACCGACACCATGCCGGCCGAGACAAAACCCGCCGCCACAAGCGCTGCGGACTCGGGAGCGTCGTCGCGTGCGGCAGCATCTGCCGACGCCGCATCTTCCGATACAAAGGTTTCCGACGGCAAGGCCGCCGAGACAAAACCCGCCGAGGCCAAGCCTGCCGAAACCAAGCCTGCCGACGTCGCGGCCACGCCCGCGGATGGCGTCAAAACAGAGGCCAAGACCGACGGCGCCAAGACCGACGATGCGAAAAAGGACGCGACCGCGACGATCACGCCCGCAGCCGTGCCTCCGGCGGAGACTTCCGCACCGGCCGCCGATCAGCCCGGTGAACCGGCGAAGGCCGTGGCCAGCGTCTCGCCGGCGGATCAACCGGCGGCCGAGAAGCTGCATGAGCTGCTCGATGCGAAGTCCGCAAAATTCTTCGACCGCAAGGCCGAGCGGACCGCGATCGAGACGTTCTACACGGCGCGGGGCTATGCGCCGCTATGGACCGAGGGCGGCACCCTGACGGCGCAGGCCAAGGGCGTGATCGCGCGTCTCAAGGACGCCGCAGCCGATGGCCTCGATCCCGCCGACTACCCCGTGCCGAATTTTGCCGAAGCGGCGTCGCCGGATCAGGTCGCCGAAGCCGACCTCAAGCTGACCGCGAGCATGATGGACTACGCGCGTCAGGCCCAGAGCGGCCGGATGCACTGGTCTCAGGTCAGCGCGGATATCCAGTATCCCGAGCATCCGATCGATCCCACGCAGGTTTTGACCAACGTCACCACCGCGCAAGATGCCTCCGCGGCGCTCGACGGCTACAACCCCCCGCACAAGCTTTACCGGGAGCTGAAGCAGAAGCTGGCTGAACTCCGAAGGACGTCGGAAGGCCCCCTGATCGAAATCGCCGAGGGCCCAAGTCTCGTATTCCGCAAGAATGCCGTGATGGAGGACCCGCGCGTCCCGCAGATTCGCGCCAGGCTGGGCGTTTCTGAAAATCCCGACGATACTGGATATGATGCCGATGTCGCCGCCGCCGTGGAGGCTTTCCAGAACCGCAATCACCTCAACGCCGACGGCATTCTTGGCAACAACACTCTTCGCGCCCTGAACGGCGTGAAGAACGATCGTCAGATCGACACCATCATCGTCAACATGGAGCGCTGGCGCTGGCTGCCGCGCGAGCTCGGCGCGCCGTCGCTCGGCGACGCCTACGCCATCTTGAACATTCCGGACTACTCGCTCAAGGTGATGCAACACGGCGAGCAGGTCTGGAGCACCCGCGTTGTCGTCGGCAAGCCGGGAGTTCACGCCACGCCGCTTCTGACGGAAACGATGAAGTACATCACCGTCAATCCGACCTGGAACGTGCCGCCGTCGATCATCTACAAGGAATACCTGCCCGCCTTGCAGCAGGATCCGACCGTGCTTGAGCGAATGGGTCTCAAGCTCGAGCGGGATCGCAGCGGCGGCATCCACATTTCGCAGCCGCCGGGCGATCGCAATGCGCTGGGCCGCATTCGATTCAATTTCCCGAACAAGTTCCTGGTGTATCAGCACGATACGCCGGACAAATATCTGTTCGCCAAGGAGACGCGCGCTTTCAGCCACGGCTGCATGCGGGTGCAGAACCCCGACCAGTATGCAGCCACGCTGCTCAACATCGCGCTTCCGCAGGAGCATTACACTCCGGAGAGGATCCGAAGCATGTATGGCCGGAGCGAAATCGACATCAAGTTTCCGACCCCGATTCCGGTCAACATCACCTATCAGACCGCTTTCGTTGATCATGCCGGCAAATTGCAGATCCGCCGCGACGTCTACGGCCGCGACGCCACGATGCTGGCGCTGCTGCGCAACACCAAGGGCCGGAATCTGGAGGCGGTGATCGCGCATGCCCAGCCGAACTATTCCCGTCCGAAGGGCGATATCCGGCAAGGCGTCGCGCTCAGCGACAACGGCAGGTTTGGCGGCGGTTTCGCGAGCGACGGCTTCACAAGCAGCGGCCCGTCGTTCTTCGAGCGGCTGTTCGGGTTCCAGAACCCGCCTCCCCTTGTCGAGGACCGTCGCCGCCAGATCTATCGGCGCTAGTTACGACCCGTCAAAGGGTTGATTTAGTTGATTAAAAACAATGACTTCCTCGCGCAATGAGGCTCTTTTAACGTTAACCATCGTCCCCTGCGCCTCAATCCTCTGGCTCTTTTTTGCCACAGTCGGCGGGCTAGTTAGCCTTTAGGAGCAGACGGGTTAAGGTAAATCCGGATTTAACCCTCCTGTTCTACGACTTGAGTTTAAGCCCTTCCACAATGGGGTCGTGGAAGGGCGGCGCGACTTAATCGTCCTTCGGGTGGGCTCATTAGTGCTTGCAGGTTTTGCACGCGGTTTGAAATCATTGTCGATTCCACGGGCCGGTTACTGCATCGGCCTGACGTCGCTTCTGCTGCTGGCGGGCGCAGGATCGGTGCATGACGCTGCCGCGCTCAACGAAACGCGCACGCTGTCGTTTCATCACACCCATTCCAACGAAGACCTGACCGTCACCTTCAAGCGCAACGGCCGCTACGACGAAGCCGCATTGAAGCGACTCAATCACTTTCTCCGCGACTGGCGTAGCCAGGAGCAGACCACCATGGATCGTCACCTTTTCGACGTCCTCTGGGAGGTTTATCGCGACGTCGATGCCAGACAACCGATCAACATCGTCTCCGCCTACCGCTCCCCCGCGACCAACGCCATGCTCCGCCGCCGCTCCGCACACACCGGCGTCGCGCGATTCAGCCAGCACATGCTTGGCCACGCGATGGACTTCTTCATTCCGGGCGTGCAGCTCGAAAAAATCCGTTTCGCCGGCCTTCGCCTGCAGCGCGGCGGCGTCGGCTTCTATCCCAAATCGGGCTCGCCCTTCGTTCACCTCGACACCGGCCATGTGCGGCACTGGCCGCGCATGACCCACGACCAGCTCGTGCGCGTCTTCCCGAACGGCCGCACCGTGCACATTCCCTCCGACGGCAATCCGCTGCCCGGCTATGAGCTGGCGATGGCCGACATCGAGAGGCGCGGCCAGAACGCGGATGAAGACGGAGCTGTCAAGAGCAAGCCGTCGAATTTCCTGCTGGCGCTGTTCCGCGGCAAGGCCGCCGCCGACGAGGATGACGAGCCGGATGGCGCGCCGGCGGCCCAGCCGCCTGCCCAGACGGCGGTCGCTTCCGCCGCTCCCGCGGCGTCGACCGACCCGATCCCGCTACCCCGGCCGAAGCCGCCCCAGACATTGCGGCTCGCATCTGCCGAAGTCCTGCCCATCCCGCCGACGAAGCAGGCCACGGTGGCCAGGCCGCGGACCCCGGCCGACATCATCAATGCCCGCGGCTTCTGGGACGAGATGCCGAAAGCTCCGGCCCAGGCCACGCCGGAACAGGTCCTCGCCGCCGTCAGTGCCCGCAGGGCGCTTGCAGCCGTCGACCCGCGGCCGACCTCCAGCATCTCCGACTCCTTACAGGCGCTGGCCTATGCGCCTGCGCCGAAGGATGTCCGCCGCGCGCGAATTGTCGCGGCCACCGCATCGATCCCGCCGATCCGGCCCGTCACCCCCGCGCGCAATCCGATGGCGGTGGACGGCGTGACCACAGTCCTCGTCAAGGGCGCGCAGGACCAGGGCACCGTGGTGGCCACCTCGCGTCGACTGGCGCCGGCAGCCGTGCGCGACAGCGATGTGTGGATGCGCGCGATGATTGTTACTCCGAGCGCGAGCCGCACGATGTCGGCAACGATGCTGGGCGACCAGGACATGACATTGATGCATGTCTACTTCCAAAAGCCGGAACGGGCGATCGCGATGACGTTCTCCGACGATCCGCAGATGGGAATTCTCTGCGACCGATTCAGCGGATCGGCCGTCGCCAGCCTGACCACGATCCGGCTCGCGGCACGCGCGGCCTCGCTGCGGTAAACACACCGCATCTTTCGCCCCGCTCCAGAATTGATCTACCTGCTTGCCTATTGCCAAACGCGACATAAGCGGGCGAACATCCGGGAAATGCCGAAGAGAACGGCATTTTCAGGAGGAACGGTTTATGGGCGTCATCGTATGGTTGATCGTCGGCGCGATCGCGGGCTGGCTGGCCGGCGTCATCGTGAAAGGCGGGGGCTTCGGACTGATCGGAAACATCGTCATCGGCATCATCGGCGCAATTGTCGCCGGCTGGGTTTTGCCGCTGTTCGGAGTTCTGATCGGCGGCGGCTTTTTCGCGCAGGTCATCAATGCAGCCATTGGCGCCATCATCGTTCTTCTCGTCGTGGCGTTCATCAAACGCGCCTGACGGCAATCCCGCACCACAACAACGGCCGCCGACAACGGCGACCGTTTTTCCGGTGTGAGGTCACGATTTAAACAACGATAAACGCAAGCCGCTTTTCAACAACGCTCGCCAGCACCGACGTGCTTTTGCTCGACATCGAGCAGCGACAAGATGCGGCTCCTGTCGCCCTCAACCCCTGCGCCGCTGCGCGATCATCATCCTTTGATCCTTGACGTAACCCAGCGGCACGCCAAGACGCTTGACCGTTGCAACCACCTTGCCTCGGCTGTTCAGATCGCAGTTCATGTGGGTCGGCGCGATAAAAAAATCGGCAGTTTCCCATACCTTCGACCAGTGTAGATGGGGCTTCGCCCTCTTCAGGAACGCCGCACGCTCGCCGCAGAACGCCACGGTGTAGACATGATGCGCGTCGCGGCTCACGACCGGCTCGGTTTTGGCGAGATAGGCTTCCAACCCATCGACCGCTTCGGACATAGTCGTCGCCCAATAATCCGTCGCATAGAGCCGTGATGCACCCGCGAGCCCGCCCACGAGCGGGTTATAGACAACGTATTCATAGGGGTGCAGCCGGTAGAGCATGAGCGCGTTCCAGGAAAACCCGGCGGCGATCACCGCCAGCAGGGCCGCCGCCACCGGCCGGCGCCAAGCCGCGGCCCGCGCGACCGCCGCATCCAGCCCGATTCCGGTCAGCACCGCCATCGGCGGCAGCACGAACAGAAAATGACGCAGGCCGCAGAATGCGGGACCGTGCGCGATCGCCTCGCAGAGCAGCGGGAAGAAGGCTGCGAAACTGATCAACGCAACCTCGCGGCGACGACGGTCCGATGCCTCTTCCTGCGCGAGAGAAGGAACAGCCACGAACATCAGCGCCAGCGCCGTTCCTGCCAGCATCAACAACGGCAGCTTGATGAGAAGATAGGTCGGCACGTACCAGCGCGGCACCGTTGCCATGCGAAAGATGTGCCCGTCCAGCACGGTGGGGATGTCGTAGCCGAAATCGCCGAAGCTGATAAGCCCGCGGATCGGATTGAGCGGCGCCAGCGCCGACCACGGCCAGGCGATGATCATGATCGCGTAGGCAATCAGGAGGGCCGGTATGAATTGCAGCAGCGATGCGGCCATGAACGACATCGCGTCACGGGGCGCGCGGATCCAGTGCGCGGGCGAATTGAGCGCGATCGCGACGGGGACATAGCAAACCAGCAGAAGCGCCAGCACCTTGACGCCGAGTGCCGCGCCCGTCAGCACGCCGAAGCCTATGACATGACGAAGCCGCGGACGCGGCAGGTCGCGGGCAACCCGCGCCAGGAAGCAGATCGCGCCGGCCATCGCCGCGGCGAGCGGAATATCCTTGGTGTGGTGAAACATGGTGCCGTACCACGATCCGCACACCGCCAGCGCCACGCCCGTCAGAAACCCGGCGCGAGGGCCGGCGATCAACCGCGCGGTGGCGAGCGCCGCACCGAGTCCGCCGACACCGATGGCGGCGCTCATCAGGTGCCGCAGATCAAAGATATCGAGGGAAACAACGTGGCCAAGCAGGACTGCGAGGGAATCGAACAGCCCGCCGTAGAGGTAAAGATTATATAGCGCGAAGAGCGAGCGGTCGGCGAAACCGGTGCGATAGTAGGCGACGATCAGTTCGCCATAGCGATGCTGGATCCATTCATCGTTGGTGATCGCGTAGTCCCGGAATGTTGTCAGGACCAGGATCGCCAGCACGGCGAGCAGGACGAGCGACGCGAGGTCGTACAAATCCCGCCCGGCGATCATGCGCGATCCGCGCGGCGCCTTTGATCGCTCGCCGGGTGGAGCGAGCGACCGCTCGATATTCCCCACCAGATCGCGAGCCACTTCAACCATGACGGAGAATCCTGCTGCACCGCCGTCGCGCTGGAGTCAGTTTCGCCCGCAATGGATCCGTCTCTCGCTTATCTTCTTGTTTGAGCATGATCTTTTTTCGAAAACCGGCTTTCCCTTTTCGGGATCATGCTCTGATGCGGCAACTGACGATTTTTGACGCCGCGCGCCCCCGCCCGCACAGGGTCTTGCTTTGCCCGGACCAGGCAAGTTTGGCAAGCGGCACCGGCTGGGAGGTCCGCTGTCAACAACAGACACGCTACGTGGCTTGTCAGCTATCGCGACGCAGGACGGAATCCGCTTTGTGAGGAGCTATCGATGTTTTTTATCGAGCTCGTAGGCGAGATGCGCCTTCACCGTCGGCCACTCCGCGGGAAGGATGCTGTAGACGACGGTGTCCCGCAACCCGTAAGGCGACGTTTGATGGTTGCGCAGGGTGCCGTCCTGCCTGGCGCCGAGCCGCTCGATGCCGCGCCGGCTGACATGATTGAAAACGTGGGTACGGAATTCCACCGCGATGCAGTCCAGCTTTTCGAAGGCATGCGTGAGCAGCAACAGCTTGCACTGGGTGTTGACGGCCGTGCGCTGAACCCGCTTCGCATACCAGGTCGAGCCGATCTCGACACGGCGGCCCGCGGCGTCGACGTTCATGTAGGTGGTCATGCCGGCAATTCGGCCCTCGGCATCCCGCACCGTGAAGGGCAGCATGGTGCCGGAGGCTTGCAACGACAGCCGCCGCTCGATCTCGGCCCCCATCTTCTCCGGCACGGGAACGAACGTGTACCAGAACTTCCAGATCTCGCCGTCCCGAACCGCCTCGACGAGAGGGCCGCGATGGTCGTGTGACAGCGGCTCGAGCCGCGCATGAGGCCCTTCGAGGGTGACGGGCTGTAGCCAGGACATGGTTTACTCCGCAAACTCGTGTCGTCATCGCTATCGTCATTGCGCAATCGCGACACATCGGCAAAACCAATTTATTTCCGGCTCCGCATCCCGCCAGTCCCGGTCCATGAAAAATTGCGGATGGTCGTCCCTGCCGACCCCCCCCCTGAACTACTTGCCGCTCTCCTTCACGTTGTCCTTTCCGCCCTCCTTCACCGGCGGCTGCGGCTTTTTCTGCGCTTCCTGAAGTTCGGCCACGGTCTTCCGCAATTCCGCGACCATGCTCTCCAGCGACTCGATCCTCCGGTTGGCGGCATCGATCTTCTGCCCGCTGTCGACGCTGAGTTTGGTGACGGCCGTTTGCAGGAAATTGACGTTGCTCTGCAGGCAACTCGTCCGCCGCTCCATTTTCTTTTCGGCTGTGCAGATCTCGATGCCGGGAACGTCCTGGGCCAGGGCCGCGCCGTGACGCAGTGCGCAGGCGATGACGATCAACAACATCCATGAAAGGCTTCGGCTGGTCATTGACACTTCCTTCTCAGCAATAATTGCGACCGACACTTTTGCAGAACGGAACGCGGGACGCGAGGATTGGCTCAATGGAATCGCCGTTTCGTTGGAACGCATCCGCAGTTTATCTGTTTGGTCATGGCGAGCCTTCATCATGGCAACAAGAGTGGAGTCGAACCAGATGCCTAATGAACAGACCCCGGACCAAAAGCGCGATCAGAAGCCGGACCAGCAGGCCGACACCAAGAAGTCCGAAATCCGAAAGGCCGTCGAGCAGGATCGAATCGATCCGAAAAATCCGCAGGGGCAAGAAAACACCCAATATAGCGGCGGCTCCTGAGAAAGGCGTCGATACGATAGCTCCTCCGATGACCCTGGCTCCCATGGAGCCGGGGTTGTGTTGTGAGCATCTGGGGGCCGTATTCTGGTTCCAGTAAGACCGCATTTGATTTCAAATCATCACAAACCGGATCCGCCGCGTTAGATGCAATTAACGCTGGCCGCGAAAATCTTGCCGAACATGCAACCACTTGTCATCGAAGCCGACTTATCCTCATTCCCGTTCCGAGAAACAGGCAATGGGCTTCGACTGGCGAACGATATTTGGCCCGGCTCTCGCGTCATTGGTGGCGATCGCGTCCATCTTTGTCGATCGCAATGTCATTGCCGTTCCGGATCCGGCAGCGCTGTACGTCTGCGTCGTCGCGCTCGCAGCATCGCTCGGCGGAACGGCGTCCGGCGTGATCAGCGCGGCCATCGCCGTCGCGGCTTCCGCGCTTTTCCTTTTCGACCACGGCGCCGTGCATTCCTACGATCTTTTGCATCTTGCGCTGCTGATCCTGACCACCGGCGGCACCGCTTTTACTACCGGGTTTCTGCACAGGCGATTGGGGGACGCGCTCAAATGGCGTGAGCGGCACGCGACCGCTGCACGGCTGTCCAGCGCCCTTGATCAGATCGACATCGGCATCGTGCTGCTCGATGCGGATACGCGCGCGGAATTCATCAACCGCGCCTTTCGGGATTTTTTCTCGCTCCCCGACGAGAAGGCCGACAGCAAACCGCCATTCATCGCGCTGATGTACCACGGGCGTGATACCGGCGCGTATGAACTGCCCGAGGACGAGCTTACCCATTTCATCGCCGAGCGAACCAAGATGATGCGCGCGGGCGACCGGACCCCGATCAACATCAAGCTCAGGGGCGGCGAAGTGCTGCGCTTCTGCTGCACGGCGCTCCCGGACGGCGGCCGGATGCTGAGCTATACGCCGGTGACCGATCTTGTTCGCCATACCGACGATCCAGCTGATGCCGACTATTACCTGTCGCTGCGCGGCGGCGCCCACCGCTTCCCGATCAATTACCTGCGCGCCGCGGAGTGAGCTTCCGGCGCGAACGATTCACGGCTGTTGGCTTCCGCTCTCATCGATTCCGGAAGTAGGATCGATCCTCGCAACCCGGCGTGAAAGCCTCCTTGCCATCATGACCCATCAGATCGGACAACAGCCCCGACGCCGTCTCACCTGTTCCGGATGCGGAACGGAATTCGGCTGCGACCTGTCGGGGAACTGCTGGTGCGCCGAGGAGACCGCGCGGCTGCCGATGCCTGTCCAAGGCGGCGACTGCCTGTGCCGCGATTGCCTGCGAAAGGCGGCGGCGCGCTCATCAGCGTCGGCATGATCCCGCCGTTTGGGCATCCGTGAGAATGCGCCCTTTCGTGCGGGCCGGACTCATCCCATATTGCCGGCATGGCGAACACCCCCGATCCTCCGAAACGCCCCGGCAAATCTCCCGGACTCAAGGTTCCGAAATCCAAGCCTGCGAGACCCAAGCCTGCGAAATCGAAGGCGCATCGCCCCGAGGTGCAGCCGATCGGGCCTGCGCTCGCGCAACTGCTCAACCCGGCGATCAATCGCGGCGATGCCGGCCTCGGCTCCGGCACCGGGTTGCAGCCGCCGCCGGACAATTCCTGGGATCGTCGCTCAGGCGGCGAAGCCGCCGCGCATCGCGCGCGGAAATCGACGCGCGGCAAGAGCGATGCGACGGCGAAGCAGGATGCGGCTACCTCCCCTCCCTTTGGCGGGGACGCGACGGGCGAAGACGCCCGCGTTGGGCGGGGGGAAGCTACGAGCGCAACGTTCAAAGGGACAACGGAGAACGGGCCCGGCTTCGGAGAAGCGCCACAAGCAATTTACGGCACGTCAGCGACGATCCCGACGCTCGATCCGGAACTGGCGCGGCAACTCGGTCTGCCGACCGCGGAGGATGATGAAGAGGCCCTGGCGCGACCGCCGCGCAGCAAGATGGAAGGCCTCGGCGTCAAGGCGACCGCGGAATCGCTGGAGGCGCTGCTGCGCGACGGCCGTCCCGAATTCAAGAAAGATGACGGCTCGCTGAAGGTCTGGACGCCACACCGTCCGCCGCGCCCGGAGAAAAGCGAAGGCGGCGTCCGCTTCGAGATCAAGTCGGAATATGAGCCGAAAGGCGACCAGCCGCAGGCGATCCGCGAACTGGTCGAAGGCATCAACCGCAACGACCGCACCCAGGTGCTGCTCGGCGTCACCGGCTCCGGCAAGACCTACACCATGGCCAAGGTGATCGAGGCGACGCAGCGCCCGGCGCTGATCCTCGCGCCGAACAAGACACTGGCGGCGCAGCTCTACGGCGAATTCAAGAACTTCTTTCCCGACAACGCGGTGGAATACTTCGTCTCGTACTACGATTACTATCAGCCGGAAGCTTACGTCCCGCGCACCGACACTTACATCGAGAAGGATTCCTCGATCAACGAACAGATCGACCGCATGCGCCACGCCGCAACGCGCGCGTTGCTGGAACGCGACGACGTCATCATCGTCGCCTCGGTGTCATGCATCTACGGCATTGGCTCGGTCGAAACTTACACCGCGATGACGTTCGCCTTGAAACGCGGCGAGCGCATCGACCAGCGCCAGCTCATCGCCGACCTCGTGGCGTTGCAGTACAAGCGCACAAGCGCCGACTTCACCCGCGGCACTTTTCGCGTGCGCGGTGACACCATCGATATTTTCCCAGCGCACTACGAGGACCGGGCCTGGCGCGTCAACCTGTTTGGCGACGAGGTCGAGAGCATCGAGGAGTTCGATCCCCTCACCGGCCACAAGCAGGACGAACTGGACTTTATCAAGGTCTATTCCAACTCGCACTATGTGACACCGCGGCCGACGCTGGTGCAGGCGATCAAGAACATCAAGATCGAGCTGAAGCAGCGGCTCGACCAGTTGCACGCGCAGGGCCGCCTGCTCGAAGCGCAACGGCTGGAGCAGCGCACCACCTTCGACCTGGAAATGATGGAGGCCACGGGAAGCTGCGCCGGCATCGAGAACTATTCGCGCTATCTCACCGGCCGCCGCCCCGGCGAGCCGCCGCCGACGCTGTTCGAATACGTCCCCGACAACGCGCTGGTGTTCGCCGACGAGAGCCACGTCAGCGTGCCGCAGATCGGCGGCATGTTCCGCGGCGACTTCCGCCGCAAGGCGACGCTGGCCGAATATGGCTTCCGCCTGCCCTCCTGCATGGACAACCGCCCGCTGCGCTTCGAGGAATGGGACATGATGCGGCCGCAATCGGTCGCGGTCTCGGCCACGCCGGCCGCATGGGAACTGAACGAAAGCGGCGGCGTGTTCGTCGAACAGGTGATCCGTCCCACCGGCCTGATCGATCCGCCGGTCGACATCCGCCCGGCACGGACGCAGGTGGACGACCTCGTCGGCGAGGTGCGCGCCACCGCCGCGAACGGCTATCGCTCGCTGATCACCGTGCTGACCAAGCGCATGGCGGAGGACCTCACCGAATATCTGCATGAGCAGGGCATTCGCGTGCGCTACATGCACAGCGACATCGACACCATCGAGCGCATCGAGATCATCCGCGATCTCAGGCTGGGTGCGTTCGATGCGCTGGTCGGCATCAACCTGCTGCGCGAAGGTCTCGACATTCCCGAATGTGCGCTGGTCGCGATTCTCGATGCCGATAAGGAGGGATTCCTGCGCAGCGAGACCTCGCTGATCCAGACCATCGGCCGCGCCGCGCGCAATGTCGACGGCCGCGTCATCCTCTATGCCGACCAGGTCACGGGATCGATGCAGCGCGCGATCGCCGAGACCGATCGCCGTCGCGAGAAGCAGGTGGAATACAACACCGCCAACGGCATCACGCCGGAGAGCGTCAAGAAGTCCATCGGCGATATCTTGAACAGCGCCTACGAGCGCGACCATGTGCTGGTGGAAATCGGCGACGGCGGCAAGGGAAATTCCTGGTCGGACGACGCGATCGCGATCGGCCATAATTTCGAGGCGGTTCTCGCCGATCTGGAAACGCGGATGCGCGAGGCTGCCGCCGACCTGAACTTCGAGGAAGCCGCAAGGCTGCGCGACGAGGTGAAGCGGCTGCGCGCCACGGAGCTGGCGATCGTCGACGATCCCACCATCAAGCAGCGCGGCGTCGCGGCAAAAGCCGGCAGCTACGCCGGCAAGAAGAAGTATGGCGATGCAGCGAACCTGCCGGCGCGCTCCTCGTCGAAAATCCACAAACCCTCGCTCGACGAGATGGGCATCGCCACCTGGCACGAGGTCAAGCCGACCGGCGCACGCCCGAAGCCGCGCAAACCGACGCTGGACGAAATGGGCCCCGGCACGGAAAGCCGAATCTATCAGCCGACTTCATCCCGCGAAGCAGGCCCGGAATTCGGTCCGCGACCGCGCTCCTCCGGCGGCGCGCCCGGGAAGCGGGGCGGATGGAAGAAGGGGTAAAGCCGCATATCATCAAAGAGGCCACGCTACCGCATTCGCCGGCAATCCGCCCGCGAGCGATGCGCGTCAGCCTTCCACGCGAAGAAAAACGTGGATGGCCGGAACAGAGCCGCGCCATGACGGAACGAGGTTGTTTCCATCAAATCCAAACCGCTATAGGGGATCATAAAACTCGTCTTGCGTATCAGGAGGTTCAAACCGTGGCCGACGCCGATCTCGACGTCATCATTCGCAAGCTTGCAAGGCAGCAGCACAAGAGCCTGACGGCGGCCGTTAAGGACCGGCGCGCGCGCTACCTTGCCCTCGCGGCCAAGGCGAAAGATGCCGCCGGCAAGCAGCGCTTCCGTGAGATGGCGAAACAGGCCTTGGAGGAAGGCACCGCAGCCGCAAGACGGTTGCAGATGTCGGCCGACAACGCCGCCGACAGCTACGCCCGCGCGATGCGGCGCACGGCCGAAGCTCTCGCGGCAGAACAGGCCGCGTCGCCAACGAAAGCCTCCGCCAGGACGGCGCCATCGAAAACGAAGAAGCGAGCGAAGTCCTGATCCGCTCCAGGCCATAGAGTCAACATCGCCTGAATCCAAATCGTCAAAGACCGCGAATGCCGAGGGACGAACCCGAATGCCAGGGTGTCTTCACGGTTATGACTTTGGCGACTTACCGACCTACATCCTGGCTCCGGCCGCAGCATCAATCTCAAATGCCAAGCCCGCCGGAGGCAGGTCCGATTCGGGGAATGAACGGGGCTCGCCGCAGATTGGCCGCGATATTGTCAAAATCTGCAGCGCTGATAAGATGTTAGAGACTCGTCGTGCGGGGGGACATCCGCGCTCGCTCAACGCGAAACAGGGAACAAGCCGATGAACGCCACTCCAGCCACTCCAGCCACGTCGTCCGAACAAACCGAATCGAGCACGACCGAGGCCGACACCAACCTCGCCGCCGTCTCGGAAGTCGAAGCCGGCATCCGCGATTTCGTTCGCAACGATATCGCCTACCTGCGCCGGCCCGCCACGGGCGCTCCATCCCCCGAGATCAAGCTGGAGCCAAGCACGGAAGCGACCGTGAACAACGTCAATTCCCTGATCCAGCGCGTGGCTGGAACCTCCCTCGCCGAGATCGAGAATCTCGTTACCGAGCTTGAAAGCCTCCGCGACCTGCTGCATGCGGAAGGACAGCGCGTCCAGCGTGAAATCTCGGGCTATGCCCAGTTGAGTCAGGCTGCAATGAAGTCGACGCGGATGATCGCGGAGAACGTCGCGCAGTGGAAGCACACCGCCGAGAACCTGCGTAACGATTAACGCCCTCTATTCCGGAGTTCGCGTCGCGAGCGCGGGACGGGGTTTGATTGCATCGTCATGCCCGGCTTTATGCCGGGCATCCAGCGTTTTGGAACGAGAGTAGACGAGTGAAGCCGATGCCGTTCTTCGAACGGCCGAGCTACGCGTTTTCGAGCGAAGTGGTCCGGTTCGCGTGAAGAAAACGTGTCAAATCAAGAAGCTAAAGTCTTTTCCATGAAGCGGTGAAAGACTTTAGGTCATGATGCGCTGGAACGCTTCGTCGTCAACTCATCCTGTTCCAGCGCGGCAAGCCATAAGCCATGACGCGAACCTCGGAATAAACACCACCGGATCGCTGGCACGAGGCCAACACTCAGTCGAACAGGCTCGACACCGACTGTTCGGCGGCGGTGCGGTTGATCGCTTCGCCGATCAGGCCGGCGATCGACAGCAGGCGGATGTTGGCGGTCTTGTTGACGGCGTCGGTCGGCTGGATCGAGTCGGTGATGACCAGCTCTTTCAGTTTTGAACCGGCGATGCGCGCCGCAGCGCCGCCGGACAGCACGCCGTGCGTGATATAGGCATAAACGTCCTTCGCGCCCTTCGCGATGAGCGCGTCGGCGGCATTGACCAGGGTGCCGCCGGAATCGACGATGTCGTCGATCAGGATACAGGTCGAGCCGGCGACGTCGCCGATCACGTTCATGACCTCGGATTCACCGGCGCGCTCGCGGCGCTTGTCGATGATCGCCAGCCGAGCGTTGATGCGCTTGGCGAGGCCGCGCGCGCGCACAACGCCGCCGACGTCAGGCGACACCACCATCAGGTTGCCGAGGTCGAACCGCTCCTTGATGTCGCGGACCATCACCGGCGACGCATAGAGATTGTCGGTCGGGATATCGAAGAAGCCCTGAATCTGCCCGGCATGCAGATCGAGCGTCAGCACGCGGTCGGTTCCGGCGCGCGTGATCAGGTTGGCCACCAGCTTGGCCGAAATCGGCGAGCGCGAGCCGACCTTGCGATCCTGCCGCGCGTAGCCGAAGTAGGGAATGACCGCCGTGATCCGGCGCGCCGACGCGCGGCGCAGCGCATCGGTGATGATCAGAAGCTCCATCAGATGATCGTTGGTCGGGTACGACGTCGACTGGATCACGTACACGTCCGAGCCGCGCACGTTCTCAAGCACTTCCACGAAGATCTCGTTGTCGGCAAAGCGCCGCACGCTGGCTTTGGTGAGTTCAAGCCCGAGCCATTTGGCGATTTCCCGCGCCAGCATCGGGTTGGCGTTACCGGCAACCAGCTTGACGGCGCCGTTTTTGGCGGACATCGACGCGTCTCCCCGCGATGTGGTGGGTACAACGTTCAACATCCCGACTCCAGAGAACCTCTCCGACCCCGATGGAGGCGGTGTATCAAGGAGTGGCCAAGTCTGGCAATACGGGGAACACGGATTCCGGCGTAAAATGATGGCCTTATTGCGCGGCGAACCCGAGCGCGGCCGCCTGCCGGACATCCGCCCCCGCCAGACCGTCGGCGCTGGCGATCGCCGGCTCCTGAGGCTGCGATGGAGCCGGCTCAGTAGCGGGCGGCGGCGCGGCGCCGTTCACCATGCTGCTCAATCCGCTCAGCCCGGCCTGCGCGATCTTGCGCAGGGTGAGATCGTCGGCCGCGGCCCACGCATCATGTCCGGCCTTGCCGGCGGGCTCCTTGCCGCTCAGGCGCAGCGCGCGGTTCTGATTGCGATCGTAGACGTCGAGCACCCAGGCGATGGTGGTGCGGCCGCGGCTGACCTCGGCCGCGAGATAGCCGCGCACGCGATAGGCGGCCGCGGCCTCGCGCGACACGATGGAAAGGTCGCGGAGTTGCGCTTCGGAATTGAGGACGTTGACAAGGCGGTCGAACACCTGCGGCGGCGGTCCGTCGACCGACTCGAACGCAACCGTCACGCCGCCGCCGGCCTGCGCAAAGGATTCGCTTCCGTTGCCGCCACCCGCGCATCCCGCCAGCGCGCACAGCGCCGCCAGAAGCGCAACGGCGCGTCCAGCACGCCCGGCGCGGAAGCTCTTGAAAGGCATTCGCTGACGTCCCCGTTTCGTCGAGCGATATCGTTAAAACGCGTTAACGTCTAGGGCAGAGCGTCCGGGCAGCGCAAAGAATCCGCTTGCCAGCACCGACGGCTCTGATTCCGTTCGGCTGGCGCGCCGGGTTCGCTCAATCATTCGGCTTCCAGCATGATGGCATGCACGTGGCGGCCGAAATCCGGCTCGTTGCGATGCACCGAGCGGCGATAGCTGAAGAAACGCTCGTCGGCATAGGTGTCGATGCCGGTGTCGTCGATCGTCCCGACGCCGATGCGCTCCAGGCGCATCCGGATGAAGCCGCCGAGATCGAACATGGCATGGCGGTCGCGCTCCGACGGAACGAAGAACCGGGCATAGTCCCGATCGGCTTCCGTAAATCGCGCGACGAATTCAGCGCCAACCTCGTAGCTTCGTTGCCGGATCAAGGGACCGATGGCGACGGCGATATCGGAGCGACTGCCGCCGAGCGTTTCGATGGCGTCGACGGTTTTTTCCAGCACGCCGGTCAGAGCGCCCTTCCAGCCGGCGTGCGCGGCGCCGATGACGCGGGCTCGCGGATCGACGAACAGGACGGGGCCACAGTCGGCCGCGGTAACGCCGACCGCAAGCCCCGGGGTTTTCGTGACGATGGCGTCGGCGCGCGGCCGCGATGCCGCGTCCCATGGCCTGTCGGCGATCACGGCGTCGGGCGAGTGGACCTGGTAGAGAGAGAGGAAATTCGCCGGCGCAACGCCCATGACCTCGGCCATGCGCCGCCGGTTCTCGGCGACATGGGCGGGATCGTCCTGCGAGCCGATGCCGGCATTCAGGCTCGCATAGATGCCTTGCGAGACGCCGCCCTCGCGGGTGAAAAAGGCGTGCCGCAGGCCGGAAACAGCGGAGAGCAGAGAGGATGCGAGGGTCATGGCGCCCTGATCCCGCCGCGCCGCTCCTGATCGCTCAATCCCGCCAGTTCGGTGAGCCTCGAATCGGAAACGCCGATCACCTTGAACATCGACCCCATGCCGCCGCGGCCGCTCCCGGCCAGACGTTTCAGCGCCGTTGCGATACTCTCCGATACTTCAGGGCTCGCCTTCGCCATCAGGTTGACGGCGCGGGCCTCGATGCCGAGCCGTTGCAGGAATGTTCCCTGCGTCACCGGTCCGTGCACGCGGGCGCCGACATCCTCCGCGGCGCGGGCCAACGCCTGGAAATCGACATGGGCGGTGATATCGGCCTGACCGGGATCTTTCAGCGGATCGGCGAAGCTGTGTCCCGCGATGGCCTGGAAGGTGTCGCCGGCATCGCTGCGCACATGGCCATAGTCGATAATCAGCGCGGCGCCCCCCTGATCGCGGACACGGGTCGCGAGGGACATGATCTCGGCATCCGGCCGCCACTCGAAAATGGCTCCGACCGGCGCGGCCCGCACCAGCGGCGGCAGCAGCGCGTCGAACCGCGGCATCGGCTCCGCGGCGGCGCCGAACACGAGTTGGCCGCTGCCGTCGACATCGACCACCCGTTCGTGCCAGCCGTCGCCATGCCGGACCATCTGGCGGACCGGAAGCACGTCGAAATATTCGTTGGCGAGAATGATCGCCGGTCCCCGCGGCACCTCATCCAGACCAGCGTGCCACTCGACGTTCCGCGCGCCGGACAGGGTCGCCTCCTGCTTCTCCCGCAGCACCGGATTGATCTCGACCAGGTGGACGCTGAGCGCGTCATACATCGGCGGCAACACGCGTAGCGCACGCAGCGCGTCCGCCATCATGGTGCCGCGACCGGGCCCGAGTTCGATCAGCCGCAGCGTGGCCGGCGAACCCATCATGCGCCACACCGACGCGGCCCACAATCCGATCAGTTCACCGAACATCTGGCTGACTTCGGGCGAGGTGATGAAGTCGCCCTCGCGTCCGAGCGGGTCGCGCGAAATGTAGTAGCCGTGTTCGGGATGGGTCAGGCAGATCTGCATGTAGCGCCAGACCGGCAGCGGGCCGGATGTCTTGATCAGCTTCTTGATCTCGGCCATCAGCGGAGAAATTTCAGTCACGATCAGCCTTGAAATCAGCTTTGGGATCAGCCCTGAGAAACATCAGGGTTCGAAATCGTTTGTGCGCCTGACGCCCGCGGACCGCGCGACCAGGCGGCGTACATGACGGCAAGCCCCGCAATCATCATCGGGATCGACAGTAGCATTCCCATGGTCAACCCGCCCCACAGAAATCCGAGCTGTGGATCGGGCTCGCGGAAGAATTCCCCGGCGATGCGCGCCATCGCGTACAGCGTAAGGAAGCTGCCGAGAACGAGGCCCGGCCGCTTCAGCGCGCCGGCCCGGATCATCAGCGCGAGGATCGTGAACAGCACCAGGCCCTCGAGCGTAGCCTCGTAGAGCTGGCTCGGATGACGCGGCAACGGGCCGCCATTGGGGAACACCATCGCCCATGGCAGGCTCGGGTCGGCCGGGCGACCCCACAATTCGCTGTTGATGAAGTTGGCGATGCGGCCGAGAAACAGGCCGATCGGCCCGACCGCGGTGGCGACGTCGCCAAGCGACAGGATCGGCAGGCCATGCCTGCGACAGAATAGGATCACCGCGACGACGCAGCCCATGAAGCCGCCGTGGAACGACATGCCGCCGTTCCAGAGCTGGAAGATCTGGGCGGGATGACGAGCGAAGAAATCCAGGTTGTAGAACAGCACATAGCCGGTGCGGCCGCCGAGGATGATGCCGATCGTCACCCACAGGATGAAGTCGTCGAGTTGCAGCACCGAGATGGGCGCCGGTCCCCCCCAGAGCTTCTCGTTCTTGAGCAACGCCCGCGCATAGAGCCAGCCGAGCGTGATCCCGCCGATATAGGCCAGCGCATACCAGCGGATCGCGATCGGGCCGAGCGAGATGGCGACGGGATCGAAGACAGGGTAGGTGATAAGGAGAAACATCGGTTTCGTTCCACCCAAGGCGCCACGCCCGGCCTTGTGCCGGGCAATCCACGTCTTGAATGATCCCGTCACGATTGCAAGGAAATCCGGCACTGACAAGGCTTTGCGGTATAGGCGACCATCAAGCGGGCTTGAACTGCCGGGTCCGGATTGCCATTCTCTGGGCCGATGCATGGCGATGCCGCCGACCGGAGACAGTGAGATGACCCAGACCAGCAACCGGTTTTTCGACGAGATTGGAAAGCTGATGAACGACGCGGCCGGCGCGGCGCAGGGGTTCAAGCGCGAGGTCGACGCGGTGGTCCGCAATCAGGCGGAGAAGATCATGCGCGACCTCGATCTCGTCAAGCGCGAGGAGTTCGAGGCCGTGAAGGAGATGGCGCGGCTCGCGCGCGAGGACAACGAGGCGTTGAAGGCGCGCATTGCGGCGCTCGAGGCGCGCCTTGGCGGTGGCGGCTGAGCCGGTCGCCCTTCTGTCGGGTTCAGCGAACCGCCATATGCGCCGGCGCGCTATTCTCCAGCGAATACACGCCGTCGGCATACCCCTTCACCACGGTCCAGGTCGCCAGCGTCACAGCCAGCGTCACGGTCGCAAAGATAATGCCCACGATCTTCAATCCGGTGCGATCCGCCATCGCCATCTCCCCTGCCCCAGAGCGTTTTCGAGCGAAGCTCGTCCTCAAGGCTCGACCCGAGGATGGATACCGGTTCGCGTGAAGAAAACGCGTCAAATCAAGATCATGGAGCCCCGCTCCTGATTTCACCGAAAGCGGCGGACCCCATGCTGCTCGACAAGACCGGCTGAGAGTTCACAACTCCTTAACGGGACGCCGGTTTTTCGAATAAATTACAGCGCGCGGCCGCAAGGCCGGTGGTGCGGCATCCCCAACCGCCCCCGGGCCTCAATCCTGCGGATGCCGGCGCGGCAAGAAAACCGACGCCAGAAAGGAAAACACCAGTTCGCCACGCTGGTTGGTTCCGGTGTTGCGCATTTGCATGACGCCCCATTCCGGCCGCGAGCGGGAGGCTCTCAGCGACTGGACTTCGCTGGCGTAGCTGATGCTGTCGCCCGCCAGTACCGGCTTGATCCAGCGCAGGTCGCGAAACCCGGGCGACGGTCCCCACATCGCCGGCTTCTCGCCGCGCGCCGCGGCATCCGCCGCCTCGCGCTGACCCTCTGCCACCGCCAGTTTCATCCAGACCGAAGCGATGTGCCAGCCGGAGGCTGCCAGGCCGCCGAACAGCGATTTGCGGCCTTCCTCCTCGTCGAGATGGAACGGCTGCGGATCGAATTGCGCCGCGAACGCCTTGATGAGTTCGGCGGTGAAGACGAACGACCCGAGATCGCGACGCTGCCCGACTTCCATGTCTTCGAAATAGCTCATGGGTCAGCCCTGCCGTCCGCAGTCGCCGTCCGCCGCCCGATGATGATCGGCGACACCGCCTCGATCAGCACCTGTCCGGACGCGTTGCGCACGCGCAGCGCGAAGGTCACGATTCCCGTCTCCGGGCGACTGCGCGACACCCGCGCGGCGGCGACATCGACATCCAGCATCAGATCGTCTCCCGGGCGCAGTGGCGCCAGCCAGCGGACCTCATCAACGCCGGGAGAGCCGAGCGAAGCGGTGCGTCCGATATAGCCGTCGAACATCATACGCATCATGAGCGAACATAAATGCCAGCCGGACCCCGACAGCCCGCGCAGCATGGAGTGCCTGGCCGCTTCCTCATCGAGGTGCATGGGCTGTGGATCGAACTCCGATGCGAACGCAATGATTTCGTCGCGGCTGACATGCCGCGGCCCGAATGTGCCGAAGCGGCCGACGGGAAAATCCTCAAATGTCAGGGTCATGTCGAGGCCTGCTGAAACAACGCCCGATTGTGGCCCTTATTTGCGGCAATCTCAACCGCCGGCGTACTAATGGCTTGGCTTGCTTGATGCGGACCATAAGCGGTTCGCGGCGGCAAGTGCCGTCCGACTTATGGCGGCGACGCCCTACGCGAGGGGGGAGCGGCAGATGTTTGAATTCCGGGATCTGTTTCAGTGGGATCGCTTCATCACGCCCACGATCATCAAGATCTTCTACTGGCTGGTCATCGTGCTGATCATCCTGTCGGGATTGTCCGGGGTTTTCTCGGGCCTGGCCACGATGGCCGTCAGCCCGTTCGGCGGCTTCATCTCAATTCTTCTGAGCATTGCCGGCGCCCTGACCGGTATCGTGTTTTCGCGCATTGCCGCCGAATGCATCCTGATCGTGTTTCGCATCAACGAGCATCTCAGCGCGATCCGCGAAAAGGGCGCAATGCGATAGAGACAATTGCGATAGAGACAATCTCGACGCCACGTCCAGACGCCACGTAAGCGGCGATTACAGATGTGCAATTGTACATCGGGGACTCCAGAATTGAGGGGTCCCGCCTATCCGGATTCCGGGCACGCGCTTTAAGCGCGCCCCGGAGCGACCAAGATAGGTTTGAAACGGATTATCAGGTATTGAACCGGAAATGCATGACGTCGCCGTCGGCGACAACATACTCCTTGCCTTCCAGCCGCAGCTTGCCGGCATCGCGCGCGCCGGCCTCGCCGCCGAGCGCCACATAGTCGGCGTAAGCGATGGTCTCGGCGCGGATGAAGCCCTTTTCAAAATCGGTGTGAATGACACCGGCAGCAGCCGGCGCCTTGGTGCCTTTAGTGATGGTCCAGGCGCGCGCTTCCTTCGGCCCGACAGTGAAATAGGTGATGAGGTGAAGCAGGTCGTAGCCGGCGCGGATCAGCCGATCGAGACCCGCTTCTTCCAGCCCCAGCGTCTCGAGAAAATCGGTGCGCTCCTCCCGCGACAAGGTCGCGATCTCGGATTCGATCTTGGCGGAAATCGCAACCGCGACCGCGCCTTCCTTCGTCGCGTGCTCGAACACGGCCTGCGAGAAGGCATTGCCGCTCGCCGCCGCGCCTTCCTCGACGTTGCAGACATAGAGCACCGGCTTTGAAGTCAGCAGCCCGAGCATGCGGAAATTGCGCTCTTCCTCGGGCTTGCGCTCCATGCCGCGGGTCGGCTGGCCGTCGCGCAACAGTTTGAGCGCGCGCTCGACCAGATCGAGCTGCTCCTTGGCTTCCTTGTCGTTGCCCTTGGCCTTTTTCGAAAGACTGTCGACCCGTTTCTCGAGGCTTTCGAGATCGGCCAGCATCAGTTCGGTCTCGATGGTCTCGATGTCGGCGAGCGGCGCGATCTTGCCCTCGACATGCGTGATGTCGGAATCCTCAAAACAGCGCACCACATGCGCGACCGCGTCGACCTCGCGGATGTTGGCGAGAAACTGGTTGCCGAGTCCTTCGCCCTTGGAGGCGCCACGCACCAGACCCGCGATGTCGACGAATGTCAGTTGCGTCGGAATGATCTGCGCCGATTTGGCGATCGCAGCGAGCTTGTCGAGGCGCGGATCCGGCACCGCCACGGCGCCGACATTGGGCTCGATCGTGCAGAACGGATAGTTCGCCGCCTGCGCCGCCGCGGTTTCCGTCAGCGCATTGAACAGGGTCGACTTGCCGACATTGGGCAACCCGACGATACCGCATTTGAAACCCATGATTCATTCCGGTGATTGGCGCAAATCGCGCAACAGAGTTGGTGCGTCAGATGCGGGCTAAAGCGCGAAGTGCGTCTTCGCGCAAGAGCCCCGGGGTATCCATCGTCTTCAAAAGATGGATCACCGGATCAAGTCCGGCGATGACGGCGTCGCTCATTTGCCGCCACCATCGTCCTTGTCGCCCTTCTCGGCGAATCCCTTCGCCTGCATCGCAAGATGCACCTTGTTCTGAAATGTTGAGTCCCGGCTTGCGACGAGAAGCGCAGCATTTTCAGCAACGACATCCACCAGTGCCTCGACCCATGGCCGCTCACTTTTGGCGAAGTCGTTCAGCACATGCGCATGCACGAGGTCCTTGACGCCGGGATGGCCGACGCCGAGCCGGACGCGGCGATAGTCGTTGCCGATATGCGCCGAAATCGACCGCAGGCCATTGTGCCCGGCGATGCCGCCGCCGACCTTGACGCGGACCTTTGCCGGCGGCAGTTCGATCTCGTCGTGAAACACCACGACGTCTCCCTCCGTCAGCTTGTAGAATTGCACAGCATCCTGAACCGCATGGCCGGAGTTGTTCATGAAGGTGGCGGGCTTGAGCAGAATGAGGCGCTCGCCATCGAGCGTGCCTTCGGACGTCTCGCCCTGAAAACGGCGGCGCCACGGTGAGAAACCATGACGCCGCGCGATCTCGTCCACGACCATGAAGCCGATATTGTGCCGGTTGCCTTGATACTTCGTGCCGGGATTGCCCAGTCCGACGAACAGGCGCATGGCGCAAGTGGTCGCTTACTTCTTCTTGTCGCCACCGCCTGCGGGCGCCTTCGCGCCTGCCGCGGCCGCGCCGGCAGCAGCCCCGCCCGCCGCAGGAGCCGCACCGGCGGCAGGAGCCGCCGCGCCGCCAGCAGCAGCAGCGGCCGCCGCCTTCAGTTCTTCCGCGTAACCGGATGGCGGCACGATGGTCACCAGCGTGACGTCCTCTCGCGCCAGCGGCTTCACGCCGGACGGCAGCTTGACGTCGGACAAATGAAGCGAGTGGCTGATCTCCAGCCCGCCGACGTCGGCCTCGATGAACTGCGGAATGTTGTCAGCCGCACACTCGACATCAATGGCGTGGGTCACGAGGTTGACGGTGCCGCCGCGCTTCACGCCGGGCGCGACGTCCGCCTTCAGCAGGCGAAGGGGAATGCTGACGCGGATGGTAGCGCCTTCGCCGAGCCGCATGAAGTCCACATGGATCGGAGTGTCCTTGACCGGATCGAGATGGAAGTCGCGCGGAATCACGCGATGCTTCTTGCCCTCCAGGCTGACGTCGAAGATCGTGGTGAGGAAACGGCCTGCCAGTATGCGCTGGCGCAGTTCCGCCTCTTCGACCGAGATCGGCTGCGGGGGCTGGTTGTTTCCATAGATCACAGCGGGCACTCGGCCGGCGCGACGCTCTGCCCGGGCGGCCCCCTTGCCGCTCTTCGGACGCGCGGTCGCCTTCAATTCCCTGACGGTCGCCATCGTTTTAGTCCTTGTTTTTCAAAAAGTTAAAGGCCGCAATCGCGGCCCGTTGCACGTCACCGGCAAGCCTCCAGGGGTGCGGGGGCCGTGAGACGTGGCCGCGTTCTAGCCGCAAACGCCCGAAATAACAAGGAAACGACAGGGGTTTTCCGCCTCTCCGACAGTCGGCAAGAGACCCGCTCAGGGGCCGGGAACATCGGACCGCAACGAGAAGCCCGTGACGTAACGTGGTCCCCGTTCTCGACGTCAATCTTCAACGCGACACGATCAATCGGTCCCTCCAGACAAAACGCCGGCATGCAGGTGCGCGGCTGTCGACTGTTCGCAACGCGCATTCGAAAAAACGTCCGCCCTCCAATCCTGATGACGCGAGACTCGCGACAAGCGAGTCAGGACCGCGGGACTCGCGCGACGCGAATCCGATTCCGTTTTGTTCACGGCCGCAAGTCGCAGCGCCATTTGATCAGTTGTGGACGACGCGCGCTTTGCCTGTGGACGGACTCGAGGCGGCGTTGCGCGGATTCCGCAAATCACATCACTTGATCCGCGCAGGACATCATTCCTCATCCGGTCCACGCTCTTGATGGATCGTCTGAAAGATCGAAGTCCCGCGACGTGCCAGCACCGCGGCCGTCCTATGCGTGCGTATCAACACAGACAAACAGCAAGGATCGGGACGGCATGTCGCTGCTCGAAGGCGTTATCGATTCCAGAAACAATCCGCTGGCGGCGGTCGAGGACATCGCCGCCACCAACGACTGGGCGTTCGAGCGCTCCGGCGAGGATGAGATCACCATCGTCTCGAAAGGCAACTGGACCGACTATCAGATCACCTTCACCTGGATGGGCGAGATCGAGGCGCTGCACCTCGCCTGCGCCTTCGACATGAAGATTCCGGCGGCTCGTCGCAACGAGGCCCAGCGCGCCATCGCCGCGATCAACGAGCAATTGTGGATCGGCCATTTCGATATCTGGACCCAGACCGGTACGATCATGTACCGCCACGCGCTGGTCCTGCCCGAGGGACTGACGGCGTCGAACGCACAATGCGCGGAGATGCTCGCCGGCGCGATCCATGCCTGCGAGCGCTATTACCCCGCGCTGCAGTTCGTGATCTGGGCCGGCAAGACCGCGGCCGAGGCGATGACCGCCGCGATGTTCGACACCGAGGGCGAGGCCTAGCCTTCTTTCGGCGACGTCATCGAAGATAGCTTCTGCCACCCGCAGCCGGGCCTGGACGCGAAGCGCTCCTTCGCGGCCAGCATCATCCTTGCCCTAAGCGCGCCTTACGGGTTAAAGGCGTGGATGGCCGGAACAAGTCGGGCCATGACGCGGGTATCGGTGATAGTGTGTCGCTATTCACTGGTGCCGGAAATATTGTCATGGCTGAATCGCAGACTTCCCTCGCAAACATTTCCGGCAACGTGGTTCTCGCCGGCGCGGGCAAGATGGGCGGGGCGCTGCTGAGCGGATGGCTCGCGCAGGGGCTGGATCCGAAACGCGTCGCCGTGATCGATCCCCATCTCTCCGACGAGATCCGTGCCCTCGAAGCCCGCGGCGTCCGGCTGAACGCCGAGACAACGACGGCCGACGACGTCGCCGCGCTCGTGATCGCGGTCAAGCCGCAAACGTTTGGCGACGCAGGCCCGACCTTGCGACCGCGGATCGGACCGGCGACGCTTGTCGTCTCGATCATGGCAGGCACGACGATCGCCGCGCTTGACGCAGCCTGCGGCGGCAACATCGTCCGCGCGATGCCTAACACCCCCGCCGCGATCGGCCGCGGCATCACGGTCGCTGTCGCCGCGAAGGGCGTGAACGACCGGCAGCGCGCCACCGCCGACGCGCTGCTGCGCGCCACAGGCGCGGTGGAATGGATCGACGATGAAGCGCTGATGGATGCCGTCACCGCAGTCTCCGGATCGGGGCCCGCCTACGTCTTCCTGCTCGCCGAGGAACTGGCGCACGCCGGCATCGCCGCGGGCCTGCCTGCCGATCTCGCCGCGCGGCTGGCGCGCGAGACCGTCGCCGGATCAGGCGAACTGCTGCATCGATCCGGTCTCGACGCCGCGACGCTGCGCCAGAACGTCACCTCGCCCGGCGGAACGACGGCAGCCGCTCTCGGTGTGCTGATGGGCGAGAACGGTCTGAAGGAATTGATGACGCGCGCGGTCGCCGCTGCGACGGAGCGATCGAAGGAACTGGCGAGGTAACTTCTGCGCCGCGTGTCGCAGGAACGCTCGTGCGGCTTGAAGACTTGTCGCAACATGCCGCAACATAGAGCGGTCAGTCAGCGACCGTTCGACGAGAGAAAATCTGCCGTGCTCGCCAACGAAGTCACATCCCTGCTCGATCATCTCGGCGTGGCTCCCGACCGTCGGCATGGTACGCGCGCCGCGCGATCGCCGCTGACCGGCGAGACCATCGCTTACGTCGAGGACGCAAGTCCGCAACACGCCGCCGAAACCATTGCGCTGGCCGAAGCAGCATTCCGGCAATGGCGTCAGGTTCCTCCACCGCAACGCGGCGAGCTGGTCCGCCTGCTCGGCCATGAACTGCGCGCCGCCAAGGATGCGTTGGGCCGTCTGGTCACCATCGAGGCCGGCAAGATCGTCTCGGAAGGCCGTGGCGAGGTGCAGGAAATGATCGACATCTGCGACTTCGCCGTCGGCCTGTCGCGACAGCTTTACGGCCTCACCATCGCCAGCGAGCGGCCCGATCACCGCATGATGGAGCAGTGGCATCCGCTCGGCCCCGTCGGCGTCATCACATCGTTCAATTTCCCCGTGGCGGTGTGGTCGTGGAATGCGGCGCTGGCGCTGGTCTGCGGCAATCCGGTGATCTGGAAGCCGTCGGAGAAGACCCCGCTGACGGCGCTGGCGGTGCAGGCGCTGTTTGAGCGCGCCGCCGCAAAGGCTGCCGCCGTTCCGGACGGCCTGTCCACTGTGCTGATCGGCGGGCGCGACGTCGGCGAACTCCTGGTTAGCGATCCCCGACTGCCGCTGGTCTCCGCGACCGGATCGACGGCGATGGGCCGCGAGGTAGGGATGCGGCTCGCGCGGCGGTTCGCCCGCAGCATTCTTGAACTCGGCGGCAACAACGCCTCGATCGTCTGCCCATCGGCGAACCTCGATCTGGCGTTGCGCGCCATCGCCTTCGCCGCCATGGGCACGGCCGGCCAGCGCTGCACCACGCTGCGGCGGCTGCTCGTCCATGACAGCATCCACGACGAGTTCGTCGCGAAACTGAAACGCGTTTATGCCTCGGTGCGGATCGGCGACCCGCTTGCAGACGACGACGTGCTGGTCGGTCCGCTGATCGACGAAGCCGCATTCCAGAACATGCAGCGAGCGCTCGACGAGGCTCGCACGCACGGCGCACGGGTCCACGGCGGCGAGCGCCTCGACGAGAAACGGTTTCCGGATGCGTATTACGTCCGGCCGGCGCTAGTGGAGATGCCGACGCAGACCGGACCAGTGCTGCGCGAGACCTTCGCGCCCATTCTATACGTCATGACATATACCGATCTCGACGCCGCGATCGCGCAACACAACGCCGTCGCTCACGGCCTGTCGTCCTCGATCTTCTCGACCGACATCCGCGAGGTGGAGAAATTTCTCTCCGCGAGAGGCTCCGACTGCGGCATCGCCAACGTCAATATCGGCCCGTCCGGCGCCGAGATCGGCGGCGCGTTCGGCGGCGAAAAGGAAACCGGCGGCGGCCGCGAGGCCGGCTCCGACGCCTGGAAAGCGTACATGCGACGGCTCACCAGCACCGTGAACTACGGCGACGATCTTCCGCTCGCGCAGGGCGTCCGTTTCGACATCGGTTAGAGCGTTTTCGAGGGAAGTGGATACCGGTTCGCGTGAAGAGAACGCGTCAAAAGATGAGATAGAGCTCCGCTTCTGATTCCATTTGAAGCGGGAAAGGCTCTAGGGATGAACGTCCGCGCGAGCGAATTCGTCCAGCACCTCGGCGACGCGGTCCACCGCCCAGTCAATCTCTGATTCTTCGATGACCAGCGGTGGCGCGAAGCGGACGGTGTTGCGGTGCGTGTCCTTGGTCAGCACGCCGGCCTGCAACAGCCGCCTCGCAACCGTCGCCGCGCTCGCGAGATCACGCTCCAGCTCGACGCCGGCGAACAGCCCGCGCCCGCGCACCTCGCGGATGATCGGATTCCTGATCGCGCGGAGCCGGGCGAGCAGATGCGCACCGAGGCGTGCGGATCGCTCGATCAAATTCTCCTCGATCAGCGTATTGAGCGCCGCCAGCCCGACCGCGGCGGCGATCGGATTGCCGCCGAAAGTGCTGCCATGATCGCCGGGCTTGAACACCTGCATCACATCGCGGCGCGCCAGAAACAACGACACCGGCAGAAGACCGCCGCCCAGCGCCTTGCCCAGCGTCACCGCATCCGGCTTCACGCCGTCGTGCTGGCAGGCCAGGAGCTTGCCGGTACGACCGAGTCCGGATTGAATCTCGTCGCAGATCAGCAGGACGTTTTGCTCCCGGCAGATGCGCGCCACCTCGGCAAGATAGCCCGGCGGCGGCACATTGATGCCGCCCTCGCCCTGGATCGGCTCGACCAGGAAGGCCGCCGTGTTGGGCGTGATCGCCGCTCGAAGCGCCGCCGCGTCGCCGAACGGCACCGATCTGAAACCGGCCGGAAACGGCCCAAAGCCGTCGCGATATTGCGGCACAGATGAGAAGCCGACGATGGCGATGGTGCGGCCGTGAAAATTGCCGTCGCACACGATGATTTCGGCGCGGTCGGCCGGCACCTCTTTGACCTTATAAGCCCATTTGCGCGCGGCTTTGAGCGCCGTCTCCACCGCCTCCGCGCCGCTGTTCATCGGCAGCGCCTGATCCATCCCGGTCAGTGCGCAGGCACGGCCGAGAAAGGCTCCGAGGCGATCGCTGAAATAGGCACGGGAAACAGTGTCGAGTTGCCGCGCCTGATCGGTGAGCGCCTGCACCAGCCGGGGATGACAGTGCCCGAAGCTCGCCGCCGAATAAGCGCCCATCATGTCGATGTAGCGCCGCCCGTTTTCATCCCAGAGATAAATGCCCTTGCCACGCGCGAGGGTAACCGGCATCGGCGCATAATTGGCGGCGCCGAAGCGCATTTCGAGTTGAACCGAGCCATCCATGACACTCGCTCCCTCGACTCGAAGCTGTCCGGGCCGCAGAGCATCATGCGCTCCTGCCAGGAACGGGCTCGATTAAAACGAGCTTGATTACAATGTGGGGCGGCAAAGCGGGAAAGCCAGAGCATGATTTTCGGAAAATAGAAGGCAAATGCTCTGATCGGTCGTTACACCGGCACGCGCACCGTCGCGCGCAAGCCCCCCAGCGGACTGTCGCCGAGCGTGATGTCGCCGCCATGGGAGCGCGCGATGTCGCGCGCAATGGCGAGACCGAGACCGGAGCCGCCCTCGTCCTGATTGCGCGCGCTGTCGAGCCGCAGGAACGGCTTGAAGACTTCCTCGCGCATGTCCTGCGGAATGCCCGGACCGTCATCGTCGACCATGACGGTGAGCCAGCGGTGATCGCGATGGCCGTTGATCGCGATCGAGTCGGCATGGCGCGCCGCGTTCGACACCAGATTGCCGAGGCAGCGCTTGAGCGCGGCCGGCTTGACGGTGACGACGGGAAGCCCGTGAAAATTGGTGGTCGCAGCGTGACCGTTGCGCTCGGCATCGCTGCACAGATCCTCCAGCGCGGCCGCCATGTCGGTCGGCTGCGCCTGCTCACCGCTGTCGCCGCGCGCGAAGGCGAGGTAGGCCTCGAGCATCCCATGCATTTCGTCGACGTCCTTGCGCATGCCGTCGACTTCCGGACTGTCGCCGATCAGCGCCAGTTCCAGCTTGAAGCGGGTCAGGATGGTGCGCAGGTCATGCGACACGCCGGCCAGCATCGCGGTGCGCTGCTCGATGCTGCGCTCGATCCGCATCTTCATTTCGATGAACGCCTGTGCGGCGCGCCGGACCTCGCGCGCGCCCCGCGGACGAAAGTTCGGCGCGTCGCGACCCTTGCCGAAGCGCTCGGCGGCATCCGCCAGCAGCAGGATCGGCTTGATCTGGTTACGCAGGAACAGCACCGCGACGAACAGAAGGATCGATGACGTGCCCAGCATCCAGAAGATGAAGATTTCCGAGTTCGAGGCATAAGCGGCGCTACGCTGCGCGAAGACCTGCATCACCGCGTCGTCGAGCTGGATCCTGATCTCCACCAGACTGGAGCGGCCGACCGTATCGATCCAGAACGGCTTACCGATCTGCCTGCTGATCTGCACCGACAGTGACTGGTCGAGCAGGGAGAAGAACGGCTTCGGCCCGGGCGGCGGCATGTCGCCCGGCGGCAGGAAATCGACCACGAGCCCGAGCCGCTGCTGCGCGATACGGCGGATCGTCGCGCGATCCTTGTCCTGCGGATAGTCCTTGTAGATATCGATCAGCGCCGCGACGTCCTGCACCACCGCCGTCGACAGCCGCCGCGTCACCGTGTTCCAGTGCCGCTCCAT
This sequence comes from Nitrobacter sp. 62-23, assembly GCF_001897285.1. GTDB lineage: Bacteria > Pseudomonadota > Alphaproteobacteria > Rhizobiales > Xanthobacteraceae > Nitrobacter. The sequence continues at coordinate 123,249 of NZ_MKSM01000099.1, forward strand.
GAACACGAAAGCGACCACCGATTGCAGCACCACCATCGGCACGATCATGATCAGCAGCGCGCGGGCGTAGAGGCCCTTGGGCATCCAGTTCTTGAATGCCCGCGCTATTCTGCCATTGGCCATGGAGACGCGCCGGGACGCCGTGCGGATCAGCGTCATGCCGGCGTCGAGCGTGCTCATCATCGGCAGCTCAGGGCGCCGCGACCAGGCGATAGCCGACGCCGCGCACCGCCTGCAGGAAGAGCGGATTGGCGGGATCCCGCTCGATCTTCCGCCGCAGCCGATTGATCTGAACATCGACGGCGCGCTCGTTGACGGTGCCTCCGCCGTTCAGCTCACCGCGGCGAACCGTCTCGCC
>NZ_MKSM01000100.1 GCF_001897285.1 Nitrobacter sp. 62-23
CCCGCGGCTCTGATCAATTCATTGGCGGAACGGATTTGACGACAGCGCGCCACCGGCCGCCAGTCCTGAACAAGAATGTCAAATCCAAAGCTTCACCAGCAATTTAACAGCGATTCCTCGATTCCGGCATTCGCAGAAATGCCTGCGGAAACAGGTGCAATGCCAGAATCGAACCGCTAGTCCTGCGGCAGATTGAGCCGGATATGAAGCTCGCGCAACTGCTTTGGCGTCACCTCGGACGGTGCACCCATCAGCAGGTCTTCGGCCCGCTGGTTCATCGGAAACAGCGAGATTTCACGCAGGTTGGTGGTGCCGCAGAGCAGCATGACAATGCGATCGACCCCGGCGGCCATGCCGCCATGCGGCGGCGCGCCGTATTGAAACGCACGGTAAATGCCGCCGAACCGCTCGACCACCTCGGCTTCACCGTAGCCTGCGATCTCGAACGCCTTCACCATCGCTTCCGGCCGATGGTTGCGAATGCCGCCGGAAGCGATCTCGTAGCCGTTACAGGTGATGTCGTACTGGAAAGCGTTGATGGTCAGCGGGTCCTGATTGTTCAGCGCCTCCAGCCCGCCCTGTGGCATCGAGAACGGGTTGTGGGAGAAGTCGACCTTCTTCTCCTCTTCGTTGTACTCGTACATCGGAAAGTCGACGACCCAGGCGAGTTCGAACCTGTCCTTATCGATCAGGTTCAGTTCCTCCCCGAGCTTGGTGCGCGCGAGCCCCGCGAACTTCCAGAATTTCGCCGGGTCGCCGGCGACGAAGAACGCGGCATCCCCGGCTTTGAGTCCGAGTTGAGCACGGATGGCCTCGGTGCGCTCGGGCCCAATATTGTTGGCCAACGGGCCTGCCCCCGCGATCGAGCGGTCGTCCGCGATTATTCCGGGATTCCTAGCCTGCCATTCTTCAAGAGCTTTGATGGCCTCAATGATCTTGCCTTGCTTACGCAATTCTTCAACTTTATCGCGAATTAACTTCTGATCCGCGTTGTTGAGGTCCAGTACGCCTTCAACATCCAGCGGAAACATGATGTAGCCGAGTCCCGGCTGGCCCTCGCCCTGCGCCCATGAATTCATGCGGTCACAGAACGCCCGGCTTCCGCCGCCCGGCCCCGGTATCGCCCAGACCTGATTCTTCGAATTCTCCAGCATCCGGGCGAACACCTTGAAGCCAGAGCCGCGGAAGTGCTCGGACACGTCCTGCATGAGAAGCGGATTGCGCAGGTCCGGCTTGTCGCTGCCGTATTTACGGATCGCCTCGGCAAACGGAATCCGCGGCCAGTTCCGGGTCACCGGCTTGCCCTTGGCGAACTCCTCAAACACGCCGGTAATGACCGGCTCAACCGCAGCAAAAACATCGTCCTGTTCGACGAAGCTCATTTCAAGGTCGAGCTGGTAGAACTCCCCCGGCAGGCGGTCGGCGCGCGGGTCCTCGTCGCGGAAGCACGGCGCGATCTGGAAGTAGCGGTCGAAGCCGGACATCATCAAAAGCTGCTTGTACTGCTGCGGAGCCTGCGGCAGCGCGTAGAACTTGCCGGGATGGATGCGGCTCGGCACCAGGAAATCGCGCGCGCCCTCCGGTGACGATGCCGTCAGGATCGGGGTCTGGAACTCGAAGAACCCCTGCTCCTTCATGCGCCTGCGCATCGAATCAACGATGGCGCCGCGGGTCATGATGTTCTGGTGCAGTTTCTCGCGACGAAGGTCGAGGAAGCGGTACTTAAGCCTTATATCTTCTGGATATTCCTGCTCGCCGAATACCGGCAGCGGCAGCTCGCCGGCCGGGCCCAGCACCTCGATCTCGGTGACATAGACCTCAACGTCACCGGTCGGCAGTTCCGGATTCTCGGTGCCGGCCGGGCGGCGGCGCGCCTTGCCGTCGATCCGGACCACCCATTCCGAGCGCAGCTTCTCGGCCTGGGCGAAGGCAGGCGAATCCGGATCGGCCACGCACTGGGTCAGCCCGTAATGGTCGCGCAGGTCGATGAATAACACACCGCCATGGTCGCGAATGCGGTGACACCAGCCGGACAGGCGAACCGTCTGGTCGATGTGGCTGTCGCGGAGCGCGCCGCAGGTATGGGACCGATAGCGATGCATGGAAATCCTGCAAGAATTGCGTCAGAGGCGGGAATCAGAGGCCCAGCCGGATGGAGAGCGTCAGCGGTTTACCCGAGCGGGGGAAGCGCGGCAACCGAATGACGGAACCTGCGACGGCGGCTCGGGATGTCGTTCTTGACCGGAAAAGTTGGAGAAAAACAAGATCGTGCCTGCCGAATGCGGGGCGACAAGGGCAAAAAGACGGGTTATGGAGCGCTCATGGACCTCATCACGACCAGCGCGGGACTGGCATCCGTCTGCGCTCGACTCGCCAGCCACCCTGTCATCACGGTCGATACGGAATTCCTCCGCGAGACCACCTACTATCCGTTGCTTTGCGTGCTCCAGATGGCGAGCCCCGACGAGGCCGTGGTGGTCGACGCGCTTGCCGAGGGAATCGACCTGAAGCCCTTTTTCGAGCTGATGTCGAACGAGCGCGTCCTGAAGGTGTTTCACGCCGCCCGTCAGGACGTCGAAATCGTCTGGCACCAGGCCGGCATCATCCCCCAACCGGTCTTCGACACGCAGGTGGCGGCCATGGTGCTCGGCTATGGCGATTCCATCGCTTATGACGCCCTGGTCGAGCGCGTCACCGGGCATCGGCCGGACAAGACCCATCGCTTCACCGACTGGTCGCGCAGGCCGCTGACCAGGGACCAGCTCGAATACGCGGTGGCGGACGTCACCCATCTCCGTGACGTCTTCGCCGCCCTCGATGCCGACCTCAAGAAGCGAGGCCGCAGCGACTGGGTCAGCGAGGAGATGGAGGTTCTGACCTCGCCGAAAACCTACGACTTCCAGCCCGAGCGCGCATGGGAGCGCCTGAAGACCCGCATTCGCAAGCCCAAGGATCTCGCCGTGCTAATGGAAGTCGCAGCCTGGCGCGAACAGGAAGCCCAGAGCCGGAACGTTCCGCGATCGCGGGTGCTGAAAGACGACGCCGTCGGCGATATCGCAACCCATGCGCCTGCCAGCGCGGAACGGCTGGCCGCACTGCGCTCGCTGCCGAAAGGCTTTGAAAAATCGCAGTGGGGCGCCGACATCGTTGCGGCTGTCCAGCGCGGTCTCGCCCGAGACCCGCGCACGCTCCCGAAGATGGAGAAGCCGCGCAACAACTCCAACGGCGCCGCCACCGTTGAACTCCTCAAGGTTCTCCTTCGGATGACATCCGAGCGCCACGCCGTCGCCAGCAAGGTGATCGCCACCGTGGACGATCTGGAGCGGATCGCGGCGGACGACGAGGCCGATGTCGGCGCGCTGCACGGCTGGCGGCGCGAGCTGTTCGGCGAAGCCGCGCTCGCGCTGAAGCATGGCAAGCTGGCGTTGGCGATCGAAAAGGGGCGCGTGGTGCGCGTGGAGCGGGGCTGAGGTCCCTCTGTCAGATTTGCCGGATGCTCGCGAAATCAAAATGCGAGTTCGGCGGATTTTCTCCGATCCGAATCATATGATCATTCACAAAACGATAGGGCGGCACCGGAAGATTGTACGGCGCCGGCACGCCGCTGAACACGCGCCCTGCAAGATCGTATTTCGAACCGTGACAGGGACAGAAGTAGCCGCCGAGCCAGTCGGTCGCCGGCTCGCTCGCACTTGGATCCGGATAGTAGAGCGGAATGCATCCGAGATGGGTGCAGATACCGACGAATACGCCGTAATTCGGATTAGCCGAGCGGTGCCAATTTTGGGCGTATGTCGGCTGCTGCATCTCGTCGGACTGGGGATCGGCCAGCCGCTCGATCAGCTTCGGACTCTGAAGCGTCTTGAGCGCCGCGGCAGGACGGTTGACCACGAAGATCGGATGATCGCGCCAGCGGACAATCACCTGTTGGCCGGGCTGCATCTTGCTGAGATCGAGTTCGACCGGACCACCGGCTGCGAGCGTCGCCTTGTCCGGCTCCAACTGCGCCACCATCGGTACGATCGTCGCTGCAACTCCAACGGTGCCCATGGCGGCGGTAGCGATATAGAGGAAATCGCGGCGGCTCGGACGAGCGCCTGAAGGTTCTGTTATGCGCACGTAGGGAGAGCTTTCGGTCATGGCTTGCTCCACGAAATACTGGAGCCCCCATGCCGGATAATGCCCCGATGACAGGGCACGCCGGCATCACGATAACCGGCACGATGCGATTTCGAACAACCGCCGCGGTTCACAATGATGGGATCGAGAAAAACGAGCGGGACTCAACGGAGCACGATCGAACCCGAGCGGCCGACAAGGCGCGCCAGTTGCTTGAACCGGCCACCGACGCGATCGGCGACCAGATCGACCAGCCGGTGTTCGAACACAAGTTTCAGCTTGCGACCGCTGCTTCTGAAATGCGTCGCGGGCAACACGCCGGGCCTCGCCGCCGATACCAGATACGCGACACGAAAGGCCGTGCCGAGAATGCGCGCCCTCTCGTCCAGGGCCGGTGTTAGCAGATCGCGCACCATCGGGGGCGGTCGGTTTGCCTCATTCAGGCCGGCATAGCGGTAATACACGGCCAGCGCGACGAAAGTACGCCCCTGATGATCGATGTCGGCGAAATTGCCGTTCATGATCAGATTGAGCGTCTGCTCGCCGCGATAATCCGGATGGATACGCCAGCCGATGTCCGAGAGCAGGCAGGCGGCGTGGCGCAGCCGGCGATCGTCCTCGGTCTCGCGCAGTTTCACGATCCGGACCAGCCGATCGGTCCATCCGATCAGTTCGTCGGCATGAGGCGCCGAGCGCGACATCAGGCCGTTCAAAGTTTGCGCAGCGCAGATCAATCCATCCCCGGACCGCTCGGCGGCGGGCAGCATTGAATAAAGCAGGCCCTCGCGCACGCCGTAGGTTGAAAACGTGACCGTCTTCGGCTTCGCGATCCGGATGATATATTCCAGCACGAGAGCGGCATACGTCAGCAGCGGCTGCCGCGCATCCGCGACCGCCTCGATATCCGCGAGCGTATGCGACGCTGCGAGACGGCGCAGCCGCCGGACGAAATCAAGCGCATCGGCCGCGGGAATGGAATAACCGTGCATGACGCGAAGCGGGTAGCCGCTCTGGATGATGTGAATCCGCGCCAGCGCCCGCCACGTTCCACCGACGGCGTAGAAGGTGCGGCCCTCGCCGGACTTGAGCGGCGCCACGGCGGAAAGTTCTTCTTTCACGATGCGCTCGGCGCTCTTCAACGACGTCTTCGATGCGTCCTGCAATGCAAGACTGCCAAGGGGCAGCGTGACACCACGGTGAACGCGATGGCCGCGCACGTCAGTCAATTCCAGCGAGCCGCCGCCGAGATCCCCGACGATCCCGTTCGGCTTGTGAACGCTGGAAACCACGCCCAGCGCCGCCAGATGCGCCTCCCGCGATCCCGACAGGACTTCGACCGGCACGCGGCAGATGCGTTCCGCCCTGGCGATGAAATCCGCGCCATTCGTGGCGTCGCGGCAGGCGGCGGTTGCGATGGCGTAAACGCGGCTCACCTTCATCACCTTGCATAGCGCGTGAAAGCGCCGCAGCGATGTCAGCGCCTTCTTGATCGCATCGGGCGCGAGAAGGCCGGTGGATTGCACCTCGCGGCCAAGACCGCACAACGCCTTCTCGTTGAAGATCGAGACGAGGCTGCGCTCCAACGCTTCATAAACGACGAGGCGAACGGAGTTGGAGCCGATATCGATAACGGCGACGCTGGAGTCCGGCTTGCGCCGATGCGTCCGCACATGCTCCTTACGGAGGCGGCTGCCGCTCTGCGCGACGCGTGAGACGACGCGGCGAGGACTCCTTGAACGACTTTCCACGGCCGGACAGACTCGGATTCGTCATGAAATAGTTGTGCAGGTTGAAAGGCTCCTCACCCTTCGCAGCCTTCATACGCGTTGACGATCCATCCGGCAATAACTGCCAGCTCTGTTCGGTATCCTTCAGGTTCGCGACCATGATCTGCTCGAGAACCTGCTGATGCACCGTCGCATTTTGCAACGGGCACAGGATTTCGACGCGCCGGTCGAGGTTGCGCGGCATCATGTCGGCGGACGAGATATACACAGCCGCTTTCGGTCCGGGCATGGTTTGTCCCATGCCGAAGCAGTAGATCCGGCCATGCTCCAGAAACCTTCCGATCACGGACTTGACGCGAATGTTTTCCGACAAGCCGGGAACTCCGGGCCGGAGACAGCAAATGCCACGCACGACCAGCTCGACCGAAACGCCAGCCTGCGATGCTTCATATAGCGCATCGATGATGTCGGGATCGACCAGCGCATTCATCTTCATCCATATCGCCGCCGGCTTGCCGTGGCGCGCAAAACTGGTTTCGCCGCGAATGTGATCGAGAATGCGGTTGCGCAAGGTCAGCGGCGACACCGCCATCTTCTCGATGTCGCTCGGCTCGGCGTAGCCGGTGATGTAATTGAAGACACGGGCGGCGTCGCGGCCGATGGCCGGGTCCGACGTGAAGTACGACAAGTCGGTGTAGATGCGCGCCGTCAACGGGTGGTAGTTGCCGGTCCCGGTGTGAACGTAGGTCGTGAGACCTCCGCCCTCCCGTCGTACCACCATCGACAGCTTGGCGTGCGTCTTCAGTTCGATAAAGCCGTAAACCACCTGCACGCCGGCGCGTTCGAGATCCCGCGCCCAGCGGATGTTGGCTTCTTCATCAAACCGCGCCTTGAGTTCGACGAGCGCCGTAACCGACTTGCCCGCCTCCGCCGCCTCCGCCAAGGCCCGCACGATCGGCGAGTTGTTTGAAGTGCGATAGAGCGTCTGCTTGATCGCGACGACGTCGGGATCGCGCGCGGCCTGCTGCAGGAACTGCACCACGACGTCGAACGATTCATAGGGATGATGAACGATCAGGTCCTTCTGCCGGATCGCGGCGAACACATCGCCGCCGTGATCACGCACGCGCTCGGGATGGCGTGGCACATAGGGCACGAATTCGAGGTCGGGACGGTCGAGCCGTGTCAGTTGCGACAGCTCGTTCATGGCCAGGACGCCATCCACCAGCAACACTTCGTCGTCCGTGGCCGACAGCGCCCGCTGCACGAATGCACGCAGCTCGGCCGGCATCGCCGCTTCGATTTCAAGGCGGATGACGGAGCCGCGACGGCGACGTTTCAAGGCGGTTTCGAACAGGCGAACCAGATCTTCCGCCTCTTCCTCGATCTCCAGTTCGGAGTCCCGGATGATGCGGAACGCGCCCTGCCCCTTGACGGTGTAGCCGGGGAACAGCCGGTTGATGAACAGGCTGGTGGCGCCTTCAAGCGTGATCAGCCTGACGGGGTCGTCCTTGGCCGCCGGCGGCAGCCGCAGAAACCTGTCGATCTTGCCGGGCATGCGGATCAGCGCATTCATCGGCTTGCCGTCAGAGGTGCGCGCGAGCTGTAGCGCGATGGTGAAGCCGAGACTCGGAATGAACGGAAACGGGTGCGCCGGATCGATGGCGAGCGGCGTCAGCAAGGGAAAGATATTATGGAGGAAGTGATCCGCGATCCACGCCCGTTCGGCCTTGGTGACGTCCTTGCCGTCGATCAGGACAATGCCAACTTCGGTCAGCACATTGCGCAGGTCGCGCCAGATCGCCTGTTGGTCGTTTGCGAGATTGGAGACGGTCTGGTTGATGAGCGCCAGTTGTTCCGACGGCGTCAACCCGTCCGGACTGCGTTCCGTGATGCCTTCCCGCACCTGCGCCTTGATGCCGGCGACGCGGACCATAAAGAACTCGTCAAGGTTATTGGCGGAAATCGACAGGAAGCGAACGCGCTCGAGCGCGGGATGGCCGGGATTGACCGACTCCTCAAGCACCCGGCGATTGAAATGCAGCCAGGACAGCTCCCGATTGATGAACCGCTCCGGACTGGTCCGGATCGCGGAGCCCTGCTCCGGTTCTAATTTTTTACCTTCAACAACAATAGCTTGAACGGAATCCATGGGAGTATTGGGTCCATATCTCGTCGCGTCGCTGGCCGGCGGCGCAAACAGCAGCGAACCATGGGTCAGCTCGATGACGTTTCAATGACATTGACGTTCCGGAGGGCCGGCGCGTCAAGATCGGCCGAAGGAGATTGCGCGGCCGGACCTCCGCTTCTCAGTCCCGCCCGCGCAGCAATTCGGCGGCGAGCGCGCGCGTCACCGGCCGGCCCTGCCGCAATGATTCCGCATCGAGCTGGTCGACGGCGTGACGGACCGCGGCGAACGACCGCTCGGTCCGCGTGGCGATGAAGTTGACGACGGTCTCGTCGATGTTCATCTGGCGGTCGGCGCAGAACTTCACGATCAGCGCCCGAAGCAAGTGATCGTCGGGCGGCAGCAGCGTGACCGCGGGCACGGCGCGAAGCCGAGACCGCAGGTCACGCAACCCGATCTCGATTGCGGGCGGAGGCAGCCGCGCCGTCAACAGGACGAAGGCGCCGTCCTCGCGGGCGAGATTCATCAGGTGAAACAGCGCCGGCTCGTCGAAGGCAGGCGGGTTGATATCCTCGACGACGAGCGCGCCCGTCGTAAGCGTCCCCGGAACCGCCGCCGCGTTCAGGCCGTGCGCGGTTATCGAGCGAGCGCCCGCCCGCTCCGCCCAGATCGCAGCGAGGTGGCTCTTGCCGCACCCTTCGGGGCCGGCAAGCAGCATGATCCGGTTCGGCCACTCCGGCCAGCTCTCAACCAGCGACAGCGCCGCCGCGTTCGCCGATCCTTCAAGAAAATCGTCCCGCGAAAGGCTTTCAGCGTGAGGCAGCGCGAATGCGAGCTGACGGGGTCGGGGACGGCCTGCCACGCATCTCCTCCATGCCAGATCCAACGCACCATCGAGCGATTTTCATTTCTGCTCGATGGTACTCATGTGGCGTCCCCACTCCACGAGATAGAGGGAGACCGAAACCAGGGTCAAGATCGCAATGGCGGTCATCAGAACGCCCTCATAGGGCGAGGAATCGAACCCGAACCCCAGCGCGGCAAGCACCAGCGCGGCGAACGCGACCTGTGCTCCCGTGTTGAGCTTGGAGACCATCAGCGGCTTCATGGGTATCGGCTTGTTGAACAGCCAGGACACGATCACGGCGCCGACGATCATGATATCGCGCGAAACGACAAGGATCACGAGCCAGCGGGGAACGGCGCCCAGGATGCCGAGTGTCACGAAGATCGAGACCAGCAGCGCCTTATCGGCCAGAGGATCCAGGAGTGCGCCCAGTTCGCTCGCCATGTTGAAGCGCTTGGCGAGGAATCCGTCCACCGCATCGCTCACACCGGCGACTACAAAGATCGCGAAAGCGATTTCCATCTGATTGGAGGCGATAGCCCAGATAATGATCGGCACCAGCAGGATACGACCGAGTGTAATAATATTCGGAATACTCACGCGACGCTTCCCGCCCTCCGGCCCGTTTTTCGCGCCAACCGGCGCGGGATTGAGGATTCCGCGGCCCGGAACAGCCTCTTGTCTACATAGTATATTCCTTGCGGGCTTTGCGAGCCATTGCGCAGGTCCGAAATCCCACGTAACCAGCCGGAAAGTTCTGGACGCAATCGCATGACCGACCGCAAAAACGGCCTGACCTATGCCGCAGCAGGCGTCGATATCGATGCCGGCAACCGGCTGGTCGACCTCATCAAGCCGATGGTGCGCGCGACCGCTCGCGCGGGCGCGGACGCTGAAATCGGCGGCTTCGGCGGACTGTTCGATCTCAAGGCGGCCGGATTCACGGACCCGATTCTGGTCGCCGCCAATGACGGCGTGGGAACGAAGGTCAAGCTTGCGATTGAAACCGGGGTACACGACACCATCGGAATCGATCTCGTCGCCATGTCCGTCAACGATCTCGTCGTGCAAGGCGCAGAGCCCCTGTTCTTCCTCGACTATTTTGCCTGTGGCAAACTCGACCCGGAGGCTGCGGCCGCGGTGGTGGCCGGCATCGCGGAGGGGTGCCGAGAGGCCGGTTGCGCGCTGATCGGCGGTGAGACGGCGGAAATGCCGGGCCTCTACAACGACGGAGACTACGATCTGGCGGGCTTCGCGGTCGGTGCGGCTGAACGTGGCACCCTGCTGCCGCGCCCCGATATCGCCGCCGGCGACGCCGTGATCGGCCTCGCGTCGTCCGGCCTGCATTCCAACGGATATTCGCTGGTCCGGAAAATTCTGGAGATTTCGGGCCTCGGTCTCGCGGCTCCCGCGCCGTTTGCGCCGGTCACGACGCTCGGCGGTGCTTTGCTCACGCCGACCCGGCTCTACGTCAAATCCTGCCTGCGCGCGATCCGCGAAACCGGTGCGGTAAAGGGACTTGCCCACATCACCGGCGGCGGCTTTACCGACAACATCCCCCGCGTATTGCCCAAGCATCTCGGCGTGCGCATCGACCTCGCCCAGATGACGGTGCTACCGGTCTTCAAATGGCTGGCGCAACAGGGCGGCATCGCCGAGCTTGAGCTGCTGCGAACCTTCAATTGTGGCGTCGGAATGATCGCGATCGTGCGGCGCGAGGCGGTCGACGAGGTCGCGGACGTGCTGACGCAGGCCGGCGAACGCGTCGCACTGCTCGGTGAGGTGACCGTTGCCAGCGACGACAGCCGCGTCGCTTACGACAACCACCTCGATCTTGTGATCTGAGACCATCCGGCAGGATGAAAGCATGAAACGCCGTGTCGCAATCCTGATTTCCGGGCGCGGGTCAAACATGACCGCGCTGGTGGAGGCCGCGAAAGCCAAGGACTTTCCGGCTGAGATCGCCCTCGTTATTTCCAACAAGACCTCAGCAGAGGGCCTCGCCAGAGCGCAGGCGGCCGCCATTCCAACGCTCGTCATTGAGAGCAAACCGTTCGGCCAGGACCGCGCGGCGTTCGAAGCCAAACTGCAATCGGTGCTGGACGACAACCGCATCGATCTCATTTGTCTCGGTGGTTTCATGCGGCTGTTCACGGCCGATTTCGTCCGGCGTTGGCAGGAACGAATGCTCAATATCCATCCGTCGCTGCTTCCGTCATTTCGCGGCCTCGATCCTCACGGCCAGGCGCTGCGCGCCGGCGTGAAGATTTCCGGCGCGACTGTCCACTTCGTCATTCCGGAGACCGACGCCGGTCCCATTATCATCCAGGGCGCGGTCGCGATACGCGACGACGATACGGTGGAGATGCTGGCCGCGCGCGTACTGGAGATCGAGCACCGCATCTACCCGGATGCGCTACGGCTTGTCGCAAGCGGCGGCACGCGACTGGAGGGCGACATCTGCAAGACGTCGGCCAACGCCAGTCCGGACGACAGCCTGATCTCGCCGTCGGTAATTTGACCGGGTTCGGTCCGGAAAAGGACGAGTCCCCGGGTCGCGCGTTGGAGGCACGCCGCAGCGACCTGCCCCAGCCGCGGTAATGGAATTATGAGACCTTCAGATTTTCAGCCGAGGTCTTGCCGCGATTTTCGACCAGATCGTATTCGATCACCTGATCCTCATTGAGGGTGCTGAGACCAGCCCGCTCCACGGCTGAGATGTGAACGAAGACGTCCTTGTCGCCGGTCGTCGGCTTGATGAATCCGTACCCCTTGGTCGGGTTGAACCATTTGACAGTGCCCTTCTGCATCGTCTGCCTCCCCTGTCTAGGCATAAAAAAGACGCGGCCGCGCATCGCGCACCACGCTACAAACGGCCCCCTCCTGATCTCTGCTGAACCTTCGAATTCGCGAAACGCACAGACGAACGGACCAAGATCCGATTGCACCCGGATTGCAACACGAAAATTACCTCTTAGCAAGTCACCACCGATGATCATAAAACTAGCCGAGGCAGTGATTTCGAAACGGGGCGACCGCACCTGGCTCAGGATACGGCGCGTCAACGGCTCATCGGGGTACGACACGGCGGAGGCATCTGCCTCGCTTTGCCGGGCGGCATCCGGCTATCCACATGCTTGGTCGGCGGGTGAAATGCGCGCGAAGCTCTAGGACATGCCCCGGAAAAGTGGGGACCGGTTCGCGTGAAGAAAACGCGTCAAATCAAAATCATCGAGCCCCGCTTCTGATTCCATCAGAAGCGGAAAGGCTCTAGAAATGCTCGGCGGAGACATGCATCCGCCTACGCCAGAGCGAGCCTGCGATCAGCACGATGATCGCTCCCAATACGGCACAAACAATCTCCGCTCCGGCGCCGCCATCAACGGCAAATTGCGGCGCAAGGCCGAACCGTGCCAGCATCGCATCCAGAAACGCACCGGCGCCGGCGTCGAACAGCGTGTGCAGTCGCGGCGCGACCGCCGGATCGGTCGCGATAACGTCTCCCGCAATCCAACCCAGCAAAGCCGCTCCGGCCCACACCAGAAAAGGCAGGCGATTGAGCAACAGCATGATCAGCGCGGCGCCAGCCACGATCAGCGGCACGCTGATCGCCAGTCCGATGATCAACAGCGGCAAGCTGCCATTCGCGGCCGCCGCAACCGCGATCACATTGTCGAGACTCATCACGATGTCCGCGACGACCACGACCTGAACGGCGGCCCACAGATGCCCGGCCGCCGCAACCCCCTCCTCGTCCTCCTTCTCCGGCACCAGCAACTTGGCGGCAATCACGAGCAGCGCGATGCCCCCCGCCAGCTTGAGGTAGGGCAATTCCATCAGGGTTGCGACAATCCCCGTAAAGACAATGCGGAGAATGACTGCGGCGGCGGCTCCGAGAACCATGCCCCAAAGCCGCTGCGGCGGCGCCAGCCCACGACAGGCAAGCGCAATGACCAGCGCGTTGTCGCCGGACAACAGCACGTTGATCCAGATGATCTTGCCGACGGCAAGCCAGAACGCCGAATGATGCGACTCGCTTCGAAATTCGGCGAAGACCGATGTGATCGTCGCCAGATCGAAGATGTGCAGCAGTGAATCCAATGGCGCCCTTTACCTCACTGTCTAGCCGACGATCTCATTGCTTGAGAAAAACTGGGCGATTTCGACCGCAGCGGTTTCGGTCGCGTCCGATCCGTGAACGGAATTTTCGCCGACCGACTTCGCATGAAGCTTGCGGATCGTGCCGTCGGCGGCCTTGGACGGATCGGTCGCCCCCATGATCTCGCGATACTTGAGGACGGCATTGTCCCCTTCCAGTACCTGCACGACGACGGGAGCGGAAATCATGAAATCGACCAACTCTCCGAAAAAAGGGCGCGCCTTGTGCACGGCATAGAACGTCTCGGCCTGCTCGCGGGTCATGCGGATGCGCTTCTGGGCCACGATCCGCAGGCCTGCCTTTTCGATCAGGGCGTTGATCGCACCGGTCAGGTTTCGCGCGGTTGCATCCGGTTTGAGAATGGAAAAGGTGCGTTCAGTCGCCATGTCGAGATCCTTGATTGAGCGGCCGTGGGAATTGCGGCGCTTATATCGGCGCGCATCATTGACGGCAAGCGCGCTCGGCACGCCAACGCCAGGTCGGCAATGCAGAGAAACAACCTGCGGGATCGCACTCCATTGAATCCGGTGATTTCGGCGGGCAACGCGTTTTTCCCAGCGCATGCGATGGCGAAGCTGCTATAAGCCCTCGACCTTGCTATTACGACGAACGAACAGGCCTCGATAGATGAGTGGATTCAAGGAACCGAGCTTCGCCGACCGCCAAAAGGCTGCGCTTGAGGCCCGGAAAAATATTCTCGACAAGTTTCGCGCCAAGCCCGGTCCTGACGATCCCGCCGTCAAGCAAAGGCAGGCTGAACGCGAAGCCCATGCGGCTGCCCGCGAGACGGCGCGGCAGGCCCGCGAGGCCGAGAAGGCGGCGCGAAAAGTCCGCGAGGCGGAGGCCGCTGCGGCCGCCGCCGCACAGATCGCTCTGGAGAAGGAAGAAGCCGCAGCCGCCCAGGCCGCGCTCGAAGCCGAGCGCAAGGCGGCGCGCGATGCCCGCTATGCCGCCAGAAAAGGACGAAAGAAGTAGCCGGCGAGACGTCGGACGTTTGCACCATTTCTTTGCCGGATGCAGATGCGAAGAAGCGCCTGAGGCGAACCGGCCGGATGCGGCGTCTCGTCACGAACAGGGCTTGCCAAAAGTCGCCAAGACGGAAATCCGGTCAGCGAAATATATCAAGCGGCCGGCTCGATCTCGGCGAGTTCGACGCCCTCCTGCACGATGTCGCCGACCTTGCACCTGATCGCTTTCAGTATCCCCGGGTAGGGCGCGCGCAGCGTCTGCTCCATCTTCATCACCTCAAGCGTGAGAATGGGGGCGCCCTTCTCCAGCACCGCGCCTTCCACCGCGAGCAACGCGACCACGATGCCGGGCAGCGGCGCAATGATGCGGTCCTCATTGGTTTGCTCCTCGTCGTCACCGCCGAAGGGATCGACCCAGCGCAATTCGAACCGGCCGTTGCGCGTCCGCACATACACGTCGCGGCCATCGACGACAGAGACGACGCGGCTGCGCATTCCATCGAGCGAGAGCGTCAGATCTCCCGTCTCGTCCGGCTCAAACCCGAATGCAAGGTTCGTGTCTCCGACGCGCAATTGCGACGGCCCGTTGCCGTAGACAAGCGTGACTTCGTGCTCGCTCTGCCCGTGACGAAACATGAATTTCCGCTGACGGCGACCAACCGGCATCCAGCCCGCGGTTCGCCAGGGTGACGCCGCATCCTTCCGAGACGCTTCGCTTTCCGCCTGCATGATGCCAGCAACCGCGGCGGCAAGTTCGATCTCGCCCGGCGCGGGCGGCATTACAGCCAACTCTTTAAGATGTCGTTCGATAAATCCGGTATCGATCATGTTGGCGCGCACCTCGGGGTGCGTCACCAGCGCGGACAGGAACGGAATGTTGGTGACGACACCGCGGACGTCGATCCCATCCAGGGCGCGCGCGAGCCGGCCGATCGCAGCATCGCGGGTTTCCGCCCAGGCGATCACCTTGGCAAGCATGGCGTCGTAGTGTGGCGACACCGTATCACCTTTGCGGTAGCCGGAATCGATGCGCAAGCCGTCGATCTCCGGCGGCGTGCGCCAGGTGGTGATGCGGCCGACCGATGGCATGAAGTTCTTGTTCGGATTCTCGGCGTAGACGCGCGCCTCGATGGCATGGCCCTTCATGACGATCTGGTCCTGCGTTCGCGGCAGGTTTTCGCCAGACGCGACGCGGAGCTGCCATTCGACCAGGTCGATGCCGGTGATGAATTCGGTCACGGGATGCTCGACCTGCAAGCGCGTGTTCATCTCGATGAAGAACACCTCCTTGCCGTCGGACACGAACTCGACCGTGCCGACGCCGACATAGTTCACCGCGCCGGCCGCCTTGCGCGCCGCTTCGTATAGCTTCTCGCGCTGCGCCGCGTTCAGGGTTGGCGAAGGCGCTTCCTCGATCACCTTCTGGTGCCGTCGCTGCAAGGTGCATTCGCGCTCGAACAGCGACAGCAGATTGCCGTGCGCATCCCCGATCACCTGCACCTCGATGTGGCGCGGATTCTCGACGTACTTCTCGATCAGCATCCGCTCGTCGCCGAACGCCGCTTGCGCCTCGCGCCGCGCGCTGACGATCGCCGGCGCGAATTCCGTCGCCGATTGTACGATCCGCATGCCGCGGCCGCCGCCGCCGGCGGATGCCTTCACCAGAACCGGATAGCCGATGCGGTCCGCCGCGCCTTGCAGCGTGGCATCGTCCTGCGCCTCGCCGTGATAACCGGGCACCAGCGGCACCCCCGCCTTCTCCATCAACGCCTTGGCACCCGACTTCGAGCCCATGGCGGTCATCATCGCGGCGGTCGGGCCGACGAATACGATATCCGCATCGGCACAGGCTTGCGCGAAGGCAGCATTTTCCGACAAGAATCCATAGCCGGGATGAATGCCTTCCGCGCCGGTCCGGCGGGCAGCGGCGATCACCTTGCCGATATTGAGATAGCTGTCGCGGGCAGGCGCAGGTCCAAGCAGCACAGCCTCGTCGGCCATGGCGACATGCAGCGCCTCGCGGTCGGCCTCGGAATAAACGGCGACCGTGCGCAGCCCCATGGCGCGGGCGGAACGGATGACGCGGCAGGCGATCTCGCCGCGATTGGCGATCAGGAGCGTGTTGAAGCGGCGATAGCTTGGGCTATGCGCCATCGTCACATCCTGAACAGGCCGAACGTCGTCGGCTCAACGACTGCGTTCGCGGCCGCCGACAATCCGAGCGCCAGCACCAGACGCGTATCCACCGGGTCGATCACGCCGTCGTCCCACAGCCGCGCGGTGGCGTAATAGGGATTGCCCTGGCTTTCGTATTGCGCGCGGATCGGCGCCTGGAATTCACGCTCCTCCTCGTCCGACCACGTGCCGCCTTTGGCTTCGATATTCTCCCGCCGTAGCGTGCTGAGAACGATGGAGGCCTGCTCGCCGCCCATCACGGAAATCCGCGCGTTCGGCCACATCCACAGAAATCGCGGCGAGAACGCCCGGCCGCACATGCCGTAATTGCCCGCGCCATAAGAGCCGCCGATCACCACGGTGAATTTCGGCACGGCGGCGGTCGCGACCGCCGTGACAAGTTTGGCGCCGTCGCGCGCGATGCCGCCGGCTTCGTATTTCTTGCCGACCATGAAACCGGTGATGTTCTGGAGGAACACCAGCGGAATGTCGCGCTGACAGCACAGTTCGATGAAGTGCGTACCCTTCAGCGAGCTTTCGCTGAACAGAATGCCATTGTTGGCGACGATGCCGACCGGATAGCCCCAGATGTGAGCGAAGCCGCACACCAGCGTCTGGCCATAGAGTTTCTTGAACTCGTCGAATTCAGATCCGTCGACAATGCGCGCGATGATGTCGCGCACGTCGAACGGTTTGCGGCCGTCCGCCGGCACCACGCCGTAAATTTCCTCTCTCGCAAACAGCGGCTCTCGCGGTTCGCGCATGTTGAGCGGCGCGCGATGCGGCGGCTTCAAGGTCGAGACGATGCGGCGCGCGATCCCGATCGCATGGGCATCGTTCTGTGCATAGTGATCGGTGACGCCGGACTGCCGCGAATGCACGTCCGCGCCGCCGAGTTCTTCCGCTGTGACGACCTCGCCGGTCGCGGCCTTCACCAGCGGCGGCCCGCCGAGAAAGATCGTGCCTTGATCACGGACGATGATGCTCTCGTCCGACATCGCCGGCACATAGGCTCCGCCCGCGGTGCAGGACCCCATCACGATGGCAATCTGCGCAATGCCCTGCGCCGACATGTTGGCCTGGTTGTAGAAGATGCGGCCGAAATGGCGCTCGTCGGGAAAGATCTCGTCCTGCTGCGGCAGGAAAGCGCCGCCGGAATCCACCATGTAGATGCAGGGCAGATTGTTCTGCCGCGCGATATCCTGCGCCCGCAGATGCTTCTTCACGGTCATCGGATAATAGGTGCCGCCCTTGATGGTGGCATCGTTGGCGACGATCACGCATTCGCGGCCCGAGACGCGGCCGACGCCGGTGATGATGCTCGCCGAATGCACATCGCCGCCGTACATGCCATTCGCCGCCAACGGCGACAGTTCGAGAAACGCGGTGCCGGGATCGAGCAGCCGATCGACGCGGTCGCGGGCCAGCATCTTGCCGCGCGAGGCATGGCGGGCGCGTGCCGCCTCGCCGCCTCCGCCCGCGGCGACCGCGAGCTTGTCGCGCAACTCCGCGACGAGAGCCTTCATCGCATCGACGTTGCGCGCAAAATCGGACGACGTGGGATCGATACCGGAACGAAGCGCCATGGCGGCCCAGGATGGTGGCAGGCGTTGAAGCTCTCGCCTGGAGCATGTTTCTTTTAGACGGAATCAGCAACCCGTCGTGCCCGGCTTTATGACGGGCGTCCACGTCTTTGGAATTTCAACGAAAAAATATGGATGGCCGGGACCATAGGCGAGCGAGGCGAAGCCGTTCTTCAAACGGCTATGGCCGAGCAGCAACGACGCCGTTCCTCCAGCGGCCATGCCGGGCCATCCATGCCCGGCCATGGCGATTATAGGCGACGCGACCCGCGCTAATGCGTCCAGGGCTCGATGCGGCGAAATGCGAAATTATCGGCGTAGGCGGCCTTTCTTTCCGCCTTCGGCTTTGGCACGATCACCTGATAGGGAATGCCCTCGCGCTCGCAATAGGCGATGGCGTCCTCCTTTGTATCGAAGCGAAGCGTAATTTGCTGCTTCATGTCGCCGGAGCTGGTCCAGCCCATCAGGGGCTCGATAACCCGCGCCTGCTCAGGCTCATAGTCGAGCTGCCATTCCCTGGTCTGGGCGACCCCCGATTGCATCGCGTTTTTGGCGGGCTTGAAGATACGTGCTGTCATGAATCGCTGCAACCTGCTGCCGTGCTCTCCGGTAAAGGCCGGCGGACACTCTCTCAAGTATATTCATTATGCAGCGGCGTGACAATCTCGTCCTTCGCGGGGCGCGACAGGACAGCGCATCCCGGCGGTCCCCAGGACTGCCTGATCGCGGGAGGCCGTCCAACGAGCGGCTTCCGTTTTCATGGCAATCGAAAAAGCCTGCGCATGAGGCGTTTCCGAGCCGAACACGCCCTCGCCCTGATGGCGGGCGATAGTCACTTGAAAACGCCACGGATCAGAATCGTGGTTCTGATTTCAGCAGGACCGAAAGACTCTGGCGGGGCTAACGTTTCGAACTAGTGGTCCGTTTCTAACATTTGCATCCCCGTGCGGCGGGCGTTCTTGCAAATGTTAGAAATGGAGGACCACTAGCAAATATAAGTTTCTAGTAGCGCTTTGGATTTGACCTTCGCTTCTCGCATTCGCTGTAAAACGGTCGCGAATGTCAAATCCACTCTGCTAGTGCGTCATGCCGACGTGAACTTCGGTGCCAAGCGCGTTTTCCGCGACCCCGAGGGTTTCGCAGATCGCCTTCAGGCGCGCGGGCTTCGGAAACTGAATGCCGCGCATGTAGAGCGAGATGTCGCAGCGACGGAAATCATGAGCGCCACGGTAGCGCTTCGATGCTTCCCGGGCGAATTGCGCTTCCGTCCAATGTTTATCAGCAACAAGTTTCGCAAGGCGCTTCCCGAACTCAACTCGATTTGCATCAGACATCATTTTTTCTCTTCCTGACTTCCCCATATCGCACGCACCCGCGATCGGACCATGGAGGCACGTCCGAGAAGCAGATCCGCGACGCAGCTCGCCGAAACACCGGCGGGTTTTCTTCCGTCAAGGGGAGATGTATCTCTTACTATACATCGCTTCGTTTACTTCTACCGTTAGCGGTGGAGCACCCCTGCGTATCTTGCATAGCGACTTCCGCGCAGGGCGCGCATAGCGTTATCGAAGAGCTTAATCGCCCGCTGATCGTCGGTATCGTGTAAAAACCCCGCCGGACAGACGGGTTTTCTTCTTATGATCGGCGAAAAGTTTTATACGGCCACGCATTACAGCATTGCTGCCCTGTGCTGCGAGCTTGGCTCGCGGCCAGCGCGGCTGTCCTACTCGACAGGATTGCGGGGCCTTTGTTCGGACAGATACGCCGTTTGGGGACGACGACGACCCGGGGCGATATCGGGGCGTTCAGACAATCCGAAAAATCAGGGCGATCGATTCGAGCGCACGCCCCTGGTGGCGACGAACGTGCAATGTTCTCAGCGCAGCCTCTTACGCTAGCCGATAAACTCGGTGCCCTCGCCCGCCAGAAGTTCTTTCAGCTGGCTGCGCATCAGTTCCGCCCTGTCATATCGCAGGGCCGCGACGGTGACCTTGTCGACCGATACAACGATCTGGTTGCCCGCGTTCACGCATGAAATCCGGCTGTACATATCGTCCACGCCCGCAAGCGCGTTCTCCAGCGCGGCCTCCAATCTCTCAATTTCGACCCGGCCCAATGTGAGCGGGGATCCGCCGTCGATCGTCAGATCGACCGCCGCGGCGCTATCTCCTCCGGGTCGAGCAACAAGCGTCCAACTGCTCATTGCGCCGTCCTCTCCGGCCAAATCTCAACGTGTTCGTCCAATGCGGACATCGACCTCGCCCTCTCCGGATTCCACCAGCGCCTCGGGAGCCCGGGGTCGGCCGGAGTCATCCACCTGACTTAGCGTCTTCATGGTCGCAATTGATGAACAATGTCGAACCACAAGTTCGGCTCAGCCTCGGCGATCGTTTAATCCTCCCGCGCTTCGTTGTCGACCGCCATCAGCCGACGCGAACGATCACATGATAACGTTAAGGCAAAGGCGCCGATTATCACAAAATGCCGTGGAGATACTTGCTATATCGTTCTTTATCTTCGGATTGAACTATTGTCCGGCTCTCCCGACGTAGAAATGTGAAAAGTAACTTCACACTGGGTGCGATTTATCATTTCAAGCGCCACAGCTTCATACTTGTAATTTAATGGAATTTGAGGAGGTTTCCATGAACAAGACTCCCTTGGCTATTTTATTCGCGTTCGCGATCGGCGTGATTGCAAGCCCGGCCGGGGCGGCCCCCGTGGGGGAAGTGATAGCAGCGTGCGATAACATGCATAACGCGGGACAAACCTGTAACTATGGAATAAAGGGAAACGCTCTGGTCGGCTGCACCACCTCGACCGTGTTTGTTTGCCCGGCTGATGGTAGCCGGCAGTGCACGGGCTCCAAAAATACAAGCGGCAAGTGCAACGAAAACGGCACGGCTGCACGCCGGATTCCCAGCGCAAAAACGCGAAACCTGAGGGGAGAAGACCTTCTGCAGAACATGCGGATGCGATAGCTGCGGGGTTCACGTCCAGCCTGCTATCGCCGCACGTCTGCGGCGATAGCAGGAGATGATATCGGCTCCACGGGGGGTCTCCCAGGCTCGATCCGGGGCCACTATCTTGCGCAACCAACGCTCGTCGGCATGTTTCCGCCCCCCTGCTCCCGGCCGCAACCGTGAACTCCGATATTCCCTTTCCGCCTTCCGCGATCTAGAGTTCCGCAAGAGGATCGCGCCGTGCGCTTTCACGGCAGGCCGATCTTTCATTCGCTGTTGGAGGCACGATAACCATGCCCCTATTGATGTTTGGCGCGATCATTGGCTGCGGCCTGCTCTTTTATGCGAGCTATCGCTACGTGCGATCACACCCGCCGCGCAAAGAGGAAGAGGCGCCCAAAGAGATCGCGAGAGACGACTGATCGACCGCGCAGAGTATCCCGGTCGAAAAAACCATGCGCTTCAGACCGGGCGAAAGCGATAATCTACGGACTCCATTTGAAGGTTTTCGGCAGACGAAACAGACCTGGTTTGCAGGGTTCATAGACCAGAACATTCAGTATTCATTCGTCAGGCTCCGCGCCGCACGGATCCGCCCGCTGCCGACCACAGCACTGTTCGACGCCGCCCCTGCAAAGACAAAAAACCGCCCATTTGAGTCTGGATACATGCGCCGGGATGCGTATGGGGCGACGGATGCGTCAGCTTGCGGACTCGCGGCCGTGCCGTCCCCATCTCAATTGGGGAGATAGCGGGTGAGCGAAAGCGATCAGACCGACGTTATCGAGGCAGTTGTGGCTCCCGGCGACGCGCCGGACGTTTCCGATGAGCGGGATGCCGGCGAGGCACATGAACCGGAAACAACAGACCAGCCCGAACTTGAGGTGGCGGAGGACATGCCGCCAGAGTCGCCCATCGCGGCCGACCTTTCCGCGGCCGATCCTTCATCCGATGTCGCTCAGGACGACGCTTACACGAAGTTCGGGCCCGGCCCGCTCGTCGCCGTCCGCTTCAAGTGGACGGCGCGCCGCCACGACAACGGTGACTATTTCGTACACGAAACGATCGGAGAAAGCTCTTACCCGCTCGTCACGGGGCCAATGACCCGAGAAGCCGCAATCGAGTTTGTCGACGACCGCGAGCGCGACGCCCGCCGGCGGTTCGAAGAACTGCGCAGCGAGATGGCCGGCGGAGAAATCGGCCGGCGCGCCGACGAGTAACCCGTCCCCCAGCCACACCTGACTGACGCAATAACCACTCTCCGAATGGGAGGCTTTTCGTCGCCATCGGGAATGCGCGCCTCCTTTGGACGGCGCGGGGTCATGACTCGGTCGCAGGAGTGATGTGGGTCACATTCCGGAGAACCCGGCGCGGATAGGGTCGGCCTCGACAATCCGAACCGGACTGGAGGTCCCATGAAAAAGCTCGCCATCGCCGCCGCGTTGCTGCTCACCGCCTCGACCGCTCAGGCGGGTCAAAACTATTCATTCGAGATCGGCGGCCGCACCGTGCGAATCCACGCGCCGCGCGGCTGCGATTCCCCCTCGTGCATCTCGATCTCGATTCCGGGCTTTTACGACTCCGGGCGCAGGGATTTTGTCGACGACGCCTCCGACGTCCGGGATACGGCCCGATCAGGCGCGCCGGCGACCCCTGCCCGCGCCGCGCCGGCCACGCCTTCCGCAACCGCTACCCCGGCGGCTGCTCCCGCTGTCGCAACGCCAGCGCCCATGCAACAGGCCGCGACGCCGACCGCAGCTCCTGCTTCGACCGGCGCCATTATGCCGACAGCCAAGCCCGACACGACGATGTCACCAACCCGAGAGCCGGCCAACACCAGCGTCGTCGCCACCGCCGCGCCAGTCGCGGAGCCGGTTCAGCCGCCCCTCCCCCCGGCCGCCGAACCGGTCGGACCGCTCGGCGTATGGCTGACCGAGAAAAAGGAAGGGCAGGTCCGGATTGAAGAGTGCGGGACAAACCTCTGTGGATATTCGGTGGATTCCCACACCGGCCGGAACAAGGAAAAGGTTTTGATCAACATGAAGCCCACCGGCTCCAGGTGGAGCGGAAAGATCTACGATCCGAAAAGCGGCAGCACCTATAGCTCCACCTTGGCGATGAAGGGCAAGGACGGCCTGCGGGTCCAGGGCTGCGCATTCGGCGGAATGTTCTGCGGCGGTCAGACCTGGACGCGGTTGAATTGATCGGTCAGGCAATAAAGTCATCGACGATGAGAGCCCTGCCCGCGTTGGCAAGGCTCTTTTCTTTTCGTCAGCCGCCAATTTTGCCCGCGTATTGCGCGTCGGTGACGTGTTCCATCCAGGTGGCGGCGCTTCCGTCGAGGGCCTCATGCACGGCGATGTGGGTCATGGCGGCGTTCGGCGCCGCTCCGTGCCAATGCTTTTCTCCCGGCGGAATCCATACGGTATCGCCGACACGGATCTCGCGGATCGGCTCACCCTCGGTTTGCACCAGCCCGACACCCGATACGACGTACAGGGTTTGGCCGAGCGGATGCGTATGCCATGCGGTGCGCGCGCCGGGATCGAACGCGACGCTTACAGCCATGACGCGCGAGGGCGCATTCGCGGCAGCGATGATTGGCTCGACCATGACCGTGCCTGAAAAATACTCCTTGGGCCCCGGTTTCGCCGGTCGCGAGCCTGCCTGATGGATATCCATTTTGACCTCCTGAGTTGCCGCATGAGCTACGACGGCGCACCGCATTCGTTCCTGCCGCGAGGAGCCTCGCACGTTTCCGCCGATTACAACATCCTGTGAGCTTGCCATCAATAATTCATTGGAATTGCGTACGCTATTCCTGCGATGTCACCCTGGACTAAACCATTGATCGGTCATGACCGCGCCCTTGTCCCCGCCACGTCTTTTGCCAAGCGGCGATGCCGCCATCACGGTGGAATTCGGCCGCAATATCGACGATGTGGCGAACCGTCGCGTGCTCGCGCTCGATCGCGCGCTTGCGGATGCGCCGATCGAGGGTGTCACGGAAGCCGTGCCGACCTACCGGTCGTTGCTCGTCCACTACGATCCGGTTCGGATCGGTTTCGATGAACTCGGCGAACGCCTGACGACGCTTGCCCGGTTGCCTGTGCCGCCGGCAACCGGAAGCCGCCGATGGCGTATCCCAGTTGCCTACGGCGGCGAACACGGCATCGATCTCGAAGACGTCGCCAGGACGTTGAACACCACGCCGAACGACATCGTCGCGCGTCATATCGCCGGCGACTATCGTGTCGCCATGATCGGATTCACGCCGGGCTTTTCCTATCTCAGCGGCCTTGACGATTCACTCCAAATGCCACGGAGGCAGAACCCGCGCCTGCTCACACCCGCCGGCTCAATTTCGATCGGCGGTCTTCAGACCGGCATCCAGTGTCTTGCCGGCCCCAGCGGCTGGCATCTGATCGGCCGGACCGCCGTGCGCACTTACCAGCTTCACCGCGATCCGGTTTTTCTGCTCGAACCCGGAGACGCCGTTACGTTTTATGCGATAGACGGCAGGCAGTTCGTTGAACAGGATCGCGCCGCCGCGCGCGGCGAGTTCGTCGCTGAACTGGTGACGCCATGAGCAAGCTCCTCGTCACCGCCGTTGGGCCTGCGACATCGGTACAGGACGGCGGGCGCTACGGCGCACAGCGCTATGGCCTGACGCCGGGCGGCGCGATGGATCGTCTCGCTCTGGCTGTGGCCAATTGCCTCGTCGGCAATCCGCTCTTTGCGGCTGTGATCGAAGTCGGGCCGCTCAGTGCCGGTTTTGTTGCCCGCGAAGGCAAGGTGCGCGTTGCGCTGTCCGGCGCAGAAAGACACGTCGAGGTCGCGGGCCATCCGCTGCCGTTCAATCAATCCTGCACGCTCAATGACGGCGACACCCTGACGCTCGCCGCCGCGCGCGGCGGCACCTTCAGCTATCTCGCCATAGAGGGCGGAGTAAAGGGCGAGCCGACGTTCGGCAGCCTCGCAGTCAATGCGCGTGCGGGCCTCGGCTCTCCCTTTCCGCGGCCGTTGCAGGTGGGCGATGCTCTCGATGTCGATGCGGCAAAACCAGCCGCCGAGCGGCGGGTCCAGCTTCCCGCTCTCTCCGGCGATCCGATCCGTGTGGTGATGGGGCCGCAGGACAACGAATTCGGAGAGGCGAAGGGTCTGTTTCTCGAAAGCGAGTGGAAGGTTTCAGCAACGAGCGATCGCATGGGCTATCGCCTTGAAGGTCCGGCCATCACGCATCTGCACGGCTACAACATCGTTTCCGACGGCACCGTGAATGGCAGCATTCAGGTTCCCGGCAACGGACAGCCGATCGTGCTGATGCCGGATCGCGGCACCAGCGGCGGCTATCCGAAAATCGCGACCGTCATCTCGGCCGATCTCGGCCGCCTCGCGCAAATCCCCGTCGGCCGCGGCTTCCGCTTCCGGGCAGTCACTGTTGCGGAGGCGCAGGCCGAAGCGCGCGCGATGGCGGAGTTCCTGCGAACACTGCCGGACCGGGTGCGCGAGGTGCGAGATCCCGACATCACCGACGCGCTGCAGAACGCCAATATCGCAGGCTCCGCGGTGAATGCACTCGACAGCGAAACGTGACAAGCTGGGCCACCCGCTAAAGTGCAGCAATGCGCTCTTTCCATCGGAACAGAAAACTCATGACGATCGACCTCAACTGTGATCTCGGCGAAGGCTTCGGCGTCTGGCCGATGGGGAACGATGCCGCAATGCTCGAGCTTGCGACGTCCGTCAACGTCGCCTGCGGGTTTCACGCCGGAGACGCAGACACGATGAAGAAGACGGTCGATCTCGCCAAGGCGCGCGGCGTCAGCATCGGCGCGCATCCGGGGTATCGTGACCTGCACGGCTTCGGGCGGCGGCCCATCGTCGGCCTCACGTCGTCGGAAATCGAGAACCTCGTCGCCTACCAGATCGGCGCATTGCAGGCGATCGCGACCATGGCCGGGCACCGGGTCACGCATGTGAAGGCGCACGGCGCGCTTTCCAACGTCGCCTGCGAGGACGACATGACCGCGCGCGCGATCGCCTCGGCGATCAGGGCGGTCGACCCCGATCTCGTCTTCATGGTGCTCGCGAATTCCCGCCTCGTTGCCGCTGGCGAAGCCTTCGGCCTGCCAATGGTGCATGAGGTCTTCGCCGATCGCGCTTACGAGGATGACGGATCGCTGGTGCCGCGGAGCAAGCCCGGCGCCGTCCTTCACGACGCCGAAGCCGTCGCCGAACGCGCCGTGAAAATGATTCAGTCCGGAGAGGTGATCTCGATCAGCGGCAAGGCGATCAGGATGCGGATGGATACCGTCTGCATCCACGGCGACACGCCGGGCGCGGTCGATATCGCGCGGGTTCTGTGCAAGGCGCTCAGGGACAATGACATCGCGATTGCGCCGTTCAAGACGGCGAAATAACCCGCTTCGACTAGAACGGGTGGATCGACAGCGAACCAAATACAACGGCGGCAATCAGCGCCAGCGAGCCATATAACGCAAAGGTCTGGACGCGCACCATCATGCGTTCGGTCACGCTGCGAGCGCTCACGTTAACGCGAATCTCGTCCGATGGTTGGTACATCTTCGGTCTCCGGCCCAATACGCGCTACAATGAACGACGCCTCCCGCCGGCTGCAAGATCGGTGAGGAAATAACGATGGGATTGCTCAAAACCGCTGATTTCCGGACGGAAATTCTCTCACAAGCGCTCCTGCGAAAAATTCTGTTCGCGATATTTCGCCCGGCAACAGCTACTGCGGCTTGAGGATCGCGGCTCCCGTCGTCAGCCGGCCTTCGAGGTCGGCATGCGCTTTCGCTGCGTCTTTCAAGGCGTAGGCGCGGTTGATCGGAACGTGGAGCGTTCCGTTGATGACGGCGGCGAACAGCGTATCGGCGCCTTCAAGCAACTCTCTGCGCGTCGCCACATAGTCGTTCAGTTTCGGCCGCGTCGCGAACAGCGACCCGTGATTGTTGAGTTCGGTCAGCGCGAACGGCGGCACCGGCCCGGAGGCGTTGCCGAAGCTGACGAACAGGCCGCGCGGCCGCAGGCAGGACAGCGAGCCTGGAAACGTGGTCTTGCCGACGCCGTCATAGACCACGTCGCATAACTCGTTGCGGCTGATCTGCTTCACGCGCGCGACGAAATCCTCTTCCTTGTAAAGGATGACGTGATCGCAGCCGTTGGCCCGCGCGAGATCCGCCTTGGCTTGCGATCCGACCGTGCCGATGACGTTCGCGCCGAGCGCCTTCGCCCACTGACACGCCAGCAGACCGATCCCGCCGGCTGCCGCGTGGATCAGCACGCGATGACCGTGCTCGACCTTGAAGGTCTTGTGCAGGAGATACCACACCGTCAGGCCCTTGAGCATGAGCACCGCGCCCTGCTCGTAGGTGATGTGGTCCGGCAGCTTCACCAGCCTGTCGGCCGGAATGTTTCGCTCGGTCGCGTAACCGCCGAGATTGAAATAGTAAGCGACGCGGTCGCCGGGATGGAAGTCGGTGACACCAGGCCCGACCGCCACGACTTCACCGGCGGCCTCGTTGCCGACGACGAACGGTTTGGCCGGCGCCTTGTAGAGGCCGGTGCGATAATAGACGTCGATGAAGTTCAGCCCGACGGCATGTTGCAGGATGCGAACTTCGCCCTGCCCCGGCGCGGCGACATCCACGGTCTCGTAAACCAGCGCCTCGGGACCGCCCACATGATGAACGCGCACCGCCTTGGCCATCGCTCCTCTCCTGCCGCCCCTGCGCTATGGAGAGCGAAAGGCATTGAGCCTGCGTTGTCAACACAACCGCTGAAAAAACTCAGCGGCCAGCCCTGGAGCGGTTGCGCCTGGCGAGCACGTTGAACAGTTCGACCGCCGCCGAGAACGCCATCGCAAAGTAGATATAAGCGCGCGGGATATGGAAATGGAATCCGTCTGCGACGAGCGCGACCCCGATCAGAACAAGAAACGTCAGAGCCAGCATCTTGGTCGTCGGATGCTCGGCGACGAACCGCGCTACCGGTCCCGACGATACATACATGACGAAACATGCGATGATGACGGCGGCGATCATGATCTCGAGATCCTTGGCCATGCCGATCGCCGTGATGATGGAATCGAGCGAAAATACCAGATCGATGACGATGATCTGCACGATGATCCAGAAAAACGCGCTCGATTTCGAAACTTTCCCTTCCTCCGGTTCGCGCGCTTCAACCTCGCCGTGAATCTCGTGCGTCGCCTTGGCGATCAGGAACAGGCCGCCGCCGATCAGGATCACGTCGCGCCAGGAAAACGCGAATTCCTTCACCGTGAAAACCGGCGTTGTCAGGCCGATCAGCCAGACCAGAATGCTCAGCAGAAGGATGCGGAAAATCAGCGCCAGCGCCAGTCCGATCTGGCGCGCCCGCTTCGCTTGCGGTGGCGGGATACGCGACACGATCACCGACAGGAAAATGACGTTGTCGATGCCCAGCACGATCTCAAGGACCGTCAGCGTCAACAGCGCGGCCCATGCTTCCGGGCTGGTCAGCAGTTCGATCATCGGTTTTCTGGCCTCAGGACACGGATCACGGCATCGCCGCAGACAACGTAAAGCGCAATGGCGCAGAGCACGGCGGTGACCGGCGTCGCCACATTGAAATTCTTCGCGATGGTCATGATCGCCAGCACAGTCCATACGGCGATCAGCGACAGATTGAGACCGCGCAACCGCTTCACCCGCACAGGGTGCAACACCTTGACGGGCACGAATGTCAAAACGATGAGCGATGCGATGGCCAGCGTTGATATCACCGGGGATGGATGCAGCAGGAACAGGTAGAATGCGGCTGCATTCCACAGCGCCGGAAAGCCGCGAAAGTGATTGTCATCCGTCTTCATCCGGCGGTCGGCGAAATAAAGCGCACCGCTGATGACGATACCCACGCCCAGCAACGGCGCTGCGATCGGCAGCAGCAGCCCGCTCGCAACAACGGCATAGGCGGGAACGAACACGTAGGTCACAAAATCGACCACGAGGTCCAGCACCTCGCCCGACCAGTTCGGCTGCGCGGCCTCGACGTTCAGCCGCCGCGCGATCGGTCCGTCCAGGCCATCGATCACGAGCGCGAGACCAAGCCAGGCGAACATCGCCGCCCAGTGCTCCCGCACCGCCTCAAGCAGCGCCAACAGCGCGATGCCGCTGCCCGCCGCCGTAAAAACATGAACGCAGAACGCAGCGGCTCGCGACGTTCGGGGTCCGGGTGGCGGGTCCTGCCGGCTCGACTGGCTCATTGGCCATCTTGCTATCAGGAATCGTACCGGTTTGCATAACGATCGTTGCGGCGTTACGCCGCTCAAACGAGCGGGAACATGATCAGTCGCTGACAATGTTCGCCGGCGGGCTTGAAAATGCGGCTGCGAATGTTGATTGTCTGCATATGAACGAGAGTGCGAAACCGGGTACTATTTACGACGTCGCCGTGGTCGGCGGCGGGCCCGCCGGCCTGGCGGCGGCGATCGCGCTATCCGATGCCGGCGCCCGCACGGTGCTGGTCGCCCGCCACATCGCCTACGGGGATAACCGGACAACTGCGCTGCTTGGCGGCTCCGTCGATCTGCTGCGGCAGCTTGACGTATGGCCCCGCTGCGAGGCCGATGCGGCGGCTCTCCGCGTCATGCGGCTCGTCGACGATACCGGACGCCTTATCCGTGCTCCCGAGGTGCGGTTTTCATCCGACGAAATCGGACTTGATGCCTTCGGCTACAATATCGAAAACCGCGCGCTGATGGCCGCCATGGAAGCGCGAGCCGCGGAAGCCGGCAACCTCACGCGGATCGACGGCGAGGCGGAGCATGTGGCGCCGGGCGATGCCGCGGTCACCATCACGACGCGGCAGGGAGAGACATTGACCGCCCATCTCGTCGTCGGAGCCGACGGACGTCAGTCGCTTTGCCGCGAAGCCGCCGGCATCAACGTGACGCGCCGCGCGCTCGATCAGGCTGCATTGACGTTCAATGTGGCCCATGCCCGGCCGCACAAAAATACCTCGACCGAATTTCACACGCCGCACGGCCCCTGCGTTTTTGTGCCGTTGCCGGGAGACCGCTCCAGCGTCGTATGGGTCGCCTCCCCGCAGGAGGCCGCACGCCTCAAGGGGCTCAGCGACGACGACCTGGCCGAAACCGCCGAAAGGCAATTACATTCGATCCTGGGACGGCTCCGCGTCGAACCGGGCCGGAATCTGTTTCCGCTCGCGATCGAGCGGCCGGCGCGCTTTGCAAGCAACCGCGTCGTGCTGGTCGGCGAAGCCGCCCATGTTCTGCCGCCGATCGGCGCGCAAGGCCTGAACATGGGCCTGCGCGATGCTGCTGACATCGCGGACGTTGTCCGCGGCGCTCTCGCATCGGGCGAGGATCCCGGCTCACCTCGCACCCTCGCGCGTTTCGAAACGGCGCGGCGCAGCGACGTGCTGAGTCGGACATGGGCGATCGACTTCGCCAACCGGTCGCTGCTGAGCGAGTTCCTGCCAATTCAGACCGCGCGCGCGCTCGGACTGCACCTGATCAGCGGGATTGGCCCGCTCCGGCGTCTTGCCATGCGCGAGGGCCTCGCCCCGTCATGGCGGAAACCTCCCCACACGGAAACGCGATCCAGCCGGTCTTGAACCGCGGCCGATCGTCCCGGAGGATTGGCGACCCGGCGCGGTCCGGTCCGCTGACCCGAACCGAGGCTTGATTGATCAGCTTGCCTCTAGCTTCGGCCGCAATCCTGGTCTATTCGACGAGAATGGGAAAAGCGCGCACCGCCAGGTTCCAGATCGGCCAGATTGTTCGCCACCGGATTTTTTCGTTCCGCGGCGTGATTTTCGACATCGATCCGGTCTTTAACAATACCGAGGAATGGTGGCTCTCGATCCCGGAAAATGTCCGGCCGCACAAGGACCAGCCGTTCTACCATCTGCTCGCCGAAAACGCGGATTCCGAATACGTGGCTTACGTGTCCGAGGAGAACCTTGTGCCTGACGACTCCGGTGAGCCAATCCGGCATTCGCAGGTGGCCGAGATTTTCATCAAGGACAAATCCGGCGGCTATCGCCCGCGTAACCCGTCGCTCAACTGAAGCTATAGCGTTTTCAAGCGAAGTGGCTACCGGTTCGCGTCAAGAAAACGCGTCAAATCAAAAACACGGAGCTCCGCTTCCATCAGACGCGGAAGGGCTCTAAGCTTTTCATCCGTTACGGATCGACAAAAAAGGCGCTCCATCGAGCGCCTTTTCCGGTTGCCTTCTTGAAGAGTTAGAGTCTGTTTCAACTACGCTGAATCAGACTCGTCGTTTATCTTTTTGTTTGAGCATGATCTTTTTCCGAAAACCGGCTTCCGCTTTTCGGGATCATGCTCATTGCTTGGCGGCAGGGGCTGAGCCCGCATTCTGCTGGGTGGCTTCGAGCTTCGCGCGCGCTTCGGCAGCCCGTTTTTGCAGCTCCTCCTGCAACTTCTTCTGGGTCTCCTCGAAGACCTTCGGATCGGTCGGCGGACCGTCATAGGCCTTGGCGAATTCAGCCAGCGGCAGCGGCAGCGTCAGCGGCGCGCCGTTGGAATTGATCGCCTGGACGATCAGGTTCTGCCCCTTCTTGAGATGCGCGAGCATTTCCGGCGTCAGTTCGTAATCGGACATGCAGCCATTGGCGAAGCAGATCACGTAAGGGCTCTGCTGCGGCGGATTACTGTCGATGATGATGCGCGTGCCGTGGACGAGCTGCATGCCGAGCGGCAGCGTAACGCGAAGGATCTTCTTCGGCTCGCCTTCGGGCTCGATAATGACCGCTGCAATCACCGGCTGGCCGGATTCGATCCGACCGTCCTTGCCGGTGAAGCAGACCTGCTTGGCCTTCGCGTCCTGACCCTTCAGGCAGAATTTGGTCCATGGCGCATAGATCAGTTGGACCTGTTGTTCGGCCGGGGCTGCGGCCGGAGCAGCCTGGGCTGCCTTTGGCGGAGCGGCCGTCTTGCCTTTGGCGGCGGGAGCAGTCTGGGCGAGCGCGTCAGGTACAAAAGGTACAGCCGCCAGCGTCACCGCGGCCAACAGGGCGAGAGCCCGTTCGCGCGGCCGGGCCGTCGCAGCCAAGAGACGAAAATTCATTGCGGAAAACCCTTTCTGAACGATGGCGCCCGAACGCTGCGACGCAGGCACCGACACCTCGACCGTTGGCGGCTGTCTCTTAGCGAAATGAGGCGGTTACGTGACAGATGGCCCTATCACGTTCAATTGCCCGCGTTCAATACAGTGACGGTCGAAAACAGCAATGGTAACAGATGTTTTTGGTCTTTTCCGCGCCCGGCAACGGCTGTGGTAAGATTCGGCTGTGCGCCAGGCCGAATCAAACCGCAGCCTACGACTGAAACCGACGTCGCGCCGCCGTGACCTGATCTGGCTTTGCCTCAGCTTCATGGTCGCCTCTGGCGTCCTGGGATGGTCCGAGAGCGTTCCGGCAAGTCCAAGCTACGCCATCGCGATGCACGGCAAACCGGCGTTGCCGGCCGATTTCAACCACATGCCCTA
The DNA here is from genome assembly GCF_001897285.1 of Nitrobacter sp. 62-23. Lineage (GTDB taxonomy): Bacteria > Pseudomonadota > Alphaproteobacteria > Rhizobiales > Xanthobacteraceae > Nitrobacter. Next base: position 32,207 of record NZ_MKSM01000100.1, read on the forward strand.
CGCCAATCCGGACGCACCCAGGGGCGGCCGGCTGGTGCAGGGCATTTCGGGCAGCTTCGACAGCCTCAACCCCTTCATCGTCAAAGGCGTCGCCGTCCAGCAAATACGCGGATTCGTGGTCGAGAGCCTGATGGCGAGAGGCAACGACGAGCCCTTCACGCTTTACGGCCTCCTGGCGGACAGCATCGATACGGACGAGGCCCGAACCTACGCCACCTTCCACCTCAACCCGCTGGCGCGTTTTTCCGACGGGCGGCCCGTGCTTGCCGAAGACGTGCTGTTTTCCTGGCAACTCCTGCGCGACAGAGGACGCCCCAATCATCGCCAGTATTATTCGAAGGTGGCGAAGGCCGAGGCGCTCGACGAGCGCACGGTGCGGTTCGATTTCGGCGGAACTGGAGATCGCGAACTGCCGCTGATTCTCGGCCTGATGCCGATCTTGCCGAAACACGCGATCGACGCCGCGACGTTCGAGCAGACCTCGATGACAGCGCCTCTGGGTTCCGGGCCGTATCGCGTCACCGCGGTGAAGCCCGGAGCGAGTGTCACCCTGACGCACAATCCGGACTATTGGGGACGCGCCCTTCCGGTCAATCGCGGCTTGTGGAACTTCGACGCGATCAGGCTCGACTTCTATCGCGACGCCAATAGTCAGTTCGAAGCTTTCAAGCGCGGGCTGTACGATTTCCGCGTCGAGACCGAACCGCTGCGCTGGCATGACGGCTACGATTTTCCCGCCGCCCGCAACGGTCACCTCATTCGCGAAGCCATCAAGACCGGCCTGCCCGCGCCGTCGGAATATCTGGTCTTCAATACGCGACGCCCAATGTTTTCGGATATCCGCGTCCGCGAAGCGCTGACGCTGCTGTTCGATTTCGAGTGGATCAACCGCAACTATTTCTTCGGGCTCTACAGCCGCGCCGGCGGCTTCTTCGCGGGATCGGAACTGTCAGCCTATGCGCGCCCCGCCGACGAACAGGAACGTTCGCTGCTGAAGCCGTTCGGGTCGGCCGTGCGGCAGGATATTCTCGACGGCAGCTATCGTCTGCCGGTGACGGACGGTTCGGGTCGCGACCGCACGGCGCTGCGTGCCGCCCTCGCGCTGCTGTCGCAAGCCGGTTACGAGCTTGACGGGTCGGTTTTGCGTCACCGCCCGACGGGGGTGCCCCTCGCCTTCGAGATTCTGGTGACGACGCGCGACCAGGAACGAATCGCCCTCACCTATGCGCGCGATCTCAAGCGGGCCGGGATCGAGGTGACCGTGCGCTCGGTCGATGCGGTCCAGTTCGACCAGCGGCGGCTCGCTTTCGATTTCGACATGATCCAGAACCGCTGGGATCAATCGCTGTCGCCGGGCAATGAGCAGTCCTTCTACTGGGGCAGCGAGGCTGCCGACATCCAGGGAACGCGAAACTACATGGGCGTGAAGAATCCGGCGGTCGACGCCATGATCGCCGCCCTGCTCGAGGCGAAAAGCCGGCCCGACTTCGTGGATGCGGTTCGCGCGCTCGACCGGGCCCTGATGTCCGGCTTCTACGTAATTCCGGTCTACAACGTTCAAGAGCAATGGATTGCACGCTGGAATCGGATAGAACGACCGGAAGCGACCGCGTTGACCGGATACCTCCCCGAAACATGGTGGCAAAGGCCGCCGAAGCCGAGCCAGTGACGCCGTGCTCCAGAACAACATATCGCCCACGCTGGACGAACTGTTCGGCCGCATCCTCGCCCGGCAGCCGGATCAACCGGCGCTGATCGACCCGCCCGACAAGTTGCGGGTGACTGGACAGCCGCCGCGGCGCCTGACCTTCGCGCAGGCCGACCGGGCCGTCTCGGCGCTGGCGGGCCATTTTATCGAAGCCGGCCTGCCGCCCAATTCGGTGATCGCGGTTCAACTGCCCAACACCGTCGAACTGGCACTGACCGTGCTCGCCGCTTTTCGTGCCGGCCTGATCGTCGCGCTGCTGCCCCAGCTTTGGCGACAGGCCGAACTGACCGTGGCGCTCAACCGCACCGGCGCGCGCGCGATCGTTGCCATGGGTCGTATCGACGGCGTCGATCATGCCGATCTCGCGATGAACGCGGCTGCCGAAGCCTTCTCCATACGCCATGTCTGCGGCTTCGGCAGCGATCTGCCGGAAGGCATGATTCCGCTGGATGTGGTTGCCAGCGACTTGAACGCTGACAGCTTTCGGCTCGCGGTCCAGGATTCGCGTCGTCCCGCGGTGGTGACATTCGAAGCCTCGGGCTCGGGCTTCCTCGCCGTGCCGCGAACCCATGTCAACCTGATCGCCGCCGGCCTCGCAATATTCCTCGAGAGCGGATTGCCTCAGGGAGCCACCATCCTCTCGGCCCTCGCGCCGTCGTCATTCGCCGGGCTGGCCTCCTCGTTCGTGATGTGGCTGCTCAGCGGCGGCACGCTGGCGATGCATCATCCCTTCGACGAAACCATGATGATGCAGCAGATCGAGACCGAACGTTGCGAAACGCTGATTGCGCCAGCCCCGCTGGCATTGCGGATGGCGGAAGCCGACGTTCTGTCATCGGCGCAAAGCCTGCGTCACGTCGTCGGCCTGTGGCGGACTCCGGAGCAGGTTGGCTCAAGCGCGCTCTGGCCTCAAAACGGAATCCGGATGACGGATGTTTATCTGTTCGGCGAAGCCGGCCTTTTCGGTATCCGGCGCGCCGACGACGGATCGGCCGCTCCGGTTATGCCTGGGCCTTATCGAGCCCCGCCCGAAGTCCCCGCGTCATCGACGGCCGGCGAGATCATTTTGACCCCCAAGGGGACGCTTGGGCTAAGGGGTCCCATGGTGCCGGTTGCGGCTTACGCCGTCACGGACCGGCCGGTCGATCCCCTAGCCGCGCTCGCTCCGCCGGACTATGTCGATACCGGCTATGCCGCGCGGATCGATCGGGCCACGGGCGGAATCGCCATAACGGCCCCGCCCTCCGGCGTTCTCGCCGTCGGCGGCTACCGGTTTCTTGCCGATGACCTGCAGGAATGGGCGCGGCGGCTCGGTTCGAATGCGATGCTGACGGCTCTTCCCGACCGCCTGAGCGGCCATCGCCTCGCCGGACGCACCGACGACAATGCACGCGCCCGCGAGGCGCTTGCCGAACTCGGGTTGAACCCCCTGATGGTGGAGGCCTTTCGCGATCGATCGGTTCCGGGCTGATCGAAATCAGTTCCATCCATTGACGCGGCATTAAGGACGGCAAACTAGGCTCGGGCGCGCCGGCGCGTGTTCGAGTTTGGTAAGAATGTCCCATCAAGGCCCGCTCATCGTTGTTTCCTCCGGGAGCCGCCAGCCGCTCGCTACCTCCCTGTCCTGCCTAAACATCCTTCCCGTTGTTGAGACCGATTGGCTAGAGGTTTCGAGCGCGGTTGCCAGGCTTCATCCAGCGGCGGTGTTCGTCGCCACGACAGAAGGCTGCGGCACGGCTTTCGATGATCTGGCGACCCAGGTTGCTGCAATGCAGCCCTACGTTCCGCTGATCGTCGCCGATTCCATCATGCCATGGCCGCACAACGCACTGCCGTACTCGTCCGCAAGCGGCGGGCTCGACCGGCTTGGCGCGCGTCTCAACGCCGCGCTTCGCGTGCGAACCTTGCACGCGACCGTGCTGCGGCGGCTCGCAAGCAATCCGGCTGCACCGATACGCCAGCCGGACGATGACCCGATCCATGACGCGACCGTTCTCCTGATCGGGCGCGGCGCCACCTACCCCGCGCTATCTGTTGTTTTTGGCGAACAAGTCGGCGTGGTCGGCGCGCTCAGCATCGAGGCGGCTGCGAAGCATCTCAACGCGCGCAGCCTGGACGGCATCGTTATCGGAGAAGGGTTCACCGGGCGCGTCGTCGAGGCGCTTCTCACCGTGATGGCGGAAGACGCCCGCTTTCGCAATCTGCCGATTGCCGTCACCGCCGGCAATCTCGCGGCGGCCTTTGATCTTCCCAACCTCGAACGGATGTCAGGAGAACCGGCTCATATCGCAAGCACATTCCTGCCGCTGGTTCGGCAACACGCCTTCGAGGCGCGCCTCTGTCGCACGCTGAAATCGCTCGATGCGGGTGGCCTGCTGGATCCACGAACCGGCCTGCTCACCGTGGATGCTTTTCATCGCGAACTCGACACGGCGATCGTTCAGACAAAATCCGACGGAGGGCGGCTGTCAGTTGCGCGGTTCTCGCTCGATCAAAAGCTGGATCGCCAGCTCTTGGATGCGGCGCGTATTCTCAGCCGGCTGATGCGGCGGATGGATTTCGGCACGCTCGAAGATGACGGGTCGATCATCGTGGTTTTCTCGGACGCTGATCCACGTAACGCCCACATGATCGCACGGCGGCTTTCGAGCGTGATGAAGCATACGGCGCACAGCAGCAAACGAGCCCTGCGGCTCGATCCTCATGTCGCCTTGACCGCGTCCCAGCCCCACGACTCCGCACAATCGCTTCTCGCCCGATTGAACGACGCGGCGCATCGCGCAGCGTCGTAATAGCGTCACGCCGCTTTGCGGTCTGCCGCGAGATTGGCGAGTTGGCGCATGATTTCGGTGGTGCCTGTCAGGCGTTCCTCCGGAGTTTCCCAGTTCTGGAAGAACACCACCTTCATATCGGGACGAACCCTCGCCGCCTGCCCGTGCTGGCGGATGAAATAGACCAGCCGATCGGGTTGCGCGAACTTGTTGTCGCGGAAGGAAATCACGGCCCCCTTCGGCCCGGTGTCCACCTTCTCGACATTGGCGCGACGGCAATAGGCCTTGATCGCGGCGACCTTGAACAGGTAGCGGACTTCATCCGGCAGCGGGCCGAACCGGTCACGCAATTCTGCTGCGAAATTGTCGATCTCGTCATCGGTGTCGAGGTCGGCCAGCCGGCGATACAGCGACAGCCTCACCGCGAGATCGGCGACGTAGTCTTCCGGAATCAGGACCGGCATGCCGATGGTGATCTGCGGCGACCACCGCTCGTCGTCGGCAGATTCCGTCATACCGGTTTTCAGGTTCTGGATCGCCTCTTCCAACATCGATTGGTAGAGTTCGAACCCGACTTCCTTGATGTGGCCCGATTGCTCCTCGCCAAGCAGGTTTCCGGCCCCGCGAATGTCGAGGTCGTGCGATGCAAGCTGGAAGCCTGCTCCGAGCGTTTCAAGCGATTGCAGAACCTTGAGGCGGCGTTCGGCCTGCGCCGTGATCTTGTGCGTCGAGGGCAGCGTGAACAGCGCGTAGGCGCGCAGCTTCGAACGGCCGACGCGACCGCGCAACTGGTAAAGTTGCGCCAGTCCGAACATGTCAGCGCGATGCACGATCAAAGTATTGGCGGACGGAATGTCGAGACCCGACTCCACGATGGTGGTGGAGAGCAGCACATCATACTTGCCGTCGTAAAAGGCCGACATGATGTCCTCGATCACCGTCGGCGGCATCTGCCCGTGGGCGACGGCGACCTTCATCTCCGGCACGTGCTTGTCGAGGAACTCCTTGACCTCGGCCAGATCGTCGATGCGCGGCACCACATAGAAAGCCTGGCCGCCGCGATAGCGTTCGCGCAGCAGCGCCTCGCGGATCATCAAGGGATCGTGCGGCGCCACGAAGGTTCGCACCGCGAGCCGATCGACCGGCGGCGAAGCAATGATCGAGAGATCGCGCACGCCGGTCAGCGCCAGTTGCAGGGTGCGCGGAATCGGGGTCGCGCTCAGCGTCAGCACGTGGACCTGCGCGCGCAACTGCTTCAGCCGCTCCTTGTGGCTGACGCCGAAGTGCTGTTCCTCGTCCACGACGAGAAGTCCGAGATCCCTGAACTTGATCGACTTGCCGAGCAGCGCGTGGGTGCCCACGACGATATCGACCGAGCCATCGGCAAGTCCCTTCTTGACCTGCGTCAGCTCCTTCGGCGACACCAGCCGCGACGCCTGCGCGACGTTTACCGGAAAACCGCGGAACCGCTCGGTGAATGTTTTGGCATGCTGGCGCGCCAGCAACGTCGTCGGCACCACGACGGCGACCTGCTTGCCATCCAGCGCGACGGCGAAGGCCGCCCGCAACGCCACCTCGGTCTTGCCGAAACCGACGTCGCCGCATACCAGCCGATCCATCGGCCGGCCACTTTCCAGGTCTTTCAGCGACGCTTCGATCGCACTGAGTTGATCCTCGGTTTCCTCGTAGGGGAAGCGCGCGCAGAACTCATCATAAAGACCGGATTGCACCGGCAGCTTCGGCGCTTCATGCAATTGCCGCGCCGCTGCAACCTTGATCAACTCGCCGGCAATCTCCCGAATGCGATTTTTCAGCTTGGCCTTGCGGGCCTGCCAGCCACCACCGCCGAGACGATCAAGTTCGACATTGGCCTGATCGGACCCGTAGCGCGACAACAGTTCGATGTTCTCGACCGGCAGGAACAGCTTGGTCTCGTTGGCGTAGCGCAGTTCAAGGCAATCATGCGGTGCGCCGCTCACCTCGAGCGTCTGCAAACCGGTAAAACGCCCGATGCCGTGCTCGACGTGGACGACGAGATCGCCGGCCGCGAGGCTGGTCGCTTCCGAGATGAAATTTTCAAGCTTGCGGCTCGCCTTGCGCGGTCGCACCAGACGATCGCCAAGAATGTCCTGTTCGCTGATAACGGCAACGGTCTCGGTCTCGAACCCCGACTCCATGCCGACGACCGCGAGCATCACTTCATTGCGCGGCGTGGCCTGAACCGTGCGCCACACATTGACGCTCGTCAGGTTGAGCAGCTTGTGGTCCCGCAGCATGCTCGCCATGCGATCGCGCGAACCCTCGCTCCACAACGCAACGACGACTTTCTTCCGCGCGGCCTGCAACGCCTGAATGTGGGATACGACGGATTCGAAAACGTTGACGGTGGCGTCCGCCCGCTCGGGCGCGAAATTCCGCCCCTGCCGCGCGCCGGCATCGATGACATCGACGGCCTCGTCGGGCACCGCAAAAGGCGTCAGCCGCACCAGCACGTTTTCACTGATGCGCTTCGTCCATTCGTCCGGCGTCAGATAAAGCCGGTCGGGCGGAAGCGGCTTGTAGATCGCACCGCCGCCGGAATGCTCGACGGCCTCGCGCCGCGCCTCGTAGTAGTCCGCGATCTGCTTGAAACGCTCGTTCGCTGCGTCCTCGCCCTGCGGCTCAACGGCGATGGTCGCGCCATCGAGATAATCGAATAGCGTGTCCATGCGTTCGTGAAACAACGGCAGCCAGTGCTCCATGCCGGGATACCGCCGTCCCTCGCTGACGGCCTCGTACAGCAGGTCGTCCGGTGCGGGCGCCCCGAACGCGGCCACATATCCCATCCGGAAGCGCCGGATGGTTTCGGTGACGAACTGGAATTCTGAAATCGGGACCAAATCGAGCGAACGCACATCGAGCAGCGTGCGCTGGGTTTCAGCGTCGAACGAGCGGATCGACTCCAGGGAGTCGCCGAAGAAATCGAACCGGACGGGCTGGTCGAGACTGGACGGAAACAGATCGAGGATGCCGCCACGCACGGCGTATTCGCCGGGCTCGCGAACCGTCGAGGAGCGGTTGTAGCCGTTGTGCTCCAGCCATGCGACGATCGAGTCCATCGGCACCACGTGGCCCGGCGCGACCGACAGGGCCTGAGACGCGACGATCTCGCGCGCGGGCACGCGTTGCACAATGGCGTTGACGGTCGTGAGCAGGATCAGAGGCGCCTCGCTGCCGGCCAGACGGGACAGCCGCGCCAGCGTCGTGAGCCGCTGGGCAAGGACGCCGCCGTGCGGCGAGACCCGATCGTAGGGCTGGCAGTCCCATGCCGGAAACTGCATCACTGAAATATCGGGCGCGAAGAATTCCAGCGCGCGCGCCAGTTGCTGCATGCGCGGACCATCGCGGCAGACAACGGCGAGGCTCACGGCCGAAGCCTGCCGTCCTGCCTTGGCCTTGATGGCGCGAGCGAGATCGGAGGCGACAAGCCCCTCCGCGCCTTCCGCGACGTTGGCAAGCGTCAGCGGGCGGCCGGGCGAGAGCGAGTCCGCGGGTGATCGTGCAGTCGTCTTCATGCGTCCGGCCCTGGTGGAGAAAACGACCTGATGCGATCGAACAGAGCCGTGCGGTATTGGGGAGCCAGTGGAGCGCCGCCGCTCAACGCGGCGTACAGGTCGGGGTCCGGGACCTCGATCAGGCTCTCGAAATCGATCAACTCCGCATCGGTGAGCGAGCCGATTTCCGCATCGGCAAATCGGCCGAGGATCAGGTCCATCTCGCGCATGCCGCGATGCCAGCAGCGGAACAAGAGCCGTTTGCGGCGGTCGTCAAGGCCGCCGCTCGATCGTGTCGATCCCGTCATCAATCCCATCCGAACGCCGAAAGCCCGGACGAGCCGGGCCGGCATCATATAGCGCTGGCGAATGGGGATGTCAGCACCCGTTCGCGCATTGCATAATCCGAAAATTGCATTCAAGGATTCCAGCGTACCGGACCCACCTCGCCATCCGTCGAGTCGCGCGATGCGCCCTGCACTGCTCAATCCTCTCTTTGCATCGGTGACCAGCCTGCCGGGCGTGGGCCCGAAGCAGGACAAGCTGTTCCGGTATCTGCTGGGGCGTGACCAAACCCCGCGCCTGATCGATCTGCTGCTTCACCTGCCCGCAAGCGTCATCGATCGCAGGGCGCGACCCAAAATCCGCGATGCCGTTCCCGGCACCGTGGTGACGCTGGAAGTGACAGTCGACCGGCATCGCCCCGCGCCGCCCGGACGCTCGCGCGCACCTCATCTGGTCTACGCCGGGGACGAGACCGGAAACGTCGTGCTGACCTACTTCCGCGCCCAACCGGGCTACGTCGAAAAGCTGCTTCCCGTTGGAGCCCGGCGCTACGTGTCAGGCACCGCTCAGATGTTCGACGGCACCTTGCAGATCGTTCATCCCGACCGCGTTGTCGATGAAGCGGGACTGGCAAAGCTCTCCGGCATCGACCCGGTCTATCCTCTCACCGAGGGCCTAGCGCTGGGTACGTTGCGGCGCGCGATCGCGATGGCCCTGCAAAAGCTCCCTGCGCTGCCGGAATGGATCAGCCCGGAGATCCTGCGCCGCTGCAACTTCCCGCCGATGGCGGAAGCGCTGCATCGGGTTCACGTTCCCTCGGAATTGACCGATATCCTGCCGGAAGGTCCGTTCTGGTCACGCCTCGCCTTCGACGAGTTGCTTGCGGGCCAGCTTGCGCTTGCGCTGGTGCGGGCGCGGCTTCGACGGCCGGCCGGAAGCCGGCACGCCGGCGACGGGCGCCTGCGCAGCAGGATCATCGACGCGCTGCCCTATGCCCTGACCGCATCCCAACAGCAGGCGGCCGCCGCGATCAGCGACGACCTGCGGCAACCGGTGCGGATGCTGCGGCTGCTTCAGGGCGATGTCGGCTCGGGCAAGACAGTCGTCGCCCTGCTCGCCGCCGCCGCGGTGGCCGAAGCCGGCAAGCAGACCGCGCTGATGGCGCCGACCGAGATCCTCGCGCGCCAGCATATCAAGACCATCGCGCCGCTGGCCGAACAGGCGGGCTTGCGCGTCGCGATCCTGACCGGGCGCGAGAAAGGCAAGGAGCGGCGCGAGATTACTGCGCGCCTTGCCGACGGCGACATCGACCTGCTCGTCGGCACCCACGCGCTGATTCAGGACGATGTCGCGTTCAAGGCGTTGGCGCTTGCGGTCGTCGACGAACAGCATCGTTTCGGCGTGCGCGAGCGCCTTGCCTTGACCGCCAAGGGCGAGGCCGTGGATGTGCTGGTTTTGAGCGCGACACCGATTCCGCGCACGCTGGTTCTGACCTATTTCGGCGACATGGACGTCTCCGAACTGCGCGAGAAGCCCGCCGGCCGGCAGCCGATCGATACCCGCGCCATCCCCGACAGCCGGCTGGACGAGGTGATCGACGCGGTCGGCCGTGCCGTGAAGGCCGGAAAGCTGGTTTACTGGATATGCCCGCTGGTCGAGGAATCCGAAACCGTGAACCTCACCGATGCCGAACAACGATTTGACAGCCTTAAAACGCGCTTCGGCGGCAAGGTCGGTCTCGTCCATGGCAAGATGCGCGGGTCTGAGAAAGACCGCGTGATGGCGCAGTTCGCGGCGGCCGAAATCAATCTGCTGGTCGCGACAACGGTGGTCGAGGTCGGCGTTGACGTTCCGGCGGCGACCATCATGGTCATCGAGAACGCCGAGCGTTTCGGCCTTGCGCAACTCCACCAGCTCCGAGGACGGATCGGCCGCGGCTCCGAGTCTTCAACCTGCCTGCTGCTCTACCGCGAGCCATTGGGCGAGATGTCCGATGCACGGCTGCGGGTGATCCGGGAAACCACCGATGGCTTCCGCATCGCCGAAGAAGATCTGAAGCTGCGCGGTGAAGGCGACGTGCTCGGCACTCGCCAAAGCGGCCTGCCCGGCTATCGCATTGCGCGCTCCGATGTTCACGCGCAGCTCATCGCGCAGGCCCGCGACGAAGCCCTGCGCATCATGAAGCAGAACCCGAAGCTGTCCGGCGCGCAGGGTGAAGCCTTGCGATGCCTGCTGTATCTGTTCGAGCGCGACGAGGCCCTGCCCCTGATCGGTGCAGGCTGAACGTCAGTCGACCTTTGCAGTCTCGGGAGTAAGGGCGGAATCATTCGCCGCGCGGGTCGCATTGGCCGCGTCCGCAAGAGCCGCGAGCTTCTTCTGCTGATCGGAGTTCGGTTGAACGACGCCCGCAGACATGATGAGGGTTGCCGCCTCCTCCGTGCTCATGTCGACCTCGACCACCTTGCTCTTCGGTACGTAAAAGAAGAATCCTGTGGTCGGGTTGGGCGCACAGGGCAGGAAGACCGAAATGTGCTCCTCCTGACCCGGAAGTCGCGCGGCGACATTCGCGCTCGGGACCTGCGAAATAAGGACGATCGACCACATCCCGGGCGACGGAAATTCGACCAGGCCGACCTTGCGCAGGCTCGATCCGGATCCGGAAAAAAGCGTCTCGAAAACCTGCTTGAGTCCGCGGTAGATCGCCCGCACCACCGGCATCCGGCCGAGAATCTTTTCGCCAAAATCGACAAGCGTCCGGCCGATCAGATTGGCCGTGAGGAAGCCGAGCATCGTCAGCGCGAATACCGCGACGATCAAACCCGATCCCGGCACTCCGAAAGGCAGGTACGTTTCCGGCCGATACGTAATGGGGACGAACGGCCGCACCAGATTGTCGACCCAGTTCACGAACCACCAGGTCAAATAAAGCGTTATCGCGACCGGGCCTGCGACAATCAGACCGGTCAGAAAGTAATTCCGGAATCGCGCGATGACGCCGCGGGGCACCTCCTGGGGAGGGTCGCCTGGGGCGCCGCTCGAAGAATTGTCACGGGTCATCGTGGTTCCAGATCAAGGGGTCCAAAAGGGCAGTATCTGCTCATATAGGCATTCCAGCAGACTTTGCATGCGGCGCGTTGGACCGCGGCGCTCCCCAGTCTTATTCGACTGTGACGGATTTTGCCAGATTGCGTGGCTGGTCGACGTCGGTGCCCATGACGACAGCGGTATGGTAGGCCAGCAACTGCACCGGAACCGCATAGATCAGAGGTGCAAACATCGCTGCCATGTCGGGCAGGATAATCGTCACCAGCGACTTGACGGCCGCCTCGGCGGCCCCCTTTGCGTCGGTCATGAGAATGATGTTGCCGCCGCGCGCCGCCACCTCCTGCATGTTGGACACGGTCTTTTCGAAAACGCGATCGTAGGGAGCGATCACCACCACCGGCATGTTCTCGTCGATCAGCGCGATCGGTCCATGCTTGAGTTCGCCGGCGGCGTAGCCTTCCGCATGGATATAGGAAATCTCCTTGAGCTTGAGCGCGCCCTCCAGGGCAAGAGGATAGCTGGTGCCTCGTCCGAGATACAGAACATCCCTCGTTTTGGCGATGTCGCGCGCGAGCTTCTCGATCTGCGGTTCGGTGGCCAGCGCTTCCGACATCAGCCGCGGAACCTCGATCAGGCCGTGCACGAGCCTGGCCTCGTCTTCCCCAGATAACTCGCCCCGCGCCTTGCCTGCGGCGATCGCGAGCGCCGCAAGCACCATCAACTGGCAGGTGAAAGCCTTGGTCGAAGCGACGCCGATCTCCGGCCCCGCCAGGGTCTGCAACATCCTCTCGCTCTCGCGCGCGATCGTCGACGTCGTGACGTTGACGACCGAGAGCGTGTGCAATCCCTGCTCCTTCGCGTAACGAAGCGCCGCGAGCGTGTCGGCGGTCTCGCCGGATTGCGAAATGAAGATGGCGAGATCGCCCTTGCCGAGCGGAGCCTCACGGTAGCGAAATTCCGATGCGATATCGATGTCGACGGACAGCCGGGCCAGACGCTCAAGCCAGTATTTGCCGATGTAACCGGCGTAGTTTGCGGTCCCGCAAGCCACGATCGAGACCCGCCTGATCTCACGAAAATCGAACGGGAGATCGGTCGGAAGCAACACGCGCTCCGTCGCCATGTCGACATAACGGGCAAGCGTATGCCCGACGACTTCGGGCTGTTCGTGGATTTCCTTGGCCATGAAGTGACGAAAGTTGGCCTTGTCCACCAGGGAGGTCGAGGCGCTGTGCTTGACGCGCTCGCGCTGAACGACGGCGTTCCGGTGGTCGTAGACGGTTGCACCCTGGCGGGTCAAAATCGCCCAGTCGCCGTCTTCGAGATAGCTGATCGTATCGGTGAACGGCCCGAGCGCGATGGCGTCCGATCCCAGATACATTTCGCCCTCGCCATAGCCGATAGCCAGCGGCGGTCCGTTACGCGCGCCGATCAGAATGTTATCATCGCACGCGAAAATAAAGCCGAGGGCGAAGGCGCCGCGAAGCCGCGACAGCGTGGCTTTGACCGCTTCGACAGGATCGAGGCCAGCGGCGAGATAGCCGTCGACGAGATGCAGGACCGTTTCGGTATCGGTTTCGGTCTGGAAGACCGCTCCTTTTTTTTGAAGCTCGTCGCGAAGCTCGCGGAAATTTTCGATGATGCCGTTGTGGACGACCGCCACGCGCTCGGTCGCATGCGGGTGAGCGTTGTTCTCGGTCGGCTTGCCGTGCGTTGCCCAGCGCGTATGTCCGATCCCGACGTGTCCCGCCAGCGGGTCAGCCCGCAGGCGCGCTTCCAGATTCCGCAGCTTGCCCTCGGCGCGACGGCGCGCCAGAAGCGTTCCCTCCAGTGTCGCGATGCCGGCGGAATCGTAACCGCGGTATTCGAGGCGCTTCAACGAATCGATCAACTGATCCGCGACGGGACCGCATCCCAGAATTCCGACAATGCCGCACATGCGGATCAATTTCTCCAATCGCAGAAAAAACTACAAAAACTGTCCGTGTCCTCTTAACGAATACCCCGGAGCGCAAGGAAACAATAATTATTGCCGATTGCGACAGGGTTAAATCGATCCGATCGCAAATCGTCGCGCCGGCCTTCAGCATTCATCCCGCGAGTTTCTTCACCGCGATCGGGACTCGCGCCGCGATGGCGATCCGCCGCCGGTTAACCACCCGTCAACCTTTGACGACCGCGCCCGCGTTCGACGATCGGTGGTAAAGCTCCGCGCCGCAGGTTCCCGGTGTCCCCAGTGCTGAGGATCGCTTTGACCGGCGATCGATGCAATTTTAGTGATTCCCGCAACGAGAGCCCAAGCCCTTTCTGGCACTGTGTGCGCAAGAAACAAAAAAAGTGAGGCGCGCATGAGTGAAGCCGAGTTTGAACGGATGCTGAACGCGGTGAGCGCCGCGATTGCTCCGCGCATCGAAGAGGCCGTGCCGAAGGACTCGCCGGAATTCGACGACCTCCATTTCGACGACCTGCATTTCGGCGAGCCGCCAAAGGCCGCCAATGACAACGCCGCCAATGACAACGCTGTCACCTGGCCGTTTTTCCCTTTCCCGGATGGATGGAACGGCGCCTGCTGAATGATGCGGCAAGCCGCATGAAGGCTCGCGAACCGGTTTTGCATTTCATCAAATAATCAACCTAAGCCATTGATTATGTTGATGGAGGCCACGTCCGGAATTGAACCGGAGTACACGGTTTTGCAGACCGTTGCGTAACCACTCCGCCACGTGGCCCCTTGAATCCGGATCAATATAGAGCATCAGCTAGTTAGGCAACCTTGCTCAGACTGGTTCAATGTAAATTCTGAAATTGCGTTTCTGAAGCGGCCGTTCAGACCCGCTTGCGGCGGCGGTAATCCCTCTTCGGTTTCGGCCGGGGCGCAAGTTCGGGCGTCGTCGCCTGGACTTCGCGATATTTCGCCAGCATCCGCTCGAAACTCGCGAGCAAAGTCGTCTCGATGTCCGGGCGATTTTCCAAACCAGCAAGCATCATCGCTGCCGCCTCGATCGTGGCGAGTCCATCCCGGCGAGGCTCCTTGCGAAGCTTGCCGTAGCGCGAAGGCTGGCGCGGTCCCAGAATGATGCGCTGGCATTTGAGCATCCACGCGTTGCGCCACCACAGCGCCTTGGCCTGGCTCCAGGTGCCGTCCAGCAGCACCAAGCCCTCGATATCGGCGAGAATACCGCGTTGATCCTCTTCCATCTCGCCCTTGCGATCGATCGCCACGATGGCGCGGTTGGCGCCGAAAGAATCGGCCTTGGCCGAACCGAGATAAAGCACCGCCCAGCGGGAGGGGTCATCCACCGGCCGGCCGAGCGCCTTCGACAGGCTCGGCCACGACAACCCGATTTTCAGGACGGCATCCCGGAAATGGAGCGCCGTCAGCCGGGCGGTGCCGAGCGCCCTGTCCTGCTCTTGCGGATGCTGCAGTATCAAGAGCGACGTCCTGTTGCGGACCGGCTCGACACTGTCGCAAATGCAGAGCGCCAACGGCTTGCGACACCGCGGACAATCCTCGACTGTCTCTGGACTTTTGTCGGCGGCAGCTTGCGCGGCGTTTTTGGACATGGCCCGCTATACGACGCACTCGTTCCTCCGGCAAGGAAGCCGGTCGCTTTTCGCCTATTCGGCCGGCGCGACAGCCGGAGCCACCTCGCCTCGCCGCCGCAACCGGTCGATCAGGAGATAGATTACGGGCGTCGTATAAAGCGTCAGGATCTGCGAAACGAGCAGTCCGCCAATGATGGTGATGCCGAGCGGACGGCGCAGTTCCGTTCCCGGCCCTGTCGCGAGCACCAGCGGCACCGCGGCGAAAATTGCGGCCATGGTGGTCATGAGAATGGGCCGGAAGCGCACACTGCATGCCTCGAAGATGGCGTCCGCGGACGACAGACCGCGATGGCGTTCGGCATCAAGCGCAAAGTCGACGATCATGATGCCGTTTTTCTTGACGATGCCGATGAGAAGAATGATTCCGACGAATGCGATGATCGTCAACGATGTGTTGGTGATCTGCAACGCCAGCAGCGCACCAAGGCCCGCGGAAGGCAACGTCGAGATGATGGTGAGCGGGTGCGCGAGGCTTTCGTAAAGCACGCCAAGAACAATATAGACCGCGACGAATGCGCCCAGGATCAGCAGCGGCTGCCGTCCCGACGTCTTGCGGAAATCGGCGGCGTTGCCCTGGAAACTTCCGCGGATGCCCTCGGGCATGTGCAATTCATCGACCGCGCGTTGAATATTGGCCGTCGCATCGTCCAGCTCCACTCCCGGCAGCGTATTGAAGGATACTGTCGTCGATGGGAACGACTGGGAATGATAGACGGCTAGCGGAGAGAGATCGCGCCGATATTGGACGACGGCCGATAGCGGTATCTGCACTCCATTGGCTCCCGCAACGAAGATGCGTTCAAGGTTGGACGGGTCCTGCTGAAATTGCGGATTGATTTCGAGAATGACCTGATACTGATTGCGCTGGGTGTAGACCGTCGAAATCTGCCGCTGCGAAAAGGCGTTGTTGAGCGCGTTATCGATGTCCTGAACCTTGACGCCAAGGCTGGACGCCTTCTGCCGGTCGATCGACAAGGTCAGTTGCAGGCCGCCCGACTCGCGGTCGCTGGAAACGTCCGTGATGCCTTCCACCGTCTCCATGCGCTTGGCGACAACAGGGGCCCACTTCTGCAGCAAGTCGAGATCGGTGCTGGTGAGCGTGTACTGGTAGTTGGAATCGCTCTGGCGGCCGCCGCTGCGAATGTCCTGCGCGGCGAACATGAAGAGCTTGATGCCCGGCACATTCTCGAGATTTCGGCGCATCCGGTCGATAACCTGCTGGGTCGGCAGCCCACCCCGTTCGGCCGGCGGCTTCAGCGTGATAAACATGAACCCGCGATTTGCGCCTCCATGCATGCCGCCGCCGATCGAGGAGCCGATCCCCTTCACCGCAGGATCCGCCATCACGATGTCCATGACGCGCTGTTGAAGCCCGAGCATGGACTGAAAGGAAACGTCGGCCGACGCGCGCGTCGAACCGATCACGAAGCCGCTGTCGTCGATCGGAAAATAGCCCTTCGGCGTCTTGATATACAGCGTTACCGTCAAAGCGATCGTCGCAAAAAACACCAGCAGCGTCAGGATGGGAAAATTGAGCACGACGCGCAGCGTCCGCGCGTAGAACGCCACGATCCGCGACAGCAGACCTTCGACCAGCCGATCGAAGCGGGTCGCATCGGGCGACATTCCATGTTTGATGTAGTGCGCGCAGATCATCGGCGTCACCGTCAAAGACACGATGGTCGACACCACGATCGCAAATGTGAGGGTCAGCGAGAACTCCCGCAGCAAACGGCCGACCACGCCGTCCATGAAGATGAGCGGCGTGAACGCGGCGACCAGCGACAGGCTGATCGACAACACCGTAAAGCCGATCTGCCGTGCTCCTTCGAGCGCCGCCTGGTAAGGGGGCAACCCCTGCTCGAGGTTGCGATACATGTTCTCGATCATGACGATGGCATCATCGACCACGAAGCCGACTGAAATGGCCAGCGCCATCAGCGACAGATTGTCGATGGAGAAGCCCGCCAGCCACATCCCGGCGCATGTCCCCGCCAAAGCCAGTGGAACCGACACACCGGCCGCGACGGTCGGCGTCATGCGGCGGAGAAACCCATAAACCACCACCATCACCAGAAAAACCGTCGCCAGCAGCGTCCACTGCATGTCGTCGACGCTTGCCCGGATCGAGCCGGTCCGGTCAACGATGGTCGATATCTCGACGCCGGCCGGAATCCACTGCTTGAGTCCCGGGAGCATCGCCTTCACGCGATCGACCGTGTCGATGACGTTGGCGTCGCCCTGCTTGGTGATCTGGATCAGCACCGCCGGCTGCTTGTTGAACCACGCCATCGAGCGGCTGTTGCGCGTGGCGTCCTTGACGTCGGCCACGTCCGACAGCCGGACAAAATTCCCTCCCGAGCTTTTGATGACGATGTCGCGAAATTCGGCCGCCGTTCGCATCTGCCGGTTGGTCGACAGCGTCTCGCTCAGGCGGCCGCCATTGAATATGCCGACCGGCCCGAGCGGATTGGCGTTCACGATCGCGGTCCGGACATCGTCGGTGGCGATGCCCGCATTCGAGAGCGCCACGGGGTTGAGCGCGATGCGGACGGCCGGCTGGTCCGCGCCGCTCACCGAAACCTCGCCGACGCCCGGAACCTGCGAGATGCGCTGCACGATCACGGTATCGGCGACATCGTAGATCGCGCTGGTCGACATCGTCTTTGAGGTCAGGGCCAGGACAAAGACCGGCGCCGCGGCGGGATTGGCCTTGCGGAATGTCGGCAGCGTCGGCAGGTCGCTCGGCAAATCCGCAAGCGATGCGTTGATCGCCGCCTGTACGTCACGCGCGGCGTGGTCGATGTTCCGTCCGATCGCGAACTGCAACTGGATGCTGGTGGAGCCAAGCGTGCTCGAGGACGTGATTTGGTCGATGCCCGCGATCTCGCCGAGCCGGCGCTCCAGCGGCGCGGCGACGGTGGCCGCCATGACCGAGGGGTCCGCCCCCGGCCGGCTGGCCGACACCCTGATCATCGGGAAGTCGACGTTCGGCACCGAGGCCACCGGAAGAAACCCGTAAGCAACCAAGCCGATCAGAAACAGTCCGATCGCCAGGAGCGTGGTGCCGACCGGCCTTCGGATGAATGGCTCGGAAATCGAGACCACTATTGCATTCCTTCGCTCACGCCGGGGATCGTCGGCGGCTGCGGTCCGCCGGTTGGCACGGCCTGCTCGATGCGCTTGTTCAGACGGTCCAGCGCCAGATAGATCACGGGCGTGGTGTAAAGCGTGAGCAACTGGCTGAGCAGCAAACCTCCGATGATCGAGATGCCGAGGGGGAACCTCAGCTCGGAGCCGGTGCCGCTTCCGATCGCCAGCGGCAACGCGCCGAACAGCGCAGCCAGCGTGGTCATCATGATCGGTCTGAACCGGAGCAGACATGCCTGCACGATCGCGTCGGTCGCCGACAGGCCCTGACGGCGCTCAGCCTCGAGCGCGAAATCGATCATCATGATCGCGTTCTTCTTCACGATGCCCATCAGAAGAATGATGCCGATCAAGCCGATGACGGACAGATCCTGCCCGAACAGCATCAGCGCGAGGATGGCGCCGACACCAGCCGAGGGCAGCGTCGAAAGAATCGTGATCGGATGAATGTAGCTCTCGTACAAGACGCCCAGCACGATGTAGATCGTGACCAGCGCGGCCAGGATCAGCCAGGGCTGCCCGGCGAGCGACTTCGAGAACTCCGCCGCGTCGCCGGAGAACACGCCGACGATACTTGTCGGCATGCCGATCCGGTGCTCGATAGTCTTGACCCGCTCCACGGCATCGCCAAGCGATTCTCCCGGAGCAAGGTTGAAACTGAGCGACGCCGCCGGAAACTGGGCCCGATGCGAGATCACCAGCGGCGCGGTGGTTCGGGTCAACGTCGCGACCGCCGACAGCGGCACCTGCGCGCCGGCAAGACCCGGCAGATAGAGCTTCGACAGGATCGAGGGGTCGCGCTGATACTGCGGCAGGGCCTCCAGCACCACGCGATACTGGTTTGCCTGCCCGTAAATGGTCGATATCTGCCGCTGCGCGAACGCGTCGTTCAACGTATCATTGACGCCCTGGAGGCTGACGCCGAGCTGGCCCGCGCGCGCGCGATCGATGTCAAGCGCGGCTCGCAGACCGCTCTCCTGCGCTTCCGACGAGACATCCTGAAACAGCGGATCACGACGAAGTTCGGTAACGAGCTTGCCGGCCCACTCGGCAACCTGGGCGGCATCGGTCCCCGTCAGGGTGTACTGGTATTGCGAGCGGCTCGACTGCGTGCTGATCTGGACGTCCTGCACCGGTTGAAAATAAACCGTCATCCCCGGGATCGAGGCTACGCGCTCCTTCAGGCGCGCAACGACGACAGCAACATCGTCGCGGCGCTCGCTCCGCGGCCTCAGCGTCATCACCAGGCGCCCGACATTCGTCGTGGGATTCACGGAACCGGCGCCGATGACGGATACGACTCCCGTCACATCAGGATCTTCCTTGATTGCATTGGCCGCCTCGGTCTGGCGACTTTGCATTTCGGCGAACGACACGTACGGTCCGGCCTCTGTGACCGCCGTGATGGAGGCCGTATCCTGGAGCGGCAGAAATCCCTTCGGCGCGACGACGTAAAGGACCAACGTCGCGGCGATGGTTGCGAAGGTAACAAACAGTGTCGCACGCTGGCGCCCAAGCACCCACAGCAAGCTCCGGCGGTAGAACTCGACCATCCGATCGGTAAAGCGGCTGGCCCAGGCCAATCCCGGAACCGCGCGCTTGTCTTCGGAACGCTTCAGAAGACGCGAGCACATCATCGGCGTCAAAGTCAGCGATACGACGGCGGATGTAACGACCGCGATGGTCAGCGTCAGGGCAAATTCGCGGAACATCCTCCCGACCAGTCCGGACATGAACAAAAGCGGGATGAACACCGCGATCAGCGAGACCGTCAGCGAGATCACGGTGAAGCCGATCTCCCTCGCGCCCCGCAGTGAGGCTTCCATGACGCTCTCGCCGTTTTCAATATGGCGGACGATGTTCTCGATCATGACGATCGCATCATCGACCACGAATCCGGTGCCGATCGTCAGCGCCATCAGCGACAGGTTGTCGAGGCTGAACCCGGCGAAATACATGATGCCGAAGCTGGTGATCAGCGACAACGGGAGCGCCACGCCCGCGATCAACGTTGCGCGCAGCGAACGCAGGAAAAGCAGCACGACAAGCGTGACCAGCACGGCGCTGAGGATCAGCGTGAATTGCACATCGTGAACGGAAGCGCGGATGGTCACGGTGCGGTCACTGACGACCGTCAGTTTGACGCCGGCCGGAATCGTGCGCTGGAGGTTCGGAATTGCCTCGCGGATCTGCCGGACGACCTCGATCACATTGGCGCCGGGCTGACGCTGGATGTCGATGATGACGGCCGGCGTTCCGTTATACCAGCCGCCGGTGCGGTCGTTTTCCAGTCCATCCACGATCCGGGCGACATCGCCGATCGTGACCGGAGACCCGTTGCGATAGGCGATAATGATGGGCTTGTACGCGTCCGCCGCCGTGATCTGGTCGTTGGCGGCAATGGTATAGGCCTGCTGCGCGCCGTCCAGCGATCCCTTCGGTCCTGAAACATTGGCGCCGGCAATCGCGGTCCGCAGGTCTTCCATTGAAATGCCATAAGCGGCCAGCCGCGCGAGGTCGGCTTGCACTCGCACCGCCGGCTTCAGACCTCCGAGCACGGAAACGCGGCCCACCCCGGAAATCTGGCTGAGGCGCTGGGTCAGGACCGTATCGGCAATATCGCTCATGGCACGCAGCGAGACGGTGTCGGACGTCAGCGCGAGCGTCATGACCGGCGCGGCGGCCGGATTAACCTTGGCGTAAGTCGGCGGATAGGGAAGGTTCTTCGGCAAAATCCCGGCTGCGGCGTTGATCGCCGCCTGCACGTCCTGCGTCGCGCCATCGATATCGCGGTTGAGATCGAATTGCAGGGAAATCTGACTGACGCCGAACGAACTTGTCGATGTCATCGACGACAGCGAGGGAATCTGTCCGAGTTGTCGTTCCAGCGGCGCGGTCAGCAGCGACGCAACCACGTCGGGACTGGCGCCTGGCAGCCGGGTGCTCACCTGCACCGTCGGGAAGTCGACCTGCGGCAGCGCCGAGACCGGCAGCGCCCAGTAGCCGAGCGCGCCTCCGATCAGCAGCGCGATCCCGAGCAGGGAGGTTGCGATCGGACGACGAATAAACGGTTCAGAGACGCCCATGTCTGTCAACTCGCCTGTCAACCCGCTACCGCGGGCTCGATGCTCGGCACCCTGTCTTGCGGATCACGGGCGAGCCTTTGCGTTGCCGCCCGACCGCCCGTTCTGTTGCGCCCCGCCACCCGGCTGCCTTTGACCTCCCTCGCCCCGATTGCCGCGTTGCTCGCCATTGCCGCCGTCTTGACGATTACCGCGTCTGCCTTGCCGTTTCTGCGGCGCCAGATCAGCCGTCGGCGGTTGGCTGTTCTCGCTCACGCTCACCTTCGCGCCGTCGGACAGATTGGCAAATCCCGTGGTGACCACCCGATCCGTAGGATCAATGCCCTTGGCGATCACCGCATCCTGTTCGTTCTGCTGCGTCACCGTCACCGGCTTCGCGGTTACGGTATCATCGCTTCCGATCACATAGGCGAAGGTTCCGAGCGGACCGCGCTGCACCGCCGACGTCGGTATCACCGTCGCCTGCGACAGCGTTTCCACCTTGAGGCGGACGTTCACGAACTGGCCCGGCCAGAGCTGGAAGTTTCCATTCGGAAACTCGGCCTTCAGCTTCAACGTGCCGGTTGTCGGATCGACCTGATTGTCGATGCCGACCAGCCTGCCGGTATCGGCAACCGTCGTTCCGTCGTTTCCGAAGACATCGACTTCGAGAACTCCCTTCGCCACTGCCGCATTCACACGCGTAATCTGCTGCTGCGGAAGGCTGAACTGCACGGCGATAGGTTGAAGCTGCGTTATAATGACAAGTCCGGTCGCGTCGGACGCATGGATGATGTTGCCCTGATCGACCTGCCGCAGGCCCGCCCGGCCCGAAATCGGCGCGATAATCTTGGTGTAGCCGAGCATCGCCTGGGCATTGTCGATCGCGGCCTGATCGGCCTTGATGAGCGCCTCCTGCTGCGCAACGACCGCGCTCTGCGTATCGGCCTGCTGCTTCGATCCGGCATTGGAGGCGGCCAGTTGCTGGTAGCGCTTGAGGTCGAGACGCATGTTGGCAAGCTGCGCTTCATCCTGCGCTTTCTTCGCGACCTGCTGATCGTATTGTGCCTGATAGATCACGGGATCGATCTCGCCCAGCACGTCGCCTTTCCGGACGTCCTGCCCTTCGGTGAAATTGACGGCTATCAGCTTGCCATCGACCTGCGAGCGCACGGTGACCGTGTTCAGGGCGCGGACGGCCCCGACGCCATCGAGGTAGACCGGCACGTCCTGGATGCGCGGCGTCGCGGCAAGCACCGGAACCGCAAGATCGGGCCGCATCCTTCCCTCGCGCTTGCTCTGCATAAAGGCGTTCCAGCCGAGATAGGCGAGCCCTCCGGCGATCAGAAGCGCGATCACGATCCACATCGCGCGCCCACGGCCGCGGCCCGACGCGTTGCCGGGCGCTTCGCCGCCCGCCGTTTTCACGCTTTCGTCCAGACCCGGCTTAAAGAGCATTGCCTGCCCTCTCCATTCGTGGTTCCCAGCCTCCGCCCAGGGCCTGATAAAGGCTCACGATGGCCAGCAGTCGCGCAAGCTGCGCCTGCGACAATGCATCCTCCGCCTGGAACAGCGTCAACTGCGTGTTCAGCACCGTGACGATATCGGCGGTGCCGGCCCGAAGCTGCTGTTCGGACAGTTCGAACGCTCTGCGCGAGGCGGCCAGAACCTCTCGCTGAAGGCGCAGCTTCTCCGTGGTCTGGCGGATCGCGATCAATGCGTTATCGACGTCGGCGAACGCCGAAACCACCGTCTTGCGATACGTCTGCAGCAGTTCGTCCTGCTTCGCCCTTGTGTATTCGAAATTACCGAGAATCCGGCCCCCGTCGAAGATCGGCTGCGTCAGTCCGCCGGCCAGACTGAAGAAAGCCGCATGGGGCTGAAACAGCGCGACAAGGGCCGAACTCTGATAACCACCCTGCCCCGTCAACTGAATGGTCGGAAAAAACTGCGCCCGCGCGCTACCCACATTGGCGGTTGCCGATGCGAGTTGAGCCTCCTGGCGGCGAATGTCGGGACGCTGCGTCAACAATTCCGACGGCAGTCCCGGAGTGACCCGCGGTACAGCGATCCGGTTGAGGGAACCGCCCTTGACCTTCACGCTTTCCGGCGGGCGGGCCACCAGCGTCGCAAGGGCGTTGATGTTCTGTCCCAGGGTCTCGCGAAGCGGCGGAACGGCGGCGCGCTGGTTCGCCAGCACGCTTTCCTGTTGCGCGACGTCGAGATCGCTTCCGGTGCCGGCATTCAACCGCTGCTTGATCGCATCGAGGACTCGCGCGGCGCTGGCGATGTTGCGTTCGGCGGTGCGAATGCGGTCCTGCGAAGCAAGAACCTGAAAATAGGCATTCGCGACGCTGGTGAGCGTCGTCAGCGCAACCACGTCGCGATCAAACCGGTTCGCATTCGCGGTTTCCTCCGCGGCCAGAGTGGCATTGCGGTTTTTGCCCCAGAAATCGACCTCATAGCTGGCGGCGCTCAGCGTGGACGAATAGTTCACCACCTCCCGGCCACCGATGCTGAGGCCGCTGGAACTCGATCCCGATGTGCGGGAATAGGTTTCCTGAGCGCCGATGCTGACGCTCGGAAGCAGCGCTGCTCCCGCGATCCGGGCTTGCTGGTCGGCCTGAATGATGCGCGCCGTCGCCGCGGCAATATCCAGGTTGACGGTCTGGGCTTCCTCCATCAGGTCGGTCAGTTCGGAAGAGCGAAAACCGCGCCACCAGTCGAGAGTGGGCGAAGCATCGGCCGTGGCTGGCCGGCCGGCGTTGTATGTGGCCGGAATGTCCAGCGCCGGATCGGGAAGATCCCCGGTCAGGATGCAGCCGGCCGAGGTTGCAATCGCCGCCAACCCCGCAAGGAGCATGACGGGACGCCAAATCCAGCTCGCAGCCGATTGGGGATCGATCAAGACCTTCGAGCCACTCACGCCGACCCCCAAAAGGGAGCCAGAAGCGACGACCAGGTATTCATACGAGGGCGGAGCACCCACGTACCAACCTTTTTCGATAAAAAAAACGACCCAGCCACCGGTAGTCACGCTTTCTTTTGGAACCATCCTATTCTAGCGGGCCGATGAGTGGACGGACAGTCCCGCCCGGCCAAGAACATTAGATACGTTCCAGCGCCTTCACGAGACGGCAGATGACCTGTTTCATCAAAAAACCCTGTTTTGAAAGGCTTTCTGGATGTTCGGGTCGCGCGCTGGTCCGGCAATCTTACCAAGATTTCATGCGGCGTTCTGCTCCGGACGACCTGCCGCGCCGGATTTAGTCGCCACAAAGCGGGCGAATCGAAGCGCGCGTGTATTGCGCCGGGCAGTTCGTGGAAGGCGTAGGCGGCGCCTTGACGGTTCTTCCCGACAAGGCGGACCGCGCCGCACATCCCCGTCGTGCGATCGGCCGCCTTCGTTCCCTTGTACCGCCCTCGGCTCTCAACTAGGGTTGCCGTATTCCTCCAACGGACTGACAAGATTAAGAATCTCATGAGAATCAAGAACGACGTCGTCGAAGCGATCGGCAATACGCCGCTTATCAAGTTGAAGCACGCATCGGAAACGACGGGATGCACCATCCTCGGCAAGGCCGAGTTCATGAACCCGGGCCAGTCGGTCAAGGATCGCGCCGGCAAACAGATGATCCTGGAAGCCGAAAAGCGGGGCGATCTCAAGCCCGGCGGCCTCGTGGTCGAGGGCACTGCCGGTAATACCGGCATCGGCCTCGCCGTGGTCGCCAGCGCGCGCGGCTATCGCACCATGATCGTGATCCCGGAGACGCAGAGCCGGGAAAAGAAGGACATGCTGCGGCTGTGCGGAGCCGAACTGGTCGAGGTCCCGGCGCTCCCTTACAGCAATCCGAACAATTACCAGCACATCGCAAAGCGGCTCGCGGACGACCTGCGCAAGTCCGAGCCCAACGGGGTGCTGTTTGCCGACCAATGGAATAACCTCGACAATCCCAAGGCTCACTACGTTTCGACGGGCCCCGAAATCTGGGAGCAGACTGGCGGCAAGGTCGATGGCTTCATCTGTTCAATCGGAACCGGCGGCACGCTGGCCGGGACCGGTGCTTTCCTGCGGGAGAAAAAGAACGACATCGTCATCGGCGTCGCTGACCCCCGCGGGGCCGCCATGTATGAACTGTTCAAGAACGGCGTGGCCAAGGCAACTCCGGGCGGATCGATCACCGAGGGAATCGGGCTTGGACGGGTGACGCCGGTGATCGCCAATGCCAAGGTCGACGAGGCTTACCTCATTCCCGACGAGGAAGCGGTGCCGGTGATCTACGATCTGCTTGAACACGAGGGGCTCTGCCTCGGCGGCTCGACCGGCATCAATGTCGCCGGCGCAATTCGTCTCGCCCGCCAGTTGGGTCCCGGCCACACGATCGTGACGATGCTGTGCGACTCCGGCAACCGCTATCAGTCCAAGCTGTTCAATCCCGATTTCATGCGCTCCAAGAATCTTCCCGTGCCGCAATGGCTCGAGAAACGAACCACGGTGAAGATTCCCCTCGCGCCGGCTTAGAGCAAGTTTCGCGTGCGTGTCCTGTCAGCAGACTTAGAGCGTTTTCGAGCGAAGTGGGTACCGGTTCGCGTGAAGAAAACGCGTCAAATCAGGAGCCTAGTGTCTTTCACTGTTTCCATGAAACGGTGAAAGACACTAGCCGTCCGAGGAACGGCATCGCAGCCGTTTGCCTATGAACCAAGGTCGAAGCGTGAACGCTCTTCAGAGAGCCGTCTTTCTCAACGCAGGATCTGGCTGAGAAAAAGCTGCGTTCGCGGATGTTTCGGATTAGCGAAAAAATTCGCTGGCGTGTCGGATTCGATGATCTGTCCCTCATCCATGAACACGATCCGGTTCGCCACCTCCCTGGCGAAGCCCATTTCGTGCGTGACCACGAGCATGGTCATGCCTTCCTTGGCTAGATCGACCATCGTGTCGAGCACTTCCTTGACCATCTCGGGGTCAAGCGCCGAGGTCGGCTCGTCGAACAGCATGACCTTCGGATTCATCGTGAGCGCGCGCGCAATCGCCACGCGCTGTTGTTGGCCTCCCGACATCTGGCCGGGATACTTGTTGGCCTGATGCGGGATTTTGACGCGCTCAAGAAATTTCATCGCCGCTGCCTCGGCGTCTTTCTTCGGGATATTGCGGACCCAGATCGGAGCGAGCGTACAGTTTTCAAGCACCGTCAGATGTGGAAACAGATTGAAGTTCTGGAAAACCATTCCGACCTCGCGCCGAACTTCATCGACGTGCCGCAGATTGGGTCCCAGTTCGATTCCATCGACGATGATCCGGCCTTCCTGAAATTCCTCAAGCGCGTTGATGCAACGGATCAGCGTCGATTTTCCCGAACCTGACGGACCGCAGATCACGATACGCTCGCCGCGCGCCACGTCGAGGCCGATGTCCCGCAGCACATGGAAGCTGCCGAACCACTTATTGAGACCTGCGATGGAAACGATGGCATTTGCGTCCGTCATGTCCCGTTCCAAACTTCAGATTCGCCTATCCGGATTCAGCCGATGTTCGACGAACAGCGAATATCGAGACATGCCGAAACAGAACACGAAGTAGATGATGCCTGTGAAGGCAAACCCGGTGAACAGCGTGGTTGGAGTCGCCCATGTCGGATCCGCGAACGTGGCCCGCAAGCTCCCAAGCAGATCGAACAGCGCGACGATCGAGACGAGCGAGGTATCCTTGAACAAGGCGATAAAGCTGTTCACCAGTCCTGGAATGACATGCCGCAACGCCTGCGGCATCACGATCAGTCCCGTCGTCTTCCAGTACGACAGGCCAAGCGCGCTGGCGGCTTCCGCCTGCCCCCGCGGAATCGCGGCCAGGCCGCCGCGAATAACCTCGGCGTTATAGGCGCCGGCAAACAGCGCGATTCCGATCAGAACCCGGACCAGGCCATCGACGGTGAAGTTTCCGGGAAGAAAAAGCGGAAGCATGTAGGTTGCGAAAAACAGTACCGTGATGAGCGGAACGCCGCGCCAGAACTCGATGAAGGCGACCGAAGAAATCCGGATCAGCGGAATGGTGGAGCGCCGTCCCAGCGCCAGCGCGATCCCGACCGGTATCGACGATACGATGCCGGTCACCGACACCACGAGCGTCACCAGCAGACCGCCCCAGAGACGGGTATCGACCACAGGAAGTCCGCCACGATCGAGGTGCATCACCGCCATCACCACGCCAGCGCCGAGGAACGCTATCAGGCTCGTGAGCAACGCGCGCCAGCCCGTCCGGAAGGCGCCGTTCAGAAGAAAGAGCAGCAGCGACACGATCGCGGCTGTGCATGCAAAGTCGTACCAGACCGGCTGGTCGGAATTTTGCAGCCAGTCGCGGAGCTGGATCAGCGGCCATGCCAGAAAGTTCACCGCATCGCCGATCCATGCAACGGCATCTCCCGCGAGCCGCAAAACCGAACCCGTTCCGCCCGCCTCTCCTGACGCGGCGAGTTGCCGTCCGACGCTGCCGATGCCGTCGGCGAAACTCGACAGAAAACCGACGGTCCACGTCACGCCGAATCCGCTTACGCCTCCGCCATGCAGCAGAAAAAAAGCCACGATGGGAAACGCGACGAAGAACACGCCAGCGTTGAGGCTTTTCGCGGGCAACCGCGGCACCAGAAGCGGCAGCAGCAAAACGGTGGCCAACAGGAACGTCAGATTCACCCGCCACCGCTCAGGCTCGGGATAGAAGCCATAAATGAATTGCGTGATCTTCGCCTGGACGAACGGCCAGCACGCGCCGACCGACTGTCCCGCATCCGAAGCCAGACACGATGTTCGATCCGCGCCTTCCCAGACCGCGTCCACAAAAAGAAACCTGATCGTCGGGACGATGATGACCCACATCAGCACGATACCGACGATCGTCAGCAGCACGTTGCCCGGAGAATTGAGCAGACGGGTCCGCAGGAAGGCGAAAAAGCCTGTCGTTTTGATCGGGGTCGGCCGCTCCGGAACCAGATCGGCGCGAACGAACGACTGTGCGGGATGATCGGTCATCCGCCCATGCTCCTCGTAACGCGCCAGCCGTAGAAGCTCATGATCGCGCTGGTGACCAGCGAGATCAGCAGATAAACGCCCATCGTGATCGCGATGATTTCGATGGCCTGTCCGGTCTGGCTGAGCGTCGTGCCGGCGAATACCGAGAACAGGTCCGGATATCCGATGCCGACGGCCAGCGACGAATTCTTGGTGAGGTTGAGGTATTGATTGGTCAGCGGCGGCAGAATGACGCGCATGGCTTGCGGCACCACGACCAGTCGCAGCGTGGATCCGCGCGAGAGCCCGAGCGAGGCTCCCGCCTCCATCTGTCCCTTATGGACCGAGAGAATTCCGGCGCGCACGACTTCCGCGATGAACGCCGCCGTATATGTCGAAAGTGCGACCGCGAGCGCGACGAATTCCGGTGTCACGCGCGTGCCACCGGAGAAATTAAATCCCTTGAGAGCAGGCATCTCGAATGTGACGGGAATGCCGAAGACGAGTATCGTGGCCAGCGGAACGCCGATCAACAATGCAAGAACATAGGGCCAAACCACAACGACTCGTCCGCTTTGAAAAAGCGCGCGGCGCGAATAACTGCGCAACAGCAGACAGCCGATGACGGCGGCCGCAATCGAGACCGTAAAGGCGACCAGTCCCTCATGCCCGATCGGCTTCGGAATGACGAGGCCGCGATTGTTGAGAAAGAATGCGTCGAAGATTGAAATGCTTTCCCTCGGACCCGGCAGCGCCCCCAGCACCGCAAGGTACCAGAACAGAATCTGGAACAGCAGCGGCAGGTTCCGAACCAGTTCCACATAGCCGCCGGAAATGCGCGATATCAGCCAGTTCGGCGACAGTCGGCCGAACGCCACGACGAAGCCGATGATCGTCGCGAAGACAATGCCGACCACAGATACCAGCAGCGTATTGAGAAGGCCGACCAGAAATACGCGGGTGTAGCTGTCGGTCTCGGAATATGGAATCAGAGTCTGGCTGACGCCGAAGCCGGCGGTTTGCGACATGAATCCGAAGCCGGACGCGACGTGCTGCGCCGCGAGGTTTCCTCTCGCATTGTCGATGATCTCATAGCCGATCCAGACCAGGACGGCGACGAACAGCACTTGCAGCGCAAGCCCGCCCCAGCCAGCCTTTCCGCCGAGCGCGCGTCGCAGTTTCAGGAAGATCCGCGGCGGCGGTTTTCGAGGCTCGGCGACCATCGGTTCAAGCGTTGGCGCTAGCGGATCGGCGGCGCGTACTGAATGCCGCCCTGGTTCCAGAGCTTGTTGAGCCCCCGCGCGATTCCAAGCGGCGAGCCGGCGCCGACATTACGATCGAACGACTCGCCGTAATTGCCGACGGCCGTGACGATGCGCGTCACCCAGTCCTTCGTGAGGCCGAGCTGTTCGCCGAAATTGCCATCAGTCCCGAAGACGCGCTTCAGTTCCGGCCGGTCCGATTTCGCCATCTCGTTGACGTTCTTCTGCGTGATACCGAGTTCTTCGGCGTTGATCATTGCAAACAGCGTCCATTTGACGAGATCGAACCACTGATCATCGCCGTGACGGACCATCGGACCGAGCGGCTCCTTTGATATCACTTCCGGCAGGACCGCATGATCGGCGGGAACGGAAAGTTTCAGCCGCTCGGCATAGAGCTGCGAAATATCCGATGTAAACACATCGCAGCGGCCTGATTCATAAGCCTTGACGGTCTCATCGGCGGTGCTGAAAGCGATGACCTCGTACTTCATCTTGTTGCTCTTGAAGTAGTCGGCAAGATTCTGTTCATTCGTGGTGCCGGTCTGGACGCAGACGGACGCGCTGTTCAATTCCAGCGCCGAATTGACCTTGAGGGATTTCCTGACCAGAAATCCCTGTCCGTCATAATAGGTCACGCCGGTGAAATTTCCGCCGAGCGAAGTGTCGCGCGAGAGCGTCCACGTCGTATTGCGCGACAGCACATCTATCTCGCCGGATTGCAGGGCGATAAACCGGTCCTTGGCGGACAGCGGGACAAACTTGACCTTGCTCGGGTCGTTGAATATGGCGGCCGCGATGGCGCGGCAGACGTCCACGTCCAGCCCTGTCCAGTTGCCCTTGTCGTCGGGCGCCGAGAATCCGGGCAATCCCTGGCTGACGCCGCAGGACAGCATGCCTCGCGCCTTGACTGACTCCAGCGTAGTTTGCGGCTTCGCGGACTCCTGCGCAAATGCCGGCTGCAACGAAAGGCCGGCGGCGAAAGCGAAAATGACGGCAAGTACGCATTTCATGGCAATGCCTTTCAAGAACGTCAATGGATTGTCAATTTGTCGCTGTTCAGGCGCCCGGTCGATCAGCCGAGAGCGGGAACGGGTCGAAAACGCGGCAGGCCTCTCAACAACCGGTCAGCAGCGGGGTTCGAAACACCGGGCGGGTCGAATGTCAAATTCACTCCGCTGACGGGCAGGGTCAAGGGGTTGACGAGGGTCTTCCCCTTCCTGTTACTAACGCAATCACTCCGGAAACACGATTCAACAAGTTGAGGCAGGCTGCGGCAGCGGCAAAACGCCTCCTTTGCAGCGGCAGGCAGATGACTCTTTCAAAGGGCGACGAATCCTCGGATTCGCTTCGAGCGGAAACCAGACTGGTCGTTTCGGGTCGAGACACCGAGGCCCAGAAAGGGTTCGTCAATCCCCCGGTCGTTCGCGGCTCGACCGTGCTCTATCCGACCGCGGATGATCTGCATGCCCATCGCGGAGAATTCCACTACGGACGGCACGGCACTCCGACCACCCGCGCCTTGCAGGATGCTTTGGCGGCGCTGGAAGGCCCGCAGTGTGCAGGGGTCGGCCTCGTTCCATCGGGCGTGTCCGCGATCACCACTGCGCTGCTGTCGATTCTGAAGACCGGCGACCACATTCTCGTCTGCGACAACGTCTATCGTCCCACGCGGAATTTCTGCGACGGGATCCTGGCGCGCTATGGAGTTGAAACCACATATTTCGATCCGCTGGTCGGCTCAGACATCGCCGCACTGTTCCGGCCCGATACCCGCGCCGTCATGGTCGAGGCTCCCGGCTCCCAGTCCATGGAAATGCCGGACGTCCCGGCGATCGCCGCGGCCGCGCATGCGCGAGGAGCGCTCGTGGTCGACGACAACACATGGGCAACCCCGCTGTTCCGCCGCGCGCTCGAGCAAGGCGTGGACATCAGCATTCAGGCCGCGACCAAATACATCGGCGGGCACTCCGACATCATGTTCGGAACCATATCCGCCAACGCCAAGGCCTGGCCCGCGATCTCCGAAGGCATTCGCCTGCTTGGCGTCTGCGCCGGACCCGACGATGTGTTTCTGGCGTTGCGGGGATTGCGCACCCTTGCCGTCAGGCTGCGGCATCACCAGCAAGCCGCGCTCGACGTCGCGCAGTGGCTCGCGAAACGGCCCGAAGTCGCAAGAATCCTGCATCCTGCGTTGCCCGGCGATCCCGGACACGCGATCTGGAAGCGCGATTTCACCGGCGCGCCCGGACTGTTCAGCATCGTCCTCAAGCCCGCGCCACAACAGGCCGTCGATGCGCTGCTCGATACGGTGAAGCTGTTTGGCATGGGCTACTCCTGGGGTGGCTACGAGAGCCTCATCATTCCGTTCGATTGCGCCGCATACCGCACCGCGACGAGCTGGGCGCCGGGAGGGCCGACGCTACGGTTGCACATCGGTCTCGAAGACGTCGACGATCTCAAGGCCGATCTAGAACGAGGATTTGAGGCTTTCAACGCACGACAGTGAGCATGGCCTCCGGCCCAAACCATTCGCCTGTCAAATTTGTTTCGGCGCGCCGGAATAAAAGAATTTGATCCACTGCCAAATGCCGATAGCCTGACCCTTCGACCGACATTCGTTGACAGGGAACCCATGGGAAGCCTCGTTCTTCTCGATCTGATGGGCGGCATCGCGCTTTTGCTCTGGGGCCTGCATATGGTCCGGAGCGGAATCCTGCGCGCCTTCGGTCCGGACCTGCGCTGGTTTCTGGGCAAGGCGCTTCGCAATCGTTTTGCCGCTTTTGGCGCCGGCCTTGGTCTCACCGCCCTGCTCCAGAGCAGCACCGCCACGGGCCTGATCACCAGCTCGTTTGCGGCGGAAGGCCTTGTAAACCTTGTTCCGGCGCTCGCGATCATGCTCGGCGCGAATGTCGGAACCACGCTGATCGTTCAGGTGCTGTCGTTCGATATCTCCGCGGTCGCGCCGATCTTCTTCCTGATCGGACTTGTAGCCTTCCGCAGCGGCGCCCGCTCCCGCGTCAAGGATGTCGGCCGTGTCTTCATCGGCCTTGGCCTGATGCTGCTGGCGCTCCATATCCTGCTGACGACGCTTGCGCCGGCTGAAAATGCACCGGGTGCGCGGGTTTTCCTGAACGCCATCACCGGCGATCCTGTCCTGTGCATTATCATCGGGGCCGTTACAACGTGGGCGGTACATTCCAGCGTGGCGAGCGTGCTTCTGGTCATGTCGCTCGCATATTCCCACTTCGTTTCGCCCTATGCGGCCTTCGCGCTGGTGCTCGGCGCAAACATCGGCAGCGCCCTCAATCCGGTCTTCGAAGGTGTCCGGCGCGACAATCCCGCGAGCTATCGGCTGCCGCTCGGCAACATGCTCAACCGGCTTGTCGGGGTGTTGCTGGTCGCGCCATTTCTGCACCCGATCGTGGATGTCATGCTGGCGTGGCAGCCGAACCTCGCCAAGGCAACCGCGGCGTTTCACATTGCGTTCAATGTCATGACCGCGATCCTTTTTATCGGTTTGCTCGACGGCGTGGCGCGCATGCTCGTGCGGCTTCTTCCCGACAAGGCGACGGAGACCGATCCGTCGCGGCCTCGTTATCTCGACGAGAGCGCGCTGGAAACGCCTTCGCTCGCGCTCGCCGACGCCGCGCGCGAAACGCTCCGCATGGGCGATGTGGTGGAAGCCATGCTGGGCAAGGTGATGGACGCGATGATGACCAACGACAAGTCGCTGGTCGATCAGGTCTCGCGGATGGATGACAGCGTCGACGGTCTCGATGAAGCGATCAAGCTGTACCTCACCAAGCTGACCCGCGGCAGCCTCGATGAACGCGAGGGGCATCGCGCGATGGAGATCATCGCATTCGCCATCAACCTCGAACATATCGGCGACATCGTCGACAAGAACCTGAGCGAACTCGCCACCAAGAAAATCAGGCGCCGCTTTCAGTTCTCACCCGAAGGCGCCGACGAACTTTTGGCATTTCACAAGCGAGTCATGGATTCGCTTCGTATCGCCTTCGGTATCTTCATGTCCGGCAACGCCGATGAAGCTCGCGGGCTGATCGCGGAGAAAGTCGCGCTGCGCAACTTCGAACTCGCGGCGACCGAGCGGCATCTCGATCGATTGCGCGAGGGACGCCTCGAAACGGTCGAAACGACGTCGCTGCACCTCGACGTGCTGCGCGATCTGCGGCGGATCCATTCACACATCTGCTCGGTTGCTTATCCGGTCCTCGATGCGGCAGGCCAGCTTTCCGCTTTACGGCAGAACGAAACCGATTTGTTGGGGATTTCCACGCCGGCGGATATGTCCCCACGGTAGAGTCCTTCCCCGTTTCATGAAAACGGTGAAAGACTCCAGGTTCTCGGCTTCATGCGTTTTCTTCACGCGAACCGAATTCCATCCTCGGGTCAAGCCCGAGGACATGCTTCGCTCGAAAACGCTATAGCGGACGCAGTTCAGGTCGATGACTGGCGTCCGTTGAGGATGATGAAATAGACGTTACGGAAATATACCACAAGTCCGAGAGCCTGGCCGGCAATGAACACCGGATCGCGCCGGTACAACGCGTAGGCCAGAAGAAGCGTCCCGCCTCCGATCGAGAAAAACCAGAACGCAACCGGGATCACGCTTTTTCGCGCGCGCTCCGAAGCGATCCACTGCACGACAAAACGCATCGTGAAGAGCGCTTGCGCGACGAAGCCGAGCACGACCCAGCCGTCGAACTTGGTGACGAATACATCGTAGAGATAGCTGGACAGCATACCGACCGTATCAGTCATGACCCATGATCTCGGTTGCAACAGGCGTGGATTTTTTCCGTCGGATCAGCCACCACACGCCGGCGAGGTCCATGATCCCGATCCACAGTCGATCGAAGAAGCCATAGTTCGACACGCCCGAACGTCGTGGCCGATCGGTCACGTCGACGTAGGCGACGTCATAGCCTTCACGCCGCACCAGCGCCGGCAGAAACCGGTGCAGGCCATCGAAGTAAGGCAGTGACAGGAACACCTCCCGCCGCAAGGCTTTCAATCCGCAGCCGGTGTCGCGCGTGCCGTCGCTCAGTATCCGGCTTCGCACCCCATTGGCGATCCGCGACTGAAATTTCTTGAATCCGGTATCCTTGCGTCCGACGCGCTGGCCGGCGGCAAGACCGATGCGTGCGCCGCCGTTTTCGATCGCCGCTATCAGGTCAGGCAAAAACGCCGGATTGTTCTGGCCGTCGCCGTCGAGCGTCGCAACGATCGTGCCGCGCGCCGCGCGCACCCCGGTCCGGATCGCCGCCGATTGTCCTGATGATTTTTCATGGCGGATCTGACGCACGTTGCCGCGCCGGGCCATGATCACCGCCAGCCGCTCGCCGGTCGCGTCGGTCGAGCCATCATTAACGTAGACGATTTCGTAATTCCATCGTCCGTCGAGCGCCGCGGTGATCTCCTCGACGAGAGGCGCGACATTGTCCGCCTCGTTGCGCACGGGCACAACAATGGAAACCGTCGGCACAGTCGTGCTGTTAGGCATGTCGTCGTTCATTGTTCCGATTGGTCCGCCGCTCAGATCCCCACGCAAAGTGGTCTGGCCGCGTCCGCTTCTTATGGCGCGCAAGCGCTGTGAGCAACCCTTTATGGGCCTTCCGCGAGATATCCTAACGCGTTCCCTCCGAGCGGAAGATGGCGATCGAAATCGTTTTGCCCTGCGAGAAATTATAGCCGTCGATGCGCGTCGCGACGTTGTAGCGCAATCCGATCGCTTCGGCGCGCTGCGCGAAGGCTCGTTCTGAACGGGATTCGACGAGCGCGAACCGGCAGCTTCCGTGACCAAGGAAATCGGCTGCGCCGGCGCCGTCGGTCAATAACGTCGAAGTTCCCGTCATGAAGACCAGGCTTGGCTCATGGTAGCCCGCCGCGGCGACCTTCGGCCCCACGCATACGACATTTCGCAGCGCGCGCGCGACCTCGGGACTCGGAAACAGCGGCGTCAGCGCCGCGACAATGATCCCGTAGACCGATGCACTCAGAAAAAGCGCGGCCATGACCGCATTCAGCAAGGAGCGTTCCGCATTGCCGTCATCATAGAGCCACCATGCGAACAATCCGGAGATCAGGGCCGCGGCCGCAAAGGGCCATGCCAGAAACACAGGCTGGCGCGTCAGGGTAATCGTCGCGATGATCGCGAGCACCAGGGTGATCGCCGGGATGGCGAACCACCACGCAGTACCCTTCCTGAGCCAGGATATGGACAGCAGGCGGCGCTCCAGCGCCCAGACCGACAGGATCGCGATTGGCGGATAAAGCGGCAGCACATAATGCGGCAGTTTGGTCAACACCAGTTCGAACACGATCCATGATGGAATCAGCCACGCCAGCAGAAATCGCACCTCCGGCTGCCGCCGCTCGCGCCAGACAGCGGGCGCCGCCAGCCCCGCCAGGGGCGCGCCGGGCCAGAACGTGATCCAGAACAGCAGGAAGTAGGTTCCGGGCGGCGCCCCGTGAGATTCCTGCGCCGCGAGCTTGCTCAGCATGTCGCCGCCGATCGAGTCCGCAAAAAACGTATCGCCGGCGCGCAGGAAAATCGCGACGAACCACGGCATGACGAGGACCAGCATCCACATCAGCCCCCAGACAGGCTGCAGACGCCTTAGCCACGCCGCCGAACGATCGAGAACAGCGACGGTCCCGATCGCCAGTCCCACAAACATCAGGATCAACGGACCTTTTAGCAAAATCCCCCCGGCGAGCGCGGTCCAGAAGATCGCCGGAGATATCCAGGATTGACGCTCGAGGTTTCCGCTCCTCTGCCACGATAGATAAACCCGCGCGAGCGCCCCCATCGCGGCAATCACGGTCAGCAGCAGCATGGCGTCGGTCTTTGCCAGCCGCGCTTCCACTCCGAGCAATACCGAACTGCACATCATGAGCGCGGCCAGAACGGCGCCGCGCCGCGACACGAAGGCAAGCGCCGTCCAGTAGGTCAGAAGCACCGCGCCGATCGCCCCGATCAGGGATGGAACGCGATACAACCAGATACGGATCTGCGCCCGCGGCAGTCCGAGCGACGATGCTGTTTCGACGGCGGCCGCCTGCAGCCAGTAAATGCCGACCGGCTTCTTGTAGCGCACCTCGTCCTGGAAGCGGATGTCGACGAAATCCCCGGTCTCGACCATTTGCTTGGTCGCCTGCGCGAAACGCGCCTCATCGCGGTCGATCGGCGGGATGTTGAAGAAGCCGGGCAGAAAGAACAGCAGGCCGACGATGGTCAGAAAGAGCGCCGACCTGATATGACTGGCGGCCACGAAATCGACCACAAATGCCAGTCCACGCCCCGGATTGACCGGAGTCTTCGGTTCGCGCGCTTGTCCAAATCGGGGACGGGAAAGGGTCTCGGCCATGGGGCTCCGCATACGCTGAACCCAACGCAGGGACAACCGCTTAGCCCGTCACTATTGAATTCTGATCGTAACTGTGTCCGCCGCGCCAACAGCATCCATGACGGTCAGCCGGACAAAGCCGGGCCCGGGCGGTTCGACCATCCGCTGACGGCGGCCTTCGATCTCTCCGACTGCTTTTCCGTTGACCAGCATGGTCATCGGAAGGACGCCGCCGGCGACCTTCACCGGCAGCGCGGACAGCTTTGTGCCGTCCCCGCCTCCGGAATCAATCCGCGAACCGTTCAGCGGAAACTGGATGCGGAGCCTGTGCTCGTTGCCGGTCCGGATCAGTTCGCCCGCGGGGCGAAATCGCCGTAACGGCAGCGGCAGCTTCGCATTGCCGGCGATCAGGGTTCCGCGTGGAGCTTTCGGCAATGACGCCAGCAGCTTGCCGGTACGAGCAAAAGCATCGAACAAAACCGGCGCGGCCGCCACGCGCCCGATCAGACCGGGGACCGGCGCGCCATCCGGACGGCCGACCCAGACGCCGACCGTCATACGGCCGTCAAAGCCGATCGACCACGCGTCGCGATAGCCGTAGCTGGTGCCGGTCTTGAAGGCGATCCGGTTCCGAACCGCGTTTTCCGGCGGCGGCGTCCCCAACAGGACGTTGCCCACCTGCCATGCCGCGACCGCATCCATCAACCGCAAAGGCTCCCGATTGCCGCCATCGTCGCGCACGATTTCACGCAAGGATAACACGGTGCCCAACCTCGGAATGCCGGAATAGGCCTGCACCAGGTCATGCAGCGTCACCCCGACGCCACCTAGTCCTATCGCCAGCCCCGGAACCTCGTCCTTGGGCAGCACCAGGCCCGTGCCTGCCTGTTTCAGCCGCGACGACAACCGGCTGGCGCCGACGCGGTCGAGCAGTTCGATCGCCGGAACGTTGAGCGACAATTGCAGGGCACGGCGCACCGCGACCGTGCCCTGAAACGTCATGTCGAAGTTTTCCGGCGCATAGCTGCCGAACCGGACCGGGCGATCGTCGATCAGGCTGTCGGGGTGAACGAACCCGTCTTCGAACGCCAGCCCGTAGATAAAAGGCTTCAGCGTCGAGCCCGGCGAGCGCACGGCCTGGGTCATGTCCACCTGCCCGGCCCGTCGTTCGTCGAAATAGTCGGCGGAGCCGACATGGGCCAGTACGTCGCCGGTGGCGTTGTCGATCGCGATGATTCCGATGGAAATATCGGACCCAAGCGCGGCCGCGCGATCCCGCGCCAGCGTTTCGAGCGCCCGTTGCAATCCGGACTCGAGGGTCAGCCTGATGACGCTCGCGTCCTTGACCGTCGCCAGCGCCCGATCGGTCGAATGCGGCGCCAGCATCGGAAACGGGTTGCGCCTGCGCATGACCGGCACCGTCTTGGCCTGCGCGGCATCTTCCGCCGAGATGCGTGATTCCTCGACCATGCGTTCGAGCACGCGGTCGCGGGCGGCGCGCGCCGCCGTCGGGTGCCGGTCGAGACGGCGCCTTTCCGGCGATTGCGGCAGGGCGACGAGCAGCGCCACCTCCGCGAGCGACAGCCGTTTCGGCTCCTTCCCGAAATAGGCGATGGAGGCCGCGCGAATGCCTTCAAGGTTGCCGCCGAACGGCGCAAGCGTCAGATAAAGGTTGAGGATCTCATCCTTGGACAATTCATGCTCGAGCTGAAACGCACGCACGATCTGACGCAGCTTGGCGTGAATCGAACGTTGACGGCGCGGTTCGATCAGCCGGGCAAGCTGCATGGTGATGGTCGATCCGCCCGAGACGATGTGGCCGCGGGTCAGGAGTTGCAGCGCGGCGCGCCCGAGCGCGAACGGATCGACGCCCGCGTGCGAATAGAAGCGCTGATCTTCATAACCCAGGAGCAGGTTGAGATATCCGGGATCGACGTCGGTCCTGGCATCGACCGGCAGTCGCCACCGTCCATTGGCCATGGCGAAG
This sequence comes from Nitrobacter sp. 62-23, assembly GCF_001897285.1. Lineage (GTDB taxonomy): Bacteria > Pseudomonadota > Alphaproteobacteria > Rhizobiales > Xanthobacteraceae > Nitrobacter. Next base: position 70,991 of record NZ_MKSM01000100.1, read on the forward strand.
GCGCGCAGCAATTTGCCGTTGCGATCGAGCACCGTGGTCGAGACCTCGCGCGCCGCCGCGAGCGGCGGAGGTCCCAGCGAGACGATCCAGGCCGCCGCCGCGACGGTGATCACGACCGTCACGATTGCAATGACCATAGCCGCCAGTTTCACGCGTCGAAAGCTGCGCGGCCGTATCGTCGTCGCTGTGGTGCCGGATACGGTCATTTCGCGGCACGCACCTCGACACGGCCGGTGCCGGTGCGCCCGTAGCGCGAGGGATTGTACATATCCTCGACATAGGCTTGCGGCAGAACGTACTTGCCCGGCGACACCGCCCGCACGACATAGGCGACAGTAAACACCGCCTTGTCGTTGGCGGCGCGATCGAAGGCTGCGGTGAACCGATCGTCGCGAAATTCGGTGTTGACCGGCTGCTGGCCATCCTCGATCCAGTCGAGAGTGCCGGCGTCGCCGGACGAGACCAGGTTGGGATTGTCGATTTCGAAACCTGCCGGAAGATAGTCGGCCACCATGATGTGACCATAGGCCGGCTTGGCCTCCGTGATCTTGAGCACGACCGCGAACCGGTCGTTCTGCCTGGCCTGAGCCGGATCCGCAGGCGTACCGTCGAGGGTGAAATAGTTTCGTTCGATCGCAAAGCCGTTCGATGTCGGCGGTTCCGGACTTACCGGCGCACCGGCCACGGAAATCACCGCCTGCACCGGCGCATCGCCGGTGTTGGTGATCCTGATCGGCTTGCCGGTCATCTCATCCGCCTTGTAGCTGCGATAGAGCGCGGTCTTGACCGGGGCGCCGGCGACTTCGAGCGACATGGTCTCCTTGGCAAGCGCCCTGGCCGCCAGCACCAGCCAGGCATTCTCTTGCGTGGACGTATAAGGCGTCAGTTCTCGCGCCGCCTCGACCCGCTGCACCGCTTGCGTCACCGTGGCACGCGGCGCGTTGCCCTCGCCCGCGAGCGACACCAGCGCCGCCGCATCGCGCAGAGTCGAGCCATAATCCGTGCGGCCGAACTCGATAGCGGGTTTCGGCGCGAGACTCTGGGCCGCCGCCGCGTACACGCGTTCCGCCCGCGCCCGGTCTCCCACTAGGGCAAGCGCCGCCGCCAATTGCGCCTTGGCGATCGGCGTCGCCAGATTGTCCAGCTTGGTATCGGCGAGATAGCGGAGGTCTCCGATCGGCGCGGTCCCGTTCCTGGCGAGAACGTAAAGTCCGTAAGCCAGATCGCGGCCGCCGTCCTTCTCCGGCTCTGGCGCGTTTACTACAGAATTGCGAACACGATCGAGCGCGCTCTTGAACAGGACATCGGGAACCGCAAATCCCTTTTCGCGGGCGCGGGTCAGGAAGTCGGTGACATAGGCGTCGAGCCACGGATCGTCGCCGCCTGATGACCACAAGCCGAACGAGCCGTTCGAGCCCTGCCGCGCCAGCAGGCGGTCGATCGAACTCTTGATACGGTCATCGACGCTCGTGTCCATCGCGAGGTGCGCGCCGGCCGCAAGATCGTTGACATAGAGCAGCGGCATCGCGCGGCTGGCGATCTGCTCGGAACAGCCGAAGGGATAACGGTCGAGGGCTTTGAGAACGGTCGCCGCATCCAGCGCCGACGACAGGCTGACGGACATCGACACCCCGCCCGTACCCGCCACGAGGTCGGAGAACATGTCAGAGGTCAGCGTCAGGCTGTCGCCTTTCGCCAGCGTGCGGACCGAGCGGCGCGCCAAAATCTGGGTCGCGGGCTTGACGTCGAGATCATAGTGCCGCGCCAGCGTCAGTCCGTTCGGTCCCTTGATATCGACGTCGAATTGCGCGGTGCCGGCAGCCCCGCCGGCATCGAGCGCCAGCGCCATCGAGCTGCGCTGCCTGGCCGCAAGTTTGATGGTGGTCGCGGGATTGCCCGCCATTTTGACAGGCCCGGAGGTTTTTACATTTACGGTGTAGTCGCCCGGCGCGCCCTCGACGTTGTCGAGATCGAAGCTCAGGGTTCCCTGATCGCCGGTCAGCAGGAAGCGCGGCAAGGTCGCCGTCAGCACCACCGGGTCGCGCACGGTGACGTCGATTGTCGCTCGCCCCAGTCTGGTCGCGCTCCAGGCTACCGCCATCACGCGCGCAGTGCCGGCGAATTCCGGAATGTCGAAGCTGATCTCGGCGGTGCCGTCGGCCGCCACGGTGACGATACCGGAATAGAGCGCGAGCGGCTTCTGCGTCGGCGGGCTGCCCTGCAACTCAGCCCCCGCCGAATCGCCACCGGTCCTGAGCTGGCCGCGCGTGCCTTGCATCCCGTCGATCAGTTGCCCGTAGAGATCGCGGATTTCCGAGGTCATGCGGCGCTGACCAAGATAGTAGTCGTCAGGCGCGGGAGGCTTGTAATTGGTGAGATTGAGAATGCCGACATCGACGGCGGCAACCACGATCTTGGCGTCTTCGCCAGGGCTTAGACCGCCGATCCTCACAGGCAGCTTCAGCGTCGTCGACGGCCGCACCAGTGCCGGCGGCGACAGGCTGACCGAAAGCGTACGCGCCGCCTTGTCGATGCCGAACCATTTGATGCCGATCGCGCGGCCCGGCATCCGCCGGGCTTCAACGTCGAGCGGCCGGCGCAGCGTCGCAACCACATAAGCGCCGGTGCCCCAATCCTCGCCGATCGGAATCTTGACCTGAGAGGTGCCTTCCCTGATGTCGGCGGTCTGGGTGGTCAGCAGCCGATCGCCGAGAACGTTGATCGTGAGTTTACCGGCGGTCCGCGCATTGACCGAAACGGTCATGGTATCGCCGGACCGGTAGTCCGGTTTGTCGATCGAGGTTTCCAAAAGATCGGGCGTGTCGGCGCTGCCATCGGAATACCAGCCGACATCGAACTGAACCGAGGTCAGCGGACCATTCGGATCGGACGATTTCACATCGAGCCGGTAGCGTCCGGGCTGGGGAGAAAATTCGATCCGTGCGGGCTTGTTCGCGGCAATCGAGAGGTCGCCATCGGAAACACGTTTGGTCGATTTCACCGGCTCGTATTCCCACGCCGAATCCTGACGATACCACTGATATCTGCTTTCGAGCTTGAGCAGTTCATAGCGCAGGCCGTCGCGCGCGAGCGAGGTGCCGTCCGGCGCGACGAACGCGACGTCAAATGCCGCCTTGTCGCCTTCGGCGACGTTCCTGTCGGCAAACAGCGGCTTCACGCCGATCATGGCGGCGGCCGGGGCAACCGGAAGCACGAGCTTCCGCTCGACCGCGCGCCCGCCGGCTTCCGCCATGCGAATGAAAATCTGCGCTTCCTGCGGGCGGGTCGATGACGGCGGCGCGGCGAGGCTGACCGGAAACGTGGCGACGCCGTTTGCATCGGCTTCGGGCAGGTTCTCGATCGGCGTGCGCTCGTTGCTGGTGCTCTCCTCGTCATCAGCGACGCCGAACTGATAGCCGGCATAACCCGGGCGGCTCTCGGCGGGAGCCACCAGCATATCACCTTCGAGTTGCAGGCCGGATGCCGGCGCGCCGTAGAGGAAATGGCCGTCGACCTTTAGTTCGACCGGAGCCTCAGCCGTGATCTGCTTCGCCTTGGTTGTTAAGTCGAATTCGATCCTGTCCGGCACATAATCTTCGACCATGAAGGTGGTTTCGCCCACCGATCGCCCCTTCGGGTCGGTAAAGGCGCGAACCCGCCAGGTCCCGGTGGGCACGGCCGAGTTGAGCGGCAGGCTCAGGCTTCGTCCGCCGGCGCCCTGATCGGCCAGCACGGCGCGGCGGAATTCGACCCCGTCGGGTCGTTCGACCACGAGCGTCAGCGGCCCGCCGGTCACGGCATTGCCCTGCCCGTCGCGCAACAGCGCCGTGAGGAAGACTGTTTCCCCGGAACGATACACGCCCCGCTCGGCATAAACGAAAGCGTCGGCGCCTTCGGGCACCGTTCGACCCGAGACGCCCCGGTCGGTCAGGTCGAACGCGTTCGATTTCAGGCTGAGGAACGCATAATCGGCCTTGTCGGTACTCACCGTCAGCAGCGCCGGCGACAGCCCGCCCTCGCCGCGGGCGAGACCCGGCTCGAACAGCGCATGGCCGGATTCGTCGGTCTTGCGGGTCGCCAGAATCTCGTTGTTACGGGCGATCAGGCGGACCTCCGCCTTGCCCACCGCATCGGTCGTCGCCAGCGAATTGACGAAGACGTGGATGCCGTCATTGCCGGAATAGGCAGTCAGGCCCAGATCGGAGACGATGAACCACTGGGTCGCCAGCGAACCGGACTCGTCGTCGCTCGCCGAGCCGGGTGCTTTGGGCGCGGCCGTCATCACGTAGACGCCGGGCTGCAGGTTCCCGAGCGCCTCGTCGACGGGGAACGCGGTCGTCACATCGGCGTTCAGCGTGGAAGCTGTCGTGATCTCGCCGGACCAGACCTTGACCCCGCGCTCGTTGCCGAGGTCCGACAATTGATACCCGCTGAGCGTCTTCTGGAAGTCGCTGTCGATCACGGTGTTGATCAGATTGCGGTCGCCGATTCGGAACACCTGCACCGACACGGCTTGCGTGTTCACACTGACCAGCGGAATGCCGCGCTGACCGGTGCGTGGCAGAACGTAGGCGCGCCCGGTGAAGCGGACAAACGGCTTGCGGTCCCGCACATAGACATTGAATTCGGCGGATTTCGGCAGGCTTTCCTTGACCGTCGAGGGCAGGCCGGCACGCAGATTGATGTTGTAACGCTCGCCGTGCTTGAGTCCGTCGACGCAAAGCTGCTTGTCCTCCGACGACAGCGCCGGCTGATCGGTGCCGGCAAGCGTCACGAACGGTGAAAAGTCGGTTCGCTTGGCGAGGTCCTCCGAGAACTGGAAGCAAATCCGCGGCGAGGCGGAATCCGAATCCACGGTGTAATCAAGCAGCCGGAAGCCGTGGTCGTCGCGCATCTTTTCGTACTGCTCGCGAACGCCCGCGACCTCGCGCAGATCGAGCGACAGCCGCAGCGTATCGAGTGCCGGACGCCACAGCTTGCGCTCCGAGAAGGCGCGTCCGAGAACCGCCAGCGCGTCGGCCTCCGCACCGGGATCATGCGCCCGCTGGTAGGCGATGTAGGCGGCGGTGGAAGCCCGCTCCAGCAGGAAGGTCTGCTCCTGGCTCGTCGTCGGTTTGATCTGGAAAATCGTCCGCGCCAGCCGCAGCCAGTTGCCGCTGTCGTCGGGCGCGACGGTCGCGATCTGGCCGAGAATCTGAAGGCCGCTGCGAAAATCGGATCGCCTGAAGGCAGCGTCGGCATCGGTCCGCAGCGTCGGCGCCGACTTGGTGATGGTGCCGGCTTCGCTCTTGATCTGGGCCTCGAGCTTGATCGCTGCGTCGGCGAGATCGTCGCGCTTGAACGCCTTGTCCGCCGCATGCGCCGAAACCAGCCCAAAGGCCAGCACCGCACAGAGGACGACGGCACGAACCATCCCGGTCATGAAAAGCTCCCTGCGCGGACGCGTGCCGCCCGGTGTCATAATACCAGACGGCCTTGCCACCCCTTAAAGTCCGTAATGAATTCCAAGATTAAACGATACCAACAAACTCGTGATTCTCGAGAGGCTTAGGCCCATGATTTCCCTTGAAAGATACAAGGCATTGCAGCGATTTTTCCGAACCATCCTGCTGATGTCCAGAAATGCGCGGATAAGGTGACGGACTTAGGACCTTCCCGCTACTGTTGCCATGCACGACGGAAGCCGGGAGGAGCATGTTCGAAAGGGGTGTTCAAGCGGCCTCCAGATGACGGCATGATGTCTCATTCGCTATACGACGAACCTTGGATAAGCAGCAGGTCTCGCCCGCAGGTTCGTCGCCCGAGCGATCAGAATGGTTCGGATCGGGGCTTGGCGCGAGCACGGATTTTTCATATTGCGGTGATGTGAGCGGTCTTATGGTCCCGTAGCTCAACTGGATAGAGTAGCGGATTTCTACTCCGCGGGTTGCAGGTTCGAATCCTGCCGGGATCGCCATTTTACGACAGCGAAAACTGCTTGTTGATCAATAGCATGATCAAGCGACCTGAACCGCTCATGGTGGCTTGAAAACAGGAACAGAACGGGACGAAACGAGACCTTTGGGGATGATTCAGGACCAAAAGTCCCGAGGAAAGTCCCGAGGTCGCCCGCCGTCACAGCCGGCGGTGTTGTTCCTAAATGGAACACGGCATGGTAGTCCGGATGACATTCCATCTGGAGGACGAGTACCATGAGTGTCAAAACAGGCTGGATTATCGGAGGCGCGATCGTCGCGCTGCTGGTCATTCTTTCCTACGTCGACACCGGGAACGGCCAGCATCCGGCGAATATCCCAACGCAGACACAGCCGCAGTGATGAACTGTGTGCGGCTATTCCATCACTAAGCCGACCCCCAACAGCGCCAAGGCCAGCAGAAACAGCCATGGCGCGAATTCGTTGGTGCGATCGCAGAGGAACAGCCACATCGCCAGCAGGCACGTCAGGATGCCAAATAGCTGGAGGACGGGGCCAGCGCGGTCATGCCGGCCACCTGAATGCGATCGCGCCAGCGACAGAGCGTGGTCGTTCCCTCACCCGATGGCCGTCGTTGCCCGACTTGACGATCCAGCGACCGTCGGGAGTGCGGCCGGTGATGATCCCGACGATCGCCCCGGCATGCGGGCCATGAGCCGGCCGGCCGAACCCGGCCCACCAGCGCGCCAGGTTGCCGGCAGGATTGGCGACCCCGAGGTGCTTGCGCATCCACCAGCCGCACCAGGCGCGCGGACGACGCCAGTTGACCGCCCTCCCCGCGCCTTCGGCCATGACGCGGCGGAGGCCGGGAGGCATAGGCCTATACGTCTCGTTGGCGCGTGACGCTGCTCGTCCTTGCAGCCGCGACGTTTGTTGGAACCGGATTGTGGATGGCTGGCGTTTTTGGTGATCCGCCCGGCTCACGCCGTTACCCCGCCGGCTTTATGGTTGCGATCGGCTGACGGGGTGGGAATTCAGCGGGCAGAAGACGATTGTTCTGCACCTTCGCGACCCGGACCGCTTTCCTGCCAAAGGACCAATTGCCGTTTTGGCGGGAGCAAACCGAGCGCTGACAGGCGGCGACATATCGATTTCGCTGGCTGGCATGGATCGCAGCTTCCCGGAGGCCCTCGCCGCTATCCAGCGCTTCCGAACGCGCGACAGCGAATCGCCATCCCAAGCTGTTCCGTAAGCGATGCCATCGCAAGGCCTGACGCAAAGCAATGATCATCGCGACTCGCCATCTTGGCAAAGCCGAATGCTGATCCGCCCATTTCACGGTTGCTTGAAATTCGATCGCCAGTCACGCGTTGAGGGGAAAACCTCATTCAATTGAGCTGTCCGGTGGGTTAGTTTTGTCGTTGCGAGATTAAAATCAGCGAGGCAATTCATGTCCGACCAGAATGTTTCCGACAAGAAACCGCAACCCGACCCGGCGGAGGACAATGCGTTCTTTCCCTCAAGCTATTCGCTGAGCCAGTTCACCTCGCCGAAATCGGATTTGAACGGCGCTGATTATCCGACCCGCTATCAGGGCGGCAAGAAGGTGCTGATGATCGGCGCCGACGAGCGCTACCTGCTCACCGACAATGGCAGCTTCTTCTCAACCGGCAACCACCCGGTGGAAACGCTGCTGCCGATGTACCATCTCGACAAGGCCGGCTTCGGCTTCGACGTGGCGACGGTGTCGGGCAATCCGGTGAAGTTCGAATACTGGGCGATGCCGTCGGAGGATGCAGAGGTGAAGGGCTTCTTCACCAAATACCGTCCTCAGTTCAAGCAGCCCCTGACGCTGTCCGAAGTCATCTCGCGCGGGCTCGACGGCTATGCCGCAATCTTCATTCCGGGCGGGCATGGTGCGCTGATCGGCCTGCCCGAAAGCCGGGATGTCGGTGCCGTTCTGAAATGGGCGGCGGCGAACGACAGGTTCGTGATCTCGCTCTGCCACGGACCTGCGGCCTTCCTCGCGGTCGGCGACAGCGACATCTATCGCGGTTACGCGATCTGCGCCTTTCCGGATGCGCTCGACGAGAAGACGCCCGATATCGGCTACATGCCCGGCCACCTGACGTGGAAATTTGGCGAAAAGCTGAAGACGCTCGGCTTCAGGATATTGAACGACGACATCTCCGGCGCCGTGCATAAGGACCGCAGGCTGATCACCGGCGACAGCCCGCTGGCCGGCAATGCGCTCGGCAAGCTCGCGGCCGAGTCGCTGCTTGAAGACATCGCGGGCGAATGACGCACGCGGTCGACGAAGCCCTGTAGCAACAAGTACCGCGGCGATGACACCCTGCTCGGCTCGTTCAGAGCGAAATCAATCCGACGTCCGGTCCCCATCGGCTGGCGTCGCTCCGGCGACTGGTCAATGCACGGTTATCCAGGCTCGCGCATGGCGTTGCGCCGCGACAATCTCGGCCTCGGACATGAGAGCCGCGACTTCCCGGCGCATCGTAATCGCTTCGGCGTGGCCCTTGAGCGCCGCGAGGTTGAACCATTTATGCGCGGCCACCAGGTCGACCAGACCGGCCCGGCCGCTCGCCCAGTACAGGCCGCGCTCGAACAGAATATCCTGAATGGTGCCGGCATCCACCGGCGCCGTCGTGTCGAGATCGATATGCCCCTGAAACATCCCTCTGTTCCTTTTTTATAACCGCCCTGCTTCGAGCGCGGCCCCGTCCACTTGTTGTCGCCCCGCTGGTCCCGACCGCCGTTCACCGGCGTGCCGTCCAGACGCGCAGACCATGGCGGTAAAATTTGAAGAGCAGTTTAATCATCGCGATGAATCGAAGGTGAACGCTCCGGGCGGGAGCAGCCTGCGAAATCGAAAAAAGTCTTTGTTCTACGGGGACTTTCCTGATTTCGCAGAATTCGGTTTACCGTCGTGTTTGGCAAACCGGTAACTATCGCCAGAGGCGGTATCGTGCCCGATCCGGCGGAAGTGCAGAACTACAGCGTTTTCGAGCGAAGCATGTCGTCGGGCTTAATCCCGGGTGGATCCGCGTCCGCGTGAAGAAACCGCGCCGACACAATAATCCAGAGCTTCGCTCCTGATTCAGTCAGGAGCGAAACGCTCTGGCAACATCGTGAAAACCGCGGTCACGGCGGCGACGGCTACGATTCAAAAGACGGGGAAACAGCAACACCGGGGCTGAGCCACGCCGGCGGCAGGACGAGGGCGTCGGTGAACACGTCAGGACCAACTCTCACCGCAGCCGAGGCCGCTGG
>NZ_MKSM01000101.1 GCF_001897285.1 Nitrobacter sp. 62-23
CGCCCATGTCGCAGAGGCCCGTTATCAGCGGGATCGACGGTGCCTCGCGCATGTCGTCGGTATCCGGCTTGAACGCCAGCCCCAGCACCGCGATGGTCTTGTTGCGCAGACTACCGCCCAACGCGTGCGCCACTTTGCGCGCCATCGCGCGCTTGCGGTTGTCGTTGACGGTGACGACCGACTCCACGATGCGAAGCTGGGCGTCGTAATCTTCCGCGATCTTCACCAGCGCGCGGGTGTCCTTGGGAAAACAGGAGCCGCCATAGCCGGGGCCGGCGTGCAGGAACTTGGTGCCGATGCGATTGTCGAGACCGATGCCGCGCGCGACCTCCTGAATGTCGGCGCCGACTTTTTCGGACAGGTCCGCGATTTCGTTGATGAAGGTGATCTTGGTCGCGAGAAAGGCGTTGGCCGCGTATTTGATCAGTTCGGCGGTGCGGCGCGCGGTGAACATCAACGGCGCCTGATTGAGCGACAGCGGCCGGTAGATGTCGCCGAGCGCCTTGCGGCCGCGTTCGTCGGAGGTCCCGATCACGATGCGGTCGGGAAACTTGAAATCGCGGATCGCGGCTCCCTCGCGCAGGAATTCGGGATTGGACGCCACCACCACGTCGGCCGACGGATTGGTCTCAAAGATCAGCCGTTCCACCTCGTCGCCGGTGCCGACCGGCACGGTCGATTTGGTGATCACCACGGTGAAGCCGCGGACCGCCGCCGCGATTTCGCGCGCCGCGGCATAGACGTAGCTGAGGTCGGCATGACCGTCGCCGCGGCGTGAGGGGGTGCCGACGGCGATGAACACCGCATCCGCCTCTGCTACCGGGCCGGCGAGATCGGTGGTGAAATCGAGCCGCGAGGCCGCCACGTTGGTCGCGACCAACGCCTCGAGGCCCGGTTCGAAGATCGGGATCTCGCCGCGGCCGAGCGCCGCGATCTTGTCCGCATCCTTGTCGACGCAGGTGACCTGATGTCCGAAATCGGCAAAGCAGGCTCCGGACACGAGGCCGACGTAGCCCGTGCCAATCATGGCGATGCGC
>NZ_MKSM01000102.1 GCF_001897285.1 Nitrobacter sp. 62-23
AGGTCGAGACCGGCTCCGCCATCACCTGGAAGTATCCGAGCTGCATCCTGCGCGGCGACAATTCGCGCGGCGAGTTCTACTCGATCGCGATCTCGAACGGCTACCAGCAGGTCGACAGCGGCACCAAGATGCTGCACCTCGGCAAGAACACCACGAGCCGGATCATCTCCAAGGGCATCGCGGCGGGCAAGTCGCAGAATACCTATCGCGGTCTCGTTACCGCGCACCGCAAGGCGAGCAATGCGCGCAACTTCACCGCGTGCGACTCGCTGCTGATCGGCGACAAGTGCGGCGCGCACACCGTGCCGTATATCGAGGCCAAGAACACCTCGGCGCTGTTCGAGCACGAAGCGACCACATCGAAGATTTCCGAAGACGTGCTGTTCTATTGCGTGCAGCGCGGACTGTCGCAGGAAGAGGCCGTCGGCCTCGTCGTCAACGGCTTCGTCCGCGACGTGCTGCAGCAGTTGCCGATGGAATTCGCGGTCGAGGCCCAGAAGCTGATCTCGATCTCGCTGGAAGGCAGCGTCGGATAACGTTGCGTTCGGGGCCCAGCTCCCGAGCGCCTGACATTGAAACCGTCCTTTTGCCGATGCGCTGGCGCATAGCGGTACGACGATCAAAAAGCGGAAACCAAAATGCCGTTGCTCGAAGTCAAAGACCTGCACGTCCGCGTCGAGGATCGCGAGATCCTTCACGGGCTCGATCTCACGGTGAATCAGGGCGAGGTTCACGCCATCATGGGGCCGAACGGCTCCGGAAAATCGACGCTCTCTCATGTCATCGCCGGCAAGCCCGGTTATGAGGTGACCGGCGGCGAAATCCTGTTCAAGGGCGAAGATCTTCTGGAGATGGCACCGGACCAGCGCGCCGCGAAAGGCGTGTTTCTGGCGTTCCAGTATCCGGTGGAAATTCCCGGCGTCGCCACCATGACGTTCCTGCGCACCGCGCTGAACGCGCAGCGCAAGGCGCGCGGCGAGAGCGAATATTCGACGCCGAATTTCCTGAAGA
>NZ_MKSM01000103.1 GCF_001897285.1 Nitrobacter sp. 62-23
GGCTCGAACCTGCGACCCCCGGTTTTGGAGACCGGTGCTCTACCAATTGAGCTACACTCCTAGCGCGGTGCCTCTATAGCGAACGCAAAACGCCGCGTCAGCCCTAAAATGCATCGGGGTGTTTTTTTGACAGGACAGGCGTGGACTTGCGGGAGAGGCAGAGATTGCGACAGTTCGCGATCCCGCCAGCATGGCTGCCGGCAATCGCGGCGATGCTCGCGTATTGCCTTCGGTCGCCTCCCCGGTATTGAGTATGCGGCCTGCCGACGAGGATCATCTCCATGACAGGACGCAACGGCCGATCGGAGGTCACGATGGCAACCAGCCAATCACCGCAAGCGAACAGCGAACGAGAGCAACAGGCAGCTTCTTGGGTGCTGAAAAATCGTGACGCCAACCAAAGCGCGCACGAATCCCGCGCGTTTGAAGAGTGGCTTGACCATGACCCGGAGAATAGAGCGGCTTACGAGGCGGCCGGGCGACTGATGGGCGAAGCCCCGGCGGGCGGCACACCCCGTCGCCTTGGCATGATCCTGGCCATTGCGATTTTCGGCGCGGCGCTCGTCGGCGGCGCCCTCGTCCTGCTGCATGGATAAGCAGCCGGATCGCCTGCCCCAAAATCCCGGCGAGTGCCCCCTCTTTCGTCGTCCCGTTGGATAGCGACTGGCTGCGCCGGCCACGACGGCAATAAAATACCGCACCGTTCGCAGAAAAACGGAGGCATCGATTTACGCTTGTTTCACGGGGACTCTCTAGAGTTTTCCGGACAAAAACGGCCGCGGCGAATTTCCCCGCGAGAAAATTCCACCGCGCCGGCAACATCGGGGGTATCCGATGGTATTCGTGACCGCCATGGTGGCGCTGGCGACGCTGGTATTCTATGGCGCCAGCAACTACGGCATCGGCGCCGATCAACTGTGCTATTATGGCGCGATATTCTGTGTGCATCCGCACTGGCTGGCGATTGCAACTCTGCTGCTGGTGATCTGGACGCTGTTTCTAAAGGTCGACCGCATCTGATTGCGGATGCGTGGCCACGGCGTTGCGAGCTTGCACACCCCAAAAAAGAAAGGCCGGCGCGAAGCCGGCCTTTCTGATTTCATCCGATCCGGCGTGAGCCACGACCCGCCTGAGATCGCAATCTTGCGATCTCAGTAATGGGGTGCCGCCGGCCCGCCCCAGCCGAAACGATAGTTTACACCGGCCTTCACGGTATGCTCGTCGCCGCGGAAACTCGCTCCGACGACATCGGAAGGCGAGCCCGCGGCAAATGTCGTCTTGCCGAAATTGTAATACTGATACTCCACCTTGGCGGACCAGTTCGGCGCGAACATGTATTCGAGACCGGCGCCGACGGTGTAACCGTTGTCGCGATTGCCGGTGGTTGCGAAAGCCTGCGGCACGCCCGCGGCGTCGGTCACGCCGAGCTTGCTGTCGCGGAATGCATAACCGCCCTTGGCGTATAGCAGCGCCGGCCCCCAGGTGTAGCCAAGCCGGCCGGTCACCGAACCGAGGCCGCGGTCGTCGCCGGTCACGATGCTCCCGCCCGGGAATGCCAGGTTGCTATTGGCACTGGCAAGCCAGCTATATTCGGCTTCGAGGCCGAGCACCCAATTGTTGGCGAACTGATAATCCGCGCCGCCCTGCACGCCGCCGAGAAAACGGCCGTCGTTCCCGCCCAGACTGTCGCCACCGCCGAACGCGCCGCCGAGATGGCCGCCGATGTAGAAGCCGGTCCAGTTGTAGATCGCCTGCGGCGGCGTATAGGGCGGCGCCTTGGTATAGGGTCGCGGCGGAAGATCAGCCGCAAGCGCCGGTGCGGCGAAGGCAGCAAACGCCGCGGCCGTGAGAAGAAATTTCTTCATGATGGGTTCCCCCTTTTCGTCGGATATCCATCGTTCGGCCATCACCATCCTCAAACAACGTGGCGCGAATTTGGTTGCTCCGCGGCAGCAGCTACAGCGATGATTTGCATAACGGTCTCGGTTCCAATGTAGGATCTCGATGGCGCAAAGCCAGATGCTGCCCACGGAGCACGCCATTCAAATAGGTCGTTCGCTCAATTCCGGGGTTTCGGCCTCTCCGAAATGTGATCGATCGATAACCGACCGCCCGCCATTCAGCGCGTCAGTTTCTCAAGCTCGGGAAACGGCGCGTAGGCCACGCCGGCACAAACGTCGCCGGCTTTCTCGATCATGCGATCAAGCCTTGCATCGACATACACCACCGCGCGCTGCACGACGCCGCCGTAGCTGCCGTCGATCTCGCGGGCATTGTAGCGCAGGCAACTCACGTAACGCAGCCGGCCGCCAACGTTGCGCTGAGCCGGCTCGGCCATTGCGGCGTCGCGGATGCCGACGGGATTGTTGAGGTAGGTTCTGAGGAAGGCGAGGACCTGCGCGCGGTGGTCGGTCGGGAATGGTTGATCGCCGACGCCGCGATCATCGGTATAGACCATGCCGCCATGGCCACCGTCCTGATCGCCACCATCCGTCACGCAGGCCGCAAGCGATCCCGCCAGCAATACGACGATCAGAAATTTTGCAGATGCCCCCGACACCGGTCCATCTTCAGGTTCACGATTTTCACCGATGACCAGTACCGCCGATTCGAGACTCCTGCACCACTTGCGGTGGCTTTTTCTTCAGGAATTGTCTTCGGAAAAGAAATCGAACGGGTTACTCGTATCAAGCGGTTGTCCCTTTGCTTTTTCGAAGTTCGTTAAAGGGAGGGGATGTCTCGCGAACTTCGGAAAAAGCGGGTACTTGGAGTAAATCGCTGCCCTGCCGCAATGGAATGCAGAGCCTGCCGCGCTACGAAATGAAATTCGCAATTCGGTTATCGACACCAATGAACGGTGAGCAATGAACGGTGGGAAAACGAATTGGGCCTGCGGCCACCGGAAAACGATGACCGCAGGCCGCTACCGGCTTCCGGCGTCCATCAGCCATGCTTGGGGGGCTGAGCCTGATGACGGCGGTGGTGATGATTGACATGCCGGCTGGGATGATGCTGGGCCTTGGCGTTGGCGTTCGTCGCCTTCGACTTCGCCGTCTTGGCCGCCGGGGCCTGGCTGATGGGGGCAGTGCCGGCGAGCGCGGGCGCAACAAGCACGGAAGCGGCAAGCAGGGCGGCGGAAATTGTCTTGAGCATGGACTGGTCTCCTTGAGCGGGGATCGCCGAGGTCGCCGTCCGGATGGCCGGGCTCTTCGATCAGGCACCCACCATGAGACCACGCCGCTGAACGCGCGCTGAAGCGCGGCGGCGGCAACCATTCATCTTGATGAACAGTTGATCATCTACGACGAGATGCCCCGCCTCGCCCGAAAGCCCGCGAGATTTCAGAAAACGCGACCGGCGGGAGCCCTGCCCTTTCGCTAACCATGCACAGACCCGGGTCTCGACACGCGACCGCAAAGCGCGGTTAAGTGCCGCCCGGCGACGGCGCGACGGAAATGACGCGCTGACGGCAGCAGTGGAAGCCTGCGACCCATCATGACCTCACCCCGACCGTACGACCGGATCGCCTTTGTCGCGGGCGCAAGCCCCGAAGCCCAGCAGGCCCTCACCGAGCTGGTTGCGATTTACGGCAATCACGATCCCGCGGATGCCGATGTGCTGGTTGCGCTCGGCGGCGACGGATTGATGCTGCAAACGTTGCATCAGAACATGCGGTCCGGCAAGCCGATCTACGGCATGCACCGTGGCACTGTCGGCTTTCTGATGAACGAGTACAGCCGGACAGACCTGCACGCCCGCCTCGCTGCCGCGACCGAAACCGTGATTCATCCGCTCCTGATGCGCGCAACCGACATCCATGGCGCCGTCCACATCCATCACGCGATCAACGAAGTCTCGCTGTTTCGACAGGCCCATCAGGCCGCGCGGCTGCGCATCCTGATCGATGAGCGCGAGCGCATGGCCGAACTCATCGCCGATGGCGTCATGGTCGCAACGCCGGCGGGCTCGACCGCCTACAACCTGTCGGCGCAGGGACCGATCCTGCCGATCAACGCGGCGCTGCTGGCGCTGACCCCGATCAGCCCCTTCCGTCCGCGGCGCTGGCGCGGCGCGCTGCTGCCCGACACCGCGGTCGTGGCGATCGAGGTGCTCGAAGACGAAAAACGACCCGTGGCTGCTGTCGCCGACCACGACGAAGCCCGCAACGTCCGCCGCGTCGAGATCCTGTCCGACAAGACGATCGCAATGCGCATGCTGTTCGATCCCGGCCACAGCCTGGAGGAGCGGATCCTGCGCGAGCAGTTCGGCTATTAGCTAGTGGAGTGAATTTGACATTCGCTACCCACTTTGCAGCGAACTTGTCAGGCGAATGCCAAATTCAAAACTCCACTAGAAACCTGATAGTTGCTAGTGGTCCTTTGATTCTAACATTTGCAGGAACTCCCTGCCGCAACGGGATGCAAATGTTAGAATCGGACCACTAGGACGCGCCGTTCCTGCCCGATCGGGCGAAGCCGGCAACCATTCGTTAACGGCGTCGGCATATAGTTAATGGTGGGTATACCGGGTCCGCGTCCCACCATGTACGGCATCGACTTCAACAAGCTGCGATTCCTCGTCTGCGACGACAATGCGCACATGCGCCGCATCCTGCGCACCCTGCTGCATTCGTTCGGCGCGCGCGAAGTCTATGAGGCCGAAGACGGCGCCACTGCGCTCGAAATGTACACTCATTACGTTCCCGACATCGTCATCACAGACTGGGCGATGCCGATCTTCGACGGCATCGAGCTTGCGCAGATGATCCGCCAGCCGGAATCGAAGGGAAACCCGTTCGCGCCGATCATCATGCTGACCGGACATTCGGAGAAGCGGCGCGTCACCGTTGCGCGCGATGCGGGCGTTACCGAATTCCTGGCGAAGCCGATTTCGGCCAAGGGGCTCTATCAGCGGATCCTCAATGTCGTGGTCTCGCCGCGCCCCTTCATCAAGACCAAAAACTATTTCGGCCCCGACCGCCGGCGCAACACCAGCACCTCCTATATCGGTCCGGAGCGGCGCGGCACCAAGGAGCCCGACGTCATTCAGCATCCATCGCTTCTGGATAAAGCCCGGACCCCGGGCTAGCGAGACGACGCCATGCCGAAGGAAGACTCTCCCGAGCTAAAGGTGCAGGCATTCGCCGACCATCACGTCATCACGCCGCCCAATCGGCTGCGCAAAGTGGTGCGGCTTGTCGACGAGAAGACTTTCGAGGATCCGGTCGCGCGCGCCGAGAAGGCGCTGGCGGGATTGTCCAACGAATTCTCCACCTGGATGGCGATCGAGCGGGACCGTCTTGCCGCCGCCCACGCGGCCATCGTCAAGGACGGATTTACGCCTGCCGCACGCGACGAACTGTTTCGCGCCGCGCACGACATCAAGGGCGACGCCGCGACCTTCGGCTATCCCTTCGCCGCCGCCGGCGCTGAAAGCCTGTGCCGCATCATCGAACATTCGCCGGCCCTCGACCGCGTGCCGGCGGAACTGATCGCCTATCATATCAACGCGATCCAAGCGATCGTGCGCGAGCATACGAGCCCCGGCACCGAGACCATGGCGCAAGAGATCAATCGCAAACTGCGTCTCGTCGCCGACGAATATCTGGCCGCGGTCAACCGTGACAGGCCCGAGCACCTCGAAGCCATCCTCGCGCCGAGCATCGCGCCGGTGGAGTAGAAGACAAGCCGCGGCACAATCATGGCCGGGTCAACATCGGCCTGTCTTGTCGATTGAGCATGATCTTTCCCGAAAACCGGTTTCCAGATCATGCTCTAGTGGAGTGAATTTGACATTCGCTACCCACTTTGCAGCGAACGTGTCAGGCGAATGTCAAATTCAAAACTCCACTAGAAACCTGATAGTTACTAGTGGTCCTTTGATTCTAACATTTGCAAGAACTCCCTGCGGCAACGGGATGCAAATGTTAGAATTGGACCACTAGAATTTCACGGCGAGATCGCTTGACGCTTTGATCGGCGGGGCGGATGCCATAGCCGGGTTCGCCGAACACCTGCGTGGTGCCGGCATCATAGCCGCCGCGGGCTGTCGGCGAAGCCGGCAAACGCGACGCTGCGGCTGATCAGGACGCGATGCCATGTATAGGTCGCTCCGGTGCGGAAACCGAGATCGCCCCATTGCCTGCCGCCATAGAGGCCGAGATGGTAGTTGTCGCTCGAACTGAGGACGAACGATCCCGCACATTGAAGCTGGTGCGACGACAGCCGCCAGCATGCCGAGCCGCTGGCGCGCTATCATCATTTGACGACTGTTTCGCGGCCGGCTTCCAAAAGGCAACCGAGCTGTGGCACCATGGCCACGGTAGCCGCGATCAGGCTTTTCAGCGGCCCGGACGCTTTGTTAAACGTAGGAGTCGCCGTTTAAGAATAGCGCGGTCCGTGCACCAACGGTTCGCCGATAGACAAGGATTGCTGCACCACATGATCCGTGACGGGGGAAGCGTGATCAGTTCCGATGCCGAGCTGCTCTCGCAGGTCATCTCCTGCATTTACGACGCGGCTTTGAATCCGCAACTCTGGCCCGAAGCAATGCGGCAGGCCAGCGAGTTCGTCGGCGGCACCTCGGCGAATTTATTCTGGCACGATATGGCGCCCGCCGAAGGCGACGCGCTGCACAGTTACAACAGCCATCCGCGCTGGGCGCAGCTCTACCGCGAGACCTACGCGCCGCTGAACCCCATTTTCCCCGCCGCCGCATTCCAGCCGGTCGGTTCGGTGATAGCCGCGAGCGATCTCGTTCCGGCCATCGAGATGCAGGAGACGCGTTTCTACAAGGAGTGGCTCGTCCCGCAGCGCATGACCGACGCGCTGGGCGTCCTTCTCGAGAGGGACGCAACCCGCGCCGCTTTTCTCAGCATCCAGTGGCAAGATCGCGCGATCGATGACGACGCGCGGCCGCGACTGGCCCTCCTGGTTCCGCATCTGCTGCGCGCGGTCGCGATCGGGCGGCTTTTCGTAAAACAGCAAGCCAGGGAAGCAGCGCTCACCGAGACCTTGGATCACCTCGAGGCCGGCGTGTTCCTGGTCGGCGGCAACGGCCATATCACGTTCGCCAATGCCCGCGGGCAAGCGATGCTGGCCGAGGGCACGCTCGTCGCGGCTCGCGACGGCGTCCTAAGGGCGGTCGCAGCAGAGGCGGACGGCGCCCTTGCCGACAGCTTGCGGTCGCTGGGGAATCGCACCGCGGACGCTCCGCGCCGCGTGGCGATACGGCTCTCGGATCATTCCGAGCAGAACTGGATCGCCCATGTGCTGCCGCTGATGGACGGTGCGCGGCGCCAGGCGGCAGACGCCTATGAGGCGGTGGCCGCCGTTTTCGTGCGCGGCTCCTCGCTCGCCGAAAGGAGCCCGCTCGAGACCCTGGCGCATCTCTACAATCTGACGGCTGGCGAGATCCGCGTGGTGGAGGCGTTGCTCAGGATGAGCCGCCTGGACGACATAGCAGCCGCGCTCGGAATTTCGCGGGCGACCGTGAAGACGCATCTCAATCGGGCGTACAGCAAGTGCCGGGTCACGAGCCAGAGCGCGATGATCCGCCTGATCTCGGAGCTTGGCCCCGCCTAGTGGAGTGAATTTGACATTCGCTACCCACTTTGCAGCGAACTTGTCAGGCGAATGTCACATTCAAAACTCCACTAGAAACCT
>NZ_MKSM01000104.1 GCF_001897285.1 Nitrobacter sp. 62-23
AGAACTGGCGATGACTCTCAAGGCTGGATTTCCTAAGGTTCGGGCTCGAGACCGGTCCGGACAGGGGCGTCCTGCGGCCGTTGAGGCGGTTTCGGGCCGCAACATACTGATTTGGCCCGTCGGCGCCAGTGGTTTGCGGCCGATTCCGGTCGATTGCTGAGGATGGATGAGCGGGATTTCTCCCTGGTGGGATCAGGCCAGGCACGCGGACCGGAGGCCGTTTTTGCAGGCGCGCTGTGCCGTGACCAAGGCGCTGCGGGCCTGGTTCGACGCGGAAGCGTTCGTCGAGGTCGAAACCGGCGTTTTGCAGGTGTCGCCGGGCAACGAAACCCACCTCCATGCGCCCCGCACCGCGCTGACGTCGCCGGCCGGCGAGCGGGTCACGCGCTACCTGCGCACCTCTCCTGAATTCGCCTGCAAGAAGCTGCTCGCGGCCGGCGAACGGAAGATCGTCGAATTCGCGAAAGTATTTCGCGACCGCGAGCGCGGCGACCTGCATCTGCCAGAATTCACCATGCTGGAGTGGTATCGCGCAGGCTGTGCCTACGACATCGTCATGGCCGACTGCATCGCTGTCATCGCCCGCGCAGCCAGGACGACGGGCATCGGCACGTTCTCCTTTCGCGGCCGGCGCGCCGATCCGCTGGCGGAGCCGGAGCGGCTGACCGTCGCCGCTGCGTTCGATCGCTTCGCCGGGATCGATCTCCTGAAAACCGTAGCCGCCGGGGAGGGCGATCGCGCAGCGCTGGCATCGGCGGCGTTGGGCAAGGTGCGGATCGCGGACGACGACACCTGGTCGGATATTTTTAGCAAGATGCTGGTCGAGCACATCGAGCCTCAGCTCGGGCAGGGGCGGCTGACGATCCTGTTCGAATATCCCGCGCCGGAAGCCGCGCTGGCGCGGGTCAATCCGAATGACGACCGCGTCTCCGAGCGTTTCGAGGTCTATGCCTGCGGCGTCGAGCTTGCGAACGGGTTCGGCGAATTGACCGACGCCGCCGAACAGCGCATTCGTTTCACGCGCGCGATGGACGAGAAGCAAAGCCGCTACGGCGAGCGTTATCCGCTGGACGAGGATTTTCTCGCGGCGGTCGATTCGATGCCGCAAGCGAGCGGGGTGGCGCTCGGCTTCGACCGGCTGGTGATGCT
Organism: Nitrobacter sp. 62-23; assembly: GCF_001897285.1. Lineage (GTDB taxonomy): Bacteria > Pseudomonadota > Alphaproteobacteria > Rhizobiales > Xanthobacteraceae > Nitrobacter. The sequence continues at coordinate 1,150 of NZ_MKSM01000104.1, forward strand.
GGCAAGCGGCGCCTCAAGGATCGATCAGGTGGTGTGGACGCCGCCCGCGGAGGATGCATGAGCGGAAGGAGCGGCGAGAGCGTGGTTTCGACTTTGCGGCGGCCGGAAGACCTGATTGCCCATGGCCTTGCGCCGGCTGCGGCTTTGCCCGATCTCGTGAAGGTCGCCGCGCGCTATGCCATTGCGATCACGCCGCATGTGGCCGGCCTGATCGATCCGGCCGATCCCCACGATCCGATCGCGCGGCAGTATGTGCCGAGCGGCGATGAACTTGCGGCCGAACCCGGCGAGCGCGCCGACCCCATCGGCGACCACGCACATTCGCCGGTGGACGGCATCGTCCACCGCTATCCCGATCGGGTGCTGCTCAAGCTCGTCCATGTCTGCGCGGTCTATTGCCGGTTCTGCTTCCGTCGCGAGATGGTCGGCCCGGCCAAGGAAACCGCGCTGTCGAAATCGGCGACCTCGGCCGCGCTCGACTACATCCGGTCGCATCAGGAGGTCTGGGAAGTGATCCTGACCGGCGGCGATCCCTTGATGCTGTCGCCGCGGCGGCTGGCCGAGATCATGGCTGAACTCGCCGCCATCGATCATGTCAGGATTATACGTATTCATACCCGCGTGCCGGTGGCCGACCCCGCGCGGGTCACTGACGAGATGGCGGCGGCCCTGAAAGTCGCGGGCGCCACCACCTGGCTGGCACTGCATGCCAACCATCCGCGTGAACTGACGGCTGCGGCGCGGGCGGCCTGCGCGCGGATCGTCGAGGCCGGGATTCCCATGGTCAGCCAGTCGGTGCTGCTGCGCGGCGTCAACGATGAGGCCGCGACGCTGGAGGCGTTGATGCGCGCCTTCGTCGAATGCCGCATCAAACCCTACTATCTGCATCACGGCGATCTCGCGCCGGGCACGGCGCATCTGCGGACCACGCTGGAACAGGGACAGGCCTTGATGCGCCGGCTGCGCGGCCGGGTGTCCGGCCTGTGCCAGCCGGATTACGTGCTCGATATCCCGGGCGGATACGGCAAGTCGCCGGTAGGACCGGACTATATGTCGCGCGCAGATTTAACCTTGGGAAAAGGTGAATATCCGCCGGAATCGCGGTATCATGTTGTCGATTATTGCGGAGGCGTTCATCTCTATCCACCGTTGCCCTAGAGTGGGATCCGAGAATGCGCATGATCTTTTCGCCACATCGCTCACACTTTGGCGGATCATGCGCTGGTGGATCATACGCTCGACGGTCCAAGCCGAAAAGGTGCTTGCGCAAGTCGCGGAACGTTGAAGCTTCCGGAACGTTCCCGACAATACCATGGCGGACACCATGAGCGGACACCATGAGCGGACATTGGAGCAGCGGAATGGGAGCAGCGGAATGAGCAAGACCTTTGCGATCGCGGTTTCTGTGGCTTTGATCGGAGCGTCCGCGGCGGTGGCGCAACAGGGAACGAAGGGCGGATTGAACGATCCGGCTGCTCCGGCCGCTACCCCGTCATCGCCTTACACCAACGCACCGGTTGGTCACCGTCAGCCGCGCCTGAGCGACCTTCCTCCGGAAACCAGGGAGGCCGAGAAGGCGAAAGTCGATCCAGCGGATGCCGCTCTCGACCGCAAGATCAAGAGCATCTGCCGGGGCTGTTGACGGTCCCTAATCCGCGTTGCGTGCCGCGAGCGCCATTGCGATCAGCGTCGCGCCGCCGAACATCATGTTGAGCCCGACCAGCAATCCGACGGCCCATCCGGCCGTTCCGGGCAGCCCGACAATGATGACGAAGGCGACGATGATGTCCATCACTCCCGCCGTCAGCAACCAGCCCCATCGCTGCGAAAGTTCACGGCGATGGTCGAGCGCGTACATGATGGTGACGGCGCCCTCGGCGAGAAAGTAGGCGCCGACCACGATGGTCAGCGTCAGCATGCCCCGGACTGGCTGGATCACCAGCAGGATGCCGACCAGCAGCGCGAGCGCTGCCGAGAGCAGAGACCACCAGAAACCGGGTATCCGTGGCGCCCAGAACGTCATCATCAGGCCGCCGATGCCGCCGATGAGAAACAGCCAGCCGAGGAAGATCGTGATGGCAAAGCTTGCGAGCGACGGCACGATGACCGCGGCCATTCCGAGGAGCACCAGCAGGATGCCCTCGAACAGGAAGGCCTTCCAATGCTCGTGGACCTCGGTGGTAATTTTCAACTGAAGACGTTCGAAATCCTGGGAAGGGGTTGTCATCGGCTGGCTCCATGAAACGAAAACCGCGCATCCTTCGGGCCGGAGTTTAACGCACGACGGCTCAAAAAGTGGCAAAAAATCCGTGTTCTGAAACGTTTCATGTCCTGACTGGCATTTTGATCAGCCGTCAGCGCCGGGCTTGACCGGAATCCATCAATCTTTCAAAGGAGATGGACTCGGCAGCGATACCGAAATCAATCTGGATCGGCGGGACTCGTTCCGGCCCCGGCCATTCGCAGGCGGTTGCGTCCGCGCACATAGATGGCGGAGGTCATGAGGAGGAGGACGGTCCCGATCAGGATCGCAACCATCCCCACCGGGACGAGGTAGGTGGCGACGTGCCTGTCCACATTGGTCATCCATCGATGGATCGATGACAGGATGAAGGCCGCGCCGAGAAAGCTTACCCCGCCGCCGCCGACCAGCAGCGCCCACATGCCGCGCAGGTTGCGCAGGCGCTCGCGCGAGGTCTCGGTGCGAGGAGCGTGGTGCGCGCCGACACGCCGAACCAGATAGCCCGCAAACAGGATGGCGCCGAATCCGACCAGCATGGCCGTGCCTTCGAGCACCAGCGCCCCGGGTCCGCTGAGATCGGGATTGCGTTGCAGCGCCAGCAGCGGCGCGTCGAAACTGGCATGCAACACGATGGGCACCGCGAAGATAGCCACCCGGTTGCGGATGCGCGCCCAGTCGCGGGCATGGCGGTGCGCGCCGAGCGCGGTGCCCGCACGCGCGATGGCGATGTAGGCGCCGGCGATAATGCCCAGCGCGCCGTGGAACGGAACGGTGAGCACGCTGCGCAGCACAGCGAGCGAACGCCAGATGTCGGCATGCTGCATCAGGTAAGCGAGGTTTTCATAGGCCGCGAAGCCAAGCCCCGCGGCGGCGCCGTACACCACCGCATCCATGGGATCGGCGGGCTTGCGGCGCATCGCGGCAACCGCGGCGATGGCGGCGATCTTCACCAGTTCCTCGGGGGCGGCGATCGCAAAAAGCGAATGCAGGATCAACGCCAGCCACGGCGGCTCCGTCACGTTTACCAGCGGCGCGAACGGCGCCCGCGTTAACCCAAGCAGCGATACGCTGGCTGCGCCGAGCACGAACGCCGCCCAGACCATCGCGGGCGGTCCCGGCCTTTCGTCGGCCGCGATCACCAGCCACAGCAGCAGCAGCGCAGGAGCGATGGCGGCTGCCCCCATGACAGTGGGAAGAGTTTCGAGCAGATTCATGTCAGCCGAAAATAAACGGTTTCAAATGCTTATGCGCAACTCCACAACTCATGTCGCAGCCCTGGAGGCCGGTGATCCCGATTCCGCAAAGGGCGTCGCAATCAGCCATATGGGATCGGAGAGGGCCATGCCAACCCGTCACCCCGATTCCACGCCTAACCAATTCCATAGCGTTTCACAGTGTTTTGACTGAAGCATGGCCTCAGACTTGACCTGGGGGACGGATGCCGGCTCTCGTGAACAAAACGTGTTAAATCATAGTCTTAAGAGACGATCTCTCAGAAACGAAATGACTCCAAAGTCCTTCACCGTTTCCGTGAAATGATGAAAGACTCCAGGTCGTGGTGTCGTTTCAGATATCAGCGAGCTTTGCCGCTGGCCTCAACCACGCGCAGACACGCCGTTGCAAGGGGCGCTATTCCAATTACCCCAGTGAACGCTGGCGAGACTGCGATAATCGGTCGTCCGCGGACGGCGGGTCCGTTTCTCGTAGGCGCCGATGACACGCTCGGAGGTGGTGATCTTGCGCTGCAGGTCGGCCACCAACCGTTGCTTCTCGGCGCGCGCCTGGGGCTCTGCGGTCTCACCGAAACGAAAACGGCGAACCTCCATGTCGCGCAGAACTTCGCGATGTTTTTTCAACCGGGCGCGATGCCAGGCAATGGTGCTGTCGCTGTCCGCCATCGAAACCTCACTCCTGCTACGGCCGTCATCGGGCCGCGATAAAGAACGAGCGAGCCGAAACATTGCTGATCCGCGGGACTCCCGTTCGGCAGCGGAGCGAGCAACGCAGGCCGGAAAAGAGCGTCGCCGGATTCTGGTTAATCAATGGTTAACGACCGTGAAGCCCGCCTCGGCGCAGGCGTCGTCGCGCGCGTTCGGCGACCCGAAACCATGCGATGCTGGATGTCATCTCCGATGACCGGTGAAGCCCGGAAATGTCTGGAATCGCTCCAAATCCGACTATACGCCTTGAAGTTTTACGCTATATTGTAAATGATATTACGAGAGGGATTCGGCCTCATCGGCCGTCCGCCACCGGCGCAAGCCGGTAAAAAGAGTCGGACTTCGGTCCGAACTTGTTCCCCAGGACTGCCGCGCTGTTCACCTTGGTGGACAGCGCGGTATTTTGCGTGAACGAGTCCCCCGGTCTTTCCCGGCACTGCGCGACCCTTCCCACACACGAGCCGACCGTCTGAATCGCGGGAGAGGGCATGCGCGCTGCGGGCAGGAGAGCCAGATCTGGCGGCGCGGTGGTCAACCATGTGGGATGCGGCGCTTGCCACCGGAGCTGCTTCCGCTTCGGGCAAAACCGGAGGTATGAACTCTATGATTTTGATCTAGCGTGTTTTCCTCGTTCAATCGGGCGCCCATTCTCAGGCCGGGGCGAGGCCGTGCATCGCTTGTAAACGCTATAAAGCATCCCCTGCCGGGTACCCCTTGTGTGGCTTCTCACCCGACGATACGATTCCATCGAAGTTGAGTAAGTATGAAGTTGAGTAGCAGGAGGCGCACGCAATGCTGGCGGACATCAAGGAGCAGGTACTTTCAGTAATGAGCCTTCGGCTGATAGCGATCGTGCTGCCGGCGATGGTCCTGTCAATACTGACGGCGATGGCGATGTACCAGTTGGGTTTCCCGACGATGGTGTACAGAGAAGTGGTCCTGATTCTGACGACGCTGATGCACGTGGCGCTGGTTCTCTGGTCGGCGCTGAACGTTATTCTCTATGGGATCGTGATTGCCGGACTTCTGGTCGCCCTTTTTCTGCCGGCCTTGATCATTCTGTGGGAAATCCGCAAGAAGCGGGACGAGTCTCCGGCGGCTGCCTCGAGTCCTCATCCCTCGTCCAATATGGCGGAGGCGATGCGGCAATAGACGCGGGACGCCCCATCAACTCGGCCATCCCGGCTGCAGACCACGCGCAAATGCCTTGTCCCAGCCGGTATGTTCGGCAACCTGTCGCTCGCTCGTTTCATACCGAACCGGCGCGTGCGAATAGCGGCAGGACAAGTTGCAGTGCCGCTCCTCTTTCGCCGAACTGAAACTAAGTTTCCTGCCCGCTGAACCGTTTGGCGTGGCAGCTTTGGCCACACCTTCTCTCTTCTCTCTTCTCTCTTCTCTCTTCTCTCTTCTCTCTTCTCTCTTCTCTCTTCTCTCTTCTCTCTTCTCTCTTCTGCGATTGCCACAGCGCAGGTGGGCTTTGATTCTTGCTGGCGCGCATGAATCGGTGCCTCGGGTCAAGCTCGAGCACGCGCTTTGCTCAAAAACGCTACATCATTGTTTTATTGACCGGCAGCGGTTTGCGCGTAATAGCAGTGCCGCGAAATTTGCGTCTGTTTCGACCCTTCATTTCCGGTTGATGCGATGAGTTCTATAGCAGCGACAATTATGGGCCTTGATAGGCAGGTTCTGCTTACGCTCAATTCAATCGGTGGAAGAAATCAGGACCTCTGGGACCTCGCCAACAATTCGCTCTTCAGGGGATTCCCCCTGTTCTTTTCCATTGTCGCGCTGTGGTTCTCCAGCGAACAGCCGGAGCGCCGTGGTCGAATGCTGGCCGGCCTGATGGCGATCTGCCTGGCGACGATGCTCTCGGTCTGGTCGCAGTTTCATACCGCGGTTCACATACGCCCGATCCTGGATCTGGCAATTCCTCTGGACACCGTCATGCCGCGAACGCCCTGGGATCGGACGAATTCGTTTCCGAGCGACACCGCGACCTTGTTTTTCAGCCTTGCCGCCGTTGTTCTCGTTGAGAAGCGCTGGCTCGGATTATTCTGCTTCGCATGGGTCGCGTTGATCATCGCGATTCCCAGGGTCGTTGTCGGGCTTCATTATCCAAGCGACATCATCGGTGCGCTTGTTCTCGGGCCAGCGCTCGTTTTCATTTTTGCAAGCCTTCCATACCCGAAGCGTTTGTTTGAATGCGCGCTCAGGTGGTTCGATGGCCGCATGTACATTGTTCACGCATTCCTTTTCATTTTTCTGGCGGAAGCGTTCGACATGTTCCCGAGCTTGCAAGCTCTCGGAAAGATGTTCGCGCGTTTGCTTCACGCATAGAGTTTATGCTTTTGGCTTTGAGGTGACGGTGCCGGCCCGGAGCGGGTTGAGGTTTGACGAATTGTCGTGCCCGGCTTGTGCCGCGTATCCCACGTCTTGAAACGTGGACCGGATCAAAGACGTTGGATGGCGTCGTTGAGCGCGAAGCAACGCTGTTCCTCGAGCCAGCACAGCGACGCCGTTCTTCGAGCAGCCATAGGCGAGCACGGCGACGCCGTTCTTCGAACGGCCATAGGCGAGCGCAGCGACGCCGTTCTTCGAACGGCTATGCCATGACGCGTTGAGAACGCATCATCGTCAACTCATCCCGTTCCAGTTGGGCTGAAACGGGATTTTGAGGCGCTCCACCGCGCGCGCAGCGCCTCAAGTGACACAGCGCCATTTATGGTTCACGGATTCGAAGGCGAGGGCGGTTCTCGCTATTTCGCATTAGGCGCCGGTGGTTCTGACGCACCTGCAGGCCCCGCAGGCCCTGGTGGGCCAGCAAGTCCGGCTGGCCCGGGAGGTCCCGGTGGTCCTGCGGGCCCCGCCGATCCAGCGGGGCCAGCGGGTCCAGTTGGTCCGGGCGGTCCGGCAGGACCGGGCGCTCCTGCTGCTCCGCAGTTTTGAATCACCGCGTCACGGGTCTGGGACCCGGAGGTGATCGTCACGATGCAGGTTGAGGGAAACTCAGCGCCGGACCATCTGAATGCCCCGGTCCCCGTGCTCTCGATTTTCACCGTCTTGGCCGGGTTGATCTTGATTTCGACGTTGGGGTCGCGCGTGCCCCGGATCCGTCCCTCGATCACCAAATCCCCACGCCTGATGGTGGCGCTCGTGATGAAGATATCGGCGGATGCGCTGATCGGCCATGCGGCGGCAAAACAGGTGACCGCGGCCGCGGCGGTGCTGACTAGCTTCGAAAGCATATTGAACATCCTCCCCCACACGAACCAAATCTCATCACGAAAATACGCTGAGAGCAACCACGAGCGAGGATAAGGATCCTTATACAAGCATCGCTTGTGAGGAATTGTTGCGATCGGTCACGAAGTGACTTGCGGGTTGGGCCAAAGGGCGCTACTCGCCCCCCTATGGCATCATCGAAGCGTCACACACCCGGCGTGCGAACCCGCGATGGAGGTGAATATACCTGTCCGGGGTGCGGAGCAGTCTATCAGGTGACGGTCTATACCAGCCCGTTCAAGGACACGAACCATCAAGACTGCGATATCTGCAATATGAGCATCAAAAGCTGGAATCACGCCACCACCTGGTGGTCCTACAAGTTGACCAAGCGGCCACGAAAATAGACCGTCCGATGAAGCGCCCGAGCTGAAAAGATCGCGTGCCGGGCCAAAGGCCCATTCCGCTTGGTTCACCTCATGGCTTGGCTCACCTCATGGCCGCGATCCAGCGGCTGGACAATCCCGAATGTCGAGCGGTCCTAATAATTGACCGAGATCACATGTTCGGCCGCGGCACAGCAAAAATGCCGTCGCCAGCCATAATAGTAAGCGGGGCCAGGATACCAGCCGTGTGCGAAGAAGGGTACGGTTAACGGCGTCGCACCACGTATACCGGCCACCAGTCCGCCCGAAATGGGCGCGCGCCAGTACTTCGCGTGGTGATGGTGACGGGCAATCGTGGCCGCAAGCCGCATATCCTCCGCCGCCTGGACAGTGGCCGTCGAAACGACCACAGCGGCGGTCGCCAACACGAGAGTTCGCAGTTTCGCCATCGATCCGTCCTCAATCGTGAATCCATTTTATCCATTCTGCACAACATCGGGGAACGGCAAAAGTCCCGACCGAAGGAAATTACAGGTCACAATTCGAAAAAACGGGCGTGACGGCTGGGAAGGGCGTTTTCCTTGTTCTGCCGTCCACGCGGCCACGCCTTGCGAAGAAGGCGGAGGGACGTAATCATGTCGCCCGCGTTCTCAACACCACACCGGACCCTGCCTCATGATTTCGATCCTGTTCACACTCGCATTTGTTGGCGTCATGCTGTTCATCGGAGGGCGGATCGTCCTGGGCTGGATCCTGCCGAAGCGCCGTCGCTAGAACATGATCCCGAAAACTGGAAACCGGTTTTCGGAAAAGATCATGCTCAAACAAAAAGATAAGCGACGAGTCTGATGCATCGCAGTTGAATGCATCGCAGTTGAAACAGACGCCAGATGGCGACTGACGCGGCTGGATGCCATCGCGGAAACGCGAGAAGCTATCCCAGGCCAGCGCGGACGCGGCTGACGCTGCAATGCCAAGCTGAAAGAGAATGGCGGTTGGCGCGCTCGGAGAGATTCGAACTCCCGGCCCTCGGAATCGAAATCCGATGCTCTATCCAGCTGAGCTACGAGCGCCCCGCACCCTTATAGGGAGAGCGAGGTCCCGATGTCACGCCCTTTGCCGGGTCGTCCTTGGAGAACCGCGAGCCACCTTGACGGTCCGGGGTGTGGATTGGAGATGGGAGCGCGGCGCGGCTCGATTCGTCTCTTTGGCTTAAAATCGCGAGGCATGGCCAAGTCATTGATTTTACTTGTTCAAAGTGTGGTAAAAAGGTGACTCCGCGCTGAAATTGCGTGGCCCGACGGTCAGCCTCGTTTCAATTGCGTCCGCCGACGCTAAGCTAAAATTTATTAAGCTGCGGATTTTCTCGATATTCCACAAAGATGGAACGGAAGCCTCGCATCAAAGATAGCTTTGGGTGGCGGCGTGAAATGTGTTCAGACGGCGAAAGCCGTATTCGTTTTGCTGGCGACCATTGCCTGCTGCTCGGCGGCTGCGGCGCAATCGCCGGCGCCGCCCGTCACGGCGGCGGCGGTGGTCCAGCAGGACTACGACGCGCTGTTTCAGCAGATGTACAAAAATCCCTCCGACCTGGAGGCGAGTTTCAAGTTCGCCGAACAGGCCGTGAAGCGCGGCGACTATGAAGCGGCCATCGGCGCGCTCGAGCGCATGCTGTTCTTCAATCCGAATCTGCCGCGCGTGAAACTCGAACTTGGCGTTCTGTATTTCAAGCTCGGCTCATACGAACTCGCGCGCAGCTATTTCCAGGAGGCGATCAAGGCTGGCGACGCCCCTGATGAGATCAGGGCGCAGGTCCTGGCCTATTTGACCGAGATCGACCGCCGGATGGCGCGATACGAGTTCAGCGTGTTCACCACCGCCGGCTTCCGCTATCAGACCAACGCCAACCTCGGCCCTTCGAGCTTGATGGTGCGCGCGCTCGGTCAGGACGCGCTTCTCGACGGCACGTACGGCAAGCGTCCGGACTGGAGTTTCTTCCAGACCCTCACAGCCAACTACGCCTACAAGATCGGCACGCGGGGAGACGCCATCGAAGCAAGTTTCCTCGGCGTCAATTCACGCCAGTACAAGCTCAACCAGTACAATTTCGGTCTCGTCGAACTCGTCGTCGGGCCGCGCATCGCGATCGGCCAGAACGCATCGTTCAAGCTCTACGGCATCGGCGATCAGGTCTGGCTCGGGGACGCCAATTATTTTTCGGCCGGCGGCGGCGGCGTGTCCGCGCGCACGACGATCGGCGACCGCGGACTTCTGGAGGCGTTCGTCGAGGGGCGGCACCGCGATTTCTCCGATTCGAACAACTTTCCCACGGCCAGCCAGCAGAGCGGGGATCTGCTGTCGGCGGCTGTGATGTCGGATCTGCGCTTCGGAGCGCTGCACTGGACGGCGCGCGCCGGATTCGATCAGAACCAAGCGGTCTTTGATTATTACTCCTACAAGCGTTACTCGATCGACATGGCCTTCCCGTATGCGTTCGCCCTGCCGGTGTTCGGCACGCCGCATCAATTCGTGATCGCGCCGACGATCGGCTTTAGCTGGGCCAACTACGATGCGCCCAATCCGATCGTCGATCCCGTCACGGTGCGGAACGACACCGAGCAACGTTACGGCGCGATTTTCGATGCGCAGGTGTACAAGAACGTCGGCGTGCGAACGCAGGTCCAATATATCAGGATCGACTCCTCGCTGCCGAACTACGCGACCGATAACCTTTCAGTCTCGATCGGGCCAACCGCGCGGTTTTGAGCCGAACCTGCTCTGCGACCGGAGCCGCGCGTCAGAGCGCTGCGGCGGTGTATCCGCGCAGGTGCACGACCTGCGGGACCGACCGCCTGTCCTTTGCCGGAACGTATCGCGCGGTTGCGGAGGCCCGCGTTCCTTTGCCGGCATCCTCCACGGCAACCGACATCGTCAACCCCTCAACCGACGGCCGGAGTTTCCGGACGATGCCGGGTTGCGTTGCGAGGACGGTCCCGGCCGCCGCCATCGCTTCGGCCAGCCGCATGTCAGCGGGCTGATCGATATTTGTCGCCAGCGAGTTGACGCCCGCGAGCGCCGCGTCGTCGGCAATGTCCTGCAAGCGCGTGTTCGTCCCGGCGTGGACGGACATCACGAAACCGGCTGCCGTCACAAAGGGGAGGGCTGTCGCCGCCATCACGGCGAAACTCCGTTTGCTGAAAAATGTCCGGGCCATCATTGTAGGCTGCCTCTGCTGCTTTGCTGATCGGCTCTGGCGGCAAGCATGAGAGACAGACGGCGGATTTGTCGTTAATCTGCTGCGCGTGGCCTCGCAAAACCTCTTACAGTGCTGAAAAATTGGCTATTTTCGTCGCGCCAAATTGAGCGGATTTCGTTAATGTGCCGGTAACACTCGTGCCGTCTGGTCCGCCGGGCCATCGAGCCACCGACTGCAAATCGAGGAGCCGGATTGAGGCTTTGATGTCGTCGCTTCCCACAGCGTTTTCGAGCGAAGTGGAATCCGGTTCGCGTGAAGAAAACGGGTCACAGCAAGAGGTTCGCCGTTTTTGTAAAACGACGAAGGACTCCAGTTGCGTCGGGGTCGAACGGTGAAGACTGCGGCGCATCTCCGCGGCACCTTGGGCGTGCGCATCACACGGGCGGTGGCACGTCTGCGCCGGCTGACGCGCAACAAGAATCTCCGCGCCGTCGGTGCGGCGGTGGTGACGCTTGTCCTGCTCACGTCGCTGCGCGCTTACGATCCGCGCATCGTCACCGAATTGAAAGAGCGCACGTTCGATACCTATCAGCGGCTCAAACCGCGAGCCTATACCGACCTGCCGGTGCGGATCGTCGATATCGACGAGGCCTCGATCGCCGAATACGGACAATGGCCATGGCCGCGGACGCGGCTTGCCGCGCTGACGCGGAGGCTCGCCGATCTTGGCTCCGGCGTGATCGCATATGATGTCGTTTTTTCGGAGTCGGATCGCACCACGCCGAGCCGGCTCGCCCAGGACTTGAAGGATTCCGGCGTCCCCGATCTCGACCAGACCATGAAGCTGCTTGCGAACCTGCCGGATCATGACCGGGCGTTCGCGGACGCCATCAGCAAGACCGGGGTCGTGCTCGGCTTTGCCGCCAGCACCACAGCCAATGCCCAGCGCCCGCCAGTGCGGGCCGGGCTGGCCTTCGTCGGTGTCAACCCGGCCAAGGTGCTGGTGCCGTTTCACGGCACAGTGTCGAGCCTGCCGATTCTCAACGACGCGGCCGCGGGCATCGGCGGCATCAATCTGAGTTCGCACGATCGCGCCGGCATCGTCCGCCGCGTCCCGATGCTGTTTTCCGATGGCGCGAACGTTTATCCGGGCCTCGCGGTCGAGGCGTTGCGCGTCGCCCAGAACCAGAGAAGCATCATCGTCCGCGGAACCGGCTCGAGCGGCGACAGCGACACCGGCCACGCTGCGCTGATTGATATGCGGGTCGGGCAATTCAAGCTCCCGCTGACCAGCAACGGCGAATCCTGGGTCTATTTCAGCCGCGACCAACCGCAACGCTATGTGTCCGTGAAAGACATTCTCGATCCCGCCAAGGAGGCCGCAGTCAAGCCTCTGATCGATGGCGCGATCGTTCTCGTCGGCGCATCGGCCGCGGGCCTGATGGATGCGCGGGCGACGCCGCTCGGGGGATTGGTTCCGGGCGTGGCGATCCAGGCCCAACTGATCGAACAAATCCTCGCGCAGGATTTCATCGAGCGCCCGGATTGGTCGAACGGGCTTGAGATCGTCCTGACCGTTCTGTTCGGTGCGCTGGTCGCCGGCCTGGTGCTGGCGTTCGGCGCCCGGTTTTCATTCTATGCCGGCGGCGTGGTGTTCCTTGCTGGGCTCGCCGGATCATGGATTGCGTTTTCGCATTTCCGGTTGTTGATCGATCCGATCTTTCCCGCGCTGGCGGCGCTGGCGGTTTATATCGCGGTGGAACGCGTACTTCACGTTGCTTCCGATCATGAAAAGAAATTCGTGCGCCAGGCCTTCGGCCAATATCTCGCGCCGGAACTACTCGCACGACTTGAAAATTCGCCACAGGCGATGCGCCTTGGCGGTGAGTCCCGCGACATTTCCGTGATGTTCATGGATGTGCGCGGCTTTACGCCGATCTCCGAGGCCCTGTCGGCGACAGAGCTGGTCGATTTCATCAACACGCTGCTGGCGCCGTTGTCGGATGCCATCCAGGACGAGATGGGAACGATCGACAAATATATCGGTGACTCGATCATGGCGTTCTGGAACGCGCCGGTGGAGGTTCCCGATCATGCGACCCGGGCCTGCCGCGCCGCGCTCAAGATGCGCGCCGCGATTGATGCGCTTAACGGCTCCGACGTCTTCGGATTTTCTGCCCGCGGCTTCGAGGACCCTCGCGTCAGGATCGGGGTCGGCATCAATGCCGGACTGGCCTGCGTCGGCAACATGGGATCGCAACGGCGATTCAACTATTCCGCCATGGGCGACGTTGTGAACGTTGCGGCCCGGATCGAGTCTGCGAGCAAGGCGTTCAATGCGGACCTTCTGGTCTCGGAAGACGTGGCGCAGCGGGCAAAAGGAATCGCGTTACTGGAGGCAGGCGAAATTCTTTTGAAAGGCAAGTCGCGGCCAACCAAGATTTACGCGATTGCGGGAGACGAGGTGGTGGCGGCATCGCCGGAGTTCGCCGAATGGAAGCGCCAGCACGGCGCGTTGCTTGCTGCGATCAAAGCCGGTCACGTGCAGGATGCGGATGCGGCGCTGGCGCGTTGCCGTGAACTCGCCGGCGATGACATGCGGGATTTCTATCGCCATTTCGCTGAACAAGCAGCAACGCTTGAGTCCGCTTCGGCAGGCAAGCTGGTGCATCGATGACCGCATCGCTCCGGATTTTCGCCGGAATGTGCTGCCGCCCTCAAGAAAACGCGTCAATCAAAATCATAGAGCCCCGCTTCTGATCCGTCAGAAGCGGAAAGGCTCTAGCCGTAAGGTGTTCCGTCCTTGCGTGTAAATACCCAGTGGCCGGGCGCAGCCATTTTCGCCTGAATATCATCGGCGGGGTAGCTGCCTTCGTCGCCGGGTGAACGATCGCCGATCTCGATATAAACCACGTCGGCAGCCGTCCGATTGACGAGGTGATGGGCACGGCCGGCAGCTGGAAAACCCGCGCACATGCCAGGCTCGAGATCGATCTCACCTTCATCCGTGACGAGGGTCGGCCGTCCTTCGAGGATGTAGATGAATTCGTCCTGCTTGCTGTGCCGGTGCAGCAACGCGGATTCCCCGCCAGGAAACAGCCTGGTCAGGTTCACGCCGAAATTTGTCAGGCCGAAATGATCGCCCAGCGGACGTTTTTCCCGCTTCAGCATCCGCGAGAAAAATGGCTCGGGATAGTTCGACGGCTTCGTGCGGAGCGGAGTATCGACTGCGACAAGCGCGAGAGGCGGTTGCTTTGTGGAATCGCTCATGCGCTATTTCGATTCAGAACGTCACGACGCTGCGGATCGACTCGCCTTTGCGCATCAGGTCGAACGCCCGGTTGATGTCGTCGAGCGGCATGATGTGAGTGATCATCGGGTCGATCTCGATCTTGCCCTGCATGTACCAGTCGACGATTTTCGGCACGTCGGTGCGGCCGCGCGCGCCGCCGAACGCGGTGCCTTTCCAGACCCGCCCGGTGACGAGCTGGAACGGCCGCGTCGCGATCTCCGCGCCGGCGGAAGCAACGCCGATCACGATCGACTGTCCCCAACCGCGATGACAGGCTTCGAGCGCCTGGCGCATCACCTTGACGTTGCCAGTGCAATCGAAAGTGTAGTCGGCGCCGCCGATCTGATCGGCACCGGACTTGGTCATGTCGACAAGGTGAGGGACGAGGTCCTTGCCCATGTCCGTCGGGTTGACGAAGTGCGTCATGCCGAAGCGTTCGCCCCACGCCTTGCGGTCGTCGTTGATGTCGACGCCGATGATCATGTCGGCGCCGGCGAGCCGCAGCCCCTGCAGCACGTTCAATCCGATACCGCCGAGGCCGAACACGATCGCCTTGGCGCCGGGCTCCACCTTCGCCGTATTGATGACTGCGCCGATGCCGGTGGTGACGCCGCAGCCGATGTAGCAGACCTTGTCGAACGGCGCGTCATCACGGATTTTCGCGACCGCGATCTCCGGCAACACGATATAATTGGCGAAGGTCGACGTGCCCATGTAGTGGTGGATCTTCCTGCCATCAAGCGAGAAGCGGGACGTGCCGTCGGGCATCAGTCCCTGGCCCTGGGTGGCGCGGATCGCCGTGCAGAGGTTGGTCTTGCGCGACAGGCATGACGGACATTGCCGGCATTCCGGCGTGTAGAGCGGAATGACGTGATCGCCTTTCTTCACCGACGTCACGCCCTTGCCGACATCAACGACCACGCCGGCGCCCTCATGGCCGAGGATCGCCGGAAACAAACCTTCCGGATCGGCGCCGGACAGCGTGAACTCGTCGGTGTGGCAGACGCCGCTGGCCTTGATCTCGACCATGACTTCGCCGTCGCGCGGCCCGTCGAGTTCCACGGTCGTGACTTCCAGCGGCTTGCCGGCGGCAATGGCGACTGCGGCGCGAACGTGCATGGTGATTTCCATTCTCTGTCGGTGGGGAGGTTGCGCGCGTCGCCGCGCAACCTGTTGTCATCATCTGGAGTCTTTCACCATTTCCATGAAACGGTGAAAGACTCCAGATTCTCGATTTGACGCGTTTTCTTCACGCGAACCGGATTCCACTTCGCCCGAAAACGCTATAGCATAGGTTCGTGCGTGCATGGCGGCAACCGCAGGGCATGCCATAAAAAGAAAGGGACGCCGCAGCGTCCCTTCATGCACACTTTCGAACTCGAGGAAGGCCTAGTCCTTCGGCTGCTCGACAATGCGGAAATACGGCTTCGGTGATTTCCAGCCCTTGGGGAATTTCTTGCGCGCCTCTTCCTCCGGCACCGCAGCGGAGAAGAACACGTCGTCGCCCGGTTTCCAGTCCGACGGCGTGGAGACGCCATGCTTGGCGGTGAGTTGCAGGGAGTCGATCGCGCGCAGCACTTCCTGCCAGTTGCGGCCGGTGCTCATCGGGTAGACGAAGACCAGCTTGATCTGCTTGTCAGGACCGATCACGAAGATATTGCGGACAGTCTGGTTGTCCGCCGGCGTCCGCTTGCTGACGTCGCCCGAGGTGCTGGCCGGGAGCATGCCGTAGAGCTTGGCGACGTTGAAATCGACGTCAGCGATCAACGGATAGTTCGGCGCGACGCCTTGCGTCTCCTCGATGTCCTTGGACCACAGATGATGCTTGTCGGTCGGGTCGACGCTGATGCCGATCAGCTTGACGCCGCGCTTGTCGAACTCCGGCTTGAGCCGCGCGACGGCGCCAAGCTCGGTCGTGCAGACCGGCGTAAAGTCTTTCGGGTGAGAAAAGAAAAGCCCCCAGCCGTCGCCGAGCCATTTGTGAAAGCTGATGTGGCCTTCGGTGCTCTCGGCTTCGAAGTCCGGCGCAGGCGAACCAATCGATAAAGTCATCGTCACGTCCTTGTGTCAATTAACGGCGGGATATGGCGAATATAGGCGGCGGGAGCAGGAAACGGAACCGGTTATGAAAAAGACAATATCTTTTTTTCCGGCAGTCGTTGCGGAGCATCTTCCTGTCGGGGCCCGGCTGATGTGACGAATTAACGCCTACGGCTTTGTGATCGAGATGCCGCGATGTTGCCGCGACCATGCCCCACGCGCGCCGGAGCGTATTGCGATCGAGTTGAACCGCGATGCGCATCGCGGCGACGAACCGGTAGTCGGTCATTCAAGACGGCGACGGATCGTCGGATTTTAACGAACGATTCACACCCGCGTGAAATTGATCTGATCCAGAAGTGAGACCTCCAACATGCCCTCCGCCATGCCTTCCGACACGTTCGCCGCCGTCGGTCCGATCGACATTTCCACCATTGTCAGCCCGCAGGCGGTTGTCGAAGCGCTCATCACGGTGCGGGATGGCGTCATCACGGGGGAGGGACCTACCGCGCACGGCCGCATTCACTTTTCCCGCGTGCTCGATTCGACCGATACGTCCTGGTGCGAGCGGCTCCTGACGGTTGTCGCCGTGGATAACCACCCGGTGAGCCGGGAGGAGGCCGAAGCCCTGTTTGAAATCAACGATGCCGCGACCGAGCGCAGCGACGACGGGCGGTTCGACGATCTTTTTGCCAAGGCGATCGTGCACCACGCCGCGTCCGCTTCGGGTCTGCCGGTGCCGCCGCGCAGCATCGCGCTGTCGCCGGCGACCGCCATCGAGAGTTGGGCGCCGACCAGGGCAGTGGGCGTCAATATCGAAGTGCTGGAATGGATCGCAACCCAGATGCGTGGCAAACGGCGCAGCAATCGTCATCTGATGGCGCTGGTCGCGAGCCTGATCGGGGCGGCGACCCTGCCGCTGATGCATCTCCCGAACCTTCTCGATCTCGGCATGTAGGCCGCCGAGCAATCTTGCGTGGACGTTCCGGCTGAAAAGCCTTTGCTCCTGTTTTCTTTTTTCTATACGACGGAATGGTTCGCCGCGTCCCAAGGCCAGATCGCGCACACCGTCCGCAAGACTGGACCGCGCCTCAAGGTTGCAGGTCAACAGGCAGATGTTCAAACGGATACTGATCGCCAATCGCGGCGAGATCGCCTGCCGGATCATCAAGTCGGCTCGCCGGATGGGCATCGAAACCGTAGCCGTGTATTCGGAAGCCGATCGCGACGCACTTCACGTCCAGATGGCCGATGAGGCCGTTCTGATCGGACCGCCGCCGGCGGCCGAGAGCTATCTCGTCATCGAGAAAATCGTGGACGTCTGCCGCACGACCGGGGCGCAGGCCGTTCATCCCGGCTACGGCTTCCTGTCGGAGCGCGAGGCGTTTGCGCGCTCGCTCGCCGACGCCGGCCTGGTTTTCATCGGGCCCAATCCCGCCGCGATCGCCGCAATGGGCGACAAGATCGAATCCAAAAAGGCCGCGGCAAAGGCCGGGGTTTCGACCGTTCCGGGCTTCCTCGGCGTGATCGAGGACGACCGGCACGCCGTCAGGATCGCGGACGAGATCGGCTATCCCGTGATGATCAAGGCGTCGGCGGGAGGCGGCGGGAAGGGCATGCGCATTGCGCATGCGAGCGCCGAGGTCGCCGAAGGGTTCAATCTCGCGAGGGCGGAGGCGAAGTCGTCATTCGGCGACGACCGGGTCTTTATCGAGAAGTTCATCGTCGATCCCCGCCATATCGAAATCCAGGTGCTCGGCGACAAGTATGGCAACACGATCTACCTCGGCGAGCGCGAGTGCTCGATCCAGCGGCGAAATCAGAAGGTCATCGAGGAGGCGCCGTCGCCGCTGCTCGACGAAGCCACGCGGCGCAAGATGGGCGAACAGGCCGTCGCGCTGGCTCGGGCCGTGAACTACGACTCGGCGGGCACTGTCGAATTCGTCGCCGGCCAGGACAAGAGCTTCTACTTCCTCGAAATGAACACGCGGCTGCAGGTCGAGCATCCGGTCACGGAACTGGTCACCGGCATCGATCTGGTCGAGCAGATGATCCGCATCGCAGCCGGAGAAAAACTCCCGATCGCGCAGCAAGATGTGAAGCTGACGGGATGGGCGGTTGAATCGCGCGTCTATGCGGAAGATCCATTCCGCGGTTTCCTGCCCTCGGTCGGCCGCCTCGTCAAATATCGTCCGCCGGCGGAAACGAACCGCGACGGCATCATCGTGCGCAATGATACCGGCGTGTACGAGGGCGGCGAGATTTCCATTCACTACGATCCGATGATCGCCAAACTCGTGACGCACGGGCCCTCGCGCCGCGCCGCCATCGAGGCGCAGGCTCACGCGCTCGACGCGTTTTACATCGACGGCATCCGGCACAACGTTCCTTTTCTGTCGGCCCTGATGCACCATCCGCGCTGGCGCGCCGGCCATCTCTCGACCGGCTTCATCGCCGAGGAATTCCCTAACGGATTTACGGCGCGGACACCGCAAGGCGAGACGGCGTTCAGGCTGGCCGCGGTGGCGGCTGCCATCGATCACGTGCTCGGCGAACGCAAGCGGCGGATTTCCGGCCAGATGTCCGGCCGCGTCGTCAGGCGTGAAGGTCGCCGCGCGGTCTGGCTCGGCCGCGATGAAATCCTGCTCGATGTCGCCCGCGAGGACGATGCCATCGCGATCCGCTTCGTCGGCAAGGATGGGGATTTCGGCGATGCACAGCGGCTGCTTTCGCGCTGGGTGCCGGGCCAACCGGTCTGGCAAGGTACGATCGACGACAATCCGGTCGCGATGCAGGTGAGGCCGATCGCAAACGGATTCCGGCTCGCGCATCAGGGCTTCGAGGTCGCGATCAACGTGTTCACCGAAACCGAGGCGGCGGCGGCGCGGCTGATGCCGGCGGCGACGGCGGCCGATAACGGCAAGAAGCTGCTGTGTCCGATGCCGGGCCTCGTCGTTTCGATCGCCGTGACGGAGGGACAGGAAGTCAAGGCCGGCGAGACGCTGGCGGTGATCGAAGCCATGAAGATGCAGAACGTACTGCGGGCCGAGCAGGACGGAGTCATCAAGAAGATCGCGGCGGTCCCCGGAGCGACACTGGCGGTCGATGCGCTGGTTCTCGAATTTGCGTGAGACGGCGGTGTTCGCCAGTGCCTTGAAGCCTTGCCTGACCGCAGTGTGAGGTTGTCGGAAATGAAACGCTAATGGACGATGTGGTTCGTCAGGTCGTGATCCGTGGCCGCGTCCAGGGCGTCGGCTTCCGCTACTGGACGATGATCGAAGCCATTCGTCTCGGCGTTGCCGGCTGGGTGCGCAACCGCCGTGACGGCAGCGTCGAGGCCTTGTTCACGGGGCAGGCCGAAGCCGTCGCCGACATGGTGGCGCGCTGCCGGAACGGACCGGAATTCGCGCGCGTCGATGCGGTCGAAGATCAGCCTGTGATGGCGGACGCCTTGAAGTTGATCCGGCCCGGCGAGCGCTTCTCACAACTTCCGACGGTGTAAGCAGACCGACGGCGCCACGGCCTGCGACCAAGCGGTTTCGTACCAGCAACGCGGAGGTCAGGTGTCTTTTCCTGGCATACGCAAATCCGACCCGAACACTTCTGCGAACGCTCGCCGGAGCGCGATGTCGACATCCGCCAGCCCGATGCGAAGGCCGAGATCGGCCAGGCTGGTGACGCCGTAGCGCGGGTCGGTGACGCCGCATGGCACGATGGCATCGAAATGTCTGAGGTCGGGTTCGACGTTGAGCGAGACGCCGTGGAACGATACCCAGCGGCGTAGCCGCACGCCGATCGCCGCGATCTTGTCCTCATGGCCCGATCCCTTGTCCGGGCGCGCCACCCAGACGCCGACCCGGTCCTGCCGCCGTTCGCCGTTGACGTCGAAAGCGCGGAGCGTGCGGATGATCCATTCCTCAAGTCCGGCGACGAACGCCCGCACGTCGGGACGGCGACGCTTCAAGTCGAGCATGACATAGGCCACGCGCTGGCCGGGGCCGTGATAAGTCACCTGGCCGCCGCGCCCGGTCGAAAACAGCGGAAAGCGGGTCTGCAGCAGATCGCCTTCGCGCCCGCTGGTGCCGGAAGTGTAGAGCGGGGGGTGCTCCAGCAGCCAGACCAGTTCCGACGCTTCGCTCGAGGCGATCGCGGCCGCCCGTGCCTCCATGGCGGCAACAGCCTCCGGATAGAGCACCGGTGCGTCGGACAAGACCCAATCGACAGGACTGCCGGGCGAGGCTGCGAGCGGCTTCAAATCGAGAAGCTGGCGGTCATTAACCATTGTCTAACCATAACGTGGTGGTCTTGGACCGTATCAATTTGCATGGTCCGTGAGTCCGTATTCGTGGCGACGCTCGATAAAGTATCTGTCGATCTCATGGTGGTCCTGGGGACCACGTCGATGCCCGTTCATCAGGTGATGCGGCTCAGCCGCGGCGCCATCATCGAACTGGACGCCACCGAGCAGGACGAGGTCAAGATCCTCGCCAACAACATGCCGGTCGCCAGCGGGGTGGTGATGGTCAACCGCAACCGCATCGCTGTCGAAGTCAAACAGATGCTGCCAAGAACGCCAGACCGCAGATAAGCGCGGACTTGCGGGTCCGCAACGAACGGACCCGAGAGAGGCGGCGGGATCAAGGGCATATCCGAAATCCCTGATTCCAGTATGGTTATGGCTTCCAGGCAATACTGTTTCGAACCGTTTTGCCTCGGGGAAGAACGGTTCGCCGGGCCTTGTCCCCCCACCGTTGTTTTGTTACATCGGCGCCGTCGATCCAGTCGGGGCGCGAGCCTCGGCTTCGGTCCAAAGCGCTCGTGGCGGAATTGGTAGACGCGCTGCCTTGAGGTGGCAGTGAGTAACATCGTGGGGGTTCGAGTCCCTCCGAGCGCACCAATCGCAGATTTTCCCGGCCGGGGCTTGGCGCCACGCTGGCTATCTGCCGTCCGTTGACGACAGTTCGCGTCCAAAGCCTCGCTATAGGCATCCCGCATGGCCCGAACCCACGGTGAACACTAATAAATTGACCGCTTTTGAGCTGCATCGCAACGTGTTGGGATGACGGCAATGGGGTCGTAAGCTGCCTTTGCCGACCTTCGAGATTTATCGGGCTGTAGTGTAGAAACGGCGGTTCTCAGCCTCGCTTGGTGCGAGTGCGGTGATCGGCGGCAATAGCGCACTATAGAGAGCATTCGGCGGGATGGCGGAAAGGAGACGAAGAAGGCGAGAACTACACCTACGCTATAGCCCTATAGTTTGGGGCGAGGGCGAATGGCCATCGGGGTGGGGAGCGGACTGGCGGCCTTTGAGCGGATCCGTGAAGAAGCCGACAAGATCAGTGCCCCGCCTTATGAGGTAGAGATAATTTGCAGCTTTTCCGGGTATTCTCCCGAAAGGATTGGGCGGAGAAGGTCAGAGAGACCAATCGGGAAAATCAGGTCCGTGGCCTCTTCAATTTCCTGAATGCTCCACCATCGCATCCCTAAAATTTGCTGATGCTCATGCTCTGTCCACCCGTCCTTGCTAAGCTCCTCAGTCACGGAGTGGGCAACAATGAAGTGCTCCTTGAACGTTATCCCCCAAGCGCCACCCCTTATGCTATCTTCGCCATACCAGACCACCGGACCAAGGGTCACGGCGGTGATGCCCGTTTCTTCCTTGATCTCGCGAAGGGCCGTATCGGCGATAGTCTCACCTACCTCAATCCCGCCACCGGCAGTCGTCCAGCAAGGGCGATCTATCCCTGACGGGCCTGTGTTCCGGTATCGGATTAACAGAACTCTTCCCAAAGGCGAGATAAGGACTACTCGCACACGGCTTGGCGTCGAAGGTGTCATCTAACGGCACCGGTGAAACGTCAGGTTGTTGCGATGATCATCCTGCATGATGTGCGCGCTTGTGGTAAGAAAGAACTTAATGGCTGCTTTTAGGCTTCTGCACAACGTGCCGGAATGACCAAAATGGGGTCGATAGCTGCCGTCGCTGCTCAAGATATATCGGGCTGTAGCGTAAAATCGGCGGTTTACTCCCTCACCCGATGGCAATGCGGTGATCGGCGGCAATATCGCGCTATGGAGGGCTATCGGCGGTGTTTGGCGGAAGGGGTGGGATTCGAACCCACGGTACCCTTGCGGGCACGCCGGTTTTCAAGACCGGTGCCTTAAACCACTCGGCCACCCTTCCATCCCGGGAGTTGGATCGCTTAGCGCACGCCTTGGCGGAGCGCAATGCGACGAGGTTTTTAAACAAGTGGGGTTGGCGAACATGATCCGGTCATGCTGCCCGGACTTTCCTTCAGGAAAGCCTCAACCGCTCCAATAAAATGGTATATTTCACAGTAATATGCATAGACATTTTTATTTTTACCTTGAGCCGAAGCCGCGCCCTTTGCGCCTTGTGTCGCCCGGGGGTGCAGACGTGCGCTCGCCGCTTGGGATCGATTGATAGCCGCGGGGAAAACTGACCGGGGTGCTCGTGGCGAGGTAAGATGTAATAAAGGGAGCCGACGCTACAGAACGTCAGGTATATTTGTGTTTCGTTAGGCTGGTCGCGCTAGAATTCATCCAGCGAGAGAGAGCAAGACTGCGCGCGATTATAGGTCACATTTAAATCCGAAATAATACGTTCCTGCAGACGATGAAATCACCCATGGAAGATCGCCGCAAACATCCGCGAGTCGGAATCGACGAACCGGCTTATATTTCCGCGGGCGGGCTGAGCATGCGGTGCCGGCTCCTGAACGTATCCTCCGAGGGAGCCGCTCTCGAAGTCCCGGATCCAACTTTTGTCCCGTCGGATTTTCAGCTCATGACCGAGAAGGACCGCGTGATTCGGCGCTGCCGGGTGATCTGGATCAAGAAGAACAGGGTTGGAGTTGCTTTCGATCAGTCCGGCATGAGGGGCGGCTGATCATGCCGGGCAACAAGCTTTGATTTACCACGCGTTTGGTCTTCCGCAGGCCTTCCCCATTTCCGCCGTGTTTACGCTGAGATATGTTCGCCGGCGTGATGGGGGCGTGGGCCGGATCATGCCGACCGGCGCGTGGATGCGTGGTATCGCGTCGGGGAACGGGTCTCGGGGACGGATGGGGAAACCAGTTTCAGATCGAATCGGACGTGCTGCGTGCGCTATAGCAGCCGCAGGCGCGTGCCTGATGCTGGCCAACTGTAGTTCATCGGGCAAATTGAGCCGGATCGATCCTAAATACGGAGTTTCGAGCAGTCCGCGGGTCGTCGCCTTCGGCGAACCGGTGCCGAAAGGCGGCGGCACATATCGGGTCGGCAAGCCTTACACCGTTGCCGGGCGTGTCTACGTTCCGGAGGAAAACACCCGTTACCGCGCCGAAGGGCTCGCTTCCTGGTACGGCGATGATTTCCACGGCCGCCTGACTGCCAACGGCGAAGTTTTTGACATGACCTCGCTGTCCGCCGCGCATCCGACGCTGCCTTTGCCGTGTTACGCGCGAGTGACCAACCTCGGCAATGGCAAATCCCTCGTCGTTCGCGTCAACGACCGCGGACCGTATCATGGCAACCGGGTGATCGACGTCTCGAACAAAGCCGCGGAATTGCTGGAGTTCAAACGAAACGGCATCGCGCGGGTGAAGGTCGAATATGTCGGACGGGCGCCGCTCGAAGGTTCGGATGACAGGCAATTGATGGCGACCTTGCGGACCGGCGAACCGGCTCCCTCGCCATCCACGGTCAGGATCGCATCGGCGCGGCCGTTCGTGCCTGAACTCGCGTCGTCCGGACGCGCGATCAGCGGCGACGTTCCCACGCCGGACGGGCGGCCTTATACGCTCGGACATACCTCGATGGACGTTGCCTCGATCAACGCGACGTCCGAAATGTCGGCGTCCGGCCGCGCCCGGTCACACCCGCAGGCGCGGGATAATCCGCGGGCGGTCTCCTACGACGCCAGCGGCGACGATGTGGCGAAGGATGTCCGCCCGGTCTCCGCCTACGCGCCGGTCGATCCGCGCGGGCCGAGCGAACTGCTCTCGGGCCGCGGACTCTACTGAGCGCAGCTCACCTGCAACCGATCGGCCGTATCGATGTTCCGGTCGGATTCGCTGACGCGGGCGCCTCGTGTTGTTCGCGATAGCCCCAACTGTTAGAATCCGCCATTATCAGGTGAGAGTGCTCCTCTTTGCCTCTCCCAACCGGTCGAGGACGGGCGTATACGCCCTTACGCCCTTGGGAAGAGTCGGCACCGTAAGTCTTCGACGCGCCAGGGTGCCGGATGAGGGGAAACGTGAACCGCTCCAGAACGCTCTAATTCGGAACACGGTGCATGAGAGCCAGACTTTCCACGCCAGCCGGAAGCCGGGGATTCATACGGTGCGGTCTGATGGCCGCCCTCGTCACCCTCGCGATCGGGATTGGGAACGTTGCGCTTGCTGCCAACAACAGCGTGCAGGGCGCCAGGAAGGAAGAGGGCTTCGAGACCGGCGCCCCGACCGCAATTCTGATCGAAGCCAACAGCGGCAGCGTACTGTTCGAAAAGAACGCCGACGAACTGCGGGCGCCGTCCAGCATGATGAAGCTGATGACGGTGGAGGTGGTGTTCGACGCCATCAAGAAAGGCCAGATCAAGCTCACCGACGAGTTCCTCATCAGCGAGAATACCTGGCGCAAAGGCGGGGCGCCCTCCGGAGGATCGACCATGTTCGCGGCGATCAACAGCCGTGTCTCGGTCGATGATCTCCTGCACGGCGCGATCATCCAAAGCGGCAACGACTCCTGCATGGCGCTGGCGGAGGGCATCGCCAATAATGAGAGCGTCTTCGCGGAAAAGATGACGGCGCGGGCGCGGGAACTGGGCATGACCCGCTCGACCTTCGCCAATTCCAACGGCCTTCCGGATCCCGGCAACAAGATGTCGGTTCGCGAGCTTGCGGTTCTGGCGCGCCACATCATCCTGACGTACCCGGAATTCTATAAGCTGTTCGGTGAACGCGAATTCACCTGGAACAAGATCCGCCAGTTCAACCGCAATCCGCTTTTGACCGCGATGGAGGGAGCGGACGGATTCAAGACCGGCTATACCAAGGAGGGTGGCTACGGCATGGTCGGCTCGGCCGTTCAGAACGGCACGCGGCTGATCGTGGTGGTGAACGGCCTTGGGAGCGCTGATGACCGCGCGTCCGCGGCGAAGAAATTGCTGGAATGGGGGTTTCGGAATTTCGAAGTCCGGACCCTGTTCGCGGCGGAACAGCCGATTGGCTACGCCAAGGTGTTCGGGGGCGACAGCGGCTCGGTCGGGGTCGCGGCATCAGAGCCGGTCCAGGTCATGGTCCAGAAGAACGGCAACGACAAACTGCTCGCGCGCATCGTCTATGACGGACCGGTCCACGCGCCGGTTGCGCCGGGGCAGTCCATCGGACTGATCAAAATATGGCGCGGCAAGGAAGTCGCAGTCGAAACGCCGGTTCATGCCACGAACGCCGTGGGCGTCGGCTCGACGATGCGCCGCGCCATGGACGGCGCGATCGAGCTTGTCATCGGGATGGTGCGCTCGGGCGCCGAGAAACTCTGATGATCGCGGCCGCGGCCAATGCGGGCCCGGAGCGCGGGCGCTTCATCACCTTCGAAGGCGGCGAGGGGTCGGGCAAATCGACGCAGATCAAGATCCTCGCCGAACGCCTGAACGCTGCGAAGCTGCGCACCATCGTCACGCGGGAACCCGGGGGCTCGCCGGGCGCCGAAATCATTCGTCACCTCGTATTGTCCGGCATGGGAAAGCTGCTCGGCGCCGATGCCGAAACCTTGCTGTTTGCGGCCGCACGCGACGATCATGTTCATACTGTCGTCAAGCCGGCGCTGGAGCAGGGCATCTGGGTGCTCTGCGATCGGTTTGCGGATTCGACGCGCGCCTATCAGGGACGGCTGGGGAATGTGCTGCCTGGCGTGCTGAACGCGATGGAGAGGGTCACGATCGGCGATCTCAAGCCTGACCTGACCGTGATTCTCGACATCCCGGTGGAGATCGGAATGCAGCGCGCCGCCGCGCGCCGCGGCAGTTTTGCACCGGATCGCTTCGAGGCCGAGGACATTGCGTTTCACCGGCAACTTCGCGACGCTTATCGGGACATCGCCGCCAGCGACCCGCAACGCTGCGTGGTGATCGATGCCAATGCCGACGTCGCAACCGTCGCCGCGTCCGTATGGACAGCGCTGCGCGATCGCGTGCTGACTGCGGACCCCGTCAAGGAAGTCACACGCACATGATCGCCCGCTCCACGGCCGCGGAGATATCGGTCAAGCATCCCCGCGAAACGACCGCATTTTTCGGCCATGGCGAGGCGGAGCGAACGTTGCTCGACGCCTATCGTGGCGGTCGTATTCCGCACGCATGGCTGATCGGAGGCGCGCCGGGGATCGGCAAGGCGACGCTGGCCTACCGGATGGCGCGATTCGTGCTTGCGCACGGCGATCCCGCGCTGTCCGACGTGCAATCGGCGCAGACGCTCGAACTTGACCCGACGCATCCGGTTGCCCGGCATGTCGCGGCCGACACGCATGGCGGACTCCTGACATTGGAGCGGATGCCCAACGACAAGGGCGTGTTGCGCACAGTCATCAGCGTGGAGCAGACGCGGGAAACGATCGCCTTTTTCGGTTCGACCGCGGCCATCGGCGGCTGGCGGGTGTGCATTGTCGATACCGTCGACGAACTCAATCCCAATGCCGCCAATGCGCTGCTCAAGGTGCTCGAGGAGCCGCCGCGGCGGTCGCTGTTCTTTCTGATCAGTCACGCGCCGGCGCGGCTGCTGCCGACAATCCAGTCGCGCTGTCGCAAGCTGATGCTGCGGCCGCTGGCGACCGCCGATGTGATTCGTGCGGCGGCCGAAGCAGGGCGGCTCGCGCCCGACGATGCATCGTTGCGGGAAGCCGCCGACGCAGCGGAGGGAAGCGTGGCGCGGGCGCTGGCGCTGATGGGGGGCGGAGCGCTGAAGCTCCACCAGCGGACGACGGTGCTGCTGGATAGCCTTCCCCAGGTCGACCCGCGCGAACTGCACATGCTGGGCGACGCGCTCGGCGGCAGCGATCGAGCCGCGCTCGGCGCCTTCGTCGACAGTGTCGACCGCTGGATCGGCGAACGCCTTCGTGTCGGCGATGCGAACGCCGATCTTCCTCGTCTTGCACGGCTCGCGGAGGTATGGGAAAAGATCAACAACGCCGCGCGCGAGACGGAGACCTACAATCTCGAGCGGAAACCGCTGGTTTTCTCGGTGTTCGGGCTTCTGGCAGAAGCAACGCGATAATAACGCTCCGCTCACGATCGTTTTTCAAAACCCCGCCTGAAACTCATAAGGAATTTGTGGTGGCTCCCGCTAAAAAGAAAACGGCAAAAAAATCCCGCGTGAAGCCGCGCAAACAGCGCCGCGTCGTTGCCGCCAAAGCGCGCAGCAAAAAGGCCGGCGCTCGCAAGATCAGCAAACGCGGAAAGACGAGCGCGAAGGCAACGACGAAAGCGCGCGCGCCGAAGAAGGCCAAGAAAGCCGCAAAGAAGATTGTAAAAAAAACGGTCAAGCGAAAGGCCAAGAAAACAGCCAAAAAGCGGTCGACGACAAAAGCCCCCCGAAAAACGGCGGCGAAAAAGGGAACTCCAAAACAATCTGTGACGAAAAAGTCCGTGACAAAAAAGTTTGCGGCAAAACGGCCGGTGACGAAGCGTCCGGCGAGGGCCGTAAAACCCGCACCAACGGTCCCGTCTGATCCGGCTGCGACTCCGGCATCTTCAAGCGCGCCGCCGTCGAGCGCCAATACGTTCTACATCACGACAGCCATCGTGTATCCGAACGGCGCGCCGCATATCGGTCACGCATATGAGGCCATCGCCACGGACGCGCTGGCGCGTTTCCAGAGGCTCGATGGCAAGGACGTCTTTTTTCTGACCGGCACCGATGAGCACGGCCAGAAGATGGTGCAGACCGCGCAGCGTGAAAACATATCAGCTCTCGAACTCGCCACACGGAACGCCGAATTGCTGCGCAAGCTCGACGAGACCCTGAACATCTCGTTCGATCGGTTCATTCGCACCTCGGAATCCGCGCATCATCGCTCGGTGCAGGAAATCTGGAAGCGCATGGCGGCGAACGGCGACATCTATCTGTCGAACTACGCTGGCTGGTACTCTGTGCGCGACGAAGCCTATTACGCCGAGGACGAGACCGTCGTCGGCGAAGACAACGTGCGGCGCGGCCCGCAGGGCACGCCGGTCGAGTGGGTGGAGGAAAAGAGCTATTTTTTCAAGCTGTCGTCCTATCAGGACAGGCTGCTCGCGCTGTACGAAAGCCAGCCGGATTTCATAGGCCCGGATTCCCGCCGCAACGAAGTCGTCAGTTTCGTGAAGGGTGGGCTGAAGGATCTCTCGATCTCGCGCACGACCTTCGATTGGGGCATCAAGGTGCCGGACGATCCCGAGCACGTCATGTATGTCTGGGTCGACGCGCTGACGAACTACATCACCGGCGTCGGCTTTCCGGACGAGAGCGACAGGAACTGGCGCTACTGGCCTGCCGACGTTCATATCATCGGCAAGGACATCATCCGCTTTCATGCTGTGTACTGGCCTGCCTTCCTGATGTCGGCGGGCATTCCGTTGCAGAAGCGTGTCTATGCGCACGGCTTTCTGTTCAATCGCGGAGAGAAGATGTCGAAGTCGGTCGGCAACGTCGTCGATCCCTTCAACCTCGCCGCACAATACGGCGTCGATCAGATGCGCTACTTCTTCCTGCGCGAAGTGCCGTTCGGGCAGGACGGCAGCTATAACCACGAGGCGATCGTGGCGCGCATCAATGCCGACCTCGCCAACGACTTCGGCAATCTTGCCCAGCGCTCCTTGTCGATGATCGCCAAGCAGCACGACGGCGTGCTGCCCGAGCCCGGAGATTTCAGCGACGCCGACAAGGCGATCCTTGCGCAGGCCGACGGCATGATCGCGCTCGCGCGAGAAGCGATGAGCACGCAGCAGATTCATCAGGCGCTCAACGCGATCTGGGCTGTCGTCGCCGAGGCCAACCGCTATTTCGCCGGCGAGGCGCCCTGGGTGCTGGCCAAGACCGATCCGGCGCGGCAGAAGACGGTACTCTATGTCACCGCCGAGGTGGTGCGCCAGATCGCGATCCTCGCGCAGCCCGCGATGCCGGCCGCATCCGCCAGGATGCTCGACATTCTCGGCATTCCCGCGGATGAACGAAATTTTGCGCTGCTCGGCGGCCACGTCCGCATCAAGCCGGGCACGACATTACCGCCGCCGGTCCCCGTGTTTCCGCGCTATGTCGAACCGTCCTTGACCTGACCGCAAACCAGATGCTTGTCGATAGTCATTGCCATCTCGATTTTCCTGATTTCGCCGATGAGCTCGACGCTGTCGTCGCGCGCGCAGAAGCGGCAGGGGTGGGGCGCATGGTGACGATCTCCACTCGCGTGAGGGAACAGGAGAGGCTGCTTGCGATCGCGGAGCGATTTTCGAATGTCTACTGTTCGGTCGGCACGCATCCGCATCACGCCAACGAAGAGGACGGCATCACGCCGGACGAACTCGCCGCGCAGACGCAGCATTCGAAGGTCGTGGCGCTAGGGGAGGCGGGGCTCGATTATTTCTACGAAAACGGCTCACCCGAGGCGCAGGCGCGGGGATTCCGTGCTCACATCGCCGCCGCCCGCGCCACCGGTCTGCCGCTGGTGATTCACACCCGCGAGGCGGATGAGGATTGCGGACGCATTCTCGATGACGAAATGGCGAAGGGACCGTTTCGCGGCGTGCTGCATTGCTATACTGGCGGCCGCGAACTCGCGATGAAGGCTGTTGCGCTTGGATTGTACATCGGCTTCACCGGAATCCTGACGTTCAAGAAATCCGATGCGTTGCGCGCGCTCGCTGCCGAGTTGCCCGAGGATCGCATTCTGGTCGAGACCGATGCGCCATATCTTGCACCCGGCAAGTTTCGCGGCAAGCGCAACGAACCCTCCTATGTCGTGGAGACGGCCAAGGTGCTGGCCGATGTGCGCGGCGTTTCGCTCGAAGAGATGTCACGGCAGACCACGGAAAATTTCTTCCGGCTGTTCTCCAAAGTGCCGCGCGGGGAGGTAATCGCATGACGGTGACGCTAACCATTCTCGGGTGCGGATCGTCGGCCGGCGTACCGCGTCCTGCGCTGGGCTGGGGCGCCTGCGATCCCACCAATCCGAGAAACCGCCGCCGCCGCTGCTCGCTGTTGGTGGAACGCGCATCGGAGCAGGGGACAACGCGTGTCCTGATCGATACGTCGCCGGACCTGCGGGAGCAGTTGATCGACGTCAACGTCGATCACATCGATGCGGTGTTTCTCACGCACGAACACGCCGACCAGACACACGGAATCGACGACCTGCGCTCCATCGTGCTGCATCAGGGCCAGCGGATTCCGGTGTATCTCAATCAATCGACATCCAAGGAAATTCTGGCGCGCTTCTCTTACTGTTTCGTGTCGCCCGAGGGCAGCGGCTATCCGCCAATCCTGGACAGCCTCTCCATCGAGGCGGGCGAAAGCCAGGCGATCGATGGCAAGGGCGGCACCCTCACGCTGTTGGCCTTTCACGTACAGCACGGCAACATTCCGGCGCTCGGTTACCGGATCGGCAACGCTGCCTATACGCCCGACGCGCACGACATTCCGCATGAAAGCTGGCAGGCGCTGCAAGGCCTCGATCTGTGGATCATCGACGGACTGCGATACGCGCAGCACCCCAGCCATTTCAGCATCGCGGACGCACTGTCGTGGATCGACCGCTTCAAGCCCAAGCGCGCCGTCATCACCAACATGCACGCCGATCTGGACTACGAGGTGCTGCGCCACGAGTTGCCGGAAAATGTCGTGCCGGCCTATGACGGGATGCGGCTTCAGATCGGCGACCCCAGCCTCATCTCGACGCTCGAATAGCAGGGCAAGAAATAGCTTAAGCCGAGATCGCCTTCGCCGAATTGACCTGACTCCTCAGCAGGAACTTCTGGATCTTTCCCGTCGATGTCTTCGGGATCGTCCCGAACACCACGGCCTTCGGCGTCTTGAATCCCGGTATGCGCTCGCGGCAAAAGCCGATGATATCTGCCTCGGTCGCGTGCGCGCCGTCTTTCAGTTCGATGAAGGCGCAAGGCACCTCGCCCCACTTGGCGTCCGGTTTGGCGACCACGGCGGCGAACAGCACGGCAGGGTGCTTGTACAGGACGTCCTCGACCTCAAGCGAGGAGACGTTTTCGCCGCCGGAAATGATGATGTCCTTGGAGCGATCCTTGATGATGACATAGCCGTTCTCATCGAGCACTCCGAGATCGCCGGTATGAAACCATCCGCCGGCGAAGGCTTCTTTCGTCGCCTTCTCGTTCTTGAGGTAACCCTTCATCACGATGTTGCCGCGGAACATGACCTCGCCGACGGTCTCGCCGTCGCGCGGCACCTCGCGCATCGTCTCCGGGTCAATGACGGTGATGGCTTCCTCGAGCGGATAAGACACGCCCTGCCGTCGCTTGAGTTGGGCGCGCTGGTCGGCGGGGAGGTCGTCCCAACCCGGCTGTTCGGCGCAGACCGCAGCGGGACCGTAGGTCTCCGTCAGTCCGTAGACATGAGTGAGCTTGATGCCGATGCTTTCCGCGCCCTCCAGCACGGCGACCGGGGGCGCTGCGCCGGCGATCAGCCCGATGATCGGCCGGGCGGCTTTGCCCTTGGGCGCGCCGGGTGCGTTGATCAAGGTGTTGTAGACGATCGGCGCGCCGCACATGTGGGTGACGCCGTGCTTCGGGATAAGCTCGAAAATCCTGACGGGATCGACCTTGCGCAAGCAGACGTTTACGCCCGCCGCCGCCGCAACGCTCCAGGTGAAGCACCAGCCGTTGCAGTGGAACATGGGCAGGGTCCAGAGATAGGACGGATGCTGCCCCAGCCCGCCGGCCAGAATATTGCTGATAGCATTGATGTATGCGCCGCGATGGTGCGTGACCACGCCCTTCGGATTGCCCGTGGTGCCGGAGGTGTAGCTCAGCGCGATTGCGTCCCACTCGTCCAGCGGCGGCACGGCGATGAAATCCGGATCCCCGGCGGCGACGGCCGCCTCATATTCGATTTCGCCGATGCGCTCGCCGCCGGTAAAGGCCGCGTCATCCACGTCGATGACGAAGGGTTTGGGGCCGGTCATCAGCGCCAGCGCCGCGGCGATCACGGCGGAGAACTCCGGATCGACCAGAACGACCTTTGCGCCGCCATGGTCCAGCATGAAGGCGAGGGAGGCCGCCTCAAGGCGGATGTTGAGCGGGTTGAGTATGGCGCCGGTCATCGGCACGGCGAAATGGACCTCGTTCATCGCCGGGACGTTCGGCAGCATCACCGCCACGGTATCGCCGCGCCCGATTCCGCGCCCCGCGAGATATGATGCAAAGCGTCGGCAGCGGGTAAAGGTCTCAGCCCAGGTGAAGGTGCGCCCCTCGTAGACAGTACTCGTCAGGCCGGGATACACAGCCGCGCTCCGCTCAAGGAAGCTCAGTGGCGTCAGCGGCACGAAGTTGGCGGCGTTCTTGTCCAGACCAACATTGTATTGATTTTCGATCATATCTTTTACCCTTCAATATTTTGCGAAGGATTCTTTATTTTCCGCTCCACCTATATCAGAAAATAGAGACGGAAGACCGACCAACTCTCTGGTCTTTATTCCAGAAATCCAATCGAAATCCATGGAAACGCGGCCACGGCGATCAAGCCGATCAACAGTGCCAGCATGTACCCCCAGATCGGCCTGATCCCGTCGGCAGGATCGACGCGGCCGATGGCGCAGGCGGCATAATAGCCTACGCCGAAGGGCGGAGCGAACAGGCCCATGCCCATGGCCAGAATGACGACCATCGCATAGTGAACCTCGTGAATCCCGACGGCTCTGGCGATGGGGAACAGCAGCGGACCGAACAGCACGACGGCCGGAATACCTTCGAGCACGCTGCCGAGAACGGCGAAGGCCGCGATCGAGACGGCGAGGAAGGCGCCGCCGCCACCGGGCAGGCCGGCCATCGTGGCCGCCAGAGACCGGGAAAAGCCCGACTGTGTCAGCCCCCAGGCCATCGCGGTCGCCGCTCCGATGATAAGCAGGATCGCCCCCGATAAAGCGGCGGTTTCAATCAGCATCGGCAGCAACCTACGCCAGTCGAACCGACGATAGAGCAACAGGCCTGCGAGAACGGCATAGACGATACCGATGGTCGACACCTCCGTCGCGGTCGCGATTCCTTCGACAACGGCGGCGCGGATCACGAACGGCAGCGCCAGCGCGGGCAGGGCAACGACGAACGTCCGGACGATCTCGCCGGCCCCGGCCTTTTTGATGTGGCTCAGGTCGTCGCCACGGTGCCGCCACCACACCAGCGCCGACAACGTGATCGCCAGCACGGCGCCGGGAAGCAATCCGCCGGTGAACAGCGCCGCGATCGATACACCGGTCACCGAGCCGATCGTGATCAACACCAGACTCGGCGGAATGGTTTCGGTCTGGGCGCCGGTGGCAGCGAGCAGGGCGACGAGGTCACCCGGTTCGGCTCCGCGCTTCTTCATCTCCGGAAACAGCACGGGAGCCACGGCCGCCATGTCCGCCGCCTTGGCCCCGGAAATGCCTGACACCAGATACATCGCGCCGACCAGCACATAATGCAGGCCGCCGCGAACATGGCCGAGCAGGCTGGCAAGGAACGCCACCATGGCGCGCGCCATCCCGGTCATTTCGATCAGCAGGCCGAGGAAAACGAACAGCGGAACGGCGAGCAGGATGAGGTGGCTCATGCCCTCGTCCATCCGTCCGACCAGCACAGTTAAAGGCGTTCGCGTCGTCAGCGCCAGGTATCCGTAGGTCGCAAGACCGAATCCGAAGGCGATCGGCACGCCTGCGAACACGCAGACTCCAGCCACGCCGACGAAAAAGATCAGGAGGTTCAGGTTACCCAGCGGCAGCAGCCACGGCTGCATCAGCCAGAATGCGGAAATCACGACGACGACGGTCGCGACCGCGCCGAGCAGGGTCCGCATGTTGCCGGTGCGCACCAGCCGCAGCAGCGCGAAGACGGCCATCAGGCCAACGCCCACCGGCAGCGCCGCGGTGCGCCACGCGTTGGAAATCTGCAACGCCGGCGTGGTGATGAAGCTTTCGTCATAGGCATAGTCCCACGACGGCCGGACTATCAGGATCAGGAAGGCGAGGGCCGCGCAAACCGCGACTGCGTCGAGAAAGGCGCGTTGCGCGGGACGAGACTGCGCGACCAGCGCGGTCATGCGCATGTGCTCGCCGCGGCGGAACGCCGCGACCGCACCCAGCATCGCCAGCCACAGGAACAGGACGGATGCCAGTTCATCGGACCAGATGAGCGGCCGGTGCAGCAGGTAGCGGGAAACCACGCCCGCGAACAGCACTACGATTTCCGCGGCGACGAGCGCGGCTGCCGGCACTTCGACGAGATAGCCGAGACAGGCGTCGAGCGATGCCCCGAGCGGATGCCGGCGCGGGGTATCCGGCGTTTCCACGTCAGCCGTCGCGCCTCCCGTACCTTCGGCGTGAGCCATCTTGATCTCCTGGCGTCCGAGGGCCGGCTTTTATGCGAGCCTGCCGACCGACTTCTCCAGCAACGACCACGCCTGATCGCCGTATTTGCCCTTCCATTCGGAATAGAAACCGGCGGAATGCAGCTTGTCGCGGAACGGGGTGAGTTCGGGCTGATTGAAGATCAATCCCTTGGCGGTGAGCTCGGCCTGGACCGTCGCATTCAGCTTCTCGATATCCTCACGTTCCTTGACCGCCGCCGCGTTGATGTTCCTCGCGACGATTTCGCGGATGTCGGCCGGAAGCGCCTCCCAGGCGCGACGGTTAGCCAGGAACCAGAAGCCGTCCCACATATGATTCGTCAGCGAGCAGTATTTTTGCACCTCATACAGCTTGGCGGCCGCAATGAGCGCCAGCGGATTTTCCTGACCTTCGACGACCTTCGTCTGCAAGGCCGAATAAACCTCGTTGAAGTTGATCGAGGTAGGAGAGGCGTCGAACGCCTTGAACATCGACGTCCAGAGCGGCGATACCGGCACGCGTATCTTGAATCCCTTGAAGTCGCCCGGTCCGTTGATCGGCCTGGTCGATGATGTGGTCTGCCGGAATCCGTTGTCCCAGATCTTGTCCATCACCACGAGATTGGACCTGGTGATCTCGCTACGAACGTATGCGCCGAGTTCGCCATCCATGGCTTTCCAAACCGTCGCGTAATCCGGAAACGCAAAGCCGATGCCGTTGATCGATGCCGCCGGAACCAGTCCGGACAGGATCAGGCCCGACATGGTGAAAAACTCAACGCCGCCGGAACGGATCTGGCTGAGCGAGTCGGTATCGGAACCGAGCTGATTGCTGGAAAAAATCTGCACATCGACGCGCCCGTCGGTCTCGGTTTTGATCGCGGCCGACATTTCCTTGGCGCGGACGTTCAGCGGATGCGACTCGGGCAGGTTGTTGGCGAATTTGTAGGAAAACTCGGCTTTCTGCGCGCGCGCCACGAACGGCGCACCGACACCGCTTAGGGCAACCGTCGCCGCAGCCGACGCTTTCAGCACTGTACGACGCGAAAAGCCCATCTGAACCGTCTCCCTGACGTCTATTGCTGGTCCAGCAAGTCCACGATACGAAGCGCCACGTCTGGTCATCACTCCGCGGTCACCGCGTCAAGCACTTCGCGCAAATTCCCACCGGGACCAACTAGGTCACGATCTCCTTGCAGGATTATTCCGAGGTCAATCCTGGGTTCAATAAAGATGTCGATCTCAGCCGAGCTTACGGAAACGCCGCCAAGCCTTTGCGATTTCTGATATAAAAAACATTCCATAATATACCTTATGCGAATCAGAGACGGCGTCTCTGACCTGATGGCCCGGCGCGGATGGATCCATTTGACTTCCCCGTTGGACCCTTCCGCGAGCGAACATGTCTGGTCCGCGCTTCCAGATCCGGCTCGTCTGTCTATCCTGCAGCCCCCGACGACGGCGTGGCAGCGAACGGATCATGCGCCGGAGCCGGCCCGGAGTCCTTGCGGAACAGAATATACAGCGCCGGCAGCACCAGCAGCGTCAGGATGGTCGACGAGACAATGCCGCCGATCACGACGGTGGCCAAGGGCCGCTGCACCTCCGCGCCGGCGCCGGTCGCAATCGCCATTGGGACGAATCCGAGGGATGCCACCAGCGCCGTCATCAGGACCGGCCGCAGCCGGGTCAACGCCCCCTGGGACACGGCGTCGAACACCGGCATTCCCTCACGCCGCCGCCGTTCGATGAAGGCGATGATCACGATGCCGTTCAGGACTGCAACGCCCGACAACGCGATGAAACCGACGCCGGCGCTGATGGACAGCGGAATGCCGCGCAGCAGCAGCGCCAGAACGCCGCCGGTGAGGGCCAGCGGCACGCCGCTGAACACCAGCAGCGCGTCGGCGAGCGATCCGAAGCTCATGAACAACAGCAACAGCACGAGCGCCAGCGCAACCGGCACCACAATGGTCAGGCGTTTGGCAGCCGAAACGAGTTGCTCGAACTGCCCTCCCCAGCCGATCCAATAGCCCGGCGGCAGCTTGACTTTCTCCGCGACCGCCCGCTGCGCGTCGGCCACGAACGATCCGAGGTCCCGTTCGCGAACGTTGGCGGTCACGACGATGCGACGCTTGCCGTTTTCACGGCTGATCTGGTTTGGACCGGGCGTGACCTCGACGGTCGCCACCGATGACAGCGGCACGTAACGCATCTGAAGCGCGGACGATGCCGACCATGCAACGTTCGTCTTCTCCGCGGCCGTTGCGTTTTCGACGGGAGGCAGCGGAATCGAGATGGCGCGGATCGACTCCAGGCGGCCCCGAAGATTTTCGGGGAGGCGGACCACGATATCGAAGCGCCGGTCGCCCTCGAACAGCTTGCCGACTCTTTTGCCGCCGATCGCAATCTCGACGATGTTCTGGACCTCGGCAGTGCTGAGGCCGTAGCGCGACAGGGCCTGTCGATCCAGCTTCACCGTCAAAATCGGAAGTCCGGACACCTGCTCGATCTTGACGTCGGTCGCGCCGCGAATGGTTGAGATCGCTGACTGCACCTGCTTCGCCGCGCCCTGGAGAATGTCCAGATCGTCGCCGAAGATCTTGATACCGACGTCGCTGCGCACGCCGGAGATCAGTTCGTTGACGCGCAACTCGATCGGCTGCGAGATTTCATATGCGCTGCCGGGAATCTCGTTCGCAGCCTTTTCGATTTCCTCCACGAGTTCGGATTTTGGCTTCAAGGGGTCCGGCCATTCCTCGCGCGGCTTCAGCATGACGTAACCGTCGGACATCGATGGCGGCATCGCATCGGTGGCGACCTCCGCGGTGCCGGTCCGCGTGAAGACGTCCTTCACTTCCGGGATTTTTTTGATCCGCTTCTCCAGCGCCATCTGGAGATCGAGCGACTGGGTCAGGCTGGTTCCCGGTATCCGGATCGCGGCGATGGCGACGTCACCCTCGTCGAGCGAGGGAATGAATTCGCCACCCATGCGCGTCGCGGCGACGCCACTTGCCAGCACGATAACGACGGCCGCGGACACCACCAGGCGCCGATACCGGATCGCGCCTTTCAGCAGCGGCAGGTAGCCTCGCTTCGCCCCGCGCATGAAGAGGCTCTCCTTCCCGGAGACCTTGCCGGTCATCACAATCGCAACGGCCGCAGGAACGAAAGTCACGGAGAAGATCGCAGCACCCAGCAACGCCATCAGCACGGTGAGCGCCATCGGCGTGAACATCTTGCCTTCGACGCCGGTGAGCGTCAGTACCGGCAGGTACACGACCGCGATGATCGTGGTGCCAAACAGGCTGGGTTTGATCACCTCGCGGGATCCGTTGAAAATCGTCCGCAGGCGTTCGCTGAGCGACAGAAGCCGCCCCGCCCTGCGCTGCTCCTCGGCAAGAAGCCGCAGGCAATTCTCAACGATGATCACCGCGCCGTCGACGATAATGCCGAAATCGATGGCGCCGAGACTCATCAGGTTTGCGCTGACTCTCGCCTCGACCATGCCGGTCACCGTGAAAAGCATGGCGAGAGGAATCACGCACGCCGTCACGATGGCCGCGCGAATGTTGCCGAGAACGAGAAACAGCACCGCGATGACGAGAAGCGCGCCCTCGATCAGGTTCTTCTGCACGGTTCTGATGGTCGCATCGACCAGATCGGTCCGATCATAGACCGTGCGCGCGATCACGCCGTCGGGAAGCGAGCGGGCGATCTCGCCGAGCCTGGTCGCCACCTGCTTCGCGACTGCGCGGCTGTTCTCGCCGATCAGCAACATCGCGGTGCCGAGCACGGTCTCGCTGCCGTCCAGCGTCGCGGCTCCTGTCCGCAGGTCCTTGCCTTCCCGCACGTCGGCCACGTCGCGGATGCGGACGGGAATGCCACCGCGCGATCCGATGACGATGTCCTGAATTTCCGCGATGTTGGCGACCTGTCCCGGCGTCCGGACGAGATATTGTTCGCCGTTGCGTTCGATATAGCCCGCGCCGACGTTGGCGTTGTTGGCGGCGAGAGCCGTCATCACGTCGCGGAATCCCAGATTGTAGGCCATCAGCCGTCCCGGATCCGGCAACACGTGAAACTGTCGCTCGTATCCGCCGATGGTGTTGATCTCGATCACGCCGGGGACGGTGCGCAGTTGCGGCTTGATGATCCAGTCCTGAATCGTTCGCAGGTCGCTTGCCGTGAATTCGTCGCCGCCGGGCGTCCTCGCGCCCTGCTCGGCCTCAACGGTATACATGAAAATTTCACCGAGCCCGGTCGACACCGGACCCATCGCGACCTCCACTCCCGGCGGCAACTGATCCCTCACCTGCTGGATGCGCTCGTTGACAAGCTGGCGTGCGAAGTAGATGTCGGTGCCGTCGAGAAAGACGACCGTGACCTGGCTCAAGCCGTAGCGCGAACTCGATCGCGTGTATTCAAGCCTGGGGAGACCGGCCATCGCCGTCTCGACCGGAAACGTGATGCGCTGTTCGGTTTCCAGCGGAGAGTAACCCGGCGCACGGGTATTGATCTGCACCTGGACGTTCGTGATGTCAGGCACCGCATCGATCGGCAGCCGGGTGAAATTCCAGCCTCCGAGGACCGCGATCCCCAGCGCAAACAGGATCACCAGCCAGCGCCGGCGGATCGAAAAGGCGAGGACCGCATCAATCATGCTCGGCCTCTCCCTTGCCCATCTCTGCCTTCACGACGAAGCTGTTCTCGGCGACATAGGGTTCCCCCGCCGAAAGCCCCGCACGGATCTCCACGAACCTCGCATCGGATTCTCCGAGCGCGACAGGGCGGGCTTCGATCTTGTCGCCGCCTTCGCGGACAAAAACGACCGTCTTGTTATCCAGCGTCTGTATCGCTCCCGCGCGCACGGCAACCGGCACGTTGCGCTTTGCCAGCACGAGCCGCGCGGTGACGAACAGGCCCGGACGCAGGCGGCCGTCCGCGTTTGCGAGAACGATCCGGGCGATCGCCGTCTGCGTGTCGCTCGATCCGACCGGCGCGACGTAGGAGATATGACCCTTGATGTCCGCGCCGCCGTCGTCAGGGTCAATCAGCACTTCGTCGCCGGTCCGGACGCGATTGAGATCCTGCCGATATATTGACAGGTCGACCCAGATCGTCGACAGGTCGGCGACGACGAAGGAGGGCTTCTGTTCCGAGGCGTACTCGCCGAGCGAGATCTGCCGGTCGATCACGGTGCCGCTGATCGGCGCCTTCAGGTCGTAGACGGTAAGGCTCTGGTTGCTTTCGATCGATGCGAGATGGTCGTTCTTGGCCACCGTGTCGCCGATCCGTTTGCTGATCGAGCGAACGATGCCCGGAAAACGCGGCGTCACCTGAACCACTGCCTCCTGGTTGGCGCGCAACACGCCGTTGAAGGACAGCGTATCGCTGAGCGTCGCCGCGCCCGCCTT
The DNA here is from genome assembly GCF_001897285.1 of Nitrobacter sp. 62-23. GTDB lineage: Bacteria > Pseudomonadota > Alphaproteobacteria > Rhizobiales > Xanthobacteraceae > Nitrobacter. The sequence continues at coordinate 41,463 of NZ_MKSM01000104.1, forward strand.
GGCGAGAACCGCACCGGCCGCCGCGAGCTTGACGTCGCTGATCAGAATGCGGTCCGCTCCGTGTTCGTCCTGCTCGATGTGTCCGCTTGCGTGCTTCTCCTCGTGGTGGCTCGTCTGCGATGCTGGCGCGTTTGGCTTCGCAGGGTCCTTCATGCGGTATCCGACGCCTGCGAGAGAGAAACCCGCAACGATCGCAGCGGCCACAAAGATAATCGTGGATGTCTTCATCTCGCAGTCCCCCGCGTCAGCACCAGCGGATGACCGACGAGACCCTCGATCGTTGCGACGGCGACGTGAAAATTCTGCTGGGCCTCCTGTTCGCGCAGGCGCGCCTGAGCGACGCTTGCCTGCGCATCGAGCACTTCGAGCAGCGTGAAGCGCCCCTGCCCGTATCCCTCGAAGATGGCGTCGGCTGCCTGGCTCGATTTCGGAATCGCCACGTCGCGCAACACTTTCAACTCGCGCAACGATCCCTGCAACGAATCGTAGGCGCGGCCAGCGAGCACGATCAGCGTGTTGCGATTGGCTTCGCGCTCCGCCCTCGTTTTCGCGAGGCTTTCCCGAGCGGACAGGATGTTGCCCTGGTTCTGGTCAAACACCGGAATGGGAACGGACAGCGACAGCCTGACAGCGTCGTCGCCGGTCTCGTTATAATGACGCCAGCCGGCGCCGACGCGAACGTCCGGATAGGGCTTCAACCTCGCCAGCAGCAGTTCGGCGTTGCGCTGCGCGTAAACCGCGGTCCAGCGCATCAGTTGCGGATTTGAATCGATCGCGGCGACAACGGCCTGAAAAGAGGGTGGCCGCCCCAGATCGTCGAGCCGACCGGAAACGACTGAAAACTTCGCCGTGGCGTCGCCCATCAGCACCGCCAGTTCGCGCCGGGCGCTGGCGAGCGTCGAACTCACCCGCTCGCGATCCGCCTTCACCAATGCGGACGCGACTTCAGCCCGGCCGATTTCAGCAGGTGATGATGCTCCGGCGTCCACACGCCGGTGCAGCAACGGGGACAACTTGTCGATCGCGGCGATCTGCTCGTCCAGTATCCGGACCCTGCGCTGCGCGCCGAGGACGCCCAGAAAGGCGACAGCCGTCTCCGACAGAACTTCGAGACGCACCGCCTTGCGCTGGATGGCGGCGGCCTCGACGCCGGCCTGCCCGACGGCAATTCGCGCGTCGCGCTTGCCGAAAAGCTCGAAGAGCTGGCTAATCTGCAGCGTGGTCTCCGCCGATTTCGTCCCACGATAGCGCCCGGAGCCGAACGAATTGTCCTGCTCATAGGACAGTTCGGGATTGATCAACGCACCGGCCTGGATGCGCTGGCCGGTTGCGATTCCGACATCGCGCTCGGCGGCGGTCAGGCGCGGATTGGCGGCGAGCGCGCGCTGAAGCGCGGTCTTCAAGGTGAGCGTTTGCGAATGCGACGTCGCCATCAGCCAAGGGCTGACCAGCAGCGCCATCGTCCCCGCGAGACGCGCGACGGTTTTCGATAGCATGGAAGATCCTGACGAACGGCGGAATCAGGGCGTCAATACGCCCGCGAACACGTTCAGGTCAGGCGTTTTGGTGGCGGAGTGTCGATGCCCGGAACAAGATCGGAGGCGCGAGAAAGCACTTTCGGCATCGCGGCGATCTGAGGTTCGATCGTCATGGAAAGCGACGGAGGGTTCGGCAGCGAAACCGGAAAACAGCCATGACAATGGTGTTCCGGGACGATTTCGGGGCCACCGGTGTCCGTAGGGTCCGGCGTCATCGAGACGACGATCCGGCCTTCGGGAGCGGTCACGTCGATGTCGAGGCATTGATGCAGCGCGCCAGACAACAAATAAGCCACAATCAGAAACACGACCGCGATCCTGCTGCGCGAGACGCACGGGCGAACGGTTTGATCGTGGGAGGTGGTGAGGGTCAATGGCCTACTTCGTCCCAAGCCAGCGATGTGTGTCTAACACGCCCGCGAATGGCGAGTCGACTGCAACACTATAACACATCCGGAGGTTTCGCGAGGAGGCGGACTGGCGGCTGCGCGGACCATATATGCCGCCGCTGTCTGCGCCTGGAGAGTTCCATCAAGCCGTCCGCGCTGCATACTCGCGCCAACCTTTTGCGCGCAGCCGGCACGCCGGGCACTCGCCGCAACCATAACCCCAGTCATGCCGTGCACCGCGTTCGCCGAGATAACAGGTATGCGAGCGCTCGCGGATCAGATCGACCAGCCCCGCCTCGCCGAGTTCATGCGCAAGCGACCAGGTCGCGGCCTTGTCGAGCCTCATCAAGGGCGTGTGCAGTTCGAACTGTCTGGCCATCCCGAGATTGAGCGCGGCTTGCAGCGCCTTGATGGTATCGTCGCGGCAATCCGGGTAGCCGGAATAGTCGGTCTCACACATGCCACCGACAATGTGTGATATGCCGCGCCGATAGGCCAGCGCCGCCGCGAAGGTCAGGAATACGAGATTGCGGCCTGGCACGAATGTATTGGGCAGTCCGCCCTCGCCCATTTCGATCGCGACGTTGCGGGTCAGCGCGGTATCGGAAATCTCCGCGAGCGTCGGAATGGCAAGCGTATGGTTTTCGCCGAGCTTCCCGGTCCAGTCCGGACGCAGCGATCTCATGCCAGCGAGCAGGTTGTCCCGGCATTGGAGTTCGATGACGTGGCGCTGGCCGTAGTCGAAACCCAGCGTCTCGACCCGCGCAAAGCGTTGCAGTGCCCAGGCAAGACAAGTCGCGGAGTCCTGCCCTCCGGAGAACAGCACCAGCGCGGTGCGGGAGGCTGGTTGATCGGTCATGGCGAAAGCCAATAACACCCCTCGCCTTTACGCGCCAATCAGCGGGGGTTGCGCGGCCGGTCGCCTGCTTTTTGCTGGGACGGCGGCGCGGCTTGCGGCATAGAGGATGCACATTTCTCGCTATCGGTGACTTGATGATGACCCCTTCCCGCGATATTTCATGCCTGATCGAAATCATGGCGCGACTGAGAACGCCCGGCACCGGCTGCCCGTGGGATCTCGAACAGACGTTCGCGACCATCGCGCCCTACACCATCGAAGAAGCCTATGAGGTGGCGGAGGCGATCGCGCGCAACGATCTGGTCGATCTCTGCGACGAACTCGGCGATCTGCTGTTGCAGGTGGTCTTTCACGCGCGCATGGCCGAGGAGCAAAATGCCTTTTCGTTCGGCGATGTGGTCGAAGCGATCACGCGCAAGATGGTCCGGCGGCATCCGCATGTATTTCCCGACAGTTCAGGATACATCGCGCCGTCGGACGTCAAGGGAACATGGGAACGCATCAAGGCGGAAGAAAAGGCCGAACGCGCCGCGCGCAAATCGACGAACGAAGCGCCGGCCTCGGGTCTGCTCGCGGGCATCAAGGCCGGACAGCCCGCGCTGGCGCGCGCAATGGCCCTGCAGTGGAAGGCCTCTACGGTCGGATTCGATTGGAACGATCCTCGGGCCGTGCTCGCCAAGATCCGCGAGGAAGCCGACGAGATCGAGACGGCGCTGGATCGCGGCGACAAATCCGACATCGCGTCCGAGACCGGCGATCTCATGTTCGCGCTGGTCAACCTCGCGCGTCATGTCGATGCCGATCCTGAAATGGCGCTGCGCGGAGCCAATACGAAATTCGAGCGGCGCTTCGCTTATATCGAACAGACTCTTGTCGCGAAGGGCCGCTCGTTGGAGGATGCGTCTCTCGCCGAGATGGATGCATTATGGAATGAGGCCAAAGCTCAGGAAAAGGGTTTGAGCAGTTAGAGCCAAGGCCCGGTTCACACACCGGTCTGGCTGATGAACTTGGTGATGAGATAAGCCTCCATCGCCTCGATGCCGCCCTCGGAGCCGTAGCCGGAATCCTTGACGCCTCCGAACGGGTTTTCCGGCAAAGCGAGCCCGACATTATTAATAGCCACCATGCCGCTCTCGATCTCTGCACCAATCGCGGTCGCTGTCTTGGTCGAACTTGTGAAGGCATAGGACGCGAGCCCGTACGGCAGGCGGTTCGCCTCCTCCGCGGCCTCGTCGAAGGTCGAGAACGGCGAGATCAGCGCCAGTGGGCCGAACGGCTCCTCGTTCATGGCGCGGGCGCCCTTCGGCACGTCGGTCACCACAGTCGGTTCAAAAAAGTAACCCTTGTTTCCGATGCGATGTCCGCCAGCCGCGAGCTGGCCGCCCTTGCCGATCGCGTCCTGCACAAAACCCTCGACGGCGGCAACGCGACGCGCGTTCGCGAGCGAGCCCATCTTTGAATCGGCATCGAGTCCGTTGCCGACCTTGATCGCCTTCGCGGCTTCGGTGAATTGGCCGACAAAATCCTTGTATACCTTGTCCTGCACCAGAAGCCGCGTCGGTGCGATGCAGACCTGACCAGCGTTGCGAAACTTGGCGCCGGCGATGATCTTCACCGCGCCTGCGATATCGGCATCGTTGAACACAATGGCTGGCGCGTGGCCGCCAAGTTCCATGGTCGCGCGCTTCATGTGCTGACCGGCGAGTGCGGCGAGCTGCTTGCCGACCGCGGTCGAGCCAGTAAACGATATTTTCCTGATAACCGGATGCGGGATCAGATATTCGGAGATTTCGGCGGGCACGCCGTACACGAGATTGATGACTCCATCGGGCACGCCCGCATCGACAAATGCCCGCAGCAGTTCGGCGGGAGACGCCGGTGTTTCCTCCGGAGCCTTGACGATGATCGAGCAGCCGGCGGCAAGCGCGGCCGACAGCTTGCGGCAGACCTGATTGATCGGGAAATTCCACGGCGTGAAAGCCGCCACCGGCCCGACCGGCTCCTTGATCGCGATCTGGTAGATGCCGGGGCCGCGCGCCGGAATCACCCGGCCATAAGCGCGACGGGACTCTTCGGCGAACCATTCGATGACATCGGCCGCCACCAGCGTCTCGATCCTCGCCTCATTGAGAACCTTGCCCTGCTCCATGGTCATCAGCGTTGCGATGTTGTCGGCGCGCTCCCGCATCAAGGCCGCCGCCTTTCGCATGATCTTGCCGCGCTCGAAAGGCGCGACCGCGCGCCAGACCTTGAAGCCCTTCTCGGCCGCGGCGAGAGCTTCATCGAGATCGGAGCGATCGGCGTGGGCCACCGTGCCAATCTGTTCCTCGGTAGCAGGGTTGAGCACGGCCAGGGTTTTTCCGGATGCACTGGGACGCCATTTGCCGTCGATCAGCAGCGATGTGTTTTGATAGCTCACGGGCCTCTCCTGAGAGTTTCCTGCGATGATTTAAATCGCATCGAATAATGCGCCACCTTGCCGGTCAAGCCTGTCCTGCGCGGCCCTGCCTTGCGAAGACGGGAGAGGACGGCGCAGTTGGTCAAAGGGGATGCGGTATCGCGGCGTACCGGTTGACGAGAATGTCGCGTTTGGTCTCGTCGACGCGGACTGTCATATCGTAACGGCCGTCGCGCAGTTCCTTGGCGAGCACCTCGGAATTGCGGTGCAGCCAACTGATCGCCGCGCCGTCGGAGGCATCGACCGACAGGTCCAGCGTGGTTCGGGTCGCCGCGAGCCGGTCTTCGATCGCCGCCAGCAGCTTATCGAGCCCTTCGCCGGTTTCGGCGGAGACGAGGAAGCACGGCACTTCAGCCGAGCGGCGCGCCGCGATGTTTTCCAGATTTTCTCGCTGATCCGCGTAGAAGCGATCGATCTTGTTCCAGACTTCGAGAATGCGAGCTCCGTGTTCCGGATCGATGCCGAGTTGGCGCAGCACGGCCTCGACATCGTGCTGCTGCGCCTCTGCGTCCTCGTGCGAAATGTCGCGAACATGGAGGATAACGTCTGCCTCCATCACCTCTTCGAGCGTCGCGCGAAAAGCGGCGACAAGCTGGGTCGGCAGATTGGATATGAAACCGACCGTGTCCGACAGCATCGCCTTGCCGCCATGCGGCAGCGTCAGCGCGCGCAGCGTCGGATCGAGGGTCGCGAACAACATGTCGGCGGCCTGGACGTCGGCGCGCGTCAGCCGGTTGAACAGCGTCGATTTCCCGGCATTGGTATAGCCGACCAGCGCGACCACGCGATAAGGCACGCGTCGCCGCCCGGCGCGATGCAGCCGCCGCGTCGCCTGCACCTTCTTCAGTTCGTTCTCCAGCCGCGTAATGCGGTCGCCGATCAGGCGGCGGTCAGCCTCGATCTGGGTTTCGCCGGGGCCGCCCATGAAACCAAAGCCGCCACGCTGCCTTTCAAGATGAGTCCACGAGCGCACCAGACGGCTACGCTGATAGTTGAGATGGGCAAGCTCGACCTGAAGCGCGCCCTCCTTCGTCTTGGCGCGGCGGCCAAAAATTTCAAGGATCAGGCCGGTCCGGTCGAGCACCTTGGTGCTCCAGGCTTTTTCCAGATTGCGCTGCTGGATCGGCGACAGCGCGCAATCCATCACCACGAGATCGGCGCCTTCGGCGGTAATCAAGCCGGTCAATTCCTCGACCTTGCCCTTGCCGAGATATGTCGCGGGCCTGATCTGGTTGACCGGCGCGATGATCGCCTTGGCGACGTCGAGATCGATCGCGCGTGCGAGGCCGGCGGCCTCATCCAGCCGGGCATCGCTGTCGCGCATGGCATGTCCCGCCTGCGGCGTGCCGGCGTCGTCGCGCCGTATCCGCAGATAAGGGCCGATGACAATGGCCCGCCCGGTCGGTTTGCCCTGCATCGGCCCTGAACGGTCGATGCCCCCCTGGGGATGCCGGGGTTCCAATCAGGAAACTTTCATGTTGCTCAAAGCGGAGCGTCCTCGCCGCCTTCGAATAACTGGATCGGGGCGCCCGGCATGATGGTTGAAATCGCATGCTTGTAGACGAGCTGCGAATGACCGTCCCGCCTGAGCAGCAGGCAGAAATTGTCGAACCAGGTGACAATTCCCTGCAGTTTGACGCCGTTCACCAGAAAGATGGTCAGTGGCGTCTTGGTCTTTCGAACGTGGTTGAGGAAGGTGTCCTGAAGGTTTTGTGCGCGGTCTATCGCCATTTTTATTATCCCGCAGTTTTGTTTGTCTTTTTTGGACCGGACACAGCTCTCCCCGGAGCGTCTCCTGGCCGCCGGCCCCCTTTGAGATCCTCCTCGCGGACCCGGCGCCTTTGATTAGAAGGCAGAGCATGAGGTTAGGCAAGCCGGTTCGGGCCGCGGGTTCGCCCGGATAGGCAAAAACTGTCAGGAAAATGCTGAAAAACGGTGAAATTCTTCCCGAAGCCGCCTGGCAATGCCGCCCGGGCGGCCATTTCCCACGATCTGACCATCGATCGCCACGACAGGCATGACGATCTGGGAGGCCGAGGTGACGAAAGCCTCCGCGGCCTCGTGCGCCTCCGCCGGCGTGAACGGGCGCTCCTCCAGAGTGATCTGAAGCGCCGCCATGACCTCCATGAGGACGGCCCGGGTGATGCCCGCGAGAATACCGCTCTCGGCGGAGCGGGTGACGACCCGGCCGTCTTTGGTGACGATCCAGGCGTTGCTCGAAGCGCCCTCGGTGATGAATCCGTCGCTCCCGACGTACCAGGCCTCGTAAGCCCCCTTCTCGCGCGCTTCCTGCTTCGCCAGCACATTAGGCAGCAGCGATACCGACTTGATGTCCACCCGAGGCCAGCGATTTTCAGGCACGGTGACGACCTTGATGCCGGTCGCGGCGGTTTGCTGGTTCTTCGCATAGTTGAGCGCACGCGCCGTCACCACGACGGCTGGCCTCACTGTATCCGGCGGAAACGCATGATCGCGCCGCGCCACGCCGCGGGACACCTGCAGATAAACCAGTCCGTAGGTCACGCGGTTGCGGCGTACCACTTCTCGCATGACGATACCGAGCGCCGACAGCGGCATCGGTTCGGCGATCCGCAATTCGCGCAACGACCGCTGCAATCGCGCCATGTGCCGGGGAAAATCCACCAGCCTTCCGCCTCGCACTTCGCAGACTTCATAAACACCATCCGCAAACTGATAGCCACGGTCCTCGACGTTGACACAGGCGTCGCGCAGATCGCGATAGCGGCCGTTGACGTAAGCAATTCGCGACATCGGCGCGTCCAACCCCCGAAAGGCTTTTAGTTGACGCCGAGCGCCTTGAGCTTGCGGTGCAGCGCCGAGCGCTCCATGCCGACGAATTCGGCCGTCCGCGAGATATTGTTGGAGAAGCGGCTGATCTGGGCAATCAGGTAGTCGCGCTCGAACACCTCGCGAGCCTCGCGTAGCGGCAGGCCCATGATGTGCTCGCCGTTAACGCCGGACGGCATCGCCGGAACCATCGAGCCGACGTCCTGCGGCAGCATGTCAGCGGTAATGATTATCTCCGGACCGCCGCCGGCCAGGATCATCACGCGCTCGACATTGTTGCGAAGTTGCCGGACGTTGCCCGGCCAGACGTGCGATTGCAACACGGCCATCGCGTCGTCGCCGATCCTGCGCTTGGGCAGCCCGCTGGCGGCGGAGATGTGGTCCATGAAAAATTCGATCAGTTCGGGAATGTCCTCCCTGCGTTCGGAGAGCGGCGGAACCCGGATCGGCACGACCGACAGCCGGTGATAAAGATCCTCGCGGAAACGCCCGGCGGCAATCTCCTCCTCCAGGTTTCGCGCCGTCGACGAAATGATGCGCACATCGACCTTGATCTTGTTTATCCCGCCAGAGCGCTGAAAGGTCTGATCGACCAGGACGCGCATGATCTTGTTCTGGGTCTCGCGCGGCATGTCGCCGATCTCGTCGATGAACAGCGTCCCGCCGTGCGCTTCTTCCAGGGCTCCTGTCTTGCGAGGCTGCTGGCCGTCGGTCTGTTCGATGCCGAACAATTCGAATTCCATTCGCTCCGGCGTAATCGCCGCCGCGTTGATGACGACGAACGGTCCCTCCGAGCGGCTCGACTGATTGTGAAGCGTTCGCGCTGCCAATTCCTTGCCGGATCCGGACGGGCCGACGATCATGATCCGGCTGTTGGCCTTCGCTGCGCGCTCGATGGTCTGCCGTAGCTGGTTCATGCACGGCGAACGGCCGACCAGCGATCCCGCCGCCGGCGCGAGCTGCTTCAGTTCCCTGACCTCGCGCTTGAGGCGCGAGGTTTCGAGCGCACGCGTCGCCACCAGAATCAAACGATCGGACTTGAACGGCTTTTCGATGAAGTCATAGGCGCCGCGCTTGATCGCGGCAACGGCCGTTTCAATGTTGCCATGACCGGAGATCATGACCACCGGCGTGTCGGGACTGTCCTGCTTGATCATCTCGAGCAGTTGCAATCCGTCGAGCTTGCTGCCTTGCAGCCAGATATCGAGGAACACCATGTGCGGGCGGCGGCTTGAGACCTCCGCAAGCGCCTCATCGCTGTTGCGCGCGGTGCGGGTCGTAAAACCCTCGTCCTCCAGGATGCCTGCAACGAGGTCGCGAATATCCGCCTCGTCGTCCACTATCAGAATATCGTGTGCCATGGATTGGATCCGCCCAGTCAGTTGCCGGTTGCAACCTTTGCTTTCGTTTCATCGCCGGTCGACGCACCGTCGTCAGTCGCTCCGCCGCTCCCGTCGGTTTCACTTTTTGCGCGCCCGGATATCGCAAACCGCAATCGCATCCAGGCTCCGCGCGCTTCCGGTCTTATGGCGGAGGCGTCATTGAGTTCGAGTTTTCCGCCGTGGTCTTCCAGCACGCGCCCCACAATCGCGAGACCAAGGCCGGTGCCCTTCTCGCGCGTCGTGACGTAGGGCTCAAGCAGGCGCGCTCGCGCAACTTTCGGCAGGCCGATTCCGTTGTCGATTACGTCGATAACAATGTCGTCGCCCTCCCGCGCGGCGATGACATCGATCCGGCCTTTGCCGAGTGTCTCCGGCGGCACCGCCTCGATGGCCTCGGTCGCATTCTTGATGATGTTGGTCAGAGCCTGCGAGATCAGCCGCCGGTCGAACTGGGCGCGCATCGGGTCGTGCTTGATGTCGGCTTCGATCTCGATTTCGGGATGCCCGACGCGCATGAGAAAAACCGTCTGCCGAACCGTGTCGGCGACGTCCTCGCCTTCCATCACCGGCTTCGGCATCCGCGCAAAACGCGAGAATTCGTCGACCATCCGCCTGATATCCTCGACCTGGCGCACGATCGTATCGGTGCACTGCTCGAAGATCGGCTTGTCTTCCGTGATCGCCTTGCCGAACTTGCGGCGAATGCGCTCGGCCGATAGCTGGATCGGCGTCAGCGGATTCTTGATCTCATGCGCGATCCGCCGGGCTACGTCACCCCACGCGGATGTGCGTTGTGCGGTCACGAGTTCGGTGATGTCGTCCAGAGTGATGATGTAGCTGTCGCGCGATTGACTACTCTGCTCGGCGCTGATGCGCACCGAGATATTGCGCTCGTTGCCGTCGCGATTGATGTTGACCTGTCCCTGCACCAGCCGCTGGGTCCCCTCCCTCGCCGTCTGCATGAGATCGTTGAGCTCCGGAATCACTTCGGACAGCGGATGTCCGAGCGTTTCCGATTCAGAATGACCGATCAGCTTCTCGGCAGACCGGTTAAGGATGCCAATGTTATTGGCGCCGTCGACGCCGATGATGCCGGCGCTTGCCGACGACAATACGGCCTCGATGAAACGGCGGCGGCTGTCGATCAGGCCGCTCGCGCTGACGAGTTCATCACGCTGCATCCGCAACTCGGCTGTCATCTTGTTGAAGGTTTCGCCGAGCTGGGCTAGATCGCCTTCGGATTTGAGGACAGGCACCTGAACGTTCAGGTCGCCGGTGGACACGACGTTCGCCGCGTTCATCAGGCGACGGACGGGTGCGACGAACCGGTCGGCGAAGTTCAGCGCCAGCAGCACCGACGCCATCAGGATGGTCAGCGCGATTACGGCAAACATCAGCGCGAACGCCACCTGGATGCCGAGGCGCCGCGCCTCGATCGTGGCGTACACGGCCACGCTTGCCTCGGTCTGCTTCAGTTGCGCGACGACATGGGGATCGAGCAGGCGCGCCACATAAAGAAATTTATCGTCGAACGCGCGCAGCCGTATGACGGCGGCGACATAGTTCGCTTCTGGAAATACAGCGATTTGCGGTTCGTCTTCCCCGACGTTCTTGAGAAAATCCGGGTTGGGCGTGGTGTAGGTCCGCTCGATGCCGGTTTGCGCGGACACCAGCGCATTGCCGTCCTTGTCGATCAGCATCGCACCCGGCAGGTTGCGGGCTTTCGCGTTCGAGGTCAGAAGCTGGTTGAATGTCGCGCGGTCCTGATCGTACAACGGCCGCGCGTTGGAGATATCATTGGCCATGCCGATAATATCGCCGCGAATGAGCTGGGCGTGCTCGTGCAAATAGGCGTTGGCGACGATCAGCGAGTTCTGGATGACTTCCCTGGTGGGTCCAGAAAACAGGCGGTCGAGACCGCGATCGATGGTGACGTTGGCCACCACCGACACCAGCACCGCCGGCAGCACCGCGATCACCGAGAACAGGCTGACGATCTGGACGTGGAGTTTCGCGGCGGCGCGGCCGCGCCTGCGGGCCTGAACCACCTGCCAGACTTCGAGGGCGATGATCCCGATAAGCAAAAGGATGATGGCGGCGTCGATCAGCAGGAAGGTGACGACGACCCGGTGGTTCGGCTCGATCGGGGTGAGGCCGACCAGAACCACGAAGGTCAGGAGTGCAGACAACAGCGCGAGCCCGATCGCAACCGCCGCTAGAAGTCGGCGCGGGGTCCAGCCGCGCGGCTCGGCAAATGACGGATCGTGGGAGGGGGCCCGCGTGTCTGCGCTAATCATCCTGGGAATAAGGTTTGAAGGTTTGAAGTTCGCTGACTAAACTGGCCGCACCCGGCAGCGAACTGATGCATTCCTACAACAATGTTGCACAATTGAGACATTTCCGCGGCGCGATCCTTCGCGCGGGGACGGGCCAAGCTTCGCATAATTTGCTGATTCGGTCTGGATTATAATCGAAAACAGGCCGAATGCGGCCGCGTTATTCTCCGGTCCGATAGACCTGGATATCCAGATCGCGGATTTTCTTGCGCAGCGTATTGCGGTTCAAACCCAAAAGGTCGGCTGCCCGAATCTGGTTGCCGCGAGTCGCGGCCAGAGCTGCCGTGAGAAGCGGGATCTCGATCTCCCGCAAGACGCGATGATACAGGCCCGGCGGGGGCACGCCGTTCGGAAAGGCCGAAAAATGCGACGACAGGTACATCTCGACGGCCCCGCCGAGGCTGTCGACGCCCTGGCGGCCGCTGCCGCCTGAAACCACGGGAGGAGGCGCAAGTTCGCCGTCGATTACGGGGCCGGTGATGACGTCCTGCGGATAGAGCGCCGCCAGCCTGCGCGCCAGATTTTCCAGTTCGCGGACGTTGCCGGGCCAGCGATGCCGCTTCAGGCGCTCGATCGCGAGCGCATCGAGCTTCTTGGGCGGCAGCCCGTCCTTTTCGGCGAGGGCGAAGAAGTGCCGAATCAGATCGGGCAGATCCTCGATGCGTTCGCGCAGCGGCGGCAGGCGCAGCGGCACCACGTTGAGGCGGAAGAACAGGTCCTCGCGAAACAGCCCCTGCTGGATCAGAACGCGAAGATCCTTATTGCTGGCTGCGACGATACGAACATCGGTCTTGATCGCGGTGCGTCCGCCGACAGCAGTGTACTCTCCCTGCTGCAGCACGCGCAGCAGACGCGTCTGCGCCTCCATCGGCATGTCGCCGATTTCGTCGAGAAACAGGGTCCCTCCTTCGGCCTGCTCGAAACGGCCGGAGGCGCGGTTATTGGCGCCGGTGAAGGCGCCGCGCTCGTGGCCGAACAACTCCGATTCGATGAGGTCGCGGGGGATCGCAGCCATGTTGACGGCGACGAACGGACCGTTGCGCCGCTTGCCATAGTCGTGAAGCGCGCGCGCGACCAGTTCCTTGCCGGTGCCGGACTCGCCGGAAATCATCACTGTCAGGTCGGTCTGCATCAGCCGCGCCAGCACGCGATAGATGTCCTGCATGGCGGGCGAACGGCCGATCAGCGGAATGGACTCGAATTCGTTCTCGCTACTGCGGCTGGCGGCGCGCTCCTTGGGTTCGGCGAGTGCGCGGCCGACAATCGCGACCAGTTCCTTGAGGTCGAAAGGTTTCGGGAGGTATTCATACGCGCCACGCTCGGAGGCGCGGATCGCCGTCATGAAGGTGTTTTGCGCGCTCATTACGATGACCGGCAGGTTCGGCCGCATCTTCTTGATGCGCGGCAGCAGGTCGAAGGCGTTCTCATCCGGCATCACGACGTCGGTGATGACGATATCCCCCTCGCCCTGGCTGACCCATCGCCACAGCGTCGCCGCGTTGCCGGTGAGACGCACCTCATATCCTGCGCGCGACAGCGCCTGATTGAGCACCGTGCGGATGGCGGCGTCATCATCTGCGACCAGTATGTGAGCTGCGGGCATGTGTCGTCCTCATCCTGGATCGCGTGAGGCGTGTGACGCCATCTCCGGGGCGGCGGCATCGTCGCTCTGCCGGTGCTTTGAACTTATGTCGAACATCGGGAGCAGGATGCGGAAGGTGGTTTTGCGCGGCTGCGATTCACATTCGACGATGCCACCGTGATCGCGGACGATTTTGGCGACCAGCGCGAGTCCGAGCCCGCTTCCGGCCGGCTTCGTGGTTACGAACGGGTCGAACAGGTTGGGCAAGAGATCCTCTGCTACGCCGGGACCATTATCCTTGACGCAAAATTCCAGCGGCAGCGACACGCGTGACTTGTTACCGGGCACCGACAGACGGAGGCCGGGACGGAATGCGGTCGTGAACTGGATTTCTCCCTCGCCTCCCAGATCGGCAACGGCTTCCGCGGCATTCTTGACGAGATTCAGAAAGACCTGAATCAGTTGATCCCGATCGGCGAGAACCGGCGGCAACGACGGATCGTAATCCTCGGCAAACCGGACGTTCCGCGCAAAGCCGGACTGCGCGAGCCGTTTGACATGATCGAGCACCGAATGAATGTTGACCGGGCCTCGCGTCACCGGCCGTTCATCGCCGAACACTTCCATGCTGTCGACCAGCGTGACGATGCGGTCCGCTTCGTCGCAGATCAGGCGGGTCAAAATCCGGTCTTCCGACGATGCTCCCTGTTCGAGAAGCTGCGCCGCACCTCGAATGCCGGAGAGCGGATTCTTGATTTCATGCGCGAGCATGGCCGCGAGCGCCGTCACCGAGCGCGCCGCGCTGCGATGGGTCAACTGCCGATCCATCTTGTCGGCCATGGTGCGCTCCTGAATCATCACCACGACGTGGCCGGGCCGTTCCGTCAGCGGCGCGACGTGCAGGTCGACCTGGCGGTCGCGGCCGATCCGCGGCGTGCCGAGATCGACCCGGAATTCGTTCACCGGCGAACCGGCGTTCCGCACCTGATCGATCAGCGGCAGCAGCGGGCTGCCGAACGGGACCACCTCCTTCAGCGGCAGCCGCTGCAGGAACTGCGCCGACATTTCGAAGAACGACTCCGCGGCCGCGTTGGCGTCGACGATCCGGCCGTCGGGCGCGACCAGCAGCACCGGATTTGGAAGCGCGTTGAGAACAGCCTCGCCGTCGGATGGCGCAGCGCGCGCGCGCTCCACAAGCGACGTCATGCTGCGGCGCTCCATCCGAAATCCTCGAATGCATCCACAAGAGAGCGCTGCACGCCAGCCGGATCGTCGGCCGTCAGAATTTTTCCGCGCCATATCTTGAGGACGGACGTGGAAACATTTCCACTGGCGGCCGCGATCCCGAGCGCCCAGCCGAGATGTTTTCGCGCATGACGAAGACCGATACGAAGGCCGTAGTGCCGAAGCAGATCGTCATAAAGCGCGCGGATATACGCCAACTGGTCCGCGAGCGACGGCGGCGGTTCGGCGACGCCCGTCTCCAACCGGCGTCCGATCTGCCCCGGCATCCAGGGCTGACCTTGCGCGCCACGCCCCACCATGACGGCATCGGCGGTCGATTCCTCCAGCGCCGCGACGGCTGCCTCGAACGAGGTTATGTCGCCGTTGACCACCACGGGAATGCGGACCGCCTGTTTCACCGCCCGCACGGCTTGCCAGTCGGCGCGACCCTTGTAGAACTGGCAACGCGTGCGGCCATGAACGGTGATCATCCGCACGCCGGCGGATTCGGCGCGCTGCGCGAGCGCCGGCGCATTGAGCGAGCGATCGTCCCATCCAAGCCGAATCTTGAGCGTGACCGGCACCTTCACCGCGCCGACCGTCGCCTCGATCAGTCGCAAGGCGTGGTCGAGATCGCGCATCAAGGCCGACCCCGACTGGCCGCCTGTCACGTGGCGGGCGGGACAACCCATGTTGATGTCGATGATATCGGCGCCCGCTGCCTCGGCGATCCGCGCACCTTCCGCCATCCAGTGCGTCTCGCAGCCCGCGAGCTGAACCACGTGCGGTCCGCCACCGGTTGCTTCGCAACGGAGCACGGACATGGGACGCCCGCGCACGAGATCGTCGCTGGCGGTCATCTCGGAGACCACGAGCCCTGCCCCCAGCGATTCCGCAAGACGACGGAACGGTCGGTCGGTAATGCCGGACATCGGCGCAAGAAAGACGCGGCTGGCGATCGGGATATCCCCGATCATGAGCGGATTTTGATCTGATGCAGGGCGGGACGGGTTGGAAGTCATAAGCCTTTGGAACTCTTGCAAGCCGCCCCGGAACTGTCGATTATTTGGGCAACAATATCGAATGCCTATAGTTTAGCCAATTTCTTACATGTTACAAGTGCGCTGCAGCACAAATAATCCGGGGCCAACCCCTTGGGACACCTGCTGGTTTTGTTCCGAGCGTGGTAAGGGCAGTGACCCGAGCGGGATTCCCGTCTTCCAACCTCATTTATACCTGTCGATTCCAATGCCGACCTCTCCACGAACGGCCGCCATCATTGTCGCAGCGGGGCGCGGACTTCGCGCCGGCGCCGGCGGCCCCAAGCAATACCGGACAGTCGGCGGACGGACCGTGATTGCGCGGGCCATGGAGGCATTCTGCGATCACCCCGACGTCTTCGCTGTCCAGCCGGTGCTGAACCCTGATGACGCCGAGATGTTCAATCAGGCCGTCGCCGGGTTTGACTACCGCCCCCCGGCGAATGGCGGCGCCACGCGCCAGGCCTCCGTTCATGCCGGCCTCGAGGCGCTGGCCGCCGACGCGCCGGACATTGTGCTGATTCACGATGCCGCCCGGCCGTTCGCAACGCAGGCATTGATCAGGCGTGCGATCGACGCAGCCAACATCACCGGCGCGGCGGTGCCCGTCATTCCCGTGACCGACACCATCAAGCAGGTCGATGCGTCGGGAGCCGTCAATGCAACTCCGGATCGCGCGACGTTGCGGATCGCGCAAACGCCGCAGGCGTTCCGTTTCGATGTGATCCTCGACGCGCATCGCCGCGCCGCGCGCGAGGGCCGCGACGATTTCACCGACGACGCTGCGCTCGCGGAATGGGTAGGATTGACGGTCGCAACATTTGAAGGCGATGCTGCCAACATGAAACTGACCACACCGGAAGATTTCGTGCGTGAGGAAGCCCGTCTTGCGGCGGCGCTCGGCGACATCAGGACCGGCACCGGCTACGACGTCCACGCCTTCGGCGACGGCGATCACGTCATGCTGTGCGGCGTGAAGGTCCCGCATAATCGCGGCTTCCTCGCCCATTCCGATGGCGACGTCGGCCTGCACGCGCTGGTCGATGCCATTCTCGGCGCGCTCGCGGATGGCGACATCGGTTCGCATTTCCCTCCGAGCGATCCGCAGTGGAAAGGCGCGGCCTCTGACAAATTTCTGAAGTATGCCATCGAGCGCGTCGCGGCGCGCGGCGGCCGCGTCGCCAATCTCGAAGTCACGATGATCTGCGAGCGGCCCAAGATCGGTCCTCTGCGCGAGACGATGCGCGCACGCATCGCGGAAATTACCGGCGTCGCGATCTCGCGGGTGGCCGTGAAGGCGACCACAAGCGAGCGTCTCGGCTTCACCGGACGCGAGGAAGGAATCGCTGCGACCGCCAGCGCGACCATTCGCCTGCCCTGGAACGAAAAGAGCGGGAGCGCCTGACATGAGCGGCAGCGACATTCGCGCCATGTCGCGTTCGCTGCTCGATCTTTGCCGGATGCGCAAGCTCACTATCGCAACGGCCGAATCCTGTACCGGCGGGCTGGTCGCGGGCGCGCTGACCGAGATTCCCGGCTCCTCCGACGTGGTCGATCGCGGTTTCGTCACCTATTCCAACGACGCCAAACGCGCGATGCTGGGCGTCAAGGCCAGCACGCTCGACAGTTTCGGCGCGGTCAGCAAGGAAACCGCGACCGCCATGGCGATCGGCGCGCTGGAACGCGCCGGCACCGATCTGGCCGTCGCCATTACGGGAATCGCAGGGCCAGGAGGCGCAACGCCCGGCAAGCCCGTGGGCCTTGTTCATTTCGCCGCCGCCGCGCGGGACGGTCGCCTGACTCATCGCGAATGCCGTTTTGGCGCGATCGGCCGCAGTTCGGTGCGGCAGCGTTCGGTCATTGAGGCCCTGCGGATGCTCATGGAGCTGGCGCGCGGTCCGAAACCACCCGCAAAAGTCCGGCGCGAGCGCGCCAGCCGCCTGCATCCACGCAAGGCGCGGACACCGTTACGCCGGACCGGCGAGCGGCGACGCACAGCCGGACCAAGAAAGCCCGCGCCGAAGACAAGCTGAAAGGACGTTGCGTTATCCGGCGGCGCGCGGCGTTCCGTAAACGACATCGGCGCGCTTTTCAAACGCCGACGCAAAGCGCTGGAACGCGGTATCGAACATTGCGCCCATCAACATCGCCAGCATCCGGCTCTTGAAATCATAGCTGATGAAAAACCCGACCTCGCAGCCTTGGTCTGTTTTCGGTTCAAACGTCCAGCGATTTTCCATGTGGCTGAACGGCCCCCGGAGATACTCGACAAGAATTTTGAGGTTCGGCCGATCGAGAGTCACCTTGCTCGTGAAGGTCTCGCGCACCAGCTTGAACGACACGGTCATATCGGCCACCACGACTTCCTTGCCGTCGGCCGCCGGCGTGCGCTGCCGCACTTTCAGCGACTGGCACAACGGCACGAATTCCGGATAGCGCTCGACATCCGCAACAAGATCGAACATCTGTTCCGAACTGTATCGCACGCGGCGCTTGCTGGAGAACGTCGGCATGTCGGTGGGGCTTACCGCGGCTGGTTCGCGCGCGCGGCCTGCAACTTCGCAAAGTCCTCGCCTGCATGATGCGACGAGCGCGTCAGCGGACTCGCCGACACCATCAGAAAGCCCTTGGTGTAGGCGACGGTCTCGTAGGCGGAAAACTCCTCCGGTGTGACATAGCGCATCACGGCGTGATGCTTGCGGGTCGGCTGGAGGTATTGCCCGATGGTGAGAAAGTCGACGTCCGCCGAGCGCAGGTCGTCCATGACCTGCAGCACCTCATGCCGTTCCTCGCCGAGCCCGACCATGATCCCGGACTTGGTGAAGATCGTCGGATCGATCTCCTTCACTCGCTGCAAAAGGCGGATGGAGTGGAAATAGCGCGCGCCGGGTCGTACCGTCAGGTAGCGCGACGGCACGGTTTCCAGGTTGTGGTTGAAGACGTCGGGCTTGGCCGCAGCGACTGTCTCAAGCGCGCCGTCCTTGCGTAGAAAATCCGGCGTCAGGATTTCGATCGTCGTCGCGGGGCAGCGCTCGCGGATCGCGCGAATGGTCTGGGCAAAATGCTCCGCGCCGCCATCGTCGAGGTCGTCGCGATCGACAGAGGTGACGACGACGTGCGCAAGCCCCAGCTTGCGCGTCGCCTCGGCGACATATTCGGGTTCGGACGATTCAAGCGCGCCGGGCATTCCGGTCTTGACGTTGCAGAAAGCGCAGGCGCGCGTGCAGGTGTCGCCCATGATCATGAAGGTCGCGTGCTTCTTGTCCCAGCACTCACCGATGTTCGGGCAGCCGGCCTCCTCGCACACGGTAACGAGGCCGTTCTCCTTGACGATCCGGCGCGTATCCGCATAGCCGCGCGTGTTCGGCGCGCGCACGCGAATCCAGTCCGGCTTCGGCGGTGACGGCGCATCGGGCCGGTTGGCCTTTTCCGGATGGCGCGGCCGGACGGGATTGGCGGAAACGGTATCGAGGACGACGACCATGAATGATCCGTTGTACAGGAAACTTTAGGTAATCCGCCTGGCGCAGCACTGCAACCCGCTTCGCCAGATCGGTCTAATGTGTAACATATCCCACCGCGTACCGCCCGCCCCCATTGCCGCATGAAAACAACTCCAAGCCCGACGACATTCGACAGCCCGAACCCGACTGCTCTCGGCAAGCTGCTCCATCGCTCGTTTTTCGGCCGCAGCGTTCATGAGGTCGCGCCCGAATTGATCGGCGCGACGCTGCTGGTGGACGGGGTCGGCGGCCTCATCGTCGAGGTGGAGGCCTACCATCACACCGAGCCGGCGGCACATTCCCATCGGGGACCGACGCCGCGGAACATGGTGATGTTCGGTCCGCCCGGCTTCGCCTATGTCTATCGCTCCTACGGCATCCACTGGTGCGTCAACTTCGTGTGCGAAAAGAACGGCTCGGCAGCCGCCGTTCTGATCCGCGCGCTGCAACCGACCCACGGCATTCCGGCGATGCGGCGGCGGCGCGGGCTGCACGACGAGCGCCTGCTGTGTTCAGGACCGGGCAAGTTGTGCCAGGCGCTCGGCGTATCGATCGCGCACAATGCGCTGCCGCTCGACGCACCGCCGATCGCGGTCCATCAGCGCACAGCCGAGCTTGAAGTCGTCACCGGCGTGCGCATCGGCATCACGAAAGCCGCCGACCTGCCATGGCGATACGGATTGAAGGGCTCAAAATTTCTGAGCAAGCCGTTCAGGAACGTTGCGTCCTGAGATCGATCATCAGCGGGAATACAATCATCGGCACGACGGCGAGGCCGATCGGCACGAACGCGAAAGCGGCGTTCCCGGTGAAATCCCAGACCATCCCGCTGACAATCGAGATCAGCATCGCGATGCCGTAACCGATCGTGAACATTCCCGCGGACATGCGCGGCACGTCCTCCGGCGCAACGAGCAGCGCCGGCAGCGTCAGCACAAGAGTCAGACCCACGGCGCAGGTGCAGCCGACCAGCGCGGCAGCGCCTACGATTCCCCACAAGCTCGTGGTGGTTGCGACGCCCAAAGCGCCCAACAGGCCGAGAACGCCGGTGAGGACGAGCGGCCACTTCCGCCGCTCCAGCCGGCCTGCGATGAGCATGAGGAGAATCGATCCAGGCAACTGTCCGAGGTTGAGCGCAGACAGCGCCGGCCCGATCAGGTCGGTATGGCCGGTTTGCAGCAGCAGGCCGGGCAGGAATGCATTCGTGCAGAAATAAAGCTGGTTGTTCGCGCTGGCGACGAGGCCAACCTTCCAGAGCAGCGGATCGCGCCAGTCCGGCATCCAGCGGCCATGCCGCGCCGCCACGCCCTCCCCGCCTGGGCGTGCGATGAAGACAACCAGTGCGATCGCAACCGAAGCAAACGACCAGAGTCCGAGGCTCGCGCGCCACCCGCCTCCCAGCAAGGGGACGACGATTGCCGCGAATATGACGGGAAAGATTTCCCCGCACAGCAAGCCGTTTGTGTAAACGGCGGTGGCGAAACCGATCCGGTGAGGCACCCATTGCCGCACCAGCGGCGGCAGTGCCGGTTGCATCAGGGCCACGCCAGCCGCCATCACCGCGGTTGCGGCGAACAGCGTCATCGCATCGAGGGCGAAACCGCGCAGCGCCGACCCTGCGCTGGCGACCAGAAGGCCGACCACCAGCGCCTTGATGGCGCCGACGCGAGCGATCAGCAGCGATCCGGGGACCGCGATCAGCGCGAACAGGCTGACCGGAATGGCGTTGAGAATGCCGACCTCGGTTCCGGACAGCGCAAGATCCGAAATGATGGCCGCCAGCACCGGCGGCACCGCGAGGATCGTAAGCCGCAGTCCGACGCCGCTAAGCCAGAGCAGGCTCAACGGGCGCAGCGACGACGACCGCGCTGCACTCACTCAGCGGCCTTCAAACGCTCCAGCGCCTCGACGAACTTCGCCTTGCGCGCAACTGCTGCTTCCCGCTTTTCCTTTTCATCCTCGACAATATCTTCGGGCGCGTTGGCGATGAAATTCTCATTGCCGAGCTTCAAGTCGACCCGCATGATATCGGCATCGGCCTTGGCGATCTCCTTCTCCAGACGTGACCGCTCGGCGGCGAGATCGATGACGCCCTTCAGCGGCAGCGCGGCGACTTCACCGCGGATCAGCAGTTGCACCGAGCCAGCCGGCGGGCTTTCTACCGAGATCGTCCCCGATACTCTCGCCAATCGATTGAGCATGCTGTCCCAAGCTCGAGCTAACTCGAATGTCTTAGACGACGGCTTTATTAGCGCGAGTTGAACCATCGTTCTTGCTGGAACGTTCATCTCGGTGCGTATTGAGCGGATCTCTGTAATAAGATCAATTCCCCAGCCGATCTCGGCCTCCGCCGCGTCGTCGCGGAAATAAGGTTTCGACGGATTGGCAAGCGGCTCCGGCGCGGAATAGGGATCGCAGGCGACCGCCTCGAGCAGCGCCTGCTGCTGGTCGGTGAGTTCGGCCTTGACCGACCACGGAGACAGCGTCAGCAATTCTGTCCGCTCCGATGTCACCGCCCACAACTCCTCGGTGATGAACGGCATGAACGGGTGCAAAAGTTTCAGGATTTCATCGCGCGCCCATGCGACCATGGCGCGGGTCTCCGACTTGGCGGGTCCGTCCTCGCCGATCAGAACAGGCTTTGCGAGTTCGAGATACCAGTCGCAATAGACGTTCCAGACAAAGCGGTAGATTTCACCGGCGGCGTCGTTGAAGCGATAACCTTCAATGGCCGCGGTGACTTCGCTCGTGGCACGCGCGGTCTCGTGAACGATCCATCGGTTGAGCGTTTCCTTCGCGGCGGTGGGATCGAACCGAGCGGGAACGGCGCACTCGTTCATTTCCGCGAAGCGGCAGGCGTTCCAGAGCTTGGTCGCGAAATTGCGATAGCCTTCGACCCGCTGCGGCGACAGCTTGATATCGCGGCCCTGCGCCGCCATCGCCGCGAGCGTGAAGCGCAGCGCATCGGCGCCGTATTTGTCGATCAGATGCAGTGGATCGATGACGTTGCCCTTCGACTTCGACATCTTCGCGCCGCTCTCGTCACGGACGAGCGCGTGAATGTAGACCGTGGGAAACGGCGCTTTCTTCATGAAATGGAAACCCATCATCATCATCCGGGCGACCCAGAAGAAGATGATGTCGAAACCGGTGACCAGCACGTTGGTCGGATAGTAGCGTTTCAACTCCGGCGTCGCGTCCGGCCAGCCGAGCGTCGAGAACGGCCACAGCGCCGAAGAGAACCAGGTGTCGAGCACATCCTCGTCGCGGGTGATGAAGCCATCGCGTTTTGCCGGATCGCTCGCCATTTCGGCGCCCTGCTCCGCGGTGATGACACCCTGTTCGACATAATAGCCGAGCGCATGGCCGACGGCTTCGTCCTCGGTCTCCGCGACGAAGACCTTGCCGTCCGGGCCATACCAGGCCGGAATCTGGTGACCCCACCAGAGCTGGCGCGAGATGCACCACGGCTGGATGTTTTCCATCCAGTCAAAGTAGGTCTTCTCCCAGTTCTTCGGCACGAACGTGGTTTCGCCCAGCCGCACGGCCGCGATCGCCGGCTGCGCCAGTTGCTTGGCGTTCACGTACCATTGATCTGTCAGATAGGGTTCGATGACCGCGCCGGAGCGGTCGCCGTGCGGCACCATGTGCGCATAAGGCTCGACCTTTTCGAGGAAGCCGAAATCTTCGAGGCGCGAGACGATCGCCTTGCGCGCGGCGAAACGGTCGGTGCCATGCAGTTCCTCGGCCAGCATCAACGCGCCTTCGGGCAGGCCGCGCAGATAATCCTCGTTGTCGGATAGCTCCAGCCGGCCTTCGCGATCGAGCACACTGATCTGCGGCAGGCGGTGGCGCTTGCCGACCTCGAAGTCATTGAAGTCATGCGCCGGGGTGATCTTGACCGCGCCGGTGCCCTTTTCCGGATCGGCATAGTCGTCGCCGACAATCGGGATGATGCGACCGACCAGCGGCAGCACGACATTGCTGCCGATCAGATGCTCAAGCCTCTCGTTCTCGGGGTGAACGGCGACGGCGGTGTCACCCAGCATGGTCTCGGGCCGCGTGGTGGCGACGACGATATAGGTCGAACGGTCATCCGGATCGAAACTCTTGCCCTCGATCGGATAGCGCAGATACCACAGGCTGCCCTTGACCTCGATCTGCTTGACCTCGAGATCGGAGATCGCGGTGAGCAGCTTTGGGTCCCAGTTGACCAGCCGCTTGTCCTTGTAGATCAGGCCGGAGCGATGCAGTTCAACGAACACCTTGGCGACCGCGCGCGACAGGCCTTCATCCATGGTGAAGCGCTCACGCGACCAGTCGCAGGAGGCCCCCAGCCGCTTCAACTGGTTGACGATGACGCCGCCGCTTTCCGCCTTCCACTGCCAGACCCGATCGAGAAACCTGGCGCGGCCCATCTCACGGCGGCCGGGCTCCTTCCGCTCCGCCAACTGCCGCTCCACCACCATCTGCGTCGCAATGCCGGCGTGATCGGTGCCGGGTTGCCACAGCACGTCGCGGCCGCGCATCCGCTCGAAGCGGCACAACACGTCCTGCAACGTGTTGTTGAGCGCGTGACCCATGTGCAGCGACCCGGTGACGTTCGGCGGCGGGATCACGATCGTGAACGGCTCGGCGTCACGGCGCCCGGCCCGCCCGGCCTTGAAGGCGTCAGCCTCTTCCCAGAGACGGGACATGCGGCTTTCGATATCGGCAGGCTGATAGGTCTTTTCGATCATGGCGATGCAATCATACTTGGCGCCGTTTCGGGCGAATTCGCAGAAATAATGAAGAGCGGCTGACCGCCGAGAGCACGATCCTATCCGAAAACCGGCTCCCGCCTTTCGGGATCCTGTCCTA
Organism: Nitrobacter sp. 62-23; assembly: GCF_001897285.1. Taxonomy (GTDB): domain Bacteria; phylum Pseudomonadota; class Alphaproteobacteria; order Rhizobiales; family Xanthobacteraceae; genus Nitrobacter. The sequence continues at coordinate 65,442 of NZ_MKSM01000104.1, forward strand.
AAAGCCCCTCAGCGCGCGCCAAGTCAACACGATCGCCGAACAAACCGGCTCAGGTGAGCGGATGCCGGCTACCAGAGGGCAAGCAGGGCGGACGCTGGATTACGGTCCGCAAACAGGTCACGGCCGCCCGCGCGATACCCGCTCGATTTCTGTCTTGACGATGCGTTCGACCAGTCCCGGCAGGTTGTCGTCGAGCCAGGACTTCAGCATCGGGCGCAGCATTTCCTTGACGAGGTCTTCAAGGGTGCGAGCGTTATTGCTCAAAACCGTGGTGGCGAGCGAGTTGAAGGCGGTCTCGACCGCCGAAACCGTCGAATGCGACAATATTTGCGCTGTCGGCGCGGCGTTCCGGGCCGCTGGCCGTTCGGCGGCGACCGGATCCTGTCGAGGAGCCGGAGCCGTTTCCTCAAATTCCAGATCGTCCTGCGGTTCGACCTTCTGGAAGGCGGTCTGCACCGGAGACGGAACGGCCATCTCGTCGGTCAGTTCAAATACCTCGTCGACCGGATCGTGGACGTGACTGGGTATCGGGGTCGGGCGGACCTCCTCCCCTGTGGTTGCTGCATCGAGGTTCGCGAGCATGGCATCAATATCATCCTGACTGTTGCTGTCGGACTGCTTGGCGGGCATGGCCGGTTTGGCGACAGCAGGAGCCGGCGGAGGTTTCGCAACCGTCGCATCTGTGGTCGCGGCCTTCGCGGCCGCCGCAGGCTTTTCGTCATCGGCGATGATGCGGCGGATCGACGCCAGAATCTCCTCCATCGAGGGTTCCTCGACCTTAGCAGGCTGCGTCATGGCCAACTCCAAATCTTCGCGGTCCGCGCTAGCGTCCTGGCATCAAGCAACAGAGGATTTTCCGGTCCGGATGCGCGGGCCTGAACTTCGACGCATGCCGCTTCGATCGCACACCCGATTTGTCCCCGATCAGGCGCTGCGAATCGATGCCGATATCAATTCTCCGCCCCGGACTTCTGCAGTAAGCCGACCCGAACCCGGATGACGCACGAATCGCTTCGCAGCCTCATGCAAAGGTATGGCACGGCATAAATTGATTGCAAGCAAAGGGCTGTGGACACGACCCTCGTCGGTCCGTGATTACTGCCCTGATGGCGTACGCACGCCGGCCCAACTGTCGCGAACCTGATGATAATGGACACTTGGATCGTAAACGGTCGTGTTCAGCTTCAGCACCTGCGGCGACAGGCGCCCGACGGCATTCAACACGGCGTAGGACGCGACCACGCGATCGTGTTGAGCCGTCACCAGCGCCACCCGCGCGTTGACGAGCGTCTGTTGCGCATTCAACACGTCGAACGTGGTTCGCTGTCCGGCCTTGGCCTCTTCGCGAATGCCGTTGACCGCGATCTCGGACGCCTCGACCTGCGCTTGCGCCGACGCCACCTGCGACTTGCCCGCGACCAACTGGCCCCACGCCTGCACCACGCTGGCGCGCGTCTGGTCGCGGACCTGTTCGAGAGTAAGGCGTTGCTGCGCCAGCGTTTCCTTGGACTGGCGGATCAGCGCATACTCCGCACCGCCCTGATAGATCGGAACCGTCACCTGCGCGATCGCGGATGCGAAGAACTGCTTCTGCATCGTGAGTTGCTGTGCGTAGCCCTGCTGCACGTTGGCCTGGAGACTCACGGTCGGGAACAGCGCGCCCTCGGCCACCTTGACCTGAAGGTGGCTGACGTCGATGCCGTACATCGCCGCGGTGACGTTGGGATTTTGGGTCAGGCTGAGATCCACGGAGCCTGCGAGCGTGGTCGGGAAAAAGCGGTCCACCGGCGATCCCGGCGCCAATTGTCCGGGTTCATTACCGACAATGCGGCGAAAGTTCGCGCGCGTGGTCGTGAGATTGGACTCGGCGGTCATAAGCTGGGTGCGACCGGCGGCAAGCTGAGCCTGCGACTGCGCAACGTCGGTGCGGGTGACTTCGCCGACATTGAAACGATCGCGCGTCTGCTTGAGCGTCTCTTCAAGCACGCGGACGTTGCTGCGCTGGACTTCCACGATGGCGGAGTCACGCAGGTAATCCATGTAGATGGTTGCCGCGGAGAGCAGAACGGTCTGTTCGAGAACCCTCAGGCCCTCACGCGAGGCCGAGACCTGACCTTCCGCCGCGCGGGTCCGGTTGGAGGTCTGGAAGCCGTCGAAGAGGGTCTGCGACACCGTGGCGCCCAAAGCCGCCGGCGCCTGTGCACCGCGAAGCGTCTGCCCGGGGCTCCCCGGCGCGCCTTGCGTGGCATCGGTGTACTGGTAACCGCCGCTGGCCGTCACGGCGACCTTGGGCCGGAAGCCGGACAAAGCCTGCGGGACATTTTCGTCGGTTGCGCGCACTGCGGCGCGCTGTGCGTTGAGCTGAGGATTGGTCTGGTAGGCGCGCACCAGCGCCGCCTCGATCGTATCGGCGAAGACAGGTGTCGCCGCCCCCGACCATGCCGTCACAAAAGCCAGCGCGGCTGACCCGGCAAGCACCCTCATACCACCCATCCGCGGAATTCCATCTCTTTTTCCGGACGCTGCAGAGGTTGCACCTCTGCACCGGACCCCCTCGAGTCAGTTGTCCCCATACGAGCATATTCGCTGCGAGAGCGAGACGGAACCCCTTACGGGCGTTCGCGATCGAAACTCTCACGCTGGGGCATCGCGGCCACACTCAGACCCACTGGACCGGAATTGCGGCCGAATTAAACCACGCCAGCCTTCGACAACCTTTTCGTTTTTTCGCAATGGCCCGACTGGCTTTCCTCAACTTGAAAAGAATGAACCTGATGCAACATCTTAACTTCAAAATTATTTATGGAGTGCTCGGCGTACCAGACGTTCACCCTCGACACCAACACCAGACAGCAATAAAGCCGCCACGCACGGTGCTTAGCCCTGTCTTGCCTCCCGGGCTGGCGGAACTGGCTCCGGCATCGGCTAATCCACGTCTTCGACGGCGCCCGGCGAGATGCCGAAGGCTTTTTGCGCCAGCGTCGCCGCCATGAATTCATCAAGCTCGCCGTCAAGCACGCCAGAGGTATCTGACGTCTGCACCCCGGTTCGGAGATCCTTCACCATCTGATAGGGCTGCAGGACATAAGACCTGATCTGATGGCCCCAGCCGATGTCGGTCTTGGCCGCCTGATCCGCGGCCGCCTGCTCTTCCCGCTTCTTGAGTTCGATTTCATAGAGTCTCGCTCGCAGCATGTCCCAGGCCTGCGCCCGATTCTTGTGCTGCGAACGCCCGGCCTGGCAAACGACCGCGACACCAGTCGGAACGTGGGTCAGCCGCACCGCCGATTCGGTCTTGTTGACGTGCTGGCCGCCGGCGCCGCCGGAGCGCATGGTATCGGTGCGGACGTCGGATTCCTTGATGTCGATCTTGATGCTGTCGTCCACCACCGGGAAGATCGCCACGCTCGAAAAAGACGTGTGGCGTCGTGCGTTGGAATCAAACGGCGAGATCCTGACAAGACGGTGCACGCCCGCCTCGGTCTTGAGCCAGCCATAGGCATTGTGGCCGCTGACCTGGATTGTTGCCGACTTGATGCCGGCCTCTTCGCCGGGCGTTTCTTCCAGATACTCGACCTTGAAACCGCGATTCTCCGCCCAGCGCGTATACATGCGCAGCAGCATCGCGGCCCAGTCCTGGCTCTCGGTGCCTCCGGCGCCGGCATGAACCTCAAGATAGGTGTTGAAGCGATCCGCCTCGCCCGAGAGCAGCGCCTCGAGTTCGCGTCGCGCGACCTCCTTTTTGAGAGACTTCAGGGCGGCTTCGGCTTCCTCAACGACGGCCTGATCGTTCTCGGCCTCGCCGAGTTCGATCATCCCGATCTGGTCCTCCAGTTCGCCCTCGACCTTGCCGATACCGGTCAGCGAATCCTCCAGCGAGGTCCGCTCCTGCATCAGCTTCTGCGCCTTCTGGGGATCGTTCCAGAGATCTGGATCTTCGGCGAGTTTGTTCAGTTCCGCCAGTCGCGCGGTCGATGCTTCGACATCAAAGATGCCTCCTCAGCAGCCCGACCGACTGCTTGATCTCTTCGACAAGTCTTTCGATTTCAGCGCGCATGGCTACTCTAATCCGCGGCTCACGCCGTCGTTCAACGATGGCAGGTGATGTAGCCGCGAAGGCCGCAAAGCGCAATCGCATCGATTGAGCATTATCCTGTCGGAAAACTGGTTTTCTATTTTCGGGATCACACCACTAATAAAGCCCGCCCGTTCCGGGCCGGAACAGGCTGCGGTCGGCGTCGGGAAGCGACTGCGGCTGGCGACCATCCGGATCCGCTACGCCGATCACAGAATAATTGTCGGGCGGCGCGGTGCCGGGCTTGAAGGCTTCGAGGATGGTCCTGCCGGTGTCGCCGGGACCTGCGCGCATGCCGGTCTTGGCGTCGACGCGAACCAGCTTGATGCCGGGAGGCGGAGAGAACGGGGTGGCCGGCTTGTCGGCGAGCGCGATCTTCATGAAATCGCGCGCGATCGGCGCCGCGAGATGTCCGCCGGTCGCGGTACGGCCGAGGTTGCGCGGCTTGTCGTAGCCCATGTAGACGCCGACGACGAGGTCGGGCGAGAATCCGATGAACCAGGCATCCTTCTGGTCGTTGGTGGTGCCGGTCTTGCCGGCGATCGGCTTGCCGACATCGCGCATGACAGTGGCGGTGCCGGCTTGCACCACACCCTCCATCATCGACGTGATCTGATAGGCCGTCATCGAATCCAGCACGCGCTCGCGGTGGTCGATCAACTGGGGCTCGGGCTGGTTCTTCCAGCCCTCCGGCGCATCGCAACCGCGGCACTCGCGCGTGTCGTGCTTGTAGATGGTGTGGCCATAGCGATCCTGAATGCGGTCGATCAGGGTCGGCTTCACGCGCCGGCCGCCATTGTCGAACATCGAATACGCGGTCACCATCCGCAACACGGTGGTTTCGCCGGCTCCCAGCGCATAGGAAAGATAGTTCGGCAATTCGTCGTACACCCCGAATCGCTTGGCATATTCGCCGATCAAGGGCATGCCGATGTCCTGCGCCAACCGCACCGTCACGGTATTGAGCGAGAGCCGCAGCGCATTCCGGAGCGTTTGCGGACCGTAGTATTTTTCCTTCGAGTAGTTTTCCGGGCGCCACACGCCCGACCCCTGCCCCTGATCGATTTCGATCGGCGCATCGACGATGACGGTCGAGGGCGTATAGCCGTTGTCGAGCGCCGTGGAATAGACGATCGGCTTGAACGAGGAGCCCGGCTGCCGGTAGGCCTGTGTCGCGCGATTGAACTGGCTCTGATCGAACGAGAAGCCGCCGACCATTGCCAGCACGCGACCGGTCCGCGGGTCCATGGCGACCATCGCGCCGGACACGAGAGGCAGTTGCCGCAACCGGTATTCGCCTTCGACGGCCTGCCCGTCCTTGCCGATCAGGGGATCGGCATAGATCACGTCGCCGGGCGAGAGCACCTGCGACACCTTCGTCGCCGCATGACCTCGCGCCGGGCCGGAAGCGACCTTGGCCCACTTGACGCCGTCGAGCGTGATCAAGCCCGTTTGCCGCTCTTTGCTCACGGCGCCGCCAAGCTCACGGCCCGGCTGGAATCCGATCCGCGCGGACTTGTCGTCGGACTCAAGGACCACCGCCATCCGCCACGGCGCGATGTCGGACAGCGATTTGACATCGGCGAGCTTCACGCCCCAGTCGCCGGAAATATCGAGCTTGCTGATCGCGCCGCGCCAGCCCTGGGCCTCATCATAATTGACGAGGCCATTGGCCATGGTCTTGCGCGCTATCGCCTGCAATTTGGGATCGAGCGTGGTGCGGACCGACAGCCCCCCCTCGTAGAGCTTCTTTTCGCCGTAGCGTTCAAACAGGTCGCGCCGGACTTCCTCGGCGAAATATTCGCCGGCAAAAGTATGCGCCCCGTTGGCGCGGCTGGTCACGATCAGCGGATCCTTGCGGGCCTTGTCGGCGTCGGCCTGCTTGATCCAGCCGTTTTCCAGCAGCCGGTCGATGACGTAATCGCGCCGCTCGACCGCGCGGTCGTGATTCTTCACCGGATGCAGCGTCGAGGGCGCCTTGGGCAAGGCCGCGAGATAGGCGGCCTCGGCGACGGTCAATTCGTTGACCGACTTGTCGAAATATACGAGCGAAGCGGCCGCGATGCCGTAGGCGCCGAGGCCGAGGTAGATCTCGTTCAGATACAGTTCGAGGATCTTGTCCTTCGAATAGGCCCGCTCGATCCGCATCGCGAGCAGCGCTTCCTTGATCTTGCGTGTAAAGGAGACCTCATTGGTCAACAGGAAATTCTTGGCGACCTGCTGGGTGATCGTGGAAGCGCCCTGCGGCCGCTTGTTGGACCCGTAATTCTGGGCATACAGCAGGGCCGCGCGCGCCATGCCGGAATAATCGATGCCGCCGTGCTCGTAGAAATTCTTGTCCTCCGCGGCCAGGAACGCGTTGATGACCAGCTTCGGCACCGCCTGTATCGGCAGATAAAGCCGGCGCTCTTTCGCGTATTCGCCGAGCAGCGAGCCGTCGGACGCATGGACGCGCGTCATCACCGGCGGCTCATAATTCTGAAGCTGGGAATAGTCGGGCAGGTCCTTGGAAAAATGCCAGATCAGTCCTGCCGCCGCCGCGACGCCGACCAGAAACAGGATCGTTCCCGCTGCAAACAGAAAACCGACGAATCGCAGCAGCAAGCGCATTATCGATGTCCGTTTCGTTGCCGGCCGCCGGCGATATGGCGGCGCGTCCGCAAGCCTTGTTCGTCGGTTGATGCATCCGTTCGTCGAAGCATCCGCCGGACGGGAACTCCGGTTGTGGCCGATTCTGCGAACTTTGCGACAACTTTTCTATAGAGCGGCGGCTGTGGCCAAACTAGGGCTTCAGCGGGCTGCCGCCAGCCGAAACCACCCTTTTTGCAAGAAACGTCTCGACGGCCTTCGCGACCGAACCCACCGTTTTGGAGCGCCAGTCGTCGGACACCATCTGGCGGAGGTCAGCCTTGTTGGAGACGAAACCGAGTTCGACCAATACCGACGGCACGTCGGGCGCCTTCAATACCCTGAACCCGGCCGACTTCAGCGGGTGCTTGTGCATCCGCATGGTCGTTTGCATCTCACCCATCAACAGCCTGGCGAAGCGATTTGAAAACGTGCGCGTTTCCCGCTGCGCGAGGTCGATCAGGATATCGGCGACGTCGGTCGGCTCCTCGGTCAGATTGACGCCTCCGATGGCGTCGGCCTTGTTTTCGGCCTCCGCCAGCCGCTCCGCTTCGGCATCCGACGCCTTGTCCGACAGCGTGTAGATCGTTGCGCCCCGGGCGTCGCCCTCACGGCGCGGCAGCGCGTCCGCGTGGATCGACACGAACAGCGCAGCGCCGTTGGTTCGGGCGACGCGCACCCGCTCGGCCAGCGGAATGAAGGTGTCGTCGGTCCGGGTCATGACAACGTGATATCTGCCGTCGTGCTCGATGCGGTCACGCAGAGCCACGGCAAAAGCAAGCACCAGGTCCTTTTCCGTCTCACCCGTCGAGGCTTGGGTTCCGTTGTCGATTCCGCCATGCCCCGGATCGATCACGACCACCGGACGCATGTCCGAAGGCGTGGCGCCCCCGGTCGACCCGGTCGCATCCTCGACGGCTGGCTCCGGAGAAACCGCACCCCTCAACCCTTCAGAACTGTTTGAGGCAGCCAAAAGGCGTTTGAATGCGGCCCGATCGACGGTTTCCAATTCGACCACCAGGCGGGGCGGCTGACCGTTTGCGGCATCGAGCACATAGGCTTTTTCGATTTTCGCGGGCCCTGCGAGATCGAACACGATCCGCGATCCGCCGGGCATCACCAGCCCGTAGCGGAACGCCTTGATCAGGCCCCGTCCGGTGTCGCCAGCGCCGGGCGCGAGGCGAAAGCTCACCTGGGGGATGTCGATGACGGCCCGGTCAGGCTCGGCCAGCAAAAAGGCGTGGACATCGATCTTCTTGTCGAGATCCAGGATGAAGCGGGTCTGCTTCATATCGCCCGCGAGCCGGACCTCCGAGGCGACCGGAAAATCCCCCGCGACATCGGGACGATCAGAATCGGTCCCGGCGGCGCGTGAAGCTGCGCCGGAAAGAAACAGCGCAGCGGCGCAGAGCCAGATGATTCCCAGATTTGTGCGGCTCGCCAACGAACCCATGCCTCCGAGCTGCCTTTATTACCGCAATAGGACCGCAGGGTTAATCAGACCTTAACCCGTTGACCACAAATACCGGCAGTGTTGCCGGCCGGCGACGCTGTCCCTTGCAAGCGGCAAACAATCCACGTATGTAAGATGACGCTGACGGTTAAACTTCCGGTTGTGTCGCGTTCAGCCTCCCGGTGCAGCGCAGGACTTCAAGTTGTTCGAAGTGCCCGCGTTCCCGCCCCTCCACTGCCAGCGCGTCGCGCGGCCGATTTGGACGGCGGTTTCCAGCCCAGGGAGGTGTCCGGTGGCAGATTTTTGCGCCGGCAACGGTTTCAGAAGGTTCGGGAACGGTTTCAGGAAGGTAACCACCGATTATCCCGGCCCTGCGGCCACGAGGTACGACAGCCGACCGGCACTTTGGCGCCGCGTCGGTCCGGCAGCGAGATCCACGGCGGCGCTTTTGCCGCCGACCTGTTCAGACGGGCCCGACGCCTGATGCGCCAGACTGAAGAGCCGACCAAAATCCCCGCAAAGACCGCGCCGACGCGAGGCGAGAGCTTCGCGCGCCGCGCCGGGAACAGGATCGGCTGGGCGCCCAGGATCGCATCGCGGCCTTCCCCTCACCCCCGAATCAGGTGGACCGTTGCGTCACCCGGCCGCGCGGCACGCGCGCGCCGTGCCATGCGCCCTCCGCCGCCAAGAGCTCCAACATGTCCAACAAACCCAACAAAATGTTGATCGATGCCACCCACCCGGAAGAAACCCGGGTGGTCGTCGTTCGCGGCAACCGCGTCGAGGAATTTGATTTCGAATCGGCCCAGCGCAAACAACTGCGCGGCAACATCTATCTGGCCAAGGTCACCCGCGTCGAACCTTCGCTGCAGGCCGCGTTCATCGAATACGGCGGAAACCGACACGGCTTCCTTGCCTTCAGCGAAATCCATCCGGACTACTATCAAATTCCGGTTGCCGACCGGCAAGCGCTGATCGAGGCCGACGAGCGCGCGCATCGCGAGGCGGAGGAAGAACCGGAAGATCGCGCCGGCCGCCGCCGTTCCCGGAATCGCAGTTCCCGCCGGCGCGATCACGGCGAACGCGTGCAAAGCGCCGTCGTCGAGGATGCGGACCATGAGGACGCGGCGGCCGATGCGACGCAGTTCAGTGAGCCGCACGGCGGGCCGACGCCCAACGATCACATCGGACACCAGGACGAGGTGCAGGATCACGATCATCCATACGAGGATGATGCGAATCACGATCACCACGAGCAGGCGCATGACGGCGCGGGGCACGACGATCTTCACGGCTCCGATCGTTACGAAACCGATGCCGACGGCCCGCACGAATCGCAAGACCTTGCTTTCACGTCCGCCTCGGACAACGCTGCCTCCGAGCATCGCGACGAAGCGCATGATGCCTCCGACGAAGTCCCGGTAGCATCCAATCCGCACGCGGCCGATTTCGAGCCACAGGCCCCTGACGCTCAAGACGATCATGCGGAACCCGCCGTTCTCGCCGCCGAGGAGGCACACGAACCTCACGATCATCACGAAGCTCACGATCACGACGTCGTCCCCTCCGAAGAGGACGAAGACGATGGCGAAACCGAGGAGGACCAGCAGGTCGAATCCGTCGGCGGCGACGATGCGCTGGAGGAAGTGCCCGAGCGCGCCTACCGGCCGCGGCGCCAATACAAGATTCAGGAAGTCATCAAGCGCCGCCAGGTGATGCTGGTGCAGGTTGTCAAGGAAGAGCGCGGCAACAAGGGCGCTGCGCTGACAACTTACCTGTCGCTGGCCGGCCGCTACGCCGTGCTGATGCCCAATACCGCGCGCGGCGGCGGCATCAGCCGCAAGATCACCTCGGCGCAGGACCGTTTGCGGCTGAAGGAGGTGGTGCAGGATCTCGACGTGCCCGAAGGCATGGGGGTTATCCTGCGCACCGCCGGAGCCTCGCGGACCAAGCCCGAGATCAAGCGTGACTTCGAGTACCTGATCCGCATGTGGGAAACCGTGCGCGACGTGACCTTGCGCTCCCAGGCGCCGACGCTCGTGTATGAAGAAGGCTCGCTCATCAAGCGCTCGCTGCGCGATCTTTACAGCAAGGAAATCGACGAAATCCAGGTGGCCGGTGACGCCGGTTATCAGGAGGCGCGCGATTTCATGAAGATGCTGATGCCCTCCAACGTCCGCGCGGTGAAACCATATCGCGACTGCCAGCCGCTATTCTCGCGCAATGGCGTCGAAAGCCAGCTCGATGCGATGTTCTCGCCGACGGTGCAGCTCCGCTCCGGCGGCTACATCGTGATCAACCAGACCGAGGCGCTGGTGTCGATCGACGTTAATTCGGGCCGTTCGACCCGCGAACATCACATCAAGGATACGGCGCTCAAGACCAACCTCGAGGCCGCCGAGGAGGTCGCCCGACAGTTGCGCTTGCGTGATCTCGCCGGTCTGATCGTCATCGACTTCATCGACATGGACGAGAAGCGCAACAACCGCGCCGTGGAGCGCAAGCTCAGCGATTGTCTGCGCCACGACCGCGCCCGCATCCAGGTCGGACGCATCTCGCATTTCGGCCTTCTGGAAATGTCGCGCCAGCGCATTCGCGCCAGCATGCTGGAAAGCTCGACCGAGCCCTGCCCGCACTGCGGCGGCACCGGTCACGTACGCTCGGTTCCTTCGGTGGCGTTGCAGTTGCTGCGCAGCCTGGAGGAAACCCTGATGAAGGGCGCGACGCACAATCTTGTCGTGCGGACACGCACCAACGTTGCGTTGTACGTGCTCAACCAGAAGCGCGGTCATCTGCGCGACCTCGAACGCAGCTTCAAGGTTGGCCTTTCCGTGATCGCCGATCCTGCGATCGCTGGCCAGCAATCGTTCGTCATCGATCGCGGCGAACAGGTGCATACGCTGGAGGCCGCGAAAGCGCTGCTGGCCACGCAACTTGCCGCATTCCCTGCGCAGGCCGACGAAGTCCATGAGCATGAGGACGAGCAGCCGCTCGAAACCGAAGCCGCGACCGAGACCGGCGACACCGAAGCCCGCGCCGACGAACAAACGGCTGTCGAAGCAGAAGGTGACGGCCGCAAGCGCAAGCGCCGGCGACCCCGGCGCGAACGGCCCGTCGAGACCCGCGAAGACCCGGTAACGCACGATGACGACGCCGACAACGTCCTGATTCCCGCTGATTTCGCCGCGGCGCCTTTCATGACCGGCGACGTCGAAAATGACGGAGACGACGCCCGAGTGCAGGCCCCCGAAGCGCGGGCCGAGACTCCGGACGGAGAACGGCGCCCGCGGCGTCGCGGACGACGCGGCGGTCGGCGGCGCCGCGGCGGTGCCGACGCGGGCCTTGTCGATTCGATTTCCGACGAACTCGGCCCGACCCCGGCGCCAGAAGTCATCGAAGCCGTCGCAGATTTCGATTCGGCGCCGATCGTCCCTGAACCGCAGGCCGGCTCGACTGATGCCGAGACCCCGCCGCGGAATTCTACGGCTCAGCCGGACATCGCCACGGCTCCCGACGAAGCCAGGGAGGAGGCGAAGGATGAGGCTACACCCGAATCCGAAAAAGCGGTTCGCCGTCGCTCGACAGTGCGCGAGAAGGTGAGCTTCACTTCGGAAGAGGCGTCGCCGGTGGCGCCCACGGTTCAAAGCCAGCCGGAAGAAACCGCTCCCGAGCCGCAACAGCCTCCGGAAGAATCGGACGAAGACCGTCCGCGGCGCGCAGGATGGTGGTCGCGCCGTTTCGGTAGCGGCGGCTGAAACGGTCTCTTCTCAATTCAAAACGCCCGGTTACACCGGGCGTTTTTGCATAGATTGCACAAGGTTCAAGCATGATCCCGAAACGTGGAAACCGTTTTCGGAAAAGATCATGCTCAAACAAAAAGATAAGCGACGCGTCTGATTCAACGCAGTTGAACCAGACTCTATGGAGCCCCTGTCTTGATTCCATCAAAGCCGGAACAGCTCCAGGATTCAGAAATGACTGTAGGAGAGCCGCGGAAGCGCGATCTCGCTGCCTTCGGCATCAAACCATTTCGGAGGTATGTTGCCTGCAACGATCGTCCCGATCGACGTAGCCGCAACGCCGACACTTCGTGCCGCCCGCGCGAAATCCCCGAAGCGGTTCTCGGCCATCGTGCACAGGATCTCGTAATCGTCGCCGCCGCTAACCATGGATTCGAGGCAAATCCGGCCTTGTTCCATCAGTCCGCGGGCGGCGTCCGATAACGGAACGGACCCGGCATCGATCACAGCCGAAACTCCCGACGCCGCGCACAGTTTCGCAAGATCGCCAGCCAGCCCGTCGGACACATCCATCGCGGCGCGCGCAAATTTCCGAACGGTTTCCGCAAGAGCAATGCGCGGTTGCGGAATCCGGTAGCGGCCGAGCAACATCTCGCGGACTGCGGCATCGCCAACAGTCATTTTTCCCGTAAGAATAGCGAGCCCCAGCGAGGCGTCACCAATGGTACCGGAGACCACGATGCGGTCGCCCGGTTCTGCGCCGCTGCGCAAAATCGTTTCACCGGGCGGCACGCGACCAAAGGCGGTGATGGAAATCGTCAGCGGCCCCGGCGTCGCCACGGTGTCGCCGCCAAGCAAGGGGCAGCCAAATCCGGTTGCGTCGTCTGAGAGCCCGCGCGCGAATGAGGCGAGCCAACCCTCATCGGCGTTGCGCAAGGCGAGACTCATGACGAAGCCGGCAGGCGTTGCTCCCTTAGCGGCAAGATCGGAAAGATTGACGCGCAAGGCCTTTCTGGCAACCGTCTCCGGCGGATCGCCGCTCAAAAAATGCACGCCTTCGACGACGGCGTCGGTCGTAATCACGAGATCGTCGCCGCCGACTTTCAGGATGGCCGCGTCGTCGGCAAGCCCCAGCGCGCCCGGATCTGTTGCAATCGGCTTGAAGTAACGCCCAATCAGATCGTCTTCACCGGACGGCATGCGGTTGATCCTTGCGGGCTAGAGTCTTTCACCGTTTCATGGAAACAGTGAAAGGCTCTAGGCTCTTGATTTGACGCGTTTTCTTCACGCGAACCGGTATCCACTTCGCTCGAAAACGCTATAATCCTTGCCGCGTTCAAACTCATCGCGGCCGGGCAAAGCCGTTCGAAGAACGGCGTCGCCGTTCACCTGTGTCCCGGCCATCCACGTCTTTTCCCGGCCGAACCCAGCAAGACGTGGAGGCCCGGCATAAAGCCGGGCATGACGATATCGAACTTGCCCTACCCTCGCGCAAACTCGTCGGCGCGGAAACGGCGCGCGATCTGATCGAGCACCGCGTTGACCATGCCGGCCTCCTCCTTCTCGACGAAGGCGTGCGCGACGTCGACATATTCGGATACCACCACACGCGCCGGAACATCCTTGCGGTGTTCCAGTTCGTACGAACCGGCGCGCAGCACCGCGCGCAGGATCGCGGCGATACGCTTCAGCGGCCAGCCCTTCGACAGCGCATCGTCGATCAACGGATCGAGCTTTCCCTGATCGCGGACTACGCCCGCCACAACGTCACGGAAGAATTCGGCCTCGGCGGGGAGATATTTGTCGCCTTCGACTTCGCTGCCGAGCCAGTGGCTGTCGAACTCCGCGAAGACGTCGTTGATGCCTGCGCCGCTGATCTCCATCTGATACAGCGCCTGCACGGCGGCAAGCCGCGCCGCGCCGCGCCGGTTGGCCTTCCTGTCGATACTCGCCTTGATGTCAGCCATCGTGTTGTTACGCCTTCGCCAACCGGCGCTTGATCCGCAGCATTGCCAGCGCCGCCTGCGCCGCATGGCCGCCCTTGTTCAATTCGCTCGCTCGCGCCCTCGCCCATGCCTGCGCATCGGTGTTGACGGTGATGATGCCGTTGCCGACCGGCACGCGCCGCTGTACCGACAAATCCATCAGCGCGCGGCAGGATTCCATCGAGACGATCTCGAAATGGATGGTGTCGCCCCGCACCACGCAGCCGAGCGCAACCACCGCATCGTAAGGCTCGCCGTTCCGCTCGGCCGCATCGAGCGCCATGGCAATCGCCGCCGGAATTTCCAGGGCGCCGGGAACAGTGACGACCTCATAACCGACGCCGGCGGATCTCAGTTCCGCGACCGCGCCTTCGAGCAGCGCATCCTGAATGTCGTCGTAGAACCGCGCCTCGACGATCAGGGCGCGCGCGCCCGAGACGTCGGTCCGATCCTGAGGCGCTGCGCGCCTTGCCTCTGCCATGACCTGCTCATCTTGTTAAGAGAAAGGATACGCGGGTCAAGCCCGCGCATGATACATTTATCGAAAGCCTACTTCATCTCGCTCAGCCGCGCCGCGTAACGCGCCATCAGGTCGACCTCGATATTGACCTCACGGCCCGCGCGCCAATCGCCGAGCGTGGTGACGTCGAGCGTTCGCGGGATGATGAGCACCGAAAACGTCTCATCCCGCACGGCGTTCACTGTCAGCGATACGCCGTCCAGCGTCACCGAACCCTTGGCCGCGATGAGGCGCGCCAGATCCCGGGCCGTGCGCAATTCGAAGCGCGCCATGCCGTGCAGATCGTCGCGCGCAACCACGGTTGCTATTCCGTCGACATGCCCTGCGACGATGTGGCCGCCGAGTTCGTCGCCGAGCTTCAACGCACGTTCGAGATTGAGACGCGTTCCCACCGGCCATTGCTTTGCCGTCGTCACGTCGAGCGTCTCAGCCCCGACATCGACGTCGAACCAAGTCCGCCCGTCAGCGACGCCCGCGGCGACGACAGTCAGGCAAACGCCGTTGCAGGCGATCGACGCGCCGTCGACGATGGTGCTGCGATCATATTGGCAGAGGATGCGCAGCCGATGCAGCCGGCTCTGCGCCGTCGGCGTCAGGCTTTCGATCTCGCCGATGTCGCTCACTATGCCGGTGAACATCAGAACCTTCCGCAGCGCCCAACGCTTTCGAATTCAAAACTATCCCGATTTATATCGTTTTCGAGCAAAGCGGAAAGGCTCTAGGCGCGTTCGTAAATCGTGAGCGTGTCCTGATCCAGCGTCTCGCTCGCACGAACCTTGAATTGAGACGATCGGGTGATGGCGTCGAGCGGCAAGAGGCCAAGCGCCGGCACCCCGTCGTCGCCGATCGGGTCGGGGCCACGCAGCAGCCACGCTTCATCGACCAGACCGGCCGCGATAAATGACGCTGCAACACGTGCCCCGCCTTCGACCAACAGGCGCGTGACGCCCCTCTCGGACAGGGCGCGGAGAACAGCGGCCAGATCGAGCCCGGGCGCGCCGGCGGCGACCGGAACGCGCACGACCTGCACGCCGGCTGCGCCGAGTTTCGCGGCCGTGGACGCTTCAATAGGGTCGGAGGCCATCACCCAAAGCGGGGTCTCGCGGACGGACCGCACCAGCCGGCTCTCATGCGGGATGCGCAGCGCGTGATCCAGCACCACGCGCAGCGGCGAGCGCGTTTCCATGCCCGGAAGCCGACAGGTCAGGAGAGGATCGTCGGCCAGCACGGTGCCGATGCCCACCAAGATGCTGTTGCACTGCGCGCGCAACAGATGCACGCGCGCCCTCGCCGCCTCGCCCGTGATGGCGACCGGCTTGCCTCCGGCGGCCGCGATCTTTCCATCGCTGGACGTGGCGAGTTTGAGGATGACGTGCGGGCGCTTGTCCCGAACCCGCCGGAAATGGCCGGCATGATGGTGTGCCGCCCCGACCGCGCAAAGCCCGACTTCGACCGATATTCCGGCTGCCCGCAACCGGGCGTGGCCCTGCCCGCGAACTTCGGGGGTGGGATCCTCGATAGCGGAAACCACACGCGTGATGCCCGCCGCGATCACGGCATCGGCGCACGGCGGCGTTTTTCCGACATGCGAACATGGCTCGAGCGTGACATACAGCGTGGCGCCGCGCGCCGCCTCCCCGGCGCGCCGCAGCGCCTCGGCCTCGGCATGCGGACGGCCTCCCGGCTGGGTCCAGCCGCGGCCCACGATCACGCCGTCTTTCACGAGGACAGCGCCCACCGCCGGATTGGGCGCGCTCGCGCCCAGACCGCGGCGGCCCAGCGCCAGCGCCAGTTGCATGAAATGCAAATCGGCGGCCTTGGCCGTCCGGAGCTTTTCGCCGTATTGCTCTTCCAGAACGCGGAAGATCATTTGCGCAGCGGCACCTGCCGCGCGTCGTCCTCGCTGGAGAGTTCACCCAGCACCGCCTCGAAATCCTTGGCCTCTCGGAAATTGCGGTAGACAGAGGCAAAGCGCACATAGGCGACGTCATCGAGGCTTCGCAGATGCTCCATCACGATCTCGCCGATGGTCTCGGACGAAATTTCCGCCTCGCCGCCACTCTCCAGTTCGCGGACGATGGCCGACACCATGGTCTCGACGCGCTCGGCATCGACCGGCCGTTTGCGTAACGATATTTGCAGAGAGCGCACCAGCTTGTCGCGGTCGAACGGCACCCGCCGTCCGTTGCGCTTGATGACCGTGAGTTCACGCAACTGCACGCGCTCGAAGGTCGTGAAACGGAAATTGCAGGCCATGCAGACGCGCCGCCGCCGGATCACGGCTGAATCTTCCGTCGGCCGCGAGTCCTTCACCTGGGTATCCAGACTGTTGCAGCTCGGGCAGCGCATCAACGCGCCTCCTCGTTTGCGTCGTGGCCAGGCGTGTCCCGGCCATCCACGTCCTGGAACCACGCACCGTTAAAGCCGTGGAAGCCCGGCGTGACAGCGTGGTTGCATGGCCAAAGCGTCGTCATCACTGATAAATCGGGAAACGGGCTGTCAGCTCCTTGACCTTTTCCTTCACCGCCGCCTCGACCAGCGGGGCCTTGCCATCGTCGGCCTGCGCGATGGCGTTGAGCACCTCGGCGATCAGGCCGCCGACCTGCCTGAATTCGGCAACTCCGAAACCACGCGTGGTGGTTGCCGGCGTGCCGAGACGAAGACCGGAGGTCACGAACGGCTTTTCGGGATCAAAAGGAATGCCGTTCTTGTTGCAGGTGAGGCCTGCGCGAACCAGCGCCTTTTCCGAGACGTTGCCTTTGAGCCCCTTGGGCCGCAGGTCGACCAGCATCAGATGGTTGTCGGTGCCGCCCGAGACGATATCGAAGCCATGGCCACGCAGGGTTTCAGCCAGCGCCTTGGCGTTTTCGACCACGTTCTTCGCGTAGACCTTGAAGTCCGGACGCAGCGCCTCGCCGAATGCGACGGCCTTGGCGGCAATGACATGCATCAGGGGTCCGCCCTGCAGGCCGGGGAAGATCGCCGAATTGAACTTCTTGGCGAGCGCCTCGTCATTGCACAGGATCAGGCCGCCGCGCGGACCGCGCAGCGACTTGTGGGTGGTGGTCGTGGTCACATGCGCGTGCGGGACGGGCGAGGCATGCACGCCCCCCGCGACAAGGCCGGCGAAGTGCGCCATGTCCACCATCAGATAAGCCCCGACGCTGTCGGCGATCTCGCGGAAGCGCTTGAAGTCCCACGGCCGCGAATAGGCCGAACCGCCGGCGATGATCAGCTTCGGCTTGACCTCTTCGGCCCGGCGCGCCACCTCGTCCATGTCGATCAGGTGGTCGTCGCGCCGCACGGTGTAGTGCGCGGCCTTGAACCACTTACCGGACATATTGACCGGCGCGCCGTGAGTCAGGTGCCCCCCGGCCGCAAGATCAAGACCCATGAAGGTATCGCCGGGCTGCAGCAGCGCCAGGAACACGGCCTGGTTCATCTGGCTGCCGGAGTTCGGCTGGACGTTGGCGAACTGGGCGCCGAACAGCTTCTTGGCCCGCTCGATCGCCAGCGTTTCCACGACGTCGACCCATTCACATCCGCCGTAATAGCGCGCGCCCGGATAACCCTCGGCATATTTGTTGGTCAATACCGAGCCCTGCGCCTCCAGAACCGCGCGGCTGACGATATTTTCCGACGCGATCAGTTCGATCTCGTGGCGCTGGCGGCCCAACTCGCCCTTGATCGCGGCGGCGATTTCGGGGTCGGCCTCGGCCAGGATGGCCACGAAGAAGGAATCAGGAGCGGAGGCAATTTTGGCAGTCGAGTCCATCTACAGAATATCCTTGGCGGCGCAGCCCGTTGAGACCGGGTGCGAGCAGCAGTAACGGGCGATCGAAGCGGCCCCAGCCAGATAGCACATCGGTTTGGGACGGCCAAGGTGTTGCGCCTGCGCTCTGACGTCTGGACAATATATGGTGGACGCTGGGATTGCCAAAGCTCCGGGAGCAGCCCCCCTTCCCCTGAAGGTCTGGCCAAGCCCGGCACGGCCAGGGCCAAATCGGCGGAATAGTCCGGTCAGTGCACCCGGCTTCGGGCGGGCTGACCGGCTTATTGAGTTCGCAAGTTATTTCTCCGTGACGACCACGGTGTAGTGCACGGCGTCTGCGTCGATGGTCATCTTATAACCGCCGACCGAAAACTCGTTGTGGAGCGATTTGGCGCCGCCCGACACGGCGTCCAGCTCATCCGACGTGAGAACACGAGTCTCGTTGTTTCTGGTCTGCTGGGACATTGCAGTCTCCTGAAGTTGATGTGCGTTTGGTTGACGTCAGTTTCAGCAGCCGTCGCCGCCGAAGCTGACGCAGGTGTGTTCGAAGCCGGGCCGGACAACGACGCCGTAATGATTGGCGTCGGCCTCGATCGTCATGAACATCCGGTCGACAAACACTACGGCTTTCATGCCGCCCGATACGTTGTTGAGTTCATCACCCGTGAGCGCACGGATGTCACCGGTCGTGGAAGGCCTGTTCATCGTGGTTCTCCTCGCTGATTGACACATCGTCTGTTTGACGACGCGACCAGGATGCAAGACAGAACCGGATCGGTCCGTGATTTGACTCACGTGCCAGCGGGCTTCAATGACACGGGTCACAAAATGGAACCGGTGCGGCAAGCGCAGCAAGACATCAGCCACCGCCGAGACCGTGCTGTTCGGTAGAAACTGCGTTATTTGGAAAGATGGCGACGAAGCGCGGCGACCGATGGCCCGACCTGTTCGGCCGCCTCCAGTAACGTCTCGCGGGAGACATTCAGCCGGCTCGCCCAGAGATCGGTCTGGGCGCGGTTACTGGTATCCACCGTGGGCTCTGGTCTTTGATAGGCGGATATCACTGATGCAACTGTGACAAGCTGGATCATTCCCTAAATCTAGCGATCGAATCGCAACCTGCCACAGCGCCATGCCGTAACGGTTAAGATACGGTTTCCGGTTTCGGCCAATCTGGAACCAGATCCACTTACGGCCATGAAATGACATGATTTCCGGGAAGGCTGCGCGCGCCCCGGAACACCGGGCTGTCTATCGCATTATCGCGCCGTTCAACCCGTGGAAGAGGCAACCCCAATGAGGAAAACGATTCTCGCCGTTTGCTGCGCAACGCTGATGGGCATCGGCACCGCTGCTGCACAGACTTATGGTGCGCCGGCTCAGGACACCACGACGCACAGTTCGTCCACATCCCCGCACGCCATGTCCAAGGGCAAGACAGCCAAAAGCAAGACGTCGAAACACAAGACGGTCGGCATGTCGAAGGGATCCAAGACGAAGAGCGACATGAAACCGGACGATACGGCGAAGTAACTTCCTTCGCACCGCTAACGCCGCAGCCTCGCGCGGCTTCGGCGCTGCCTTGCTGTGACCTGGTTGTTCGATCGCCCTCACGCGTGAGCGGCGGGTGGTCATACCCGATAAATGGTCGCTCCTGCCACCGCGATCGCCAGCGCGATGAACGCGATCAGCCAATTGCGTGGGCGCGCGCCATAGCGGCCCTGGGCACGGCGCTCCGTAATGAGGGCCCGTTCGTACTCGTCGGAAGATGAAAAGATGCAGGCGAAGCCGCTGCGGGCGACCATTACGGCGGCTTCGAGCGATAGCAGATCGCTATGCGTTGTGCTGCGCGAAATTCTCATAAGTGAATGCTGGAATCGTATGGTAAATAAATAGTTAACAATTCCCGCATTCGCCTGCGAAAGACTTCATCCCAGGCTTTTCAAAACCACCGAGGTCCTAGGCCTGCGTAATCTGGAGAGCCGGCGGGCCGCTGTCGAACGTCCCACTATGCTCCGAGAACCTGAAACGGATGAGGGCAGGATCACGATGTTTTGGGATTATCGATCCAGATCATGAACACGATCGATTCCAATATTTTTAGCGGGCGAAAAACCGCTACATACTTTCCTCATCACGCTCCAGCGGGAATCTGTGCTTACAATCCAGCCCCCGCCCGGTGCGCCGCGATGGCGATCCAACAATGCCCCCTTAACAAATCCAGCACCGGAAGCCTCCACCTCCAATCGAAGCAAAACATAATCTAAGATTTTGATTTGACGCGTTTTCTTTACGCGAACCGGTATCCCCTTCGCTCGAAAACGCTATATTCTGCGAGTCAATTGCTTACGATATCAGCCGTATGTGACATCACGTGAATCGAGTTTTTCAGGTTTTCATCAGTTCGACCTACAACGATTTGAGGGACGAACGACAGGCCGTGAGCAACACGTTGGCCAAGGCGGGATATATGCCCACCGGCCTGGAGCTGCTCCCGGCAGATAATCAAACGCAAGTGGACTACATCAAGCGGATCATTGATCGAAGCGACTATTATATCGTGATCGTTGGTAGCCGTTACGGCTCACTCTCTTCCGACGGTCTGAACTTTAGCGAAGGAGCATTTGAGTACGCGCGGTCCAAAGACGTTCCGATACTTGCGTTCCTGTCTGAAATTCCCGAACCGGACGCTGAGTTAAAAGACAAGCTGGACGCTTTCAAAGCTCGCTTGAGCGCTGGCGGTATCGTCGAATTCTGGACCAGCGAAAACGACCTTTGCATGAAGGCCATGATGGCCGTCGCGACCGCGGTGAACTTGAAGCCGAGGGCCGGCTGGATACGAGGCGACCAAGCCGTCGATCCGAAGGTTCTGCAGGAACTGGAAAGACTCCGCATCGAGAATGCGGACTTTCATCAGAAACTGGCCAATCTCAATCGCGGCTCGACGGAACTGGTGCCCGCAAGATCGGTCGACTCGGTCACCGTGGAATTCCTGGTCTATCGATCCGAGGAAGGGGCTCCGGATACCGTATCCAAGTCGATTTCATTGGGCGATCTTTTCGTCGGAATTTATGATCAGCTTCTCAAAAGCCCCTCGGAAGCCTACGTTCGGGAGCTTGTCGGCTATTGGTACCGGCAGAAATTCCGTATGTCCGACTATTGGGAGCTTGGCGAAAAAAGCGCGACCGTCATCCGGGACCGGCTGGAAGCCATGGGCCTCATCAGATCCCGCTCGATCATTGCGGGATTTACCAATCATATCGCCTGGTCCGTGACCGAGAAGGGAAAGCAGTTTCTCCAGTCGAGGCGCTGATGACCGGTCGACCGGCTCTGCGCGTTCTTTCATATCGCGGTGGCTCTAGCATTTTCGCGCACGTCCTCGGGCCCTGACCCGCGGGCCGGTTCTCGTGAAGAAACCGCATCAAATCAAAATTTTGGAGTCTGTTTCTGATTCTGTCGGAAGCGAATCTCAGGAATTGTAGCAGCAGTCGCCGACACCCGATTGAAATAACTTAAGATTTTGGTTTTTCTTTTATAAAGATAAATGGTCGGGGCAGCTGGATTCGAACCAACGACCTGCAGTACCCAAAACTGCCGCGCTACCAGGCTGCGCTATACCCCGATCTTCTGGGAAACGATGTCGTTACATGCTTCCGGCTGACGCGGCAAGCCGACCAGAATCTTTCCGCGAACGGCTCTCAATGGCGGTCGAAGAGCGGGTGCGAGACCCGGTCGCCCGGCGCGATGCCGTATTTTCTCGCGGTCCCCGCGATCACCTCGAGCACACCTTTGGCCAGACCGCCCGAGGAAATGGTGCGCGTCGATAATGGCTCAGTGTTCTCGGCAATCCGGAGAACGCGGCCGTCGGAATCGATAAAAATCATGTCAAGCGAGATCACGGTGTTCTTCATCCACATCGACACTGGCTGGGCCGGAGAAAAATCGAACAGCATCCCCTGCCCGTCCGGCAGATATTTCCGATACATCAGGCCCATCTCTTTTTCCTTCTCGGTCCTCGCCATCTCGACCGAGAACATTTTCACCCCGCTTTGAGTCGCGATTTCCAGCGGCTGGAATTCGGCGGCGCGGACGCCGGCGTCATACGGCGCGACCACGCCGATCCACGACAGCAGCGCAATCCATAAAAAGCCGCGCAGCCGCGCAAGACCGGCCTTCCCCATTCGCATCATCGGATCAACCTGTCGGGACGAGAGATCATCGGCAATGGGGACGGCACGACGGCCCCGCCAGCACAATCGATAGCGGGCCGGCTCGGCAACCGCAAAACACGATTTCCGGAAAATCGAGCCTCAAACGGTCGACGATCGATTCCTGCATTCAAAGCGTATTTCGAACGGGAGCGGGCGGAAAACCACTCCGCACTTCGTTATCCCACTCTGTATTATCCCACTCTGTCTGAAGCTTTTTCGCTTCTCGCAGAATCAGGAGCGGGCCGTGATCTTGATTTGCCACGTTTCGTCACGCCACTGGCAGCCACGCCGAGTAAGCTCAATTGACATGCTCGGCTCGGAAACCCTGTAGCCAACGTGGCCTGCCGCCCTCGGCAACCCCGCTCGGCCGGTTCAGTGCGAGGACAGGCCCGGCGCCCCCGCCTCCGGTTGAACCTCCGCCGCCATCATTCCCTTGGAGCCCGGCCCGAACCGGACCAGAACGAACTGTCCCGGCCGCAGTTCCGTCATGCCGAAACGCCGTAGCGTTTCCATGTGGACAAAAATATCCGGCGTCCCCTCGCCGCACGTCAGGAACCCAAAGCCCCGCAGCCTGTTGAACCACTTCACCTGCGCCCGCTCCAGACCGCTGGTCGGCGTCACGCTGACGTGGGTGCGTGGCGGCAGCATTTGCGCCGGATGGATGGCCGTGGACTCGTCCATGGACGTGATCCGGAACGCCTGATAGCCCTTCGCCCGCTGCACGCATTCGCAGACCAGGCGGGATCCCTCGTAGGCCGTCTGGTAGCCGTCGCGACGAAGCACGGTGACATGCAGCAGCACGTCCGGCCATCCGTTATCAGGGACGATGAAACCATAGCCCTTTGAAGCGTCAAACCATTTGATGACGCCGCTGATCTCGACGATGTTGGCAGGGGATTCTCCAAGCCCCGTAAAAGGACCGACCCCCGATTCCCGATCCGTGGCTCCAGAGAAGTCCTTCGATCCAAGGTGATCTCTCACCGGCGGACCTCCAAACTTCCTGGATTCAAATCCGTCCGACCCCATGACCCAGGACCCCACACATATACTACGACACTACGGCTGCCATCTGGATAACACCGTTATTCCCTGATGAATATAGCCGCGCGAATCTTAGGAATCAAAAGATAACACTATGGTTGACGTCGCAAGACAAAAAATAATTTGACCCAAATCTATAAACAGCCTTGCACATACGCGAATCATTTTCGTTTCCGCTCCCGTTTTAGGATTTCTGTGTCGTTGATGTCGTCCGGGACGGGACGATCAGCCATCCAATGGCTGCTCGTTGAGGATAAGTGCCTTTGCGCCGCATTTCCGGCCATGATCGCCGGAAGCATAGCGCATAACAGAAATCATACATTGCAGGAGCGAGCAGCATCCGCAATTACATTCGTTTCAAACGCGCCTTGCGCGTTGTTGAAATCATTCCAGATGATGCGCGAACGTTGGAGAATCAACAAATGCACGATCAGGATAACCGGACGCAGCCGAAAAATCAGATGAGGCGGGAAGACGGGCAAGGATCAGAGCGAGCCGATATCGTGCGGCGCGTGGCCAATTTCAAGGCACATCAAGCCAGGCTCCAACGCGAGCGCGAAGAATACTATCACTCCGTCCGCGCGCGAATAGATCGGGTCCTGGACATTCAACGGCCGGCGAACGGCGTCGGACGCTCTGGATGACGCCCTGCATTTCTGAGGCATTTCGACCTCGGCCGTCGGCTCATCAACAGGGGTTAGGCAGCGAAAGTACGGTTTTCCGCCCGCATCCTGCTCTGATCGGAATCGACTGCGTTCATGACGTTGGATGGATCCGAAATCGTCGTGATCAAGGAGACACAGACATGCGTTACCTTCATACCATGCTGCGCGTGCGCAATCTCGAGACCGCGCTGAAATTTTACCGCGATGCGCTCGGGCTGAAGGAAGTTCGCCGCGTTGACAACGAGAAGGCTAAATTCACGCTCGTATTCCTGTGCGCGCCCGAGGACGAGGACCTCGTCAGGCAGTCCGAGGGACGCGGCGCGCCGCTAGTCGAACTGACCTACAATTGGGACGAGGAGACCTACGGCGAGGACCGCCATTTCGGTCATCTCGCCTATGAAGTCGACGACATCTACGCGACGTGCGAGCGCCTCATGAAGCTCGGTGTTACCATCAATCGTCCGCCCCGCGACGGCCAGATGGCGTTTGTCCGCTCGCCGGACCTGCACTCGATCGAATTGTTGCAGAAGGGCGTTGCCAGGCCGCCGGTCGAGCCGTGGAGTTCGATGCCGAACACAGGTCATTGGTAAGATCGCGGACGACTGCCGCCTGTTCCACCGAAGCCGCAAGCAGGAACGATTCCGCTTGCGCGGTGTTCTCCTTGCAAATCTTGACGTTCAGGGAGAACGGAATGGGACGCGGAATCCTGCTTTGGCTGCTTGGCGTGCCGATACCGGTGATCATTCTTCTGTGGCTGTTCTTCGGTCATTGACGCCAGCTTCCAGCATCAATGAAGGCCTCGCTTCAGCGGGGCCTTTTTCGCATTCCCCGTCTCTGTATTCCGCCTCATATCCCCATCCCACAGTCCAGCAGTGGCGACGCGTCAGCGTCGCACGCCGGCATCGATGCCGATTGCGCCGCCGATCTGCACGCACGTCGAGGAACCTTCGACCCTGACAAAGCCGGGTCCATATTCCGGACAGGATTTTCGCGTTGAGGGTGCCTGTTTGCCGACCACCTGCCCGGTTTTGGCATCGCCGCCGGAGTTATGCGAACCGCGCGTCTGCGCCCATGCGGGCACACCGGCGACGCTCAGCACCACCAGCATTCCGCGCAACAATCGCCCTATCATCCAGGATACTCCGTCGAGAGGCATTTCGATCGCCCGATGGCCGTTCTGCATCGCTTTGCGGTCGAAGCGAGGCCATGCGCCACCTCCGGCATTCTTCGAGAAGATTGCTTGGGGGAGAATGCTTGCCCCTCCGGGCAAACGCCACTATACGTTCCGCCGCTGCCGCCGGTCAGGTTCGCTGCCGCCCGGAGACGCCGTCCGATCAATCCGCTACGCGATATTGGTCTTACGGCGCTATCCGATTTAACGGCACTATCGCAGCGGATTTGAGACTGAAACAACGGCGCGATCTGGCGTTGGAAAGTTCAGCTCCCTTCGTCTATCGGTTAGGACGCCACCCTTTCACGGTGGAGAGAGCGGTTCGATTCCGCTAGGGAGCGCCAACGCCAAATTTTGGCATTGAATTCATTCAACAAATTGCGGCTGAGCGACCCTCTTTTTGGAACGGATGTTCTGGTGGGTCACAAAGACACTGCGAGGCCTTCGCGTTATGATGGCGTCGATATCCCCGCGCGCGATCCAGATGCCGTTGTCCGGCGGCGACCGGAAGCACTTTGCCCGCGAGTTGCGCCGGGTCGAAAGTCTGCACGCCGAATTGGTGAAAAGGGTCGATGCGGCCTACGCCGCAGCCAAAGACCAACTCCGCCTGGCGCATCGACTGGAATGCGAGGAATGGAACGCCCGGTTGTTTCTTGGCGGCGACGAAGCGCCGTCTCCCGCGCTCGCCGATGCGATCGATGCCGGCGCAACGCTCCTCAAGGTGAAGTGCAACGCCTGCCGAGCCACGCGTCGGGTCGACCTCACCCACGTGATCTGGCCACGGACGTATCAGGTGCTTAGCCGCGCCCACCATTCCACTTAGCAGGTGGTCATCCCATTCACTCAACCCTTAGCCCGTCGAATGGCGAGCTTTATTGTCGCGGTCACGGTCGGGAACGCCGCCCCTCCCCATTGGATTAACCGACTGGACGGGCTTTGCCCCCCGATCCCCGTATATCCCGACCCGCCGGTGATACCCCCTCGCCGACGGGTTTCCATTGGAACCATAGACCGGGCCGGGCGTTGGCTCCGATCGCCGCACGGCCCTTGGCATTCATCGGTGATGAGAACGCCTGTTTGCGCTCCCGCCTTCCTCCAATGGGAAAGGAGCGCGGCTATGGGCCAGCTTTTCCGAATCAAGAACTGTCCGACCTGCGGCAACCAGATGGTCAAGGCCTTGCCACCCGGCGGCAAGCGTCCCCGTGTACTCACCTGCCTTGACTGCGACGGCAAGGACCCGCTTACCGACACGACGACTTCTGGCTGGCTGAAGGGCGAACTAGGGTCGAGACTCAATTGATCCACCAAGTCAGGGTAGCGGCCAAGAGGATTGTAGAGAGGAAGATATCGGCCCGCTTGTCATAGC
>NZ_MKSM01000105.1 GCF_001897285.1 Nitrobacter sp. 62-23
AACTCCACTAGAAACCTGATAGTTGCTAGTGGTCCTTTGATTCTAACATTTGCAGGAACTCCCTGCGGCAACGGGATGCAGATGTTAGAATTGGACCACTAGTCTGGTTGAGCCGCGGTCAAGGCGCGAAGGGCATGGCCGAGCCTGACGGGATCCCCGCCCACCGCGACCTGCTTCAGCCGCGAGGTCGCTCCCGCGCATATCCGGACATCTGTTTTGCGCACCCCCAGCGCCTTCGCCAGTACCGCCACGACGGCACGATTGGCTTCGCCGCCCTCGGCGACGGCGCGCACGCGAAGCTTCACCACCGGGCGTCCATCAGCCAGCGTCTCGATACCATCGATCCCGTCGCGACCGCCGCGCGGCGTCACCCGGAGCGCGATGCTGAGACCCTCCGGAGAATACCGCCACGGCTCCATCAAACCGCCGGTCAGAACACGGCGGGATAGATGTAATAGGTGATGACCCGCTGCATGAAGAGGATAATCAGGATCAGGATGATCGGGGAGATGTCGAGCCCGCCGAGATTGGGCAGCATCCGGCGGATCGGCGCCAGCAGGGGTTCGGTGATCCGCTCCAGAAACTCGGCCACCGCGGCCACGAACTGATTGCGGGTGTTCACCACATTGAAGGCAATCAGCCATGACAGGATCGCCGAGGCAATCAGCAGCCAGACATAGAGGTCGAGGATGATGAGGACGATATCCAGTATGGCTCGC
Organism: Nitrobacter sp. 62-23; assembly: GCF_001897285.1. Classification (GTDB taxonomy): domain Bacteria; phylum Pseudomonadota; class Alphaproteobacteria; order Rhizobiales; family Xanthobacteraceae; genus Nitrobacter. The sequence goes on from NZ_MKSM01000105.1 coordinate 720, forward strand.
ATGGGAAATTAGCTCGCGGGTTTGGTCGTGGATTCGACCGGTGGAGTGAATTTGACATTCGCGACCCCACCTAGCCGCGCGTCCCGGACGCGAATGGACCACCAGTGTAGCGGTTCAACCGTTCTCTTCACCTTTGGCCAAAGCTCCGTCAAGAGCACTTATGAACCGAACAATATCGGGAGCATCGGTCTCTCGTCTCCCCGGAATTCGAAATTCGCCTCGGGCGACGAAGCCAGGCGGCGAGCCTTCGCATCCGGACAAGACGAGGCCGCCAAAATACCGTTTCGGTTCCCGCCAAACAAGGGACGTCCGGGACAATGAAGCCTGGAGCCTTTCCGCTTCTGACGAAATCAGAAGCGGGGCCCTATGATTTTGATTCGACGCATTTTCTTGACGCGAACCGGTAGCCACGTCGCGCGAAAACGCTCTAAATGCGGATACCAGCCGTTCTTGACTTGCCGTTGGCGAGGACTGTAAATGGCGGCGTTTTACGGTCGCCGCATCGTTCGCCGGCCGTGGACGGGGCCATAGCTCAGCTGGGAGAGCGCGTCGTTCGCAATGACGAGGTCGGCGGTTCGATCCCGCCTGGCTCCACCAATGATTCCCTTCCGAAAACCGCTGCTGCTGCGCGGCAGGACGTCACGGCCGTTTCCGCATCTGGAAGCCGGCAACCCCCCACAGGATGAAGTCACGCGGAAACAGCCGAAGCAGGAACGGCACGATCTTGATGCCAAGACCGGGCAGCACGGCCCTCTTGTTGGCCATCAGCGCCCGGTAGCCGTCCGTGGCGACGTCCTTTGCGGACACGTTGAGAATCGCGGAATCAAAGCCCGGCTTGAGCCCCGCCCGCGCCTGAAATCCGGACGGCACCGGACCCGGACAGATCACGGTGACCCGGACCCCGAGCGGGCCCAGTTCGCCGCGCAGCGCCTCACTGAACGACAGGACATAGGCTTTTGTTGCGTAATAGACCGCCATACCGGGGCCCGGCAAAAAGCCGCCGATCGACCCGACGTTGAGAATGCCGCCGCGCAGGCGGATCAGGCTGGGGGCGAAACGCAACGTCATATCCGTCAGCGCCCGGATGTTGAGGTCGATCATCGCAAGCTGATCGGCACGATCCAGTTCGGCAGCCCGGCCGAACAATCCATATCCGGCATTGTTCACCAGGTACTTGACCTCGACACTTTCGGCGGTGAGCGCCGCGGCAACCCGCTCGGCCGCATCCGCCTCGCCGAGATCGCAGGGGATCACGATCGGAGGCATACGGCCCGATTCGGCGATCTCAGCCGCGAGCGCATTGAGGCAGTCGGCGCGTCGGGCGACCAGAGCCACCCTGTGCCCATGGGCGGAAAATACCCGCGCGAACTCGGCGCCGATTCCCGAGGACGCGCCTGTTATCAATGTCACCGGGTTGATCACGATCCACGCTCTTGAAATGACATAAACACAAAATGACATAAACACGGCCTGAGGGCGGACCGTTTCAGCATGGAGCGTCGCGGTCTTCAACACACCGGCGCGAGGTACAGCGCGAATATTCTGCTTTACATTGCAACCGGAAACCCAAGTCAGCCGAACGCCTGCCCGGCGCTTCACCCCACCCGACACCTCAATCTGGCGAACCCGCCGCCGCCGACCGCTTGCCGACGCGATGCTTGAGTTCGATGCGGTCGCGCGAGGAAACCGCCAGGAGATCGGCGGCGCGCCACACCACGTTCTCCTCGAATTCGCTGACGTGACCGTCCGCGTAGACCAGCTCCCACATCATTTCGACGATGCGTAAACGGTCCTCGTCATTCAGCGCGCGCATGATCACGCTGGTGAAATGGTAGAGGTCGACCGCCTCGCCCTCTACCAGAGTCGCCGCTTCGATCAGCTTGTCGGCGGTGCCGGGATCCAGATCAAAACGGGTTTCGATCAGTTCGTGCAGCTTGCGGACTTCGACGTCGGAAGGCGCACCGTCGAGCGAGATAATATGGACGAACAGCGCAGTCGCCGCGAGCTTGCATCCCGTTTCATCGAATGACCGGCTTTCAGGCGTTTCGGATGATACAACGTCGGCGATGAAATGGCGCAGCCTGTCGAGCATTGGTCCGTCCGCTGTTTAACGCAATGTCTGGAATGTCACGCGACGGCGTTCATAACACGGAAATCAATCGTGCACCCTGCGCGGAGGTTCCCCCGCGAGGGATTACAGTTCGGCAAGCCGCGCTGGCCGCGGCTCACTGGCCGTGCTCGACCAAGGTCCGGGCGCACCTCTTGCTGAGCCTGGCGCGATGTTCCTTCAGGCAGGCGAGCACAACCATATCACCGTCATTCATCTTGGACCGGCAATACCGAGCCACGTCGCGTGCGCAGTCGGAATGGTGTTTCTGCGCGGCGTTTTGCGCCGATGCGACAGCGGTCATCCCGAGAACGGAGAGAAGCGATAAAATGACGGCGAGGCGGATCATCGGCGCTCCATCAGTTCGGTTGAAATCTGCCTGCGTCTTGCAAAACCGGGGCGGCAATCCTCTGATTCAACGTCGTTGAATTCAGACTTTAGGACGGAAGCAATTCCTCTCCCGAGATAACCTTCTCTACCGCTGCTATGCCGCGATTGGACAATTGTATTTTGTGCCGAACTCCCGAACGCCAGGCAACGATCATGGCGTGTGCCGCGTCCTGCCGCAGCTCTGCACGCCTGACCGCGTGCCCCGAGAATGTCAGGTAGCGCATCACGATGTCGAGCGCCTCGCTCAAAACGGCCGGGTTTACGTCCAAGGGCCAGAGGTACGGCAACATCATACACGCCTCATCGCGCACGGCGTAGAAAGCATCTACGACCTAAAAGGGTTCCAAAAACTAACCGGAGATGCGGGCCTTGGCTACATGAAAGCTTCCGGATTTTCAAATCCACAGCCGCTCCATCATTCTCTCTACCATGTGGTTGGAGTCCCCGTTCTTCAGGATATTCCCCCTCTGGCCTTTGTGAATCGGGCCAGAGTTAGGACTGCCAGGTGCGGCGTGAACGTCGCCCCATGTGCTTCTCTTCGAGCGTGTTCCCTTTCGCCTGGTTTCGCGATGCCGGCGATCCGAGGAACCCCTTCCCGGCCCGCGCATTACCGGAATGGACGAGTTCGAGGCCTCCAGGGCCGCTGTCGGAGAACTGCCATGTACCGCGTGCCGGTTATTGCTGCCTGTGCTGCATATTTGGTTGGAGCCGCTGCTGCTCAGACAATTTCAGAATCAAAACAACCGGATAAGTCCAAATATAACACTGGCAGGACCGCCACGCCGGAAACCAAGGGTCATCTCCAACCGCAGGGTTCAACAGGCCCTGTTGACACCAAGTCCGGTGGTGCCCCTGCAGAAAGTCCGCAGGGCGAAACTCCCCCAGGCATGCAGTCGGCGCCTGAAGGTTCTTCAAAAACAACGGTCGAGCCGAAATAGTCCAAGGGGTCTGCGCCAGCTTCCGCGCCTTCCGCAGGTCGGCGTTCCGGCCCTGCTGTTCATCGGTCAACTCGGGCGCGTCGACCTTGCGGCTCTCACGGAGCCCGATCGTCTGGTCGCGCGTCTTGCCGTACTCAAAGCGCGCCGAAACTCAGCGTATCGCCCTCGAGGACGACTTCCGCGTCCTTCGATGCCAAGCCGCGCTTGGAGAAGGTCGCATCACGCTTGGCTTGGTCGAAGATGATTTTACGACGAGTGACAGGAACCCGTTTCGGCCTACGCAGTTGCTGGAGTATCCAGAGGCGCGAGGCCCACCGCCCATGATCATATTCCTGAGCCAGGTTTTGGTGCCATTCGCAGTGGCTTCCGTCGCGGCGGTATTGCTGATGGGCCTCACAAACATGCTTCGCGGCGGCAGTCCCAACCGCTCGCAGAACCTGATGCAAATGCGGGTTTTCCTGCAGTTCATCGCGATTGTCATCACCATGGCGACGATCTGGGTAATGGGGGGGCAGCAATAGGGTCGTCACAGGCAAAAGAACAGGATGGCTTCATATGGATGAGACGGGCAAGGAAGACCCGATGCCGCAGGGACCGACCAACAATCTGTTCCTTTTCGTCGGCGGCTTCGGACTCGTGGCAGCGCTCATAGGGGCGGCGCTCATTGTGGCGGCCAGCCTTGGATTTTTACGATGAACGCCGGCCTTTATCAGAGGGCACCCTGGTCAGGTTAATGTGTTTCAAGCCGGCGACCGTTTAATTTAATGATGTCAATGCGCTCCCGTGTGCTGTTTACGGCCTGTTGTGTCCTCAGGCTCCCTCGATCGGCCGTCCATCAATGGCGCGCCGGATCACCCGGCGGACCTTCGCGTTAGACAGAAATAGGTCGTGGTTGATAATGCCCCAGCCTTCCGCCGAGGCATCGATGACGCGCAGTCCAAGCCGGGCAAGCTCGGTCTTTTCGGCAGCGCCGACGCGGGTGATGCCGCCCGCCAACAAGCCAGAGACAGCCAGCGCGCGGTCATTGGTAGCGGTGACGACCGTGATCTTGCTCGCAAGCGGGCCGATGCGCGCGACCGAGGACGTAAAGCCATCGAGGTCGATGTCGGGCGAGGCGAACACGACAGCCCCGATGCGGTCGCCCGCGGCCGGCTGTCGTGCGTAGATCTGGCGCAGCGCTTCCATCGTCAACATGGTGCCGATCGAATGTGCGACGATATGGATGCGGCCCGTGATTGGGCTCGCCATCAGCCCGGTCAAGACTTGATCCAGGGCATCGCGCGACCACATCGCGCTCTCCCGGTCGTAGCCGTAGTCGAGCAGGCTCGCTTTCGACGGCCAGGAGAACACCATGGTCTCGCCGCGGAAGCGGATTCCGTCGGAGATTTTGGCCGCGTCGAGCGCCGCGCTTTCAAAGGTCTGGTTGAAGCCGTGCACGTAGATGAGCACGTCACGGGTACCGCCGGGCTCGGCGTAGAGGTCACCGATTTGGCTGGCCGGCTCAATCGCATCGAGGCGCCAATCGCCTAACCCCACCGCGCTGAGTGAGAAGCGGCCGTCGCCTGGTGGTGTGAGCTTGGCGCGAGCAATATTCAGTTTCGCGGCTCGCTCCGACCCGTACCAGGGCTTGGCGCGTGCATCTTTTACGGGCTTGCGTGTGGTGGCGACGAGAAGCGTCGGATTGGTGGAGAGTTCGGCGGCATCGAAGGTCGCAGCGCCAGAAGAGAGAGCGGCGCCGGTGCAGCCACCGACGGACCCTCCGAGAGTCAATGTGCAGGCAGCGCTTGCAAACGCGCGTAACACGTCGCGGCGGCAGGCGAGTGACGGTTGGTGAACATGATGTGACAATATGCGGACCCCACGATCGGTGCGTGGTGAAGCGCAATCGCGGCGAGAATGCGGACTACGACGGGAACTCGTGGATGGAACTTCGAGCAACGCGAAATGGGCCGGCAGGAGTGTCCAGCAACCGATCTGTCACCATTGTAGCGGGCGGAAATGAGAACTGTTCGACCAAGCGTTTGTACAGCAAGGCCGAACTGGCCGGTCTCCGCTGCCCTCCCCAAGGCATTTTATCTTGGGGCGGTTTCCTGCTAAGTGGCTGGTGCCGCTTGCGTGACTCGAACACGCGACCCCATCATTACGAATGATGTGCTCTACCAACTGAGCTAAAGCGGCCTAAGCCTTCGCACAAGCCATGCTTGCGGCGCACCCGGCAACAGCCGGCGGGCTTCTGATATCGGGCACCGTCCCGCTTGGCAAGAACCCGCCGTCGCGCCGCCGACAAATATCGTTGCTCCCCGCAGGCGTCAGTTGCCCCGACGTGACAAGAGACCGCGGAATCCTCCGGCCTGGCGCGCCGCCTGACTCTCTTCCTCGGTAAATCCATCGTTTTGCACGTTTTCATCAACCCCCGGATCGTCGGGCGCGCGAACGATCGGAATCACCGCGGGGATGTCGGATGCGCCGGTTTTGTCCGGATCCGGTTGGGTACGAAAGCCCGGCGACGGCGCGGTCTCTCCCCCGGACGATGGCGATTCGACCGCCACGGCCGGCGTTGCGCCCTCCTCAGCGGTGGAATGCCCATAGGCCGGCGGCAGAGCTTCGACGCGCTGCGCTTCGGCCGGGGCCTGGTCGGCAAGTTCCGCCTCGACCAAAGCGGGCCTGCTCGACGGGAGTGCCGCAAGCGGGGTCTGCCACTGGAAGGCGTCGAGCCGTCCGGTCACCGGCGAAACCGGACGCCAGTGGTCCGACACGTAGCCGTCCGCGGTCCAGACCGGATCGTGCAGCGCGCGCACGGCGCGCAGCGTCCAGGCACGGGCGCGACCGCTGTCGCCGTGTTCATTGTGCTCGATTTCGGCCATCAGCATCGCGACGCGCTGCGTCGGCGCGGCGATCAGCGGCTCCAGCACTTGGCGCGCCCGGGCGAATTCGCTGGCGTCGATCGCCGCGCGCGCGATGGCCATCGCGCCTTCGGGATGGCCCGGCGTTTTTTCCGCCAGCGTCTCGATCCGCGCCAGCCGCTCCCGCGCCGAATCGCCGGGGGTGACATGAGCATAGGCATCGGCGAGATCAGGATGCGGCTGCGCCAGCCAGGCGGTTTCGATCATCCGCATCGCGCGCTTGACCTGGTTCGCTTCGCTCAGATACCGGCTCGCAAGCACCACGGCCGGAACCAGTGTCGGGGCGAATTTCACCGCCTCCATCACGGTCGTGCGCGACGCATCGCGATCCGACTGTTCAAGCTCCAGCGCCCGCGCGGTCAGCAGCACGCCGCGCTGACGGCGATACAGCGTCTTGTCGATCAGTCCCGACGCGACGTTCTTGTCGAGGATGGTCAGCGCGCCGGTCCAGTCAGCCCGCGCGCAGCGATAGCCGAGCGCGGCTTGCGAGGCCCACATCGACGACGGCGCGACCTTGAGCGCTTCTTCGGCGATCGCCACGGCGGCCGCGCGATCGTCGGCACGCTGGGCTTCGATGAAAAGCCCGCGCAAGCCCAACAGCCGAGTATCTGCCCGTTCGGCCATGGCGCGGAAGGCGCGCTGCGCGCGGTCCGCATTGCCGTCAAGCTGCGCGGACTGCGCATGCAGCAACAGCGTCAGGGGATCGCGCGACACCAGCCGCCGGGCAACCCTGGCATGAGATCGAGCGGCCGCGGCGTCGCCCTGGCCGATCGCGAGAAGTCCACGGGTCACCGCCTCCCGGCCGCGCGCGGCCCGGCGCTCCCGCCGCGCACGCCGCAGGCGCTTCGGCGCGAGCCACAGACCCCGCACGATACTCCACAGCAGTACGGTGGCAACGACGAGCAGGCCCAATCCAAGCACGAACGCCGGCAGCGTGGTCTCGACCCGCCAGACATCCCACGACAACACGATCGTGCCGGTTTGATCGGCAACCCAGGTGGCGCCCAGCGCCGCCAGTGCAATGAGAATGAGAAACAGAATGATGCGAAACATCTGAAACCTATGGCGCTGGTTTGGTCAGCGCCGCCATCGCATCGGCTGCGAATTGACGCGACGCGGCAAGAGCGGCTTCACGCGCGTCGACCCTGGCGATCCAGGGCTCGGCGGCGGTGCGATCGGCCGCAGGAAGGGAGGTCAATTCTGCCTTCGCGGCGGCGATGTCGTTTTGCCGCGCCGATGCGGCAATGCGCTCAACGATGGCGCTGGCCGCTTCCGTGTGCGAACCATCGATGCGTTCGATGTGAACCATGCGTGCGGCTCCTTGCTGAATCCTGTCCACGATGCTGCCGGTCGTGGCCATGACCGGCGTCGGCGCCGGCGCGATCTTCGGCACGATCGCAAGCAGTTCACGAGACAGCACGTTCGCGCTCGGCACGCCCGAGTCCGCGAACACCTCCAGCGACTTCAGCGTGCCGGGATCGGTGATCAGAGCCTTGGATGCCGCCAGCAGATCGCCATAAGGCTGCCCCTGGCGCACCGCCACATTGAGCAGCGTCGCGGCCATCGCCCGGCGAAGCGGCTCGTCGACCGGAGCCTTTTCGTGCTTGGCAGCCTCGGCGGCGGTCAGGGCTTGCGTGGTCTGCTCGGCCTGGTGTTCGACTTGGTGTTCGATCTGGGCGAGCCGCGCACTGATGGCCGCAAGGTCGGAGGCCGCAAGATCGGATGCGTCGCCGTCATGCGGCACGGCCGCGCCGTCCTTCAACCTCGCAGCCAGCTTGTCGGATTGACCGCGAACGGTCGCAAGTTCACCGCGCAAGGATGCAATGGATTTTTCCAGGGCTTCGATCCGCGCCGCGGCGGTTGTATCGGGCGCCGAAGCGGCCAGTTTGCCGGCTTTGGATTCGACGCTGGCGACCCGGTTCGAAAGATCGCCGAACTGCTCCTGACTGACCTGCGGCGCAGGAGCCGAGGATGTTAGCGGCAAGCCCGCCAGCCACGCGCCGGCGATCACGAATCCGGCCGCGACCGCGCCGCCGAGCGCACCAATAACGGCCGAGAAGGCGCGGGAGCGCGGACGCGGAGCAACCGGCTGTTCGGAGATGAACTGCTGATCCCCGCTCGCGCTATTGGAATCGCCGGAACCGGAACCGGGCTCATCCGCCGTTTCCGAAGTCCGATCGGCTTCGAGGCCTGCGGCAGCCGAAGGGTTCTGCCAGCCTTCCTCCTGGGACGCGGTATCTTGAGGCGCGGTATCTTGCCTGTTGTCGTCGGCGCCATCCGCATGTCCCGAAGCGGCCTGGTCCACCTCCCTGGGGCCTCCAGTCGTTTCTACGTCCGTGGCAGGCGAGTGCTTTGGCGAGCCCCCCTCCTGCGACGTGTCATCGTGCCTGTCATCTGCCATCGTCACGGTTCCCCATTGCGGCGACACATCTGTATCAGATCAAGACCCCTCTCCCTATTACCTTGATTACGGTCGCAACGCACCAACTACCGCGCCAGAGACCGCACCGCACAATTCATCGCGACAAAGGCTGCAACGCGCCATCGAGCGCCTCCAATACCGCATTTTCGGCCGGCGCGCTCGCCACCACCACGTAGGGAGCGCCTGCATCGCGGAGAATTGAGGCGACGGCTGCGGAGATACAGCATTGCGGAATCGCCAAAGCTGATATTTCGACCCCACCAACGCGAACGGCATCCAGAAATGCGCGGGCGCTGCGTCGCGAATAATGCAGCACCGCCGCGATCCGGTTGGCGGCGAAGGCATCGCAGACCTCGCGGGCGAGATTCGCCACCGGCGCCATCCGGTAGCAGATCGCCGTCTCGACAGCCAAACCGCGCGCTCCGAGTTCTGCGGCGAGATCGCAGGACCGGTCAGCCGCTGCAAGATAAAATATTCTGGCTGCCTTCGGCAGCGTTTTGGCGCGAACGCTATCCATGATGAGGTCGCGCAATGCGATCGCGTCCCCTCCCGCCGCCGCGACGTTGTGGAAGCCGGCGTCGCGCGCCGCCTCCGCGGTATGACGGCCGACCGCGAACACCGCCAGCCTCAGCAGCGACTCTTTCCTTGGATGGGCAGCGAGCGCGCGCAGCGCATTGGCGCTGGTCACGATAACGGCATCATAGCCCGCGTCCGGATCAATCTCGAAAGCGACCGGCTCGAAACGCAGCACCGGCGACAGCAAAACCTCGAGCCCCTTCGCACGGAGCGCCGCGGCCGTGTTCTCGTTGTCCGGTTCCGGCCGTGTGACGAGAACCGCCACGCCTCACGCTCCTGCGAACAATGTGAAGAATTTCTCGCCGGCGCGCTCGCGCAGTTCACGCGCAGCATCCGTCCCGAGCGCGATTGCGTCGGCCCGCGCGCCTTCGCGCGTCGTCTCGTAGGACTCCTTGCCATCGGGAGAAATGATGAGGCCGCGAAAGTGAATGCGGTCGCCGTTGACGCGGCAATGGCCGCCGATCGGCGTGCGGCAGGAGCCGTCGAGCAGCGCCAGAAAACTCCGCTCGGCGCTCAACGCCACTTCCGTATCCGAATCGCCGATCGCCTCGACGAAGGAATTGATGCGGTCATCGTCACGGCGCGACTCGATTGCGATGGCGCCCTGCCCGACCGCCGGCAGGAATTCGTCGACCTCGAGAACGCGGGTCGCCCTGTCCCGCAATCCGAGGCGATTGAGACCGGCGAGCGCCAGCAGCGTGGCGTCCGCTTCTCCCGCCGCGATCTTGCGCAACCGCGTCTCGACATTGCCGCGCAGCGAACTGACCTTGAGGTCCGGGCGCAGCCGCAGAACCATGGCCTGCCGCCGCAGCGATGCGGTCCCGACCGTCGCGCCTGCCGGCAGATCGTGCAACGAACCGGCATGCGGACTGATGAAAACGTCGCGCACGTCCTCGCGCGGCAGAAACGCCGGCAGCCAGGTGGCGTCGGGCAGGAACGTCGGCACGTCCTTGGACGAATGCACCGCGAAGTCGATGGAGCCCGCCAGCAGGGCTTCCTCGATCTCCTTGGTAAAGAGACCCTTACCGCCGACGTCGAAAAGCGGACGATCCTGAATCGCATCGCCCGAGGTCCGGATGGTCTTGATGACGATCCGCTCGGGCTCCACCTGATGCGCCCGCGCCAGGCGGTCTCGCACCTCGTGGGCCTGCGCCAGCGCCAGCGGGCTGCCGCGGGTGCCGATCGTCGCCAGTATGTCTGTCTCACCCGAGGATTGCACGCCAGGACCTCATAATGCTACGCGAAGAAGGGACAGGGAAACGCTGGTTTGCGGGATAACGCAAGACCCATAATCCAAGACCCATAATCTAGGTGCGATATACCGATGCTGGTGCTAGGGATCGAGACCACCTGCGATGAGACCGCAGCCGCCGTGGTCGAGCGCCGGCCCGACGGAAGCGCGCGGATTCTTTCCAACGTCGTGCGCTCGCAGACCGGAGAACACGCCCCCTATGGCGGCGTGGTGCCGGAGATCGCGGCGCGCGCCCATGTCGACATGCTCGACGGCATCGTCGCCAGCGCCATGAAGAAATCGGGCGTGGACTTTCCCCAGCTTTCCGGGGTCGCCGCCGCGGCCGGCCCCGGCCTGATCGGCGGCGTCATCGTCGGCCTGACCACAGCCAAGGCGATCGCACTGGTTCACCGGACGCCGCTGATTGCGGTCAACCACCTGGAAGCCCACGCGTTGACGCCGAGGCTGACCGGCCGGCTCGAATTTCCCTATTGCCTGTTCCTCGCCTCCGGCGGCCATACCCAGATCGTCGCGGTGCTCGGCGTCGGCGATTATGTACGGCTTGGCACCACGGTTGATGACGCCATGGGCGAGGCCTTCGACAAGGTGGCGAAGATGCTCGGCCTGCCCTACCCCGGCGGCCCGGAGGTCGAGCGCGCGGCAGCAAACGGCGACGCCACGCGATTCAATTTCCCGCGTCCGATGCTCGGACGTCCCGACGCCAACTTCTCGCTCTCCGGCCTGAAAACCGCCGTGCGCAACGAGGCCGGCCGCATCGATCCGCTGGAGCCGCAGGACATCAGCGATCTCTGCGCCGGATTTCAGGCCGCCGTGCTGGAGGCGACGGCTGACCGGCTCAACGTCGGCCTTAAATTGTTTGAAGAGCGGTTCGGCACGCCGCGTGCGCTGGTCGCCGCCGGCGGCGTCGCCGCCAACCAGGCGATCCGCGGCGCGCTCGAGGGTGTCGCCGCCCGTGCGCGGACCCCGCTCATCATCCCCCCGCCGGCGCTTTGCACCGACAATGGCGCCATGATTGCATGGGCGGGCGCCGAACGGCTGGCGGCCGGACTGACCGACACGCTCGAAGCTCCTCCGCGCGCGCGCTGGCTGCTGGATGCCACGGCTCAGGCGCCCGCGGGCTTCGCCAATAGCCGCGCCGGATTTTGAAGGCGTTGTCGGGATGAGGCCGCTCAACCGCGTTTCCGTGATCGGCGCCGGCGCCTGGGGTACGGCGCTGGCCAGCGTCGCCGCACGGGCGGGGCGCGAGGTGACGCTGTATGCGCGCGACGCCGCGATGGCCGCCGCGATCGCGGCGACGCGGGACAATCCGCGGCTGCCAGGCGTTTCCCTTGACCGCGGCATCGCCGTGACCGACGACATCGCCGCCGCGGGCCGCGCCGACATCATCGTGATCGCGGTCCCGGCGCAGAATTCCCGCGCGGCCGTCGCCGCGCTGGCCCCGCATCTTCCGGCCGGAATACCGGTCATCGCCAGCGCCAAGGGCATCGAGCACGGCACGTTGCGCTTCATGACCGAGATAATCGAGGAGGCCGCGCCTCAAGCCTCGCCTGCGATCCTGTCCGGGCCGAGCTTTGCCGACGACGTGGCGCAGGGACTGCCGACTGCGGTGACGCTGGCGGCGAAGGACGAAGCCATGGCTGTCGCGCTGGTTCAGGCGCTCGGCTCAAAGACCTTCCGGCCCTATCACACCACCGATATTCGCGGCGTCGAGATCGGCGGCGCGGCGAAGAACGTGCTCGCGATCGCGGCGGGCATCGTCGCGGGCCGGCGACTGGGCGCTTCGGCGCTGGCGGCGCTGACGACGCGGGCCTTCGCCGAGCTGATGCGGCTCGGGCTTGCCTGCGGCGCGCGGCCTGAAACCATCTCCGGGCTGGCGGGGCTGGGCGACCTGATCCTGAGTTGCACCAGCCCGCAATCGCGTAATTTCGCGCTCGGCGTCGCGCTCGGGCGCGGCGACCAGCCCCCGCGCGGCAAACTCAGCGAAGGCGAATTCACCGCGCCGGTGCTGGCCGAACTGGCGACAGCCAACAATATCGACATACCGGTCATGCAGGCGGTCGCGGCCATTCTGGCCGGCCGGTTGACGATCGACGAGGCCATCGACAATCTGCTGACGCGGCCATTCCGGGCTGAGGGATAGCTCTATGGCGTACTGGCTGGTGAAATCGGAGCCTTCGGCATGGTCGTGGGACCAGCAGGTGGCGAAGGGCGCGAAGGGCGAGGCGTGGACCGGCGTGCGCAATTTCACGGCGCGGCAAAACCTCGTCGCCATGAAAAAGGGCGACCTTGCCTTCTTCTATCATTCCAACGAGGGCAAGGAGATCGTCGGCATCGCCGAAATCATCCGCGAGGCCTATCCCGACCCGACCGACAAGACTGGCAAGTTCGTCTGCGTCGACATCAAGGCGGACAAGCCGCTGAAGACGCCCGTGACGATCGCCGCCGTCAAGGCTGACAAGCGCCTGGCCGACATGGCGCTGGTCAAATACTCGCGCCTCTCGGTCCAGCCGGTGACGGCAGCGGAATGGAAACTCGTCTGCAAGATGGGCGGCCTGTAGAAGGGTTCGCGCCCGATGACGACAATGTCGCCGCAAGCCAGCCCGGTTCAGCGAGTCAACCCTCAGCGGCGCAACCATGGTATCGGCGCAAACGAGCCGAATGGCCTCGAAATTCAACAGGCAACATGGTTATATGTTACGGGCGCGCAGCGGACGGCAACCATGCCGGCGATTTCCGGCCCGCCGCGCGCGGTCCTGACGGTCCCGCCATGGTTATCCATAGCCATGGTTATCCACAGCGGGCAGCATGACCCGTCCGACCAAGGTCCTAGTGCTGACGGCTTGTCGCCGTACCATGCCGCGACGCATAATCGTCGCAATGGTGAAAAACGGACCCGCCTGTGTTTTTTGGGCGCGGGTCCCGCGGTGGAGCAAAGACGATGTCCGACAAGATCTATGACGTAAGCGCGGATTGGGCCAAGCGGGCCTGGATCGACGACGCCAAATATCGCGAGATGTATGAGCGCTCGATCAAGGATCCAGACGGGTTCTGGTCCGAGGCAGCCAAGCGGGTCGACTGGATCAAGCCGTTCACCAAGGTCGAGAACACCTCGTTCGAACTCGGCAAGGTCTCGATCAAATGGTTCGAGGACGGCGTGCTCAACGCCGCCTACAATTGCATCGACCGGCATCTGGAGAAACGCGGCGACCAGACCGCGATCATCTGGGAAGGCGACGATCCCTCGCAGTCGAGGCACATCACCTATCGCGAACTCCATGACGAAGTCTGCAAGATGGCCAACATCCTCAGACTACGCAATGTCAAGAAAGGCGACCGCGTCACCATCTACCTGCCGATGATCCCGGAAGCGGCGTATGCGATCCTCGCCTGCGCGCGGATCGGCGCGATCCACTCGGTGGTGTTCGGCGGCTTCTCACCGGATTCCATCGCCGGCCGCCTCCGCGATTGCAAGTCCCGCGTCATCATCACGTCCGATGAGGGCCTGCGCGGCGGCCGCACCATCGCGATGAAGGCCAACGTCGACGCCGCGATCGAGAAGGTCAACGGCGAGGTCGATTGGGTGATCGTCGTCAAGCGCACCGGCGGCCAGGTCAACATGGATCCAACGCGCGACGTCTGGTATCATGAGGCCGCAGCCGTTGTCGAAAGCGAATGCCCGTGCGAGCCGATGAACGCGGAAGACCCGCTGTTCATTCTCTACACGTCGGGCTCGACGGGACAGCCCAAGGGCGTGCTGCACACCACCGCCGGCTATCTGGTCTTCGTGGCGATGACCCACCAGTACGTGTTCGACTATCACGACGGCGACATCTACTGGTGCACCGCCGACGTCGGCTGGGTCACCGGCCACAGCTACATACTCTACGGGCCGTTGTGCAACGGCGCGACCACGATGATGTTCGAGGGCGTGCCGAACTATCCGGACAATTCGCGGTTCTGGAGCGTGATTGACAAGCACAAGGTCAACATCTTCTACACCGCGCCGACCGCGATCCGCGCATTGATGCAGGCGGGCGACGAACCGGTGAAGAAAACCTCGCGCGCGAGCCTGCGCCTGCTCGGCTCGGTTGGAGAGCCGATCAATCCGGAAGCCTGGGAATGGTACCATCGCGTGGTCGGCGACAGCCGCTGCCCGATCGTCGACACCTGGTGGCAGACCGAGACCGGCGGCATCATGATATCGGCGCTGCCCGGCGCGATCGCGCAGAAACCCGGCTCCGCAACCAAGCCGTTCTTCGGAATCGTGCCCGAGATCGTCGATGCCGAGGGCAAGGTGCTGGAAGGCGAATGCAGCGGCAACCTGTGCATCGCGCGATCGTGGCCGGCCCAGATCCGCACGGTCTATGGCGATCACGCCCGCTTCGAGCAGACCTACTTCTCCTCCTATAGGGGCAAGTACTTCTCCGGCGACGGCTGCCGCCGCGACGCCGACGGCTACTACTGGATCACCGGCCGCGTCGATGACGTCATCAACGTCTCCGGCCACCGCATGGGCACGGCGGAGGTCGAAAGCTCACTGGTGGCGCATGAAAGCGTCTCGGAAGCCGCCGTGGTCGGCTATCCCCACAACATCAAGGGTCAGGGCATCTATGCCTATGTCACGCTGATGGCGGGCGTGGAGCCAAGCGAGACGCTGCGCAAGGAACTGGTCGCCTGGGTGCGCAAGGACATCGGCCCGATCGCTTCGCCCGACCTGATCCAGTTCGCGCCGGGCCTGCCCAAAACCCGTTCCGGCAAGATCATGCGCCGCATCCTGCGCAAGATCGCCGAGGACGAGCCGTCAAGCCTCGGCGACACCACGACGCTGGCCGATCCCGGCGTCGTCACAGATCTCGTCAAGAACCGCCAGAACAAGAAGGACGGCGCCGCGGCGTAGGTTCAGAGCAATTTACATTTAGACGGAAACGCATCGCTGGCCACAGAGACACCCTCTCCCATTGGGAGAGGGTGGGGGTGAGAGGATCCGACGTCTCGATGCTGAATTCCCCGGCACTACGTGCCGACCTCTCCCGGCGGGGAGAGGTGAAGGTGGTCGGGTCAGGCTGCTTTGACCAACATCATCTCTCTCCCGATCACTGGCTCGCCCACACGATCCGCGCGATCCACTCCACCTCGGAAGCCGACAGCGTGCGGTTGACGTGGCTCGGATTGAGCGATTGCAGTTCAATCGTCTTCGCGGTCCGGCGCTTGAGTTCCTTCACCATCACCTCGCCGTCCCTGGTCTTTACCACCACGCGGTCACCGCGCCGGATCGGCGTGCCCGGCGAAACCACGATGACATCGCCGTCGCGGTAGGCAGGCTTCATCGAGTCGCCGGATATCTCCAGCGCATAGGCGTGCTCGTCGTTGACGGAAGGAAGCCCCACCTCGTCCCAGCCCTTGCCGACAGGAAAGCCGCCATCGTCGAAATAGCCGCCCACACCGGCTTCGGCGAAGCCGAGCAGCGGCACCGCCTGCGCGGCGCGCGCCGTGTCCTCGATGAACTGCACGAAGGTGTCGATCGCGGTATCGGTGGCCGCGAGCGCCTTGGCGACCGATTCGGTCGACGGCCACCGCTCGCGGCCGTCGCTGGTGACGCGTTTCGATTTGTTGAAGGTGGTCGGGTCGAGTCCGGCTCTTCTCGCAAGACCCGATGGCGACAGGCCGGCGCGCTCGGCGAGACGATCCAACGCCGACCAGATCTGGGCATGTGTCAGCATGGTCATATGGCGGGTCCTGATCTCGCTTCCCGGAGCGATGAATTCTGTCACGATCTAGGAATTATTACCTCATTTGACGCCAATCCGCAATGCGCCGCGGGTAAAATGCGGCTCTTGAAGTGAAAGCGGGCCACCGATACGGTCACGTTGATCCGCTGCAATTTAAGCGAGCGGAAACATGATCATGCGCTTTTCAGTATCGTAGAGCGCAATGCGGGCTCGGGACACGCGTGCGAACGATCTACAAAATCTGCCCTGCTTCGGCCTGGCGGGAGGCCGAACGGCACGGCGTCTTTCGCGGCAGCGCCGATGACTTGCGCGACGGCTTCATTCATTTTTCCACCGCCGCCCAGGTCGAGGGCACGGCTCGCAAGCACTTCGCTGGTCAGACCGGGCTGCTTCTGATCGCGATCGATGCCGATGGGCTGGGCGATGCGCTGCGCTGGGAAGTCTCGCGCGGGGGCGAATTGTTTCCGCATCTTTACGGCGAACTCGATCTCAGCCACGTCACGGCGGTGCAGGACATGCGCGCACGAGCGGACGGATCTCACGACATTCCGGAGCTTGCGCCGTGATTCGCGCCTTCGACAATTTCTCGCTGCCGCTCCTGCGCTGGTTCGATCCGGAGGACGCCCATCGCATGGCGATGCAGGGATTGCGGCTGCTGCCACCGATACGTCAGCGCGCCGACGATCCCAAGCTCGCGGTTCGCGCCTTCGGATTGAATTTTCCCAACCCGATCGGCATGGCCGCCGGCTTTGACAAGAGCGCCGAAGTTCCGGACGCGCTGCTGAAACTGGGATTCGGCTTTGTCGAGGTCGGCTCCGTGACGCCGCGGCCGCAACCCGGCAATCCGCGTCCGCGCGTGTTCCGGCTCGAACGCGACGAGGGCGTGATCAACCGCATGGGATTCAACAATGACGGCGCCCATGTCGTGCTGCGGCGGCTGGCGGCGCGCGCGCATTCCGGCGGCATCATCGGCGTCAACATCGGCGCCAACAAGGATTCAGCCAATCGCGTCGCCGATTACGTCAGGCTGATCGAAATCTTCGCACCGGTGGCAAGCTACTTCACCGTCAACGTATCGTCGCCCAATACGCCGGGCCTGCGCAACCTGCAGCAGGCGGATGCGCTCAACGAACTGCTGGCGAAGGTGATCGATGCCCGCGAGCGGGTCCGTCAGAATGCCGGCGACACGCCGGTGCTGCTCAAGATCGCACCCGACCTGACGCTGGCAGAACTCGACGACGTCGTCCAGATCGCGCGCTCGCGCCGTATCGACGGCATGATCGTCGGCAACACCACGCTGGCGCGGCCATCGAGCTTGCGCGATCAATCGCGCGCGAAAGAACAGGGCGGGCTGTCCGGGCGGCCACTGTTCCGGCTGTCGACCCGGATGGTGGCGGAGACCTATGTGCGAGCCGAGGGGGCGTTTCCGCTGGTCGGGGTCGGCGGCATCGATTCCGGAGGCGCGGCGCTGACCAAGATTCGCGCCGGCGCGAGCCTGATCCAGCTTTATTCGGCGCTGGTCTACAAGGGACTGGGACTGGTCGACGACATCAAGCGCGATCTGATGTCGACGCTGCTGCGCACGGGGCGCGACTCGCTGTCGGAAATCGTCGGCGCGGATGCCGCGGCAATCACGGCGGAAGACTGGCCGGCTTAGCCTCATCTTTTTTTGATCAAGCATGATCTATCCGAAAACCGGCTCACCCCGGATGGCAGGCTTTTTCGGGTCATGTCTAACGCCCGCGCGGCGTCCCGAACAGGCGCGACAACAGCCAGATCGGGATCACCACGACGGCGCCGAGCAGAAAGTAGCGCCACAGTCCGTTGATCGCATCGAAGCCGAGATTCCAGACGCGTTCGACCAGCAGGCGGATGCTTTGCACGATATTCCAGGGATCGAAGCCGATCGCAGCGAGCATTACGCCAACCAGCGTCGACAGCAGGATCAGGCGAAACGCGACCGCCAGCGGCGAGCCCCCCAGGAAACGCGACAGGCTGTCGTTCTCGGCCGGAAATTTCCGGGTGTCGTTCTGCATCGTGACCCTCCTGCGGGATTCGAGGCCCCGCGCGTCGCAGCATAGCCCAAAAAACCGCGTGATGCAGATGGGGAACCGCCGTTCCGCCGTCAATGGTCCAGCAGCGCGATCAGATCGCGTTCATGCGGATCGAACCGCTGCAGCGGAGGCGAGCATCCGCTCCAGCGTCTCCAGCCGGTCGGCCTCGCGCGGCGGCTTGTCCCAGCGCAGGCGGTTGATGCGGGGAAAACGCATCGCCACGCCGGACCTGTGCCGGGCCGAACGTTGCAATCCCTCGAAGGCGACTTCCAGCACCAGCCCCCGATCGGGCTCATGCACGACATGGCGCACCGGACCGAAGCTCTCGGTGGTGTTGCGGCGGACGAAACGGTCGATCCGCAACAGTTCCTCGTCGGTAAAGCCGAAATAGGCCTTGCCGACCGGCACCAGTTGCTCGTTTCCATCGGTCTCGGTCCAGACTCCGAAGGTGTAGTCCGAGTAATAGGACGAGCGCTTGCCGTGGCCGCGCTGCGCATACATCAGCACGGCGTCGATGACATGCGGATCGCGTTTCCATTTCCACCACAGGCCCTTGGGACGTCCCGGCAGGTACGGCGCGTCGCGGCGCTTCAGCATGATGCCCTCGACCGCGGCGGCATCCGCTCCCGCCGCGGCCGGATCGGCGCGGACTGCCGCGAGTTCGCCCCATGTGGCGAAGGGCACCTGCGGCGACAGGTCGATACGCGGATCGTCAAGCGCTGCGATGAAATCAACCAGCCGCCGCCGGCGCTCGTCGAACGGCAACTCGCGCAGGTCGTTGTCGCCATCGCCGAGCAGATCGTAAGCGCGCAAGTGGATGGGGAATTCCTTCATCAGCCTAGGGGTCACGGTCTTGCGGTTCAGCCGCTGCTGCAGGACGTTGAACGATTGCACCCGTCCCTCGCGCACCACCAGCAACTCGCCGTCGATGGCGAACGCTTGATGCCGAAAAGTGCGAAGCGGTTTTCGGTAATCATCAAGTGTCCCTTCTGAAGATTCCTGCAACCTCAGCGAAGGGAGCAAATCCGGAAAGCCGCCCGTGATGTCCTCGCCGGTCCGCGAATAGAGCCGGATCGCGGCACTGCCGTGCTCGTCGCGACCGCCGACCGCCTGCACGCGGATGCCATCCCATTTCCACTCGGCAGTAAAATCAGCGGCATCCAGCCGTGCAAAATCGGCGTCCTCGATCGCGTGCGCCAGCATCACCGGCCGGAACGGCGCGGGAAGCCGATTGACCGGCTTGTCGGCGCGGCCCTCCAGCCATGCGAACAGATCGAGATATGGCGGCGCGAGACCTGGCCAGATCAGTTCGACATCGTGCGTGTCCTTATCGCCGAGCGCCGCAGCGGCGGTCTTGGCGAGCCGCGCGGACACGCCAATCCGCATCGCCCCGGTGACGAGTTTCAAGAGTGCCCAGCGCCCGATTTCGTCCAACTCGTCGAGCCAGCGGGCGAGCTGCGCCGGCAGTTCGGACTTGCCGAGCGTGCGCAGCGTCGTGACGACATCAGTAAGCGTGGGCGGCGGTGATTTGCTGTCGTGCTCGCGCCTCAGCGCCGAGGGCCACATCAGCGCCACCGTTTCGGAGAGATCGCCGACGTAGTCATAGGACAGCGCGAACAGCACCGGATCGGTCCGAGCGGCGATCAATTCGCGGATCAACGCGGGTTTGGCGTGCTTGAACGATAATGCGCCGGTCAGCGCCGCCAGCGCGTAGCCACGATCCGGATCCGGCGTCTCGCGAAAATACGCCGTGATCAGCCGCAGCTTGTTGTTGCGCCCGGGTTCATAGGCGAGGCGGTCCAGCAATTCGGCGAAGCGGTTCATCAACCATCCTCTTCGCTTGAGGTCGCATCCTCCCCGCTGTCCTCATCGCCGTAACCGACCAGTGCGAGCGGACGCGCGACGAGCCCTTGCGACGTGCACCAATGCACCAGCGCATCTTCCTGGCCGTGCGTCACCCAGATCTCGCCTGCTCCTGTCGCTGCGATGGTGCGGGTCAGGCCGTCCCAATCGGCATGATCGGAAATAACCAGCGGCAGTTCGACGCCGCGCTGCCGCGCCCGCGCGCGAACCCGCATCCAGCCCGACGCAAACGCCGTCACCGGATCGGGAAAGCGCCGCGTCCAGAGATCCGCGATCGCCGAGGGCGGCGCCAGCGTGATGGTGCCGGCAAGGTCGGCCTTCTTCATTCCCGTGGCCGGCCGCAATTCGCCAAGCGCGACACCGCGGCTTTGATAGTACTGCGTGACCTTGTCCATCGCGCCATGCAGATAGATCGGCGCGCCGTAGCCGGCTTCGCGAATCAGCGCGATCACGCGCTGCGCCTTGCCGAGCGAATAGGCGCCGACGAGATGCGCGCGATCCGGAAACAGCGCCGCCGAAGCCAGCAATTTGTCCACTTCGCACGCCGCATCGCCATGACGAAACACCGGCAGGCCGAACGTCGCCTCCGTGATGAAGACATCGCACGGCACCACCTCGAACGGGGTGCATGTCGGATCGCGGACATCCTTGTAGTCGCCCGAGGCGACGATCCGGAGCCCGCCATGGGTGACCGCGATCTGCGCCGAGCCCAGCACGTGGCCCGCGGGATGGAATTTGATCGAGACCCCGCCGAGCGCGATCTCTTCGCCGTAAGCTATCGCCTGCGTGGAGCCGGCGAAACCATCACCGTAGCGCAGCCGCATGATGTCGAGCGTGTCCTGCGTCGCCAGCACCGCGCCGTGACCGGGGCGGGCGTGATCGGAATGGCCATGGGTGATGACCGCACGGTCCACGGGACGCACCGGATCGATATGGAAGCCGCCGGGCTTGCAACACAATCCGGCGGCGACGGGCATCAGGATGTCTTGCGGACGCATAGCGGGCATATAGGCAGCCGCCGGAGGCGTTGGAGTCCGGACGCTTCGAAGATGTCCGGCGCAACGAAAAAGCCCCGGCCTTGGCCGGGGCTTCACGTATCAGATCCCAAACAGGACGACCGTTTTCAGGATCGCGCCTATTCCCGCTGTCCCAGCAACTGCAACAGCAGCGTGAACAGGTTGATGAAGTTCAGGTAGAGCGACAGCGCACCTGTAATCGCCGCGCGTTCCGCGATCTCGCCGCCCTGCGAGGCGTAGCCGTAGATGTAGTCGTTCTTCAGCCGCTGGGTGTCCCAGGCGGTGAGGCCCGCAAACACTAGCACGCCGGCCACCGACACCACGAACTGCAATGCCGAGCTCGCGATGAAGAGGTTCACCAAGCTCGCGATGATCACGCCGATCAGGCCCATGAACAGGAATGAGCCAAGGCCGGTCATGTTACGCTTGGTGGTGTAGCCGAACAGGCTCAGCGCGCCGAACGAGGCCGCGGTGATGAAGAACACCCGCACGATCGAGGTGTGGGTGTACACCAGGAAGATCGACGACAGCGACACGCCCATCAGCGCCGAGAACGCCCAGAACAGCATCTGTGCGGTCGCGGGCTTCAGGCGGTTGATGCCGAAGGAGATGGCGAACACCATCGCCAAGGGCGCGAGCATGAATACCCACTTCAAGGGGCTGACGAACAATGCAACGCCGAACGGCGTCAGGTATTGCCCAGCCTTCAGCGCGAATGCAGCTCCCGTCGTCGATTTAGCGGCAAGAGAAGCGTCGCCCGTCACGGCCAGCATGTAAACGCCGAGCGCGGCCAGGCCGGTGATGGCGAGGCCGATCGACATGTAGTTGTAGATCTTGAGCATATAGGCCCGCAGACCGGCATCGACGGCCGCGGTATCAACCCGTCCGGCGGCCCGGCCAAACGGAGAGGTGTAGTTACGGTCTAAGTCCGACATGGTCGAATTCCCACGGTTGTCTGACGCCACTTATGATTTACGCGCCAGTTCGAATTCTGTCTCGGATACGTCGGTCTGCGAATGTTTAACTTTTCGTCATCAGGCCAATGTCCGACCCAAGCTGTATGTGGGAAACTAGCACAACGGGCGCAAGCTTCCACGCGCGGCTGAATGTCGCCCTCCGGACGGGCATTGGCCCCGGCCGCGGACGACCGATGCGCCAAAAGCGTCAAATCCGCAAGGGGATCAATCACCCCCGCCTGGTCGCGGCATCGTGGATCCGATCGCCGCCATGTCTGCTACATATTGTCATAAATGGCGGAGCGCCCGGGCCGGCTTCTGGTTCAGCGCCGTCAGCGTGCCGGCCAGCCCCAGCACCACGGTGACGAACAGCGCCACGACCACCACCAAGGCCGCGCTGCCTGCCTGCCACTCGAAGCCGAGCGTCATGAGCCGGGTCACGATCAGCCACGCGGCGACCGAACCGGCGGCCACGCCGAACACCGCGGTGGCCGTGCCGATCATCAGATATTCCAGGGTGTAGGCACCCAGCAGCCGCAACCGGGTGGCGCCGAGGGTTTTGAGGATCACCGCGTCGTAGACGCGATGGCGGTGGCCGGCCGCCAGCGCGCCGCCGAGGACCAGGATCGCCGAAATTAGGGTGACGGTGCTGGCGCCGCGGATCGCCAGCACCAGATTGGTGACCACGGTTCCGATGGTCTCCAGAGCGTCGCGAACCCGCACGCTCGTCACCATCGGGAACGCGCCGGCCACGGCCTCGATGATGGCGGTATCTTCAGCGATGCTGTCATGCGTCTCGGTCAGGGTCGCGATATGGGTGTGCGGCGCGCCGCGAAAAGCGTTGGGCGAGAACACCAATACGAAGTTTATGCCGAGGCTCTGCCAGTCGACGTTGCGCATGTTGCTGATGGTGGCGGTGACGTCGCGGCCAAGGACATTGACGACGACCGTGTCGCCGAGCTTGAGCCCGAGTCCGTCGGCCAGTTTCTTCTCGAACGACACCAGCGGCGGACCGTCATAATCCGGTCCCCACCATTGGCCTTCCACCACCTTCGACCCCTTCGGCACCTCGCCGGTGTAGGTCAGGCCGCGATCGCTTTGCAGCACCCATTCGGCTTCGTGAGAAGGTTTCAGCCTGTCGGCGCTGACGCCGCGCGCCGCGACGATGCGGCCGCGCAACATCGGGACGTCTTCCACCGTTGCTTGTGGAGCCTGCTGCTTGAGAAACGCCGTGAACCGGTCCGACACCGACGAGGGGATGTCGATGAAATAGAACGACGGCGCGCGCTCCGGCAAAGCGGCCAGGAACTGGCGGCGCAAATTGCCGTCGATCTGGGTGATCGTGACCAGCACGGCAAGGCCGAGGCCGAGCGAAAGCACGACCGAGGGCGTCAGCGTTCCCGGACGATGGATGTTGGCAACCGCAAGCCGCACCATGGTCATCCGCGACCGCGGCAGCCTGCGCGCCAGTCCCATCAGGGCGGAAGCGATGCCGCGCAACACCACGAACACCATCGCCGACCCGGCCACGAACACCAGAGCCACGCGCTTGTCAT
The DNA here is from genome assembly GCF_001897285.1 of Nitrobacter sp. 62-23. Taxonomy (GTDB): domain Bacteria; phylum Pseudomonadota; class Alphaproteobacteria; order Rhizobiales; family Xanthobacteraceae; genus Nitrobacter. The sequence continues at coordinate 24,482 of NZ_MKSM01000105.1, forward strand.
AGGCAAGGCCGATGGCGATCCCGACCAGCAGCGCGATCAGAAGCGCCACCCAGGCCAGGTAGCGGGTTGGCGGCCGGCGCGCCTCGTTTGCAACGGTGTCACGAAACAGCGCCGCGACCGGAATGTCATGAACCCGCGCCAGCGGCCACATGCCGAATGCGAGCGCGGTCAACAGGCCATATACGGCCGATAACGCCAGATCACCGGGGTGCAGCGCCGGGATCACCGGCAACGGCAGAAGATGACCGAAAGCGCCGACGATGACGAAAGGCAGCGCCGCGCCGACCGCCAGACCGGCGAGCGATCCGAGAACCGCCAGCACCATGACCTGCGTCAGATAGATCGCGAACACATCGCGTCCTGTCGCGCCCAGCGCCTTGAAAGCCGCGATGACGTCGCGGCGGCGGTCGACGTGGCTCTTGACGGCATTTCCGACGCCGACGCCCCCCACCAGCAGGGCGGCGAGCCCGACCAGGGTCAGATACTGCGTAAAACGCGAGATGGTCCGCTCAAGTTGCGGCGACGCGTTGTTGCGGCTGCGGATGTCCCAGCCTGCCTCCGGAAGCGCCGCCCGCGCATCGTCGGCCAGCGCCGACGCCGCGCCGTCGTCCGCACCATCGCCGGCAAGCCGGACCCGGTAAGTCCAGCGCACCAGACTGCCGGGCTGCAGCAAGGCGGTAGCGCGCAGGCCATCGATGCTGGTGAGAAAGCGCGGCCCGAGTCCGATACCGCCTGCCAGCTTGTCGGGTTCGGCATCCACAACGCTGCGGATTTCGAAGGTGGCGCTACCGACCGTGACGCGATCGCCGACCTTGAGATCAAGCCGCGCCAGCAGGGCAGGATCGGCGGCCGCTCCGAACACGCCGTCACGCTCGGCGAGCAGATCGGCCATCGGGAGTTTCGGCGCCAACCTCAGCGCACCGAGCATGGGATAGGCCCGATCGACCGCCTTGAACTCGACCAGCGCCAATTGCCCGTCGGGCGCCCGCGCCATCGCGCGCAGCATCGCCGCCGTCGAGACCTCTCCTCGGGCGCGCAGGAATGCGATCTCTTCCGGCTTCGCCTCGCGCTGGATCAGCGAAAACGCGACGTCGCCACCAAGCAGCGCGCGACCCTCGCGCGCCAGCCCATCCGACAGGCTTGATGCCACCGAGCCAACGCCGGCAATCGCCATGACGCCGAGCGCGATGCAGGCGATGAAGACGTAAAAACCGCGCAAGCCGCTACGCAATTCGCGCAACGCCAGCCGGAGGGGTAGAAACGGGACGCGGGCCATCTACATCCACTTCGTCATTCGAGGGTGCGACCGGAGTTCGCGAGCCCGGAGTGACGGACGGTTTGCGGTTCGGAACAACGGATGACGGGTCATTGCGCGGCTCGGTCGATGCGGCCCGAGCGCAGCCGCACCACGCGATCGCAACGCCGCGCGAGCGCGGTGTCATGGGTGACCAGCACCAGCGTCATGCCGCGCTCGGCATGTTTGGCGAAGAGCAGATCGACGATCTGCTGGCCGGTCGCCTCGTCCAGATTGCCGGTCGGCTCGTCGGCGACGAGTATCGCCGGATCGGGCGCGAACGCCCGCGCCAGCGCCACGCGCTGCTGCTCGCCGCCGGACAACTGCGCCGGATAATGATGCAGCCGCTCGCCGAGACCTACCGCCTCCAGTTCTCGCGCCGCGCGCGCCGATGCGTCGGGGGCACCCGCAAGTTCGAGCGGCACCGCGACGTTCTCGAGCGCCGTCATGGTCGGGATCAAATGAAACGACTGGAACACGATGCCGACGTGGCGGCCGCGAAATCGAGCGAGGGCATCTTCGTCGAGAGCATTGAATCGAGTGCCATCGACCACCACCTCTCCGCTGTCAGGACGTTCAAGCCCGGCCATCACCATGAGCAGCGTCGATTTGCCCGATCCCGACGGGCCGATCAGACCGACCGCTTCGGCGCGGCCGACACGGAGATTGATGTCCTTGAGGATGTGGACCCGCGCCGCGCCGCTGCCGAGCGTGAGGTTGACATTGGCGATGGCGATGGCATCCGGGACTTCGGAATAACCGGCCGGCGACGAGCGTTCGATGAGATTGTCCATGCGAAAGTCATATGGGGCTTCCTTTCCGGCAGTCGAGTGGTTGAAGCGCATGTTTATGTGGCTGGCGTTGAGCGTGGTGTTGACGGCATCCGCATTCGCGCAGGCCCCCTCCGCCGGTCCGATCAAGCTCGTCGTGCTCGGCGACTCCTTGAGCGCCGGCCTCGGACTTCCAGCCGCCGCCGCATTTCCCGCCCAATTGGAAAAGGCATTGCAAAACAAAGGGCTGAACGTGGCGATCAACAATGCCGGCGTTTCCGGCGACACCGCCTCCGGCGGTCTCGACCGGCTCGACTGGTCGGTGCCGGCCGGCACCCGGGGCGTGATTCTCGAACTGGGTGCAAACGATGCGCTCCGCGGCCTCGATCCCAAGGTGACGCGTACCGCGCTGGACAACATCCTGAAGCGGCTGAAGGCGCGCGGTATCGCGGTTTTGTTGTGCGGTATGGTCGCGCCGCCGAATTACGGCGCCGAATATGCCGCGCAATTCAATGCGATCTTTCCCGATCTCGCCAAGGCATACGACGTGCCGCTTTATCCGTTTTTCCTCGATGGCGTCGCGGCCAACACCAAGCTCAATCAGGCCGACGGCATTCATCCGACCGCGGCGGGCATTGGAGTGATCGTGACGAATATCATGCCGACGGTTGAGTCCTTTGTCCGCGGCATAGCTGGGCAGAAAGAGTGAGAACCACGTGCTTCGCACCATCATAGAACTACGATAAAAGCGGATATCGTCGATTCGCCGCCGAATTGGTTTCGAACTTCGCTTTTCGCCGCGCGAGTTTCGGAACCGGGTCTCAGCATCGAGGGTGTTGCGATGCCGCGTTTGTTCACCGGGCTGGAGATACCGCCCGACGTCTGCCGCATACTGTCCGATCTGCGCGGCGGTCTGCCCGGCGCCCGCTGGATCGATCCCGAAAATTACCATCTCACGCTGCGCTTCATCGGCGATATCGACGGCGCATCCGCCAACGAGATCGCGTCGGTGCTGCTGCGGGTCAACCGCAAACCATTCGAGGTGACGCTGCGCGGGCTGTCCAGTTTCGGCGGCAAGAAACCGCGCGCCGTCGTCGCTTCGGTGGAGCCGAGCGGGCCGCTGGTCGAGTTGCAGGCCGAACTCGAACGGCTGATCCAGCGCTGCGGGCTCGATCCCGAGAGCCGCAAGTTCACGCCTCACGTGACGCTGGCTCGGCTGCGCGACGCATCCAACCATGACGTCGCGAACTATCTGTCGGTGCGGGGCTATTTTCCGTCCAAAGTCTTCACCGCCGAGCGTTTCGTGCTGTTCTCCTCGCGCGCCTCGGTCGGCGGCGGACCTTATGTGGTGGAGGATTCCTACGCGCTCAGCCCGTAACCGTTCGACCTGCAAGTCCTTCAACCAATTCACGACTTGCATTTCGGCTGATATGGAGTCGTAAGCTGTCTGATGCTTTCAGCCTCGCCCACGCTGTTCCGTGATCACTATCAGGATCTCGTCGCGTCGGGCGCGCTCGAGGCCGACCCCGCGCAGGCGCGGGTGGCGGACGCTCTCGCCGCGCTGGACGAGCGGCTCATGGCCTACAAGCCGGCCGGCAAAGGCGGCTTTCTCGACAAGCTGTTCCATCCTGACCACGCGCCTCCTCCGAAGGGACTTTATATCTACGGCGACGTCGGGCGCGGTAAATCCATGCTGATGGACCTGTTCTTCCATGACAGCGCGGTCACGCACAAGCGCCGCGTCCATTTTCATGAGTTCATGGCCAACGTTCACGAGCGCATCTTCGCCTTTCGCCAGAGCATCGCACGCGGCGAAACAGCCGACGCCGACGTCATTCAACTCACCGCGGCCGCGATCTTCGAGGAAGCGTGGCTTTTGTGCTTCGACGAATTCCACGTCACCGATATCGCCGATGCCATGATCCTCGGCCGCCTGTTCGCGCGCCTGTTCGAACTCGGCACGGTGGTGGTGGCGACATCCAACGTCCCGCCCGAGAATCTCTATGAGGGCGGCCTCAACCGCGTGCTGTTCCTGCCGTTTATCGAACAGATCGAGGAACGCATGGAGGTGCTGCGCCTCGATGCACGCACCGATTTCCGCATGGAAAAGCTGGCAGGCGTCACGATGTGGCTGACGCCCGCCGACGCCAAGGCCGAAGCGGCGCTCGACAAGGGGTGGGCGCTGATGACCGGCGGCGCGCCGTGCAGGCCCCGCGACATCGCGATCAAGGGCCATGCCTTGCGCGTGCCATGCTCGTCCCACGGCGTGGCCCGGTTTTCCTTCGCCGATCTGTGTGAGCAGCCGCTTGGCGCCTCCGACTATCTGAGGCTCGCGCGGGACTATCATACCCTCATCATCGATCGCATCCCGGTCATGAACGACGCCGACCGCAACGCCGCCAAGCGGTTCATCGCGCTGATCGACACGCTGTATGACAACGGCGTGAAACTGATGGCCTCGAGCGACACCGATCCACTGTCGCTCTATCGCGCCACTGAAGGCTTCGAGGCGAACGAATTCAAGCGCACCTCCTCGCGCCTGATCGAGATGGGCTCGGACTCCTACCTGGCCCAGGCCCACGGCCGCAGCGATTCCGCCGCCGGCGGCTCCAGCACCGGACTGGTGGAGACATGACATTGATGCCGCCATTGCCGGTCATCGGGATCGAACCTTGGGCGAACAGGAATGCACGCTGCACGACTTGAATGGCCGGGACGAAAGGTCTAACCACGCTGATGTCAACATTTTCCTCATCCCGCCTCTTTGCCATCAAAGGATAAATTCCCATGGCGCGCGACAAGATCGCCCTGATCGGCTCCGGTCAGATCGGAGGAACGCTCGCTCATCTCATCGGACTGAAAGAACTCGGTGACGTCGTGATGTTCGATATCGCCGAAGGCATTCCGCAAGGAAAATCTCTCGATATCGCGCAGTCGTCTCCGATGGAGGGGTTCGATGCCAGGCTGACCGGCGCCAATTCCTACGAAGCGCTTGAGGGCGCTGACGTCTGCATCGTCACTGCCGGCATTCCGCGCAAGCCGGGCATGAGCCGCGACGATCTGCTCGGCATCAATCTCAAGGTGATGGAGCAGGTCGGGGCCGGCATCAGGAAATATGCGCCCGACGCCTTCGTCATCTGCATCACCAATCCGCTCGACGCCATGGTCTGGGCGCTCCAGAAAGCCTCCGGCCTGCCGGCGAAGAAGGTGGTCGGCATGGCGGGCGTTCTGGACTCGTCGCGCTTCCGTTATTTCCTCGCCGACGAATTCGACGTGTCGGTGGAAGACGTCACGGCCTTCGTGCTCGGCGGCCACGGCGACAGCATGGTGCCGCTGGTGAAGTACTCGACCGTGGCCGGCATTCCGTTGCCGGACCTCGTCAAGATGGGCTGGACCTCGCAGGCGCGCATCGACGAAATCGTCGAGCGCACCCGCAACGGCGGCGCGGAGATCGTCAACCTGCTGAAGACCGGTTCGGCTTTCTACGCGCCCGCGACGTCGGCGATCGCGATGGCGGAAAGCTACCTGCGCGACAAGAAGCGCGTGCTGCCATGCGCCGCCCATCTCAACGGCGAATACGGCGTGAAGGACATGTATGTCGGCGTCCCCGTGGTGATCGGCGCCAAAGGCGTCGAGCGCGTCGTCGAGATCGAACTTGGGGGCAAGGATCGCGAGGCCTTCGACAAATCGGTCGACGCGGTTCAGGGGCTCATCGATGCCTGCAAGAAGATCGCGCCCGATCTGCTGGGCCGCTGATCGGCCGCGAGGCGACTATCCGCCTGCCGCTCGGCCGGTCTATCACCGGTCTGCGACAGACGGAGACAGGTAAGGTCGAAAATTTTCGTTGCCAATTGTCACTGCCACGCGTCGGAGACCATCGCGATGAACATCCACGAGTACCAGGCCAAAGCGTTGCTGCGCGAATTCGGCGTGCCAGTCTCGCGCGGGGTGCCGGTGCTGAAGGCGTCGGAAGCCGAGGCGGCGGCGACCACGCTGGGCGGTCCGGTGTGGGTGGTGAAAAGCCAGATCCATGCGGGCGGCCGCGGCAAGGGCAAGTTCAAGGAAGCCTCCGCCGGAGACAAGGGTGGCGTCCGTCTCGCCAGGTCGGTCGCCGAGGTCAGCGAATACGCCAGCCAGATGCTCGGGGCGACGCTGGTCACGGTGCAGACCGGCCCCGCCGGCAAGCGGGTCAACCGCCTCTACATCGAGGAAGGCTCCGATATCGACAAGGAGTTCTATCTCTCGGCGCTAGTCGACCGCGAGACCTCGCGGGTCGCGTTCGTCGTTTCCACCGAGGGCGGCGTCAACATCGAGGACGTCGCCCATAAAACGCCTGAGAAGATCGTGACCTTTTCGGTCGATCCCGCCACCGGCGTCATGGCCCATCACGGCCGCACCGTCGCCAAGGCGCTGGGTCTCACCGGCGACCTCGCCAAGCAGGCGGACAGGCTGGTGACGCAGATTTACACCGCCTTCATCGCCAAGGACATGGCGCTTCTGGAGATCAACCCGCTGGTCGTCACCAGGCAAGGTGAACTGCGCGTGCTCGACGCCAAGGTATCATTCGATAGCAATGCGCTGTTCCGCCATTCCGACGTGCTGGCGCTGCGCGACGAGACCGAGGAAGACCCCAAGGAAATCGAGGCGTCTCGCTTCGACCTGAGCTATGTCGCGCTCGACGGACAGATCGGCTGCATGGTCAACGGCGCCGGCCTCGCGATGGCGACCATGGACATCATCAAGCTCTACGGCATGGCGCCTGCGAACTTCCTCGACGTCGGCGGCGGCGCCACCAAGGACAAGGTCGCGGCCGCCTTCAAGATCATCACCGCAGATCCGAACGTGAAGGGCATCCTGGTCAATATCTTCGGCGGCATCATGAAATGCGACGTCATTGCCGATGGCGTCGTCGCCGCGGTGAAGCAGGTCGGCCTCAATGTGCCGCTGGTGGTTCGCCTCGAAGGCACCAATGTCGACGCCGGCAAAAAGATCATCCGCGAGTCCGGCCTCAACGTGCTGCCCGCCGACGATCTCGACGACGCCGCGCAGAAGATCGTCAAGGCCGTGAAAGGGGTCGGGTAAATGTCCGTTCTGATCGACAGGACCACAAAGGTCATCTGCCAGGGCTTCACCGGCAAGAACGGCACCTTTCACTCCGAGGCCGCGATCGCCTACGGCACCAAAATGGTCGGCGGCACCTCGCCGGGCAAAGGCGGCAGCAAGCATCTCGGCCTGCCGGTATTCGACACCGTCCGCGAAGCGCGCGCGGCGACCGGTGCCGACGCCAGCGTGATCTACGTTCCGCCGCAGGGTGCGGCGGATGCGATCTGCGAGGCGATCGACGCCGAGACCCCGCTGATCGTCTGCATCACCGAGGGCATTCCGGTGCTCGACATGGTGCGGGTCAAGCGGTCGCTGTCGGGATCGAAGTCGCGGCTGATCGGACCGAATTGTCCGGGCGTCGTCACCGCCGGCGAATGCAAGATCGGCATCATGCCGGCCAACATCTTCAAGCCGGGCCATGTCGGCATCGTCTCCCGCTCGGGCACGCTGACCTACGAGGCGGTATTTCAGACCAGCCAGGAAGGTCTGGGGCAAACAACCGCGGTCGGCATCGGCGGCGACCCGGTCAAGGGCACCGAATTCATCGACGTGCTGGAAATGTTTCTCGCCGATCCCAAGACCACGTCGATCGTGATGATCGGCGAGATCGGCGGCTCGGCCGAGGAAGACGCCGCCCAGTTCCTGATCGACGAGGCCAAACGCGGCCGCAAGAAGCCTGTGGTCGGCTTCATCGCCGGCGTCACCGCGCCGCCCGGCCGCCGCATGGGCCATGCCGGGGCCATCATCTCCGGCGGCAAGGGTGACGCCGCGTCCAAGACCGCCGCCATGGAAGCCGCCGGCATCATTGTCTCGCCATCTCCGGCGCGACTCGGAAAGACACTTGTCGAAAAATTGAAGTCCTGATTCAAACCTTGGTTCTTTTCGGCGCGAAGTTCCACCCCAAATAAGGTAAGTAAAAAGTTCGAATTCGCGCTGATTCCGCCGCGGAATCGGCGAACGCGCCGTTTGCTATGCGCAAGACTGGAAATCGTCAGGATACGATATGTCTCGCCAGAACGCGAATGCAGCATTTGCCCTTTCCTCGTTCCTGCAGGGCGCGAACGCCTCCTACATCGACGGACTTTACGCCCGCTACGAGAAGGATCCCGGCTCGGTCGACGCCGAGTGGCGGGAATTCTTCGGCAGCCTGAAGGACGCTCCCGAGGACGTTGCGAAGAACGCGGAAGGCCCATCCTGGGAGAAGGCGAATTGGCCTTCGACGCCACGGGACGACCTCACCTCCGCGCTCGACGGCAACTGGGCGCAGGTCGAACAGGCGGTCGGCGCTAAAATACAGGCCAGGACACAGGCGAAAGATTCGGTGCTCGCCGGCGTCGAGGTCCACCAGGCCACCCGCGATTCGGTGCGCGCGCTGATGCTGATCCGGGCCTATCGCATGCGCGGCCACTTCCATGCCCGGCTCGATCCGCTCGGTCTCGAACCTGCGCGCGATCACGAGGAACTCGATCCGCGCGTCTACGGCTTCACCGACGCCGACATGGATCGCAAGATCTTCCTCGACCATGTGCTCGGCCTCGAATACGGCACGCTGCGCGAGATCGTAGCGATCTGCGAGCGAACCTACTGCCAGACGCTCGGCGTCGAGTTCATGCACATCACGAACGGCGCGCAGAAGGGCTGGATCCAGGAGCGCATCGAGGGGCCGGACAAGGAGATCAGCTTCACGCCGGAAGGCCGTCGCGCCATTCTCAAGAAGCTCGTCGAGGCGGAAGGCTTCGAGAAGTTCTGCGACGTCAAGTTCACCGGCACCAAGCGTTTCGGTCTGGACGGCGCCGAATCGCTGATTCCGGCGCTGGAGCAGATCATCAAGCGAGGCGGCAATCTCGGCGTCAAGGAAATCGTGATCGGCATGCCGCACCGCGGACGGCTGAACGTGCTGACGCAGGTGATGGGCAAGCCGCACCGCGCGCTGTTCCACGAATTCAAGGGCGGTTCGGTCAATCCCGACGCCGTGGAAGGCTCGGGCGACGTCAAGTATCACCTCGGCGCCTCAAGCGACCGCGAGTTCGACAACAACCGCATCCACCTGTCGCTGACCGCCAATCCCTCGCACCTGGAAATCGTCGATCCGGTGGTGCTCGGCAAGGTGCGCGCCAAGCAGGATCAGCACGGCGATCCGCCCGACCAGCGCAACTCGGTGCTGCCGCTCCTGATGCACGGCGACGCCGCCTTCGCGGGCCAGGGCGTGGTGGCGGAATGCTTTGCGCTGTCGGACCTCAAGGGCTACCGCACCGGCGGCTCGATCCACTTCATCGTCAACAACCAGATCGGCTTCACCACCTATCCGCGCTACTCGCGCTCCTCGCCCTATCCGTCCGACGTCGCCAAGATGATCGATGCGCCGATCTTCCACGTCAACGGCGACGATCCGGAAGCGGTGGTGTTCGCCGCCAAGGTCGCGACCGAATTCCGGCAGAAATTCCACAAGCCGGTCGTGATCGACATGTTCTGCTATCGCCGTCACGGCCACAACGAAGGCGACGAGCCCTCGTTCACCAACCCGACGATGTACCACAAGATCGCCGCGCATCCCTCCACGCTGGAACTGTACGCGAAGCGGTTGACCGCTGACGGCATCATCACCGAGGGCGAGGTCGAGAAGCTGAAAGCCGACTGGCGCGCGCGGCTCGACGCCGAATTCGAGGGCGGCGCCGGCTACAAGCCGAACAAGGCCGACTGGCTCGACGGCAAGTGGGCGGGTTTCAAGCTCGCCGACCAGGACGAGGAGCCGCGTCGCGGCGTCACCGGCGTCGACGTCGCGACACTGAAGGAGATCGGCCGCAGCATTACCCGCGTGCCGGACGGTTTCCGCGTGCATCGCACGGTGCGACGCTTTCTCGAAAACCGCGCCAGGGCGATCGAGGGCGGCGGCGGTCTCGACTGGGCGACGGCCGAGGCGCTGGCTTTTTGTTCGCTGATGCTGGAGGGTCACAACGTCCGCCTGTCCGGCCAGGACAGCGAGCGCGGCACCTTCTCGCAACGGCATTCGGTATTGTTCGACCAGCAGGACGAGAGCCGCTACACGCCGTTCAACCACCTCGGCAAGGACCAGGGCCGCTACGAAGTCATCAACTCGCTGCTGTCGGAAGAAGCGGTGCTCGGCTTCGAATACGGCTATTCGCTCGCCGAGCCCAATGCGCTCACAATGTGGGAGGCGCAGTTCGGCGACTTCGCCAACGGCGCGCAGGTGGTGTTCGACCAGTTCATCTCCGCTGGAGAACGCAAGTGGCTGCGCATGTCGGGCCTCGTCTGCATGCTGCCTCACGGCTATGAAGGCCAGGGACCGGAGCATTCCTCGGCGCGGCTGGAACGCTTCCTGCAGATGTGCGCGGAAGACAACATGCAGGTGGTCAACCTCACCACGCCGGCCAACCATTTCCATGCGCTGCGCCGGCAGTTGAAGCGCCAGATCCGCAAGCCGCTGATCATGATGACGCCGAAGTCGCTGCTGCGCCACAAGCGAGCGGTATCGCGTCTCGACGAACTCGGCGCCGATACCGCTTTCCACCGCATTTTGTACGACGACGCGGCTATGCTTCCGGAGCAAAAAATCAGACTGCTGGAAGACCAGAATATCCGCCGCGTGGTGCTCTGCTCCGGCAAGGTCTACTATGACCTCTACGAGGAACGCGAGAAGCGCAACATCGACGACGTCTACCTGTTGCGGATCGAACAGTTGTATCCGGTGCCGCTGAAGGCGCTGGTGCAGGTGCTCGGCCGCTTCAAGAATGCGGAGGTCGTCTGGTGCCAGGAAGAGCCGCGCAACATGGGCGCGTGGCACTTCATCGAACCCTATCTCGAATGGATTCTCAACCAGATCGACACTCCCAACAAGCGCCCGCGTTATGCCGGCCGCGCCGCGTCCGCGGCCACCGCGACCGGATTGATGTCGAAGCACCTCGCACAACTCAAGGCGCTTCTCGAAGAAGCACTTGGATAATTAATTGCGTTGCCATGCCCGGTGCGCCATCAAGCTTGCACAGATTGCGTCAACCGGTCTGCGACGCGCGGAGATCCACGTCTCTACATCGCGTTCAAGACGTGGATAGCGGAAACAAGCGAGCGAAGCGGCGCCGTGCTTCGAACGGATATGGCCGGCCATGACCGGCAGAGGATTTAGGAAGGGCTGCTCACATGACTGAGATACGCGTTCCGACGCTCGGCGAATCGGTGACCGAGGCCACCATCGGCAAATGGTTCAAGAAGACCGGCGACACTGTCTCCGTCGACGAACCGCTGGTCGAACTCGAAACCGACAAGGTGACCATCGAAGTGCCGGCGCCCTCCGCCGGCACGCTTGGCGAGATCGTCGCCAAGGATGGCGAGACCGTCGCCGTCGGCGCGCTGCTCGGGCAGATTTCCGAAGGCGCCGCGCCGGCAAAACCCGCGGCCGCCAAGGCTTCGGCGGGCGTCGCGCCCGAAAGCGCAACCGGACGTCCCGACCTCAAGTCCGACACCACGAAACCGATCAATGCCGGCCCGGAAGAGCCGCGGCCCAAGCCGGAAACCTCAGCGCCGGAAACCTCAGCGTCCTCCGACGCGCCGCTCGCGCCTTCGGTCCGCAAGCTCTCCGCCGAGAGCGGCGTCGATGCTTCCACCGTGCCGGGTTCGGGCAAGGATGGCCGCGTTACCAAGGGCGACATGCTGGCCGCAATCGAGAAAGCGGCGGCGGCGCCGACACCGGTCAACCAGCCGGCCGCCGCGGTTCAGCTTCGCGCCCCCTCGCCGCCCGACGACGCCGCGCGCGAGGAGCGCGTGAAGATGACGCGGCTGCGCCAGACCATCGCGCGCCGCCTCAAGGAGGTGCAGAACACCGCCGCGATGCTGACGACCTTCAACGAGGTCGACATGACCCATGTCATGGCGCTGCGTGCGCAGTACAAAGAGGTGTTCGAGAAAAAGCACGGCGCGAAGCTCGGCTTCATGGGCTTCTTCACCAAGGCCTGCGTTCAGGCGCTGAAGGACATTCCCGCAGTCAACGCTGAAATCGACGGCACCGACCTGATCTACAAGAACTACTATCACATCGGCGTCGCGGTCGGCACCGACAAGGGCCTCGTCGTGCCTGTGGTGCGCGACTGCGACCGCAAGACGATCGCCGAGATCGAGAAGGGCATCGCCGATTACGGCCGCCGCGCCCGCGACGGCCAGCTCAAGATCGAGGAGATGCAGGGGGGCACCTTCACCATCACCAATGGCGGCATCTACGGCTCGCTGATGTCGACGCCGATCCTGAACGCGCCGCAGGCCGGTATTTTGGGCATGCACAAGATACAGGAACGGCCGATGGCGATCGGCGGCAAGGTGGAAATCCGCCCGATGATGTATCTCGCGCTCTCCTACGATCACCGCGTCATCGACGGCAAGGAGGCCGTCACCTTCCTCGTGCGCGTCAAGGAATCGCTCGAAGACCCGGCCCGGCTGGTGCTGGATTTGTAGTTCAAGCAAGGGGGGAATCACATGACGCAAATCCTGCTGAAGTCCGATACCAAAGCCACCGAGTTCGGTCATTTGACCTCAATCGATCTGGAGTTGAATGCGGTCATTTTGGAACTGGTTTACCTGGCCTGTCTGAGCTTTGAGCACGGCGAATCCGCCGCACATATTTATGTCTCCGAATACAGCGGAGAAATTAAAAGTATCGACTGTGAGAACCCCTTCAACGCCCTGGGATCTTTCGAGAACATTTCGAAAAAATCAGCAGACTGGGTCTTGTCGCGAACGTTGTTCCACCACGACAACCAGAGGCGACGGGCGAGGGCCGATCAGGAAAACGCGAAAGCTGAAGACAAGCATCAACCGGCGATCGAGAAAAAGCTCGGCAACCTCGACAAGGCCCACGCTTTGAGGCGAAAGCTGATCACCGACGGAGCCGATCCCGACGAACTCAACCGGCTCGTCGGCGGATTGCTCTTCGACCAGCGCGCAAAATTGCTCACCATACCGGACCCAACGAGTTAAGGAGCACAATTGAACCCGAGCAGCTTCGAGCTTGGTATCCACCATAGTTCGGCGACGCCGCGGACAAACCGTCAACGCCGTCGCCCTGGCCGTTATCGGGCGAAGCCCCTCGTGTCGCTGGCATGAAGACGAACATCTCCTGCGGGTGCCAGTGGTCCGATTCTAACATTCGCATCCCGTTTCAGCAGGCGCGCTTGTGCGAATGTTAGAATCAGGGGACCACTGGCAATGTAAGTTTCTAGTGGAGTTTTGGATTTGGCATTCGCATTTGCCAGCCCGCAGCAGGTGGGCAACGAATGTCAGATCCACTCCACCAGGCGCATCATAAGGACTAAACGACAGGATTTGCGATCATGGCGACTTACGACCTCATCGTTATCGGCACCGGCCCCGGAGGTTACGTCTGCGCCATTCGCGCGGCGCAACTCGGCATGAAGGTCGCCGTGGTCGAGAAAAATCCAACGCTCGGCGGCACCTGCCTCAATGTCGGCTGCATGCCGTCGAAGGCGCTGCTGTACGCCTCCGAAACCTTCGAGGAAGCCGGGCATTCGTTTGCAAAGATGGGGGTGACGGTCTCCGATCCGAAACTCGATTTGCCGACGATGATGAATTTCAAACAGCAGGGCATCGACGGCAACGTCAAGGGCGTCGAATACCTGATGAAGAAGAACAAGATTGACGTCATCCACGGCACCGGCAGGATTCTCGCCGCCGGCAAGGTCGACGTGACCGGAGCCGACGGCAAAAAACAGAGTGTCGAAACGAAAAATATCGTCATCGCCACCGGCTCCGGCGTCGCGAAGCTCAAGGGCATCGAGATCGACGAGAAACGCATCGTGTCGTCCACCGGCGCATTGTCTCTAGAGAAAGTGCCGGAAAAACTTCTGGTCATCGGCGCCGGCGTAATCGGCCTCGAACTCGGGTCGGTGTGGCGCCGCCTCGGCGCGCAGGTGACGGTGGTGGAATTTCTCGACCGTATCCTGCCCGGCATGGACGGCGAGATCGCCAGGCAATTCCAGCGCATTCTCGAAAAGCAGGGCTTTGCGTTCAAGCTCGGCGCCAAGGTCACCGGCATCGACTCGTCAGGCAAGACGCTGGCGGCGCATGTCGAACCCGCCGCCGGCGGGGCGACTGAGACGATCGAGGCCGACGTCGTGCTCGTCTGCATCGGCCGCACGCCCTACACCGACGGCCTCGGCCTGAAGGAAGCGGGCGTCGCGCTGGACGAACGCGGGCGCGTGGAAATCGACGCGCATTTCGCGACCAGCGTGAAAGGAATTTACGCCATCGGTGACGTCGTGAAAGGACCGATGCTGGCGCACAAGGCCGAGGACGAAGGCGTCGCCTGCGCCGAAATTCTCGCCGGGCAGGCCGGGCACGTGAACTACGACGTCATCCCCGGCGTGGTCTACACCACGCCCGAGGTCTCATCGGTCGGCAAGACCGAGGAAGAACTGAAACAGGCCGGCACAGCCTATACCGTCGGCAAGTTTCCGTTCACCGCCAACGGCCGCTCCAAGGTCAACCAGACCACGGACGGATTTGTGAAGATTCTCGCCGATGCGAAAACCGACCGCGTGCTCGGCGTTCACATCATCGGCCGCGAGGCCGGCGAAATGATCCACGAAGCCTGCGTATTGATGGAATTTGGCGGCTCGGCGGAAGATCTCGCCCGCACCTGCCATGCTCATCCGACGCGATCGGAAGCTGTCAAGGAAGCTGCCCTCGCCGTTGGCAAACGCGCGATCCATATGTAATGCAATGCGTGACGCAAGATATGCGGCGTCCGCCTTGCTCCTCAGGCGCGAGGGTGCGCCGTCTTGTAGACCTCCAACAGCCGCTCGCTGTCGATGCCGGTGTAGATTTGCGTGGTCGAAAGCGATGCGTGACCCAGCAGTTCCTGGATCGCGCGCAGATCGCCGCCGCGGCTCAAAAGATGCGTCGCGAATGAATGACGCAGCGCATGCGGCGTCACGCTGTCGGGCAGGCCGAGCGCGCCGCGCATCCGCGCCATGACGAGCTGGATGATACGCGCCCTGAGCGGACCGCCCCGCGCGCCGACGAAGATCGGCCCTTCCGGCGGCAGCGAATGCGGACACATCGCGACATAGTCCTGGATCAGCGCCAGCACGTTCTGCAGCACCGGCACCATCCGCGTCTTGTTGCCCTTGCCGGTGACGACCAGCACGTCGCCCGCGCCGGGCTGCGGCACATCGCGGCGCTTCAAGCCGAGCGCCTCGGAAATGCGCAGGCCCGATCCATATAACAATGCCATGACGGCGGCATCGCGCGCCCAGATCCAGGGTTCGCGGTCCTCGCCGGCACGCTCGGACGCATCGGCAAAACGCTTCGCCGCGCTCACTTGAATCGGTTTCGGCAGGCTTTTCCCAACCTTCGGCGCGCGG
The DNA here is from genome assembly GCF_001897285.1 of Nitrobacter sp. 62-23. Lineage (GTDB taxonomy): Bacteria > Pseudomonadota > Alphaproteobacteria > Rhizobiales > Xanthobacteraceae > Nitrobacter. The sequence goes on from NZ_MKSM01000105.1 coordinate 40,036, forward strand.
ACCGCGCCGAGCGCGCCGGCCTTGCCGAGCCCTTCCCGCTCCAGAAAGCGCGCGAACGATCGCAATCCCGCCAGCGCGCGCATCAGCGACCGGCCACCGATATCATCGGCGCGGCGCGCGGCCATGAAGGCGCGGACATCCCTCGCCTCAAGCGCGGCAAAGCGCTTCAACGTCACCAACTCACCCCAGTGCTCGCCGAGAAACGCCAGGCATTGCCGGACATCCCGCGCATAGGCCTCGCAGGTCTTGGGGGAGAGCCTTCGCTCGGTCCCCAGATGCGCCAGCCACCGCGCGATTTGCTGCCCCACATCGGGGGCCGCGCAGGCAAGATCGGGTAGCGGTTCCGGAGCGGGCTTGGGCATGATTCCTACCCGTCACGATGATTCCGGCGATTATATCGCGCCGCTTTGGTTTATCGTTTGCTAACCCATAGCGTTTTCGAGCGAAGGGGAACCCGGTTCGCCTGAAGAAAACGCGTCAAATCAAAATCATGGATCCCCGCTTTCGATTCCATCAGAAGCCGAGGCCTCTAGGGTCGAGACTCAATTGATCCACCAAGTCAGGGTAGCGGCCAAGAGGATTGTAGAGAGGAAGATATCGGCCCGCTTGTCATAGC
>NZ_MKSM01000106.1:0-3555 GCF_001897285.1 Nitrobacter sp. 62-23
TCGCCTTTGCCTTCTTCGCCTTCTTGGCCATGTTGCCCTCCAGGGTTAGTGAGATGGCTTAGTCGCTGCGTGCACTCGGGAATCGAAATGCACATCCTTCGAATACACCAACACATTGAAAAAAACAGTGTCCCCACTTAAGGAAGTGTTGACGGACCAATGCCGTCGCAGCGACGGCGCAATTCATCATGATGCGCAGAGTCGGTAATGCGCGGCGCAAGTAACCCACGGAAAATCTGCGTCGTCAAATGTCAACATTTCAGGAAGCGGCTGTGCCGCAGCGGCATCCTGCATTTCATTGAGTGACGACGAACATGTGGCACGCGTCGTATCGAGTGGTCGCGCCGGTGAAGATCGTCATGGCGCGGACTCCGAGTCGTAATTTTTGGCAACAAAAATATTTTCGCGATATTCTCGGAAGTTGCCATTCGGCGCTCGTGAAGGTGCGGTTATTGCGAATCGCAAAATCCGATTCGCAAAACCGATCCGTCCATCACGAACCAACGTCTCGCGCCGTAGACGATCCCTGCTGCCGGCAAAAGCACGATCGCATTTTCAAAAATGCAGACACGACGAGACGCGACGGCGATCCGTGCGCGCGGATGCCGAGGTTCAAAGACCGAGCTTGGTCTTGAGCAGATCATTCACGGCTTGCGGATTGGCCTTGCCGCCCGACGCCTTCATCACCTGACCGACGAACCAGCCGATCATCTGCGGCTTGTCGCGGACCTGCGCGGCCTTGTCCGGATTGGCGGCGACGATGTCGTCAACCGCCTTCTCGATCGCACCCAGGTCGGTGACCTGCTTCATCCCGCGTGCTTCGACCAGCGCCCGCGGGTCGCCGCCCTCTGTCCAGACGATCTCAAATAAGTCCTTGGCGATCTTGCCGGAGATGGTTCCCTCGCTGATCAGGTCCACGATCGCGGCGAGCTGCGATGCCGATACCGGCGATTCAGCGATGACCCGGCTTTCCTTGTTGAGTCGTCCGAACAGTTCGTTGATCACCCAGTTGGCGGCCAGCTTTCCGTCACGGCGCGCGTTCGCAAGCCCCGACAGCACCGCCTCATAGAAGCTGGCGCTCTCATGTTCGCCGACCAGCACGGCGGCGTCATATGGCGTCAGGCCGAGGTCGCCGATGAAGCGCGCCTTCTTCTGGTCAGGCAATTCCGGCAGGTCGGCCTTCTGCGCCTCGACGAAGTCTTGCGAAAATTCCAGCGGCAGCAGGTCGGGGTCCGGAAAATAGCGGTAGTCGTGCGCCTCTTCCTTGGAGCGCATCGCCCGGGTCTCGCCCTTGTCCGGATCGAACAGCCGGGTTTCCTGGTCGATGCTGCCGCCGTCCTCGAGGATGCCGATCTGGCGGCGCGCCTCATGTTCGATCGCCTGGCCGATGAAGCGGATGGAATTGACGTTCTTGATCTCGCAGCGGGTGCCGAAGGGTTCGCCGGGCCGGCGCACCGAGACGTTGACGTCGGCGCGCAGGCTGCCCTTCTCCATGTCGCCGTCGCAGGTGCCGAGATAGCGCAGGATCGTCCGCAGTTTCGTCACATAGGCCCTGGCCTGCTCCGACGAGCGCATATCGGGCTTGGAGACGATTTCCATCAGCGCCACGCCGGAGCGGTTCAGATCGATCGCGCTCATGTCGGCGTGCTGGTCGTGCAGCGACTTGCCGGCGTCCTGTTCAAGGTGCAGCCGCTCGATCCCGACCGTGATGCTGGTGCCGTCGGCCAGGTCCACCACGACGTCGCCCTCGCCGACGATCGGCGACTTGTACTGGCTGATCTGATAGCCCTGCGGCAGGTCGGGGTAGAAATAGTTCTTGCGGTCGAACACCGAGCGCAGGTTGATCCGGGCGTTCAGCCCCAATCCGGTCCGCACCGCCTGCCGGACGCATTCCTCATTGATGACAGGCAGCATTCCGGGCATCGCGGCGTCGACCAGCGAGACGTGGCTGTTAGGATCGCCGCCGAAAGCAGTCGACGCACCGGAAAACAGCTTTGCGTTGGATGTGACCTGGGCGTGGACTTCGAGCCCGATCACGATCTCCCACTCGCCGGTGGCGCCTTTGATCAGGTTCGACGGTTTGACAGGTGCGTTCATGCGCGGCTTTTACCCCGGAGATTGCGACGGGAAAACCCCCGTCCAAATCAATTGAGTCGGCCGCTTGCGCCGGCTCACTTGCTGCCGACAAACGCGCGGAAAGTAGGACTCGCCCGCAATGCGTCGCGCCCGGCGGCGATCACGTCGTCCACCTGCTGCTGCGGCAAGTGAAATCGGGTCGGAACGTTCTCGAGGCGGGCGGCGCGCGCGGAATCGAGTTGATCGAAGCCGACCCGGCCTACAAAAAATTTCAGATCGTGACAGTTCCAACCCGGACGCGCGCCGTACCGGGCGCGCTCCGCTGCCGACAGACCACAACGCCAACGGATCAGGGCCGCCTGCCAGTCACCCATGGTGCGCTCGAAGGCGGTATAGCCCGCGCCGACGCTGGCATCGATCGCGGTGTCCGCCGCCGCCTTGACCAGGTCGACGCCGCTCGGGCCTTCAATGGTATTGACCCAGTTGCCTGAAACGCCGGTCTTTGCATCCACGACCACAACCAGCCCGCGCCGAATTTTGACGGCCTGCTCGGGTGACAGCGGTTCATAGGGCGCGCGCGCCGACAGCAGCGCGATGGTAAAACCGGACAGGCCGTAGTTGTCGACCAGCCCGCCGTCGAGCAGCTTGATGTAGGGCATTTCGCCGTCATGATAGCGGCTGATCGCTTTCGCAAACGCGCTCAGCATCGGCGGCGCGTTGCGATTATCGCGCGTCTTCACAACCCAGGCCGGCAGCGGATCCTTGCATCGACCCGGAAAAGTCTGAATCACCACCGGCGCGAACGCAACAGGCACCGCCGCCGACGCCGCCACCGCGTTTGCCAGCGGATAGGACGCAAGGTCGCTGCACATCGCGCTGAACGCGGTCACGCCAAAGACAAAGGGCGTGCGGTTGTAGATGTCGGAGGCATTGATCCACACCCGCGGGCGCACCGTCTTGCGAAGATCGGCGAAGGTCGCGCCATGAAACAGGTTGGCATCGAGCCAGCGCGGCAGGCCGCTGGAGTCGTTGATGCCGCCGGCGAAGGCCTTGCCAAGCGTGGCGAGGTTGAGGTTGGTTTGAAGCCCCTCCTCGGCATTGCGCAGCAGGAACTTTTCACGGAAGTCGGACAGCGCCGCGCGTTTGTGCAGTCCGAAATACGCGGCGGTCACCGACCCTCCGGACACCCCGGAAATGAAATCGATACGATCGATCATGGATGCGCCGCCGCCGCGCACCGGCGTCTGCGCCAGTTCTTCCAGCACGCCGAAGGAAAAGGCGGCCGCCCGCGTACCGCCGCCCGAAAACGACAGCGCGACCAGATCATCATCGGTGGCGGTGCGTTCCTCGAAGTTTTCGTGAAGCTGGCCCAGGAATTCGGCGCTGCTGCCCGGCTGGTTGACCGGCGTGTTCTGGATCGACGCGCAGCCGAGCAGCACCGCGCACAACCCGACGATAGCGAATGCCGAACGCATGATT
>NZ_MKSM01000106.1:3611-35311 GCF_001897285.1 Nitrobacter sp. 62-23
CGTGGTGACGGAAACAAGCTGATCCGTCATGGCCGGGCTTGCCCCGGCCAGGTTGCTGATTCCATCCAAAGGAAACATGCTCTAGCCGCCCCCGCCACCCAGCAATTCCACGACGATCTGGTTCCACTCGTCCTCGGATGTACCTTTCGCAAACGGCTTGTCCGCGCGGCGATACCAGTAGGCGGCATTGCCGATCTCGCGCCCCTCAAGCCGATGCAGATAGGCGTGCACCCACGCGGCCTCTGCCCCCAGCACCGGCTGCACGATAACGTGCGCCTTGTTCCAGTCGCCTTTCGCGGCCCACCATAATGCCGCAAGCGGCGCCGAAACGCCCTGCGGTGGCTCGGCGTTCGTCAAACTTGCCTTGAAAGCATCCGGCGTCACCACCACACCTCCGGCGTAAAGCGCCCCGCCGCCTGCTCGATGACCTCGCCGAGCGAAAGGAGCGTCTCTTCATCGAACGGACGGCCGATCAGTTGCAGTCCAAGCGGAAGACCCCGGGCATCCTTGCCCGCGGGCACCGCAATACCCGGCAGGCCCGCCATGTTCGCCGTCACGGTGAAGATGTCATTAAGATACATCTCGATCGGATCGGCGCCGGCCTTCTCGCCGATGCCGAAGGCGGCAGATGGCGTCGCCGGTGTCAGGATCGCCTCGACGCCGGCCGCATAGCAATCCTCGAAATCCTTCTTGATCAAGGTGCGGACCTTTTGCGCACGAAGGTAATAGGCGTCGTAGTAACCTGCGGACAAGACATAGGTGCCGATCATGATACGACGGCGGACCTCCGCGCCAAAGCCCTTCGCGCGCGTATTCTCGTACATTTCAACGAGATTGCGGCCATCGACGCGGGCGCCGTAACGGACGCCGTCGTAACGCGCGAGGTTCGACGACGCCTCGGCGGGTGCCACGATGTAATAAGCGGGCAGCGCGTATTTCGTATGCGGCAGCGAGACCTCGACCAGTTCGGCGCCCGCGGCCTTCAGCCACTCCGCGCCCTGCGTCCACAGCCTCTCGATCTCCGCCGGCATGCCGTCGAGCCGATATTCCCTGGGAAGGCCGATCTTCATCCCTTTCACGGATCTGCCGACCGCCTCCTCATAGTCGGGCACCGCGCGATCGACCGAGGTCGTATCCTTCGGGTCGTGGCCGGCCATCGAGCGCATCAGGATGGCGGCGTCGCGCACGGTGCGCGCGATCGGCCCGGCCTGATCGAGCGACGATGCAAACGCGACGATGCCCCAGCGCGAGCAGCGTCCGTAGGTCGGCTTGAGGCCCACGGTGCCGGTGAAGGCGGCGGGCTGGCGGATCGAGCCGCCGGTGTCGGTCGCGGTCGCGCCCAGACACAGTCCGGCCGCCACCGCCGAGGCCGACCCGCCCGACGAACCGCCGGGGACCAGCTTCGCATCGGACCCCTGCCGTCGCCACGGATTGACCACGGGGCCAAAGCGCGAGGTCTCGTTCGACGAGCCCATCGCGAATTCGTCGTTATTGAGTTTTCCGAGCATCACAGCGCCGTCGCGCCAGAGCTGCGACGTCACGGTGGATTCGTAGGGCGGCTTGAAATCGTCGAGAATTTGCGAACATGCCGTGGTCCGCGTGCCTTCGGTCGCGAACAGATCCTTGACGCCGAGCGGAATGCCATTAAGCGGCCCGCCCTCGCCTTTGCCAATCCGCGCGTCGGCCTCGCGCGCCATCGCTCTCGCCCGCTCCGGCGTCTCCAGCACATAGGCATTGAGGGCGCGCGCCCGCTCCATCGCCGCCAGATGCGCGTCGGTCAGTTCAATCGCCGTAAACGATTTAGCGGCGAGACCGTCACGGGCCTCGGCGAGCGTCAGCGAGGTCAGATCCGTCATCGATCGACCCGGCTGCAGGCGAAGACAGACAGTGTCTTGTCGTTCCGGGGATCGGCGACCCGGATTTTTTCGTCCGCCTGAATCCTGCCGAGAACGGCGTCGATCGCCTTGTCGGGATCAGCCGTCTCGCCCCGGCGCTCCATGGCATCGAGATAGTCCATATAGGCCCGATAGGCCTTTTCATCGCCGCACAGCAGACACATGGGCTCACAACCTGTTATTCGACGACCTTGGGCACCAGAAAGAAATGGTCATCCGTTACCGGCGCGTTGGCGACAATCTTGTCGGCGATGCCGCCGTCATTCACCACATCGGCCCGCTTTTTCATCGTCATCGGGATCACCGAGGTCATCGGTTCGACGCCGTCAACGTTCACTTCCTGTAACTGCTCGACGAATGCGAGAATTGCATTCAGTTCGTCCTGAAGCGCGGGAACTTCCGTCTCGCTGATCGCGATCCGCGCGAGGTGCCCGATACGGCGGACGGTAGCGGCATCGACAGACATGATACACCGAGCCCCAGACATTATATAGAGTGCAGAGCCTCGCCGTCGCTCGGAACCGCGCCCGTCAAGGTTTTCGCCGTATAGCAGAACCAGCTTTCGCGCCGCAACCGCGCGCTGTTCCTCTTGCAACCTGCAAAGGGTTCAAACGCCTCGATGCGTCCCGCCGGAGCGCCGTTTTGCCATGTCTCGCGCCCATGTTATGCGAGGCGATGCCCGCCCCCGTCCTGCCATTGATCGAAGCCGCCTTGCACTGGCCGCAGCGCGGTGCGCTGGTCGGCCTCGATCTCGGCACCAAGACCATTGGCGTGGCTGTCTCCGATCCGGATCGCCGTCTCGCCACCGGCGTCGAGACGATCCGGCGCACGACGTTTACCGCGGACGCCGCGCGACTGCTTGCGATTGCGGGCGAGCGCAGCGCCGTCGGCTTCGTGCTGGGCTTGCCGATCAACATGGACGGCAGCGAAGGACCGCGCGCGCAGTCGACCCGCGCCTTCGCGCGCAACCTGGCGCGGCTTACCGACCTCGCCATCGCTCTGTGGGACGAACGGCTCTCCACGGCCGCCGTCGAGAGAGAACTGATCGGGTTGGACATGAGCCGCGCAAGGCGCGCCGAGGTCATCGACGAGCACGCCGCGATCTTCATCCTGCAGGGCGCACTCGACCGGCTCGCGGCGCGGCGGCGATCCTGCGGGCCGGACTGATCGCGCCGGCGCCGATCATGACTGGCCGGCGATCCACAACGTCTGCAACATCGCCGCGAAATTGTTGAGGCTATGCAGGATCACGGTCAGCAGGATCGAGCCGCTGAGATAGCGCAGGTAGCCGAACAGCAGCCCGATCGAAAATACCTCGGCGAAGAAGAACCAGTCGTATTGCAGATGCATCGCAGTCCACACCAGCGACGACAGCACGACCGCGCCGGCGGGCCGCAGGACCGATTCCGACCATCCGCGATAAAGAAATCCGCGGGTCAGGAGTTCCTCGGTGACGGGCGCCACCACGCAGACTGCAATGACCAGAAGCCACAGCGCGCCCTCGGCCTGCGCCGACTTGAGTACGTCCACCATGAAACCCGCCGAGGTCTCATGTCCCATGGCATAGAACGCGCCTTCCCATCCAAGCACGAGCACGACCAGAGCGACGATGCCGAGCAGCAGATGCCGCCATGAGATCCAGCGCAGCGCGAGATAGTCGGCGAGCGGCACGCCGGACAGCCGGATCGCGATCCAGAGCGCCGCCAAGGCCATCGGCAGTCCCATGACAACCGACAGCGCGATCGTCAGGCCGTTTCCGGCGTGTTCGGTGACCTTGTCGAAACTGAACGGCGCGGGATCGGCAAGCACGAAATAAGCCAGCACCGAAAGCTGCCCGGCAAACATCGCGGCAAATATCACGAGGCCCCACAGGCTGGTGCCGATGAATTTCCAGGCTCGCGGCGAACGCGGTTGCGAAGGCAGCGGCGGCGTCACAACAGGGGGCACGGGCGCTTCGGCGGACGTCATCGACCTTCCCTTTCGTCATGGCCGGGCAGGTCTCCACCGAATTCGACACTTGCTGACGGCAGAGATTTGAGCTGTCCTACGCGGCCGGGATACGATCGGCAACCCCCGGGGCCACGCTGGAAACCGGGGCCGTCACGCGATCCATCGCGTCGGCACCCGGCGTGTCGGCATCATGCGCCGCTGACCTTCAGGAACGGCCACGACCACGCGCCCGGCAGGCCCGGCCTCTCGGGATCGCGCGGCTCATTTCGCGAGAGTAGACGTAGCCGCCATGAAGGAACGCCCCGACAACGGCGGGGGAGGTCTTGCATGGTGACGAACCAGCGCGTCCTTATTGGACGGGAGCTTAAAACTTCGCCCGCGTGGTCAGCAGGAAGTTGCGGGGCTCGCCATAATAGTTACCAGCGTACGGATTCTGATCCGTAACGTAGTAATATTTCTTGTCGAAGACATTGTTGACGTTGAGAGCGACGGACCAGTTCTTATCGACTTGGTATTGAACAAATAGATCGAACACCGCGCGGCCCGGCTCGGTAAATTCAAAGGGTGTCATAGGACCCTCATAATGTCCGTTGACGAATGTCCTTATTAACCCGCTCTGGTAGTATGAGCTTTGCGCGGTCACGCCGCCGCCGATCTTCCAGCCTTCAAGCGGACCTTGAAACGCATAGGTTGTCCATAATTTGAACAGATGCTTGGGCGTGACCGTACTGTAGCGGCCACCTTCAGCCTTATTCTCGTTGTCGTTGAAGGTGTAGCCGGCTTGAATTTGCCAGCCATCCGCGACCTCGCCGCTCACTTCAAAATCGACACCCTGGCTGATGACGCGGCCGCTGTCGAGATAACAACAATTGCTGCCGAGATCACCGGGAGTGGGTGGATATGCGCGGTCTTGTATCGCCTGACCGTTGCGCTTGATATGATACAGGGCAATCGCCGTGTTCAGTCGACCGTCGAGCAGACTACCCTTGACGCCAACCTCATAAGTACGCCCCGTGACAGGACCGAGCGGCGTGCCGGGCAAAGGTCCCTTATGATAGTTCGCCTGTGGTACGTAGGTTTCAGCAAAGCTCGCATAGGCCGACCATCGTTCGGAGAGATCGTAGACCAAACCAAGATAAGGGGTGAATACCTTGTTGTCCTCGTATCCAGCGAAGGATGTGCCAGTGACGGCCCCCGTATTCCGGTCCAAACTATCTGAGGTGCTATCGTATTTATACCAACTCAACCGCCCTCCGAGGATCAACTTCAGAGGGGCCGCAAGTTGAGCGACGAGCGATCCATAAACCCCCTTCTGAACGATCTTGTCCTTAAAACGAGACGTGGGATAGTAGGGTAGATTTGAAATATGATCGAACGGATTGTACTCGAAGATATTGGGAGACAGGGGAACGTTGGAGTCGCGCCATCTCAACGCCATGTCAAAATTGCGCTTATTGATATTCGCTCCCAAAGTCACCTTGTGTTCACCGCCAAGCAGATGGAATGAACCTTTCAGCACGGCGTCGAGCGTGTCCTGTGTATCATCGTAATTGAAATCTCTGTCTCTGAATGTTCCGGGCCCTGTGCCAGTGGCCGGATCGATGTACGTAGCCCACGACATATCGCGACGGTTATTCTTGCTTAAACCTCGCGAGGCCTCGATTCCGAGAGTCCAGTTTGTTCCAAGCTCCTGATCGATGCGAACGAAGTGCTTGGTGTTATTTCTCAGCCAGTGATCATCAGGGCCACCAAGGTAGAAATTGCGCGGCAGGCCGATATCGGCTCCATTCGAATAGCGCGGAAGGCCAAAGAGATTATATCCATCAAAATTCTGGTGCATGACATTACTGCCCACGGTCAGCATCGTGCTGTCAGTAACGTCGGCTTCGACGATCCCGTAAAGCAGATACTTTTTACTCTTGGCGTATTTATAAAAGTACTTCCGATCCTCATAGACGCCGACAAGACGCGCGCGAACGCTGCCGTTCTCGGTGAGCGCGCCGCCCACGTCCAGATCGCCTCGGTAGTTGTCCCAGCTTCCGCCGCTGACCGCCGCATTCATGTGAAGCTGCTTCGTCGGCTTCTTGCGTACCAGATTGACGACACCGCCCGGCTCGCCAGACGTGCCATAGAGCGCATCAGACCCGCGCATGACTTCGACGCGGTCATACATGGCAAGATCCAGACCCTGCATATTGTAACCATCACCGCCCCCATAGAACGGGCTGTTGCCGTCAATCTGGTAATTCGTGATCTGGAAGCCCCGGGAATAGAAGGTAAAACTATTAGTGGATGAGCGCATAGCCGTGATGCCGGGTGTGTACTCCAGCGCATCTTCAACGGTCGTCATTCTTTGGTCCTGAATGCGCTGGTGCGTTATCACCGAGACCGTCTGCGGCAATTCCCTGAGCGTCTGCCCCTTGCCGAATGACGACTGGTCCGTCGTGTAGGAACCGGTGCCTTCGGTCCTGCCGGGATCGCTCGATGTCGCGCCCTGCACGTCGATGGTGTCGAGCGAGATCGCGCCCGCCACGCTCGTGCCGCCTGTCGTCGCGCCCGGCTGGGTAATCAGTACGTTTCGCGCATCCTTGAAGGAATAGCTCAGGCCGGAGCCTTGCAGGATGCGCGCGATGGCCTGCTCGCGCGTCGCCGTTCCCTGAATTCCCGGCGAGGTCTTGCCGCTCGCAATAGACGCTTCATAGGAGAGCTGGATTCCCGACTGCCTGCCGAACGCGGCCAGGGCTTGATTCAACGGGCCGGCTGGGATGTTGAAACCGGCTTGAGCCTGCGCCAACGCCTGGCCCGGAATGACCGTGCCGCTGCCCACGACCGCCGTCGTCGCCAGCAGCGCCGCAATCAGCGCCTTGCTGACACCTTTGCAAAAATCGCTTTTGCAAAAATCGTTCCTGCGAGACCCATGCCCCGGAAACTCTTGCCCCATATCCGACCCACCCCCGAAATGTCATTCGGGACCGGCCGCTCACTCGATGCGGTCCCTTATTGGGCTTTACGAACGGGCTGTCGAAATTTTCTGTTTTTTCTGGCGGGAGATTTTTCAGACCGGCGAGATCACGGTCATGAAGCGCGAAATGCTGCGCACCTTCGCGCCGAACGGGCGAACCACGGCTTCGAGCGCTCCGACCGGATCGGCAAGATCGAACACGCCGCTCACCACGCGGGAGCCGAGAAACGGATCGGCCATGACGACGCTTCCCGGCTGCCAGCGGGCGATCCTGGCGACCATCGCGGAGACGGTCTCCCGCTCCGCCACGATCATCCCCTCCCGCCACGCCGCGATCTGCGAGACCTCCCGCGTGCCGCGGACGACCCCGTGCGAGGCGTTGTCGAAGGTGATCCAGTCGCCGGGATTCAATCGTTCTCCGAGGCGAAGTCCGGAATCGGCCGCTTTCGCCTCGACCGTGCCACGGTCCACGGAGACCGAAACGAATCCCGCGTCATTTGACACGTCGAAGGCGGTGCCGAGCGCCATCGCCGCGAGATCGCCGGACAGGACCGAGAAGGGACGCGCGGCATCGCGCGCCACGTCGAAATAGGCCATTCCCGCCAACAGTGCGATGGTCCTGCGCGCATCGGTGAAATCGATCGCGACCGCGCTATCGGGACCGAGGATAATCTCGCTGCCGTCGGACAAGGTGACGCGCCGGATTTCGGCGGTGGACGTCATGTAGTCCGCCCTCGCGCGCATGAGGGCGCGCGGCACCGCCACCGATCCAGCCGCGGCAGCGCCAACGCCGATCAGGCCGCCGATGACCAGCGTACGCCGCGACATGCCCGCAACTCCGCCCTCGGCGATCTTGCGCTCCGCTTTGCGCTCGGCCTTGCGCTGTTCGGTCAAAACCTTTCCGGTCATGCCGTGGATCGCGGCGACCCTGGCCCACGCCGCTTCGTGCCGGGGACTGCGCGCCACCCATGCCCGCACCATGTCGACGGAAACCGGATTGGCAGGGTCGTTCTGGAGGCGGATGGCGAGGTCCGCCGCTTCATGGAACAATCGGCGGTCCTCTGCTGGCGCTTCGGTCATTCCCATGTGTCCATCATCCCGCGCGAGGGCACGCGGGCAAAGCCTTCCCTATCGAAGAATACGAATGGCAGGCCAGAATTTTCAGTTTTTTGAGCGGCAGCCTATCAGAGGCCGGTCAGCCGGGCATCAATATGATCGTAGGCGTCCCGGATCAGCGACCAGATCCGCGAGGTTGAGAGATTGAGTTCGGCGGCGACCTCGGCAATCGTCATGTCGTCGAGCCGGTGCATTTCGAATGCGATGCGAGTGCGCTCGGGCAGCTCGGAGAGCGCAGCCCTGGTGAGCGCCAGCTTCTGGCGGTCGTAGACGGCGGCTTCCGGAGACGGCGCGGGGTCGACGATCGCGGCGAAATCCTCGGCCGACAGATCGACGCGACGCAACACCCGCTCGCGGCGCTGGTGATCGATGCCGAGATTTCGCGCCACCCGAAACAAATAGGCCGCCGGGTTATGAACCGTCACCGAATTGCCGGGCGGCGAGACGAGAACCTTCACGAACGTGTCCTGGGTGATGTCGGCCGCCGTCTCCTCGCTCAGTCCCCGACGCCGCAGCGCCGCGGTGATATCGCGCGCGTGTCGCACGAACAGCCGGTGCAGGTCCCAGCTCATGGATACCTCTCTGCACGCCCGACGAAAGCTGTCCCTCGCGCGCAAACGGACCCGACCGGCGACAGCGGCCGCGGACGAACAGAACGAGAAGCAGAAAAAATCATGATGCTAAAACTAAACCGCCAGGGTTTGCGACGCCGGCACGCCGTCACGGTCGCACGATCCACCGCAATCGTTTATGGGGTTCAAAATTCGTCCGCAACCGCAATGATCTAGATTGGTTCTAGAACACTGGCTTTGAGTGGATCGTCTTCACGGCAGCGCGCGCTCAAGCAGATCGCGGCTCTGCGCGGCAGACAATTCGGCCGTGCCGAACATGCGCCCGCGGCTGCTCCCGAGGCGCGTCGCGGCGAACAGCGCAGCCTGCTCCGGCGCGGTCCTGTTGAGGGCCGCAGCCGCGGCCAGTTGCGCCAGCGTCTCAACCGCCTGCCGCGCGGCTCGCTCGCCATCGGGCCGGCGGAAAGTGTTGGCAAGAAATGCCACCGCTTCCGCCGCGCCGGGCAGACTTTTAGTATCCGCCACGAAGTCTTCGAGCACGGCCGCAGCCGCCTCCGGCTCGCGCGCCAGCGCGCGCAGCACGTCGAGGCACATCACGTTGCCGGAGCCTTCCCAGATCGCGTTGACGGGCGCTTCGCGATAGTGCCGCGCCAGAATACCCTCCTCGACATAGCCGTTACCGCCGAGGCACTCCATCGCCTCATACAGAAAGCCCGGCGCGCTTTTGCAGACCCAGTATTTCACCGCAGGCGTCAGAAGCCGCATCCACGCGGCTGCCTTGGCATCCTCCGGCGCCTCATCGAACGCGCGACACAGCCGCATCACCAATGCCACCGACGCTTCCACATGCAACGCCATGTCTGACAGCACCGCCTGCATCAACGGCTGATCGACGAGATGTTTCTGGAACACGCTGCGATGGCGGGCATGATGCAACGCACGCGCCAGCCCGGAGCGCATCAGGCCCGCTGAGGCGATCGCGCAATCCTGCCGCGTGAGCTGCACCATCTGGATGATGGTGCGGATGCCCCTGCCCTCCTCGCCGACGCGTTCGGCGTATGCTTCGGTGAACTCCACCTCGGCCGAGGCATTGGAGCGATTGCCGAGCTTGTCCTTCAGCCGCTGCAAATGGATGACGTTGACCGAGCCGTCGGGACGGAAGCGCGGCATGAAGAAGCACGTCAACCCGCCATCGGCCTGCGCCAGCACGAGGAACGCGTCGCACATCGGCGCCGACATGAACCATTTGTGGCCGGTGATGCGATAAGCCTCGCCATCGCGCACGGCGCGGGTCTGGTTGGCGCGCACGTCGGTGCCGCCCTGCTTCTCGGTCATGCCCATGCCGAGCGTCATGCCGCGCTTGCCCCACCACGGCGCAAACGACGGATCGTAGGCGCGCGTCGCGATCAAGGGCATCACTTTCGCAAGCACATCCGGCTGCACCGCGAGCGCCGTCACCGCGGCGCGGGTCATGGTGATCGGGCAGAGGTGCCCGGTCTCGACCTGCGCGGCCATGTAGAATTTCGCCGCACGGACCGCTTCGGCCGCACCGCCGGCCGGCTTGCCGGCGGCCGTCCAGGTGGAATTGTGCAGACCCGCGTGCGCGCTATGCGCCATCAGTTCGTGATAGGCCGGATGGAATTCAACCTCGTCGCGCCTGTTGCCGCGCGCATCGAAGATCCGCGGCTTCGGCGGATTTTCGTTGGCAAGACGACCGCGCGCGGCCATCGCCGCCGAACCCCAGTGCCTGCTAAATTCGGACAGTTCAGCCGACGCGGCCATGCCGCCGTTCGCAGCCACCGCCTCGGTGAGCGGACGGTCCAGCGTGAACAGGTCGACGTCCTCGAACGGCGGCGACTGGTTGAGCACCTCATGGGTTCTGAAAGAGGCCTGTGTCATGCATCAACCTCCGCGGGCCGGGGTCATCCAACTTTACGCCGGAAACAGGCGCGTCATCACAATTCTTCGCGTTTACCCTAAGCGAGCATCACCGGGGGAAAACTCGCTTGGGCGCTATTCGACCTTGCTCCGCCGGGAAACTCTGCCTATAGCTCTGGCTTTAATGACATCGCCTCCGAAATCGAGCTTTGTCCTCGGACACCGGCACTTGCTGGGCATCGAGGGCCTTTCCGTCGCCGACATCACCGGCCTACTCGACCTTTCCGAAGAATACGTCGAACTGAATCGCCAGATCGACAAGAAACGCACCTCGCTGCGCGGCCGCACCCAGATCAACCTGTTCTTTGAAGCCTCGACCCGAACCCAATCGTCGTTCGAGATCGCGGGCAAGCGGCTCGGTGCCGACGTCATGAACATGTCGGTATCGTCGATGTCGACCCGCAAGGGCGAAACGCTGGTCGACACCGCGATGACGCTCAACGCCATGCATCCGGACATCCTGGTGATGCGCCATTCCGCCTCCGGCGCGGTGGAACTGCTGGCGCGCAAGGTCGACGGATCCGTCATCAACGCCGGCGACGGCGCCCACGAACATCCGACCCAGGCGCTGCTCGATGCGCTGACCATCCGCCGCAACAAGGGGCGGCTCGATGGGCTCCTGGTGGCGATCTGCGGCGACGTGCTGCATTCGCGCGTGGCCCGCTCCAACATCATCCTGCTCAACGCCATGGGCGCGCGCGTCCGCGTCGTCGCGCCCTCCACGCTGCTGCCGCCGGGCATCGAGCGCATGGGCGTCGAGGTCGCCCGCGACATGCGCGAAGGACTGAACGGCGCCGACATCGTGATGATGCTCCGGCTGCAGCGCGAACGGATGAGCGGCTCGTTCGTGCCGTCGAGTTCCGAGTATTTCCACTACTTCGGCCTCGACCAGAAAAAGCTCGCTTATGCAAAACCCGACGCGCTGGTCATGCATCCGGGACCGATGAATCGCGGCGTGGAGATCGACTCCATCGTGGCCGACGGAGCGCAGTCGCTGATCCGCGAACAGGTGGAAATGGGCGTGGCGGTGCGGATGGCGGTGTTAGAGGCGCTGGCGAGGAACCTGCCAAATGCGTAAGGCCAGCCATCATTGTTCAAACGCACGGCGAACGTTATCGCGCCCTCTCCCCTTGCGGGAGAAGGCTGCCCGCGCATCTCAACGCAGAAAGTCGGGTGGGGGGTACAGCCCCCTCACCCATATTTATTCATTGAACGGTTCTCCCGCCCTCTCCCGCAAGGTGAGAGGGCACAGTCACGCCGGCTTTGACTCGTCGAGGGGTGCGCCCGATTCGCTGAGAGGGACGAGCGTGACGTCATGGTGAGGGACCGCCGCCCCGTCCTGCTCGCCAATGCCCGCATCGTCGATCCCGCGCGCGACCTCGACGCCCCCGGCGACGTGTTGATTACCGACGGCGTCGTCCGCGATGCGCGGCGCGGCATCGGCGCCGCCGGCGTGCCCGAGGGCACCGACATCGTCAACTGCGCTGGCAAGATCGTCGCGCCCGGCCTGATCGACATGCGCGCGTTCGTCGGCGAGCCCGGCGCCGGCCATCGCGAAACCTTTGCGTCCGCGAGCCGCGCCGCCGCCGCCGGCGGCATCACGACCATCGTCTGCCAGCCCGACACCTCGCCGGTGATCGACAATTCCGCGACTGTCGATTTCGTGCTTCGGCGCGCGCGCGATACCGCGATCGTCAACATTCATCCGATGGCGGCGCTGACCAAGGGCCTTGCCGGCAAGGAAATGACCGAGATCGGCCTGTTGAAGGCGGCCGGCGCCGTCGCCTTCACCGATGGCGCGCAAAGCGTGATGAACGCCCAGGTGATGCGCCGCGCCCTGACCTATGCCAGCGACTTCGACGCCCTGATCGTCCATCACACCGAGGATGCCCATCTGGTCGGCGAAGGCGTCATGAACGAAGGCGAGTTGTCCGCCCGCCTCGGACTGATGGGCATTCCGGCGGCCGCGGAAGCGATCATGCTGGAACGCGACATGCGGCTCGTGGCGTTGACCCGCGGACGCTACCACGCGGCCTCGCTGAGCTGCGCGGAATCCCTCGACATCCTCAATCGCGCGCGGGACGCCGGACTTCCCGTCACCGCATCAGCTTCGATCAATCACCTGACATTGAACGAAAACGATATCGGCCCGTATCGCACCTTTCTGAAACTTTCGCCGCCGCTGCGCAGCGAGGACGACCGCCGCGCGCTGATCGCAGCGCTCGCCTCGGGCCTGATCGACGTGGTAATGTCCGATCACAATCCGCAGGACGTCGAAACCAAGCGCCTGCCATTCGCGGAAGCCGCGGCGGGCGCGATCGGGTTGGAGACCATGCTGACGGCGGCGTTGCGGCTCGTGCACAATGCGGAGCTGGACTTCAAGACGCTGATCCGTGCGATGTCGACGCGGCCGGCGGAGTTGCTCGGCCTGCCGGGCGGCTCGTTGCGTCCGGGCGCGCCGGCCGATGTGATCGTGATCGATCCTGACGTCCCGTGGATCCTCGATCCCGCCGATCTCAAATCGCAATGCAAGAATACGCCGTTCGACGAGTCCCGCTTCTCGGGCCGGGTCGTCCGCACCATCGTCGGCGGGCGCACGGTATTCGAACACGTCTGACGCTATCGCGTTTCGAATGAAGAATATCCGCTCGCTTGGAGAAATTAGCGGTAAATCAAAAACATAGACCCCTCGCTTCTGACGCTGTCAGAAGGAGAAGGCGCTCTTGGCTGTAACTTGCAAAAATCATTGTCTGCTCAAGCCGTTATGGTCGAATTTCGATGCTCCGGACGATCTGAAATATCTGCCGTGGCGCGACCGGGCTGATCTATGGTTTACATCTGCGGCATTGACGTCCGGAGTCCCTTTGCGATGTTTCCCAACGGCCTGATTGCCTTCGTTTTCGGCTATCTGCTCGGCTCAATTCCATTTGGAATGATCCTCACGCGGATCGCAGGCACGCAGGATCTGCGTTCGATCGGCTCGGGCAATATCGGCGCGACCAATGTGCTGCGGACCGGACGCAAGAGCCTCGCAGCGGCAACGCTCATCGGCGACATGCTCAAGGGTACGGTAGCAGTCGTCATTGCATCGCTTTTATCCGGACCGGGAGCCGCGATGGCCGCGGCATTGGGCGCATTCCTCGGCCACCTGTTTCCGGTGTGGCTCAAATTCCGCGGCGGCAAGGGCGTCGCCACCTATATCGGCGTGCTGCTCGGCCTGTTCTGGCCGGCGGCGCTCGCGTTCTGCGCGATCTGGCTGCTCGTCGCGTTCACGACGCGTTACTCGTCGCTGTCGGCGCTGCTCGCCAGCCTCGCCACACCGCTCGTGCTGTGGGGACTGGGACACCCGCAATTTGCCTCGCTGTTCACGGTGCTGACAGTGCTGCTGTGGTTCAAGCATCGGGAGAACATCAGCCGTCTTATCGCTGGCAGCGAAGGCAAAATCGGCGCGAAGGCGTAGACTTGCAGACAGCCAGCTATCGCGGGGTGATGCTGGTAATGTGGCCATCAAGGTCAACGGTGAAGGTCAGGCCCAACGCGGTGAATTGACCGCCGCGAGCGTCAATGACATCGGGATTGTTGACCCGCGTCCACTTCATGCCGCCGCTGACGACATTGATTTCCTCGATATCGAGTTTGCGAATGCTGTTGTCCATGATCGTCTCCATCCTTAGGTCGACGACTCCCGTCGACGCAGCAACAGGCTTAATGCGATGCGCCGCCCGCGGCCGTGAGGCACCTCACATTGCCAGGTTGGTCTCGTCCCGTGAGTCTTACGATAAGGATGACGGCATCCACGGGTTGTCCCCGCAGCCAGATTGGGCAAATGTTCCAGCGGCTCGGGGGCAGGCGTGGACATCGCGGATTCAGACAGGCGACTGAACGAAGCGCAGCGGCTCGACTGGCTGCGGCTGATCCGCTCCGAAAACGTCGGGCCGCGGACCTTTCGTTCGCTCGTGAATCATTTCGGCAGCGCCCGGGAGGCGCTGAACCGCCTCCCCGATCTGGCGCGACGCGGGGGCGCTTCGCGCCCGGCCAGGCTATGCGGCGAAGCCGAGGCACGGAACGAGTTGGCCGCCGCGCGGCGGATCGGCGTCAGGCTGCTGGCACCCGGCGAGGCCGGTTATCCGCCACACCTCACAACCATCGACGACGCGCCGCCGCTGCTCGGCGTGCGCGGCAACCTCGCCGTCATGGCGCGTCCGATGATTGCGATCGTCGGCTCGCGCAATGCGTCCGGCGCCGGTCACAAGTTCGCGCAGGTGCTGGCGCACGATCTCGGCGACGCCGGTTTCGTCATCGCGTCGGGACTGGCGCGCGGCATCGATCAGGCGGCGCATCGCGCAAGCCTCGCGAGCGGCACCGTCGCGGTGCTGGCCGGCGGCCATGATCGCATCTATCCGCCGGAGCATGAGGATCTGCTTGCGGCCGTATTGGAAGACGGCGGCGCGATTTCGGAAATGCCGATGGGCCATGTGCCGCGCGCCCGCGATTTCCCGCGGCGCAACCGCCTGATCTCGGGCATCGCCCTCGGCGCCGTCGTGATCGAGGCGGCGCATCGCTCGGGCTCGCTGATCACGGCCCGTGTCGCTGCCGAGCAAGGCCGCGAGGTCTTCGCCGTGCCGGGTTCGCCGCTCGATCCTCGCGCCGCCGGCACCAACGATCTCATCAAGCAGGGCGCGACGCTGATCACCGAGGCGTCCGATGTCATCAACGCCGTGCGACCGATCATGGGACGGCCGATCGATCTGCCTGCGGAGGAACCGGATTACGACGGTCCCGGAGCCGAAGAGCCGGTGGCGAGCGACCGCGCACGCATCACTGGTCTGCTCGGCCCGATGCCGATCGGGCTCGACGATCTGATCCGGATGGCGGATGCCTCGCCGGCGATCGTGCGCACCGTCCTGCTTGAACTGGAACTGGCCGGACGACTGGAGCGCCACGGTGGCGGGCTGGTCTCGCTGACCTGACGGCGACCAAGACGCCGAGGGAGCGATCGATCACCGCTTGCCTCAACCGCAAGCTCGCTCGAAGAACAAGCTCGCGCGAAGAATAAGCGCGAGACCGGAAGATGCTTATAGAGCCCCGCTTCTGATGGAATCAGAAGCGGGGCTCTGTGATTTTGATTTGACGCATTTCTTCACGCGAACCGGTTTTCCGCTTCGCGCGAAACGCTTTATTCCGAAGCCGGCTCAGACGGCCCACCGGAAACCGGCGGCGGCTCGGATGAGGTGGCGGACCCTGCCGGCGAAGATGGCTCCTTCGGAGACACCGCCGGCTTTGCCGGTTCAGCCGAGGTCGACGGCGAGGGTTGAGCCGTAGAGCCAGCGGGAGACTGTGCCGGCGTCGGGGTTGCAGCTTCGGATGGCGGCTTCACGTCGCCCTCTCCGGCCTTCGGCGCCGGCGTCACCGCCGGAACGGGATCGGCGCGCAGCGGAACGGTCTTGGGCTCGCCCGAACTCGTAGCTTCGGCCGGCCTGCTGGTATCGGACTCCCCCGCGCCGGACTTGGCCGTATCTGGCTTGGCCGTATCGGGCTTGGCCATCTCAGGCTTGGCGGCTTCGGATTTGCCTGCGTCGGATTTGCTGGTTTCGGCCGTACCGGCACTCTCGGAATTGGTCGAACCGGGATTGGACGCGTCCGGCTTGCCGGTGTTGGTCTTGCCCGCCTGCTCCGCGCCGGCTTTTTCGTCGGCCGCTTGGTCGTTGGGAGTTTTCGCTTTTGGCGTTTCGGTTTTGGATGACGCGTCTCCGGCCGTATCGCCTTTGGCGGGTTCCGCGGCCGATGGTACGCTCTTCGCCGTTTCCGGCTTCTCGACCGCTTCGTCGTGCCCGGCGGCACCAGCCTTCGGCGACTCCTCCGGCGCCTGCTTGCCGCGCTTGCCCAGCTTCTTCCTGGTTGCGGGTTTGCTCGCTTCCCTGGCGACGGAATCCTCCGAAGCCGGCCGCGCGGCCTCCGGATTCTCGGTCTCCGGTCGTGCGTGGCGGCCGTGATGCCGGCTCCTGCGACCGCGCGGTTCATCCTGCGCGGACATATCCGCGTCCGGCCGCTCCGCTTCGCGGGAAGGCTTCCTGCCCTGGCGCCCGGCCTGCCTCGGCTCGGATTCGGGTTTCAGATCGCCCGGATGCCGCCTGGGGGTCTCTGCCCTGTAGCGCTCGTCGGTCGCTCCGTTGGAGATCAGATAGGCGCTGAGCATTCGGGCCATGTCGGGGCCGGTGGTATAGTGCTGACGCAGGAAACCGGGCAACGATCCGGGCGCCACCGTCCTGAGCAATCCGCGAGCGCCTTTGTGGCAAGCGGTGCAGTTCCCTGAAAAGATCTGCGCAGCCGACTTGCCCGCTTCGAGATTTTGCGCGCGTACGCGATCCGTCGCGAAACCGACGATCACGAGCATCGCCGTCGCCAGACTGAGCGCTCGGCTCAACATTCCATCCTCCGGGGTGCGGAATCACCGCGACTGCGGCGGGCCCACCTTTTAGCCAATTACGTTGCGAATGGAAGCGCGCAGATAACGCAACCCCGTGATCACAATTCCGGGTATCCGCCCTGCGATACGTGCATTGGTGGAACGGTTCCGTCGATATTATCGTTCTTGGGGAAACGGGGATGTCATCCTCGGCCGACGGGCGACCGGCGCATCCTCGCGATGATGGTGGTTTCGATGGACCGTTTGTTACGGTTTTTTCTGAACCAGTTTGTTCAGCGCGGCTCGATTACATTCGTAACCGCAAGCGGCATGACCTTTACATGCGGCGACGGCACCGGCCAGCCGGTGCGGGTGCGATTGACCACGAAAGAGGTCGCACGGCAGCTTCTGCTCGATCCCGAGATGTCGTTCGGCGAGGCTTACACCGACGGCACGATGGTGGTCGAACGAGGATCGATCGCCGACCTCCTGGCGATCATCCTCGACCAGCCCGACATCATGCCGCGCTGGGCGAAGCTGCAATGGTGGCTCCGCTATCTCGTTCGCAACATCCAGCAATTCAATCCGCGCGGTCGGTCCAGAAACAACGTCGCGCGCCATTACGACCTCGACGGCCGCCTCTATTCGCTGTTTCTCGATGCCGACAAACAATACAGTTGCGCGTATTTCGAAACCCCGGACCTGACGCTGGACGACGCCCAGCTTGCCAAGAAACGTCATGTAACCGCCAAGATACTGGTCGAGCCCGGCCAACGCGTCCTCGATATCGGCTCGGGCTGGGGCGGACTGAGCCTTTATCTTGCGGAAATGACCGGCGCCCACGTCACCGGCATCACGCTGTCGACCGAACAGCTTCAGGTGTCGAAAGCTCGCGCCGAGGAAAAGAACCTCGCCCGGTCGGCGAAGTTCCTGCTTCAGGACTATCGCGACACGTCCGGACCTTTCGATCGAATCGTTTCGGTCGGCATGTTCGAGCACGTCGGCGTCGACCATTACGACACCTTTTTCAAGCGCTGCGCCGAACTGCTCGACCGTGACGGCGTGATGGTGCTGCATTCGATCGGCCGTTCCGAAGGTCCGGGCATCACCAATCCCTGGATCGCGAAGTACATCTTCCCCGGCGGATACATTCCCGCGCTGTCGGAGGTCCTGCCGGCGATCGAGCGCGCCGGGCTTCTGGTCTGCGACATTGAAATCCTGCGCCTGCATTATGCGGAAACGCTGAAGGCCTGGCGCGAGCGCTTCATGGCGCGACGCGAGGAAGCGGTGCGGCTCTACGACGAGCGGTTCGCGCGGATGTGGGAGTTTTATCTCGCCTCTTCGGAAATGTCGTTCCGCAAGCAGAACCTGATGAATTTCCAGATCCAGATCACCAGGCGGCAAGGCATTGTGCCGATGACACGCGACTACATCCCGCGCGGTGAAGCCAGACTGCGAAGCATCGAGCGAAAACAGCGTCCGCGGCTTCAGATCGCGGGCGAGTGAGTTGATTCGGGTGGCCGTTCGGTCGCCCGTTACCGTCAAGTTCGATACGGTTCCGCCTCAAGTTTCATTCGAGCCGGTGTGAGAATCGGGCATAAGGGAGACGGCATGCTTCCGCCGTCCCCAATGGCGCCTTATGCGTGCCCCATACTCGAAAACTCCGTCAAAATCGAAAGCCATGGCTGATTCGAAGATCCTGAAGCTTGCGCCTGATACGGCAACGCCGACCTATCGCACCGCGCCGCACAACATCGAAGCGGAGCGAGGTCTTCTCGGCGCCATTCTGGTCAACAACGACGCATTCTACAGGGTCTCGGATTTCCTTGAGCCGAAGCACTTCTACGAAGAGATCCACCGGACCATCTATGAGACCGCGGGCAGCCTGATCCGCGCCGGCAAGGTCGCAACGCCCGTCACCGTCAAAACCTTCGTTCCCGCCGAGACCGACATCGGCGGCATGACCGTGAGCCAGTACCTCGCCCGTCTTGCGGCGGAGGCCACCACGATCATCAACGCGCTCCACTACGGGCGCGCCATCTATGAGCAGGCGCTGCGCCGCGACCTGATCCGCATCGGCGAAGACATGGTCAACGTCGCCTACGACGCGCCGGTCGATTTCGCGCCGCGGGCGCAGATCGAGGACGCCGAGCGCCGCCTCTACGAACTGGCCGAATCCGGCCGCTACGACGGCGGCTTCCAGAAATTTTCGCAGGCGATGAAGATCGCGCTCGACATGGCGGCCAACGCCTACCGACGCGACGGAAAACTGTCCGGCATCGCCACGGGCCTGCGCGATCTCGACTCCAAAATGGGCGGATTGCAGCATTCCGACCTGATCATCGTCGCGGGCCGGCCCGGCATGGGCAAGACCGCGCTCGCCACCAACATCGCCTACAACATCGCCAAGGCTCATGAGTCGGAGCTTCAGCCCGACGGTACGATGAAGACCGTCAATGGCGGCATCGTCGGCTTCTTCTCCTGCGAAATGTCGGCGGAGCAACTGGCGACGCGCATTCTCGCCGAGCAGACCAGCATCGCCTCCAGCAATATCCGCCGCGGCGGCATCACCGAAAGCGATTTCGAGAAGATCCGCGATCACACCATCGAACTCGAGCACCTGCCGCTCTATGTCGACGAGACCGGCGGCCTCTCGATTTCGCAACTGACGGCGCGCGCCCGCCGCCTGAAGCGCCAGAAGGGACTCGACGTGCTGATCGTCGACTACATCCAGCTCCTGCAGGGCAGCGGCAAGCGCAGCGACAACCGCGTGCAGGAAGTCACCGAAATCACTACCAGCCTGAAGGCGCTGGCGAAGGAATTGAACGTTCCGATCATCGCGTTGTCGCAACTATCCCGTCAGGTCGAAGCCCGTGACGACAAGCGCCCGCAACTCGCCGACTTGCGCGAATCCGGCTCGATCGAACAGGACGCCGACGTCGTGATGTTCGTGTTCCGCGAGGAATATTACCTCCAGAACAAGGAGCCTCGGCCGGGCACGCCCGAATACGAGAAGTGGCAACTCGATATGTCGCTTGTGCACGGCAAGGCCGAAGTCATCATCGGCAAGCAGCGCCACGGTCCGACCGGCACCGTCGAGTTGCAGTTCGAGGGGCAGTTCACCCGCTTCAGCGATCTCGCGCACGACGGCCACCTGCCCGAGCGTATTTGATCTACAGCCCATCTAAGCACGCCGCTCGCGCGGTTGAACCGCCGTGCAGCCGAGCGTAGCATGCGGCATGAATCTCATGCCCGATTCCAGAACGACGTCCAGCGGCACGCCGGCCGACGCCGACATGGCGGTTACGGCTGACGCGGCGATCGGCACCCTCACCGTCGACCTCGACGCCATTGCAGCCAACTGGCGCAAGCTCGAAAAGACCGCCGTGCCCGCCGAATGCGCCGGCGTCGTCAAGGCCAATGCCTATGGCTGCGGAGCCGGCCCGGTGGCGCGCGCGCTGGCTGCCGCCGGATGCAAGACGTTTTTCGTGGCCACGCTCGGCGAGGCCCGCGCCGTCCGCGCCGCCGCTCCCTCTGCCGATCTCTATGTGCTGGACGGCCTCTTTCAGAATTGCAGCGACGCCTTCGCCGCGATCAATTGCCGGCCCGTGATCGGCGACCTTAACGAACTCGCGGAATGGGACGCGTTCTGCCGCCGTACCGGTTGGGCTGGCGGCGCGGCCATCCACATCGACACCGGCATGAACCGCCTCGGCCTCGCCCTCGACGAGGCGCAGGCGCTCATACCAAGAATTGTCGCCGGCGATCACGGCATTACGCTCGTGATGAGCCACCTCGCCTGCGCCGAAACGCTCCATCATCCGCTCAACGCCAGACAGGTTGCGGCCTTCCGCGAGATCGCCGGCCAGTTCTCCGGCGTTCCCGCTTCGCTGGCGAACTCGTCCGGCATTTTCCTCGGGCCGCAATATCCGTTCGACCTGGTGCGTCCGGGCGCCGCGCTCTACGGCGTCAATCCCACGCCGGAAGCCGACAATCCGATGCGGCCCGTTGTCGAGCTGAAAGCCCGGATCGTGCATATCCGGATGGTCGACAAGGGCGAAAGCGTTGGCTACGGCGCAACGTGGACAGCGCGGCGGCCGACGCGGCTCGCCATCGTTGCGGCGGGATATGCCGACGGCTATTTCCGCGCCGGCGGCAGCAATGACGGCACCCGCGGAGCGGACGTCGTGGTGGCGGGAACGCGATGCCCGGTGGCGGGCCGCATTTCCATGGACCTGCTGGCGGTCGACATCACCGACCTGCCATCTCGTGCGACGGTGCGGCGCGGCCATTTCGTCACGCTGATCGGCGAAGGCATCACCGTGGACGAACTTGCGCACCATTTCGGCACCATCGGCTACGAGGTGCTGACGAGTCTCGGCGACCGCTACAATCGAATCTACAAAGGCGGACCAGCCGGGTCGTGACCTCGGCGCCCGGCTCGATCGAAAATGGCAAAATCCGCCCTCTCCTTCGTCTGCCAGACCTGCGGCGCGGCGTATAACCGCTGGCAGGGCAAGTGCGATGCTTGCGGCGAATGGAATACGCTGGCCGAGGAGGACTTAACCGGCGCGACGACGATGCCGGTCAGCATCCGCTCCAAGCGCAAGGGCCGGCTGTTCACGCTGGAAACGCTGGCAGGCAAAACACAGGACGCGCCGCGCCTTTCTTCCGGCATGACCGAGCTCGATCGCGTCACCGGCGGCGGGTTCGTGCGCGGCTCGGTGCTGCTGGTCGGCGGCGACCCCGGCATCGGCAAATCGACGCTGCTGACGCAGGCGACCAGCTTGCTCGCCCGCGCGGGCCATCGCGCGGTCTATATTTCCGGCGAGGAAGCGGTCGCGCAGGTGCGGTTGCGCGCCGAACGCCTCGGACTTGCCGACGCGCCGGTGCAGCTTGCGGCGGAGACCTCGGTCGAGGACATCGTCGCCACCCTGTCCGAAGGCGCGGTGCCGCGCCTCGTGGTGATCGACTCGATCCAGACCATGTGGACCGACACCGTGGAATCCGCGCCCGGCACCGTCACCCAGGTGCGCGCCTCGGCGCAGGCGCTGATTCGCTTCGCCAAGAAGTCCGGGGCGGCGCTGATCCTGGTCGGCCACGTCACCAAGGACGGCCAGATCGCAGGTCCCCGCGTGGTCGAGCACATGGTCGACGCCGTGCTGTCGTTCGAAGGCGAAGGCTCGCAGCAATTCCGCATCCTGCGCGCGGTGAAGAACCGTTTCGGTCCCACAGACGAGATCGGCGTCTTTGAGATGACCGGGCTCGGCTTGCGCGAGGTGTCAAACCCATCCGAACTGTTTCTGTCGGCGCGCGACCTCGGCAGTCCCGGCACCGCGGTGTTCGCGGGCCTTGAAGGCACCCGCCCGGTGCTGGTGGAGTTGCAGGCGCTGGTGGCGCCGACCGCGCTCGGCACGCCGCGGCGTGCCGTGGTCGGCTGGGATTCGAACCGGCTCTCCATGGTGCTGGCGGTTCTCGAAGCCCATTGCGGGGTCAAGCTGTCGGGTCACGATGTCTATTTCAATGTCGCCGGCGGCCTTCGCATCAGCGAGCCCGCCGCCGACCTCGCCGCGGCGGCGGCGCTGGTGTCCTCGCTGACACATGCCCAGTTGCCGACCGACGCGGTGTATTTCGGCGAGATTTCGCTGTCAGGCGCGGTCAGGCCGGTGGCGCAGACCTCGGCGCGGCTAAAGGAAGCAGCCAAGCTCGGATTCGGTCGCGCCGTGCTTCCCGAATCAGCCCGTGGCGACATCGGCGGCGATGCCGGTCTGACGCTTGATACAGTCGCCGGATTGACGACGCTGGTGGCGGATATCGCCGCGCGCGGACAAGGCCATCCCGCCAAGGCCACCGACCCGGAGAAAAATGCCACACCGCCCGGATTCCGTCGTCAGAACGGCTAAAGCGGGCGTGACCTCCGCATCGGCCGCCGCTATACATTCGGCGCGGCCGCGAGGTCGACGATATGTTGCGCGAAGGTCCTTGCGGGACGCGTCATATGACCGTCAGCCTGGACCGGCAGTGAGACGCCGATTCGGTTACTTTGATTTACGACCTGGATTTGCGACCTGGATTTACGAGCGGACCTGAACAGCCGATGCCGATAACCATCCTCGACCTCGTTCTGCTCGGCGTGATGCTGATTTCGGGCCTGCTCGCGATGATCCGCGGCTTCATGCGCGAAATCCTGTCGATCGCGTCCTGGGGCATTGCCGCGCTGGCGACGCTCTACTCGTTCCAGAAACTGTTGCCGTTCGCCAAGACCTATATCGAGAGCGAAACGCTGGCGGCCGGGGCCGTGATCGGCGGCGTTTTCATCGGCACCCTGATCGTGGTTTCGATCCTCACGACGCGCATTTCCGACATGGTTCTGGATTCGCGGATCGGCGCGCTCGACCGCACCCTGGGTTTCCTGTTCGGGCTGGCGCGAGGCCTGCTGATCGTCGTTGTTGCCTTTCTGTTCTTTACCTGGCTGGTTCCTGACAAGCAGCGGCCGGACTGGGTCACGGGCGCGAAGTCGCTCACGGTGCTCAATTCCACCGGCGTCTGGCTGCAATCGCTATTGCCGGACGATCCCGAGAACACCATCTTAAACAAACTCAAGAAGAATAAGCCGGAAGCGGATCAATCGGATACGGAACCGACTCCCCCCGGCTCCGACGGCTACTCCAAGCCTGCCCGAGACGGCCTGCAAAAGCTGATCGACGGCAAACCGGCGGAACACTAGGGCTACTCCGGCTTTGATGGAATCGATGTCGGACTCCGGCTTTTCGACGTTTGACCTGAACCGGTAACTACTTCGCTCGAAAATGCTATAGTGCGAGGCGCAATGGACTGTCAGCAGAGCCCTTCCGGTGACGCGCGCGAGCCGGATTTCGATCTCGATGGCGACACGCTCCGCGAGGAATGCGGCGTGTTCGGCATCTTCGGCCATCCCGACGCCGCCGCCATCACCGCGCTCGGTCTCCACGCTCTCCAGCATCGCGGCCAGGAAGCCGCCGGCATCGTCACCTTCGACGGTCAGCGATTTCACTCCGAACGCCGCCTCGGTCTCGTCGGCGACACCTTCTCCCGCCGCGCGGTGATCGAAGGTCTTCCCGGCAGCGCGGCCATCGGCCACACCCGCTACTCCACAACCGGCGGCACCATCCTGCGCAACGTGCAGCCGCTGTTCGCCGAACTCAATGCCGGCGGATTCGCGGTCGCCCACAACGGCAACCTCACCAACGGGCTGACGCTGCGCCGCGAGCTGGTGAGCAACGGCGCCTTGATGCAATCGACCTCCGACACCGAGGCGATCCTGCATCTGGTGGCGCAATCCCGGCGCGGCCGTTTCATTGAGCGCTACATCGAGGCGCTCCGGGCCATTGAGGGCGCCTACGCGCTGGTATCGCTGACCAACAAGAAGCTGGTCGGCGCGCGCGACCCGCGCGGCATCCGCCCGCTCGTTCTCGGCGAACTCGACGGTTGCCCGATCCTGGTGTCGGAAACCTGCGCGCTCGACATTATCGGCGCGAAATATGTCCGCGACATCGAACCCGGCGAAATCATCGTATTCCATCGCAAGGACGGGACCATCCAGACTGAAATTCACAAGCCCTTTCCGCCGATGCCGCCGCGGCCCTGCATTTTCGAATACATCTATTTCTCGCGGCCGGATTCCATCGTCGCCGGCCGTTCGGTCTATGAAGTGCGCAAGGCGTTCGGCGCGCAACTCGCCCGCGAAAGCCACGCCGAGGTCGACGTGGTGGTGCCGGTGCCCGATTCCGGCGTGCCTGCCGCACTCGGCTACAGCCAGTTCTCCGGCGTCCCGTACGAACTCGGCATTATCAGAAACCACTATGTCGGCCGCACCTTCATCCAGCCGGCTCAAAGCGTCCGCGAACTCGGCGTGCGCATGAAGCATTCGGCCAACCGCGCCGCGATTGCGGGCAAACGCATCGTCCTGATCGACGACTCGCTGGTGCGCGGCACCACCTCGAAGAAGATCGTGCGCATGATGCGCGATGCCGGCGCCACGGAGGTGCACTTCCGTCTCGCCTCGCCGCCGATCATTCACCCCGATTACTACGGCATCGACTTGCCGGACCGTAACGGACTGTTGGCCGCGACCCACAGCCTTGAACAGATGCGCGACATCATCGGCGCGGATTCGCTGGCCTTCCTCTCCATCGACGGCATGTATCGCGCCATGGGCGAGCCGGGACGCGATCCTGCCAATCCGAAATACTCCGACCACTGCTTCACCGGCGCCTATCCCACCAGCCTCACCGACCATACCGACGTCGAACCGCAGCCGCATCAACTGTCGCTGCTTGCGGAGGCGAGCTGACCCGAGCGCGTCAGCAGTCGGCGTGGCCGCTTCCCGCCGATCGCGCCAGCCATATCGTGTGGCCGCCGCATGCTGCGTCTTCGGCAACGTAGTCGAGGACATCAAATCCGTTGGCACGCAGC
Source organism: Nitrobacter sp. 62-23 (assembly GCF_001897285.1). Taxonomy (GTDB): domain Bacteria; phylum Pseudomonadota; class Alphaproteobacteria; order Rhizobiales; family Xanthobacteraceae; genus Nitrobacter. The sequence goes on from NZ_MKSM01000106.1 coordinate 28,902, forward strand.
AACGCTCGGTATTCGTCGGGATCGAGACTGGCGTGGTACAGCGCCTCGCCCTGATACGATCCGATCGCCTCGCCCGCACGCGGGCCGCTGGTGAACAGCAGCGCGCATCCTTCCGCAGCATGCGCAGCAAAGATCGCAAACATCGCCCGCTGATCGGGTTGTGCGAGATGAAAAAAGCTGTCCCATGCGAGAATGCCACCGAATCGGCGGCCGAGGGCGAGCCCACGCATATCGGCAACTACCCACGACTGCTCCGGAAAGCGCCTCCGGCAAATCGCGATCATCGTCTTCGACGAATCGACGCCGGTCACGTCATGCCCGGCAGCGATGAGATAACGCGCGATCGGCTCGCCCGATCCGCAACCGACATCGAGGATGGCCGCTCCGGCGCCTGCGATCGTACGAAATCGGTCAAGCCAGCCGCGTTCGAACAGGCTCCTGCCGCGCTCGCGATCGAAGACCTGCGCGTGCCGTTCGTACAGGTCGACGATCCGGTCCGAGGGCACACTCATCGAAAGATCTCCGGCCTATAGCGTTTTCGAGCGAAGTGGGGACCGGTTCGCGTGAAGAAAACGCGTCGAATCAAAAAGCTAGAGCCGCCGGACCATGAAAACCGCAGCGTTGCTGTAACCGCTCAGTTTCCGCATGAGCGCCACGTCCCGGATTTTATCGAGCGCGATCTCGCGGAAGCCGTGGCGTCTCCAGAAACCCGCGGAGCCATTGACTGCCACCAGTGACGCGGTGCCGAGCTTTTCCCTGCCCGCCTGCGCGAGCATCCGGGCAACCGCCATCGCCGCCGCGCCGGTCCCTCGCAATTCGGGCAGCAATGCGATGTCATGGATGTAGTAGGTCTCCGGGTGGCGGGGTAAGATGCCAAGCCGTGAATTCAACGCCGGCGGGTCCATGGCGCGCCACGGATGGCTGACGGCATACCCCACGATGGCCGCACCATCGTGGAAGACGAGGCAGCCGGCCGCGTAGAGCCGGAGTCGCTCGGCGAACACCTCCGCGTCCTCCGGGAAAGCGGGATGAACCTTCTCCGCGACTGTCCGGACCAGCGGCAGGTCGGCGGCCGACATCGGTCGCCATTGTCCTTTGGCTTCGCCAGATAATTCAGGCATAAGGCGCACAACTCCCCTGCTTCCCATCCTGATGATCCGGTTCTAACATTCGCATCCCGTTTCAGCAGGTTCTTTTGTCAATCCGCCCCGCCAGCACAAAGCATTCCAGTCCATGACAAAACCACTCGCCTCCCGTATCGCGCTCGTGACCGGAGCCTCGCGCGGCATCGGCTACGCCACCGCGCGCGCGCTCGCAAAAGCCGGGGCGCATGTGATCGCGGTGGCCCGCACGCAAGGCGGGCTCGAAGAGCTTGACGACGACATCGGCAAGGACGGCGGCAGCGCGACGCTGGTGCCGCTCAATCTCACCGACTTCGACGGCACCGCACGGCTCGGCGCCGCATTGAACGAGCGCCATGGCAAGCTCGATATTCTCGTCGGCAATGCCGGCATCGCCGGTCCGTCCTCGCCGCTCGGCCACATCGATCTGAAGCCGTGGCAGGACGTCATGGCGATCAACGTCACCGCGAATTTTCAGTTGATCCGCTGCATGGAGCCATTACTTCAGAAATCCGATGCCGGACGCGCGGTATTCGTCACCGCCAGCGCCGCCAGCAAGGCCAACGCCTATCGCGGTCCCTATGCGGCCTCGAAGGCCGCGCTGGATACGCTGGTGCGATGCTGGGCGAACGAGACGGCCACGACGCCGATCCGGGTCAACCTGTTCAATCCCGGGCCGGTTCGCACCCGCATGCGGGCCATCGTGTTTCCCGGCGAGGATCCGATGACGCTGGTTACGCCTGAACAGATTGCCGAATTCATCGTCCCGATGTGCCTTCCGTCCTGGAGCGAGACCGGCAAGCTCTACGACTACAAAAGCCGTAAGGTGATGAGCTTCCATCCGCCGTCTGCTTAGAGTCGTTGGCAGCTTGGCGGAATCGGAATGTCGATCTTCTTCACCTCTTCCCGCCGGGGGTGAGGGGTACCCCAACCCTCTGCACGCCCCACGATATGGCGGCTGTCTCTGGCATTCCGCTCCGGCGCACTGAACCGTTTTGGACGGTTGCCTCACAAATGACCGGAACTTGATGCGCGATGGACCCGTCTCGATCGGGTCAGGAGCTGTCGATGCGAGCCGTTGTCGAGCGCGTGATGCGTGCCTTTACCCTCAAGAACCCGCCACCCAGCGAGGCGGACGACGGTCGCCGGAGCCCGGCCGAGTTCGCGGCGGAATTGCTGGAGAATTACAGGGCGCAGCTTCTGCAACGCGCGCAGCCGCCCCGCAGCCGCTGATCCACCTTTTGCGAATACGCGCTCACGACTTGCGTTTGCGCTTGTGCGCGAACGGATTGGCCTTTTCGCGAAGCGTGATGCGGATCGGCGCGCCCGGCAGATCGAACACCTGGCGCAAGCTGTTGACGAGATAGCGCAGATAGGATTCCGGAACCGCATCCGCCCGCGAACAGAACACCACGAAACTGGGTGGCCGGGCCTTGGTCTGGGTCGCGTAGTTGAGCTTCAGCCGCCGGCCCGAGACCGCTGGCGGCGGGTTGGTATCGACCGCCTGCTGGAACCAGCGATTGAGCGCGGCCGTCGGCACCCGATGATTCCAGACGGCGTAGGCGTCCTGGATCGCCGTCATCAGGCCGTCGATTCCCTCGCCCGTCAGGCCGGAGACGGCGATGACCGGCACGCCCTTGACCTGCGGCAGCCAGTGATCGGCATCGCGGCGCAACGATGCGATCCCGCCCGACCCGCGCGGCATCAGATCCCATTTGTTGACGGCAATCACCAGCGCGCGGCCCTCGCGCTCGATCAGGTCGGCGATGCGCAGGTCCTGCTCCTCGAACCTGTTCTGCGCATCCATCATCAGCACGACGACTTCGGCAAACCTGACGGCGCGCAAGGTGTCCGCCACCGACAGCTTTTCGAGCTTCTCCTCAATGCGCGACCGGCGCCGCAGCCCGGCGGTATCGAAGATACGAAAATCGCGTCCTTCCCAGTTCAGTTCGACCGAAATGGAATCCCGCGTGGTGCCGGCTTCCGGGCTCGTCAGCAGCCGTTCCTCGCTGAGCAGATGATTGATCATCGTCGACTTGCCGGCATTGGGACGCCCGACGATCGCAACGCGGATCGGCCGCTGCGAGACATCCTCGGACGCGATGATCTCGTCATCGTCGAATTCCTCGGCTTCCTCGGCTGGCTCGGGCATCACGGCACGCAACGCATCGTAGAGATCGCCCATGCCCTCGCCGTGCTCCGCGGACACGCCGACCGGATCGCCGAGCCCCAGCGCATAGGACTCCAGCGCGCCGGCGTCGCCGTGCCGCCCCTCGCTCTTGTTGGCGACGAGAACAACTGGCTTGTCGGCGCGGCGCGCGAAATCGGCAAAGGAACGATCGGTCGGCGTCAGGCCCGCGCGCGCATCGAAGACAAACATCAGCGCGTCGGCGGCCGCGATCGCCGCCTCGGTCTGCTCCTGCATACGCGCCGTCAGCGAGCCGCGCGGCCCTTCGTCGAGGCCGGCGGTATCGATCACCGTGAAATCGAGGTCCCCCAGCCGCGCCTGACCTTCGCGGCGGTCGCGCGTCACGCCCGGCTCGTCATCGACCAGCGCCAGCTTCTGCCCGACCAGACGGTTGAACAGCGTCGATTTGCCGACATTGGGCCGGCCTATGATGGCAACAGTAAAGGACATCGGCGTGGACTGCCTTCCGCTTCTAATGGTATCAGAAGCGGAGCTCTATGTTTTTGATTTGACGCGTTTTCTTTACGCGAACCGGTAGCCACTTCGCTTGAAAACGCTCCAGCAGGATGTTGAAAAAGTCTCGACGGGCGTCAATTCCGGGACCGGAAGGTTTTCAACAACCTGTTAGAGCATGATCCCGACCCTGTCAGCGCTGGAAGCTGCCGCTGGGCACCGGCGCCGGAAACGGCGAGGCATCCGGTGGCTGTTGCGGCGCGGCCTCCTGCTGCGGCGCCGGTTCGTCCTTGGGCAGCGAGGTGGCCCGGCGATGGACCAGCCGCTTCGGCTTGCGGGGCGGCTCAGCGGCGGCGGCGTCATCCGCGCCACCAGCCGGCGCCGGCGCGCCGGCCGATCCGGCGGCTGCCCCAGATCGCCGCGCATGCCCGGTGGTGCCAGCCGGGGGCGAGGCCGTAACTGCCGCGGTGGACTGTTCCTGCTGCTGCTGTTCAACGTTGCTCTTGTAGAGATCCTTCGGCACGCCCTGCTCGATACCCGGGACACCGTCAGGGAAAACCGGCTCGCGTTTGCCCGGAAGTTTTTTCTTCGTATCGAGGAAGTCAAGCATATCGGACGGATCCCAATTGCTCATGCCGCCGCCACCGCAACCGGCGAGCGCGCCGCAGAGCGAGATCAGAACAGCGGAGGCAATCAGGCGTTGCGAGCGGCGCATCGGCAGTTCTCGTTCAAAACTTGAGTTCGGCACACCTGCTCAGCTCTTCGCAACCGGCGGCAGCAGGGCTTGCAAGGCTTCGGCGCGGCTGCGCAGGCTGGACGGCGTCTGGCCGTCCGCGCTTATCATGTCGAGCCATTTTCGCGCGGCTGCCGTATCGTTGGCACGCCAGGCGGACAACGCCAGCAGTTCGCGCGCAGTGTGGCGGAAGGTTGCCTCGGGGGCTGTCGCCGGCTCCAGCCGCTGCAGCATGTTGTTGTAGGTCTCGGTATCCAGCAGCAATTCGGCGGCCCGCACGCGCGCGAGATCACGCTCCGCGCCGTCGAATCCGCTGTCGGCGACAATCGCGTCGTAGAGCTTGACCGCCTCCTTGGGATCACGCTTGCCGGCTTCGGCCGCGGCGCGAAGGAGCGACAGGTTGCGATAACCGCGCGGCGCAGTCGCCGCCAGTTGCGTGAAGGCCGCTTCGGCTTCGGCATGCTTGTTCTGATCGGCGAGCGCCGCTGCCGCCTCGAAGGCCGAACCGGCCTCGGCGGACTTTTTGGCCTGGAAATATTCATACCCGCGCCAGCCGCCAACCGCGATAATGATCAGGACAGCGACGCCGACGATCAGCCCCGAATAGCGGGCCCAAATCTTCCCAAGCTGCTCCCGGCGCAGTTCTTCATCAACTTCGCTAAATAATTCAGACACTTGAGATTTCCCGTCCCCGTCTTCCGCGACCACGCGGCGCAGCCCCGTGTGCACATCCAGCCGATAGCGGCGGCGATACTTTAGCGATATGGCGCTGACAAGGCAAAGCGCGGGCTCGAGAGCCGGGCAGAGGCACGCGAACTCTCTTCGAGTTTAGCTCTTCGGCTTCATCGCATAAACGTGTTCGGGACCGGGAAAGGCGCGGCTGCGCACATCGCGCGCATAGCCCTCGATCGCAGCCTCGATCATGGGGCCAAGTTCGCCATAGCGACGGACGAATTTCGGCGCGCGTGGCGACAGGCCGAGCATGTCCTCCAGCACCAGCACCTGGCCATCGCAGGCTGCGCTGGCGCCGATGCCGATCGTCGGAATCGCCACATCCTTCGTGATCTTGCGCGCCAGCGGTTCTGCGACCGCCTCGATCACCATCGAGAACGCGCCGGCCTCCGCGACGGCACGCGCATCGTCCTCAATCGGCTGCCACGTTCCCTCCTCGCGTCCCTGCGCGCGAAACGAGCCCAGCGTGTTGATGGACTGCGGCGTCAGGCCGACATGCCCCATCACGGGAATGCCGCGCGCGGCGAGAAAGGCGATGGTCTCCGCCATCTTCACGCCGCCTTCGAGCTTCACCGCACCGCAGAGCGTCTCCTTGAGAATGCGCGCAGCGGAATGAAACGCCTGCTCCTTGGAAGCCTCGTAGGAGCCGAACGGCATGTCGACCACCACCAGCGCCTGTTGCGAGCCGCGCATCACCGCGCGGCCCTGCAGGATCATCATCTCCAGCGTGACGGGCACCGTGGTCTCGAAACCGTGCATCACGTTGCCAAGGCTGTCGCCGACCAGGATGACGTCGCAATAGCGGTCAACCAGCGCGGCGGTATGCGCATGGTAGGAGGTCAGCATCACGATCGGATCGCCGTTCTTGCGCGCGCGAATGTCGGGTGCTGTCCTGCGCTTCAAGGCCGACTGGACTGACATGACTAGTGGTCCGATTCCAACATTTGCATCCCGTTCCAGCGGTTCCCTGTGCAAATGCTGGAATCAAAGGACCACTAGCAAATATAATTTTCTAGTGGAGCTTTGAATTTGACATTCGCTTCTCGAACTTTGTTGCAATGTGGGTAGCGAATGTCAAATTCGCTCCACTAGGCTCGATACTCAATTGTTCTTGCGGTGATTGATTGGGGCTGATTCCTTGTGTCCGGGAGGATTTCCGGATGTCGAGGAAACGAGAAGTCTA
>NZ_MKSM01000107.1:0-944 GCF_001897285.1 Nitrobacter sp. 62-23
ATTTCTCGATCACCTCGGGAACGCCGAGGCGGCGATCCTTCATGGTGTCGTACATGGTGACGCAGTCGGTGACGAGTTGCATCAGGTCCTTGTCCGAAGAGACGATGGTCGAGGTCGCGCCGCGCTCGCAGGCCTGCCGCACATAGGTCGCGATCAGGTCGTCGGCCTCGAAACCGATCTGTTCGAGGCAGGGCAGGTCGAACGCCTTCACCGCCTCGCGGATCAACGCGAATTGCGGGATCAGGTCGTCGGGCGCGGGCGGCCGATGCGCCTTGTAGTCGGCATAGAGCTTGTTGCGGAAGGTGACCTCGGATTTGTCGAAGACGATCGCGAGGTGAGTCGGCTTGTCGTCCTTCGGCATGTCGCGCAACAGCTTCCACAGCATGTTGCAGAAGCCGAGCACCGCATTGACCTGCATGCCGTCGGACTTGCGGTTCAGCGGCGGCAGCGCGTGATAGGCGCGAAAGATGTAGGAAGAGCCGTCGACCAAGAAGACGTGCTTGCCCTGCATGCCGGCGCCTGTCGCCGCAGGAGCGGGGATGGCTCTCGCGGGGAGCTCGGCTGGGGCAGGTGTCGCGGCGGCAGGTTCGGCGGCTGGCTTCTTCGGCATGGCCGCAACTTAAGGACTCTTGCGCGCAATGGCACCCCCTTGCGGGTCGCCATCGCCAGCAAAATTGCGGCAGGTCCGGCTTGGTTGGGTGATGGCCTCTCGCTTATTCCGCCGCCTGCAGCGCGGCCGCGCGCTTTCTCGGCGCGATCCAGAAGGCGTCCGGACGCTCGAACAGGAAGTTCGCCCGCGTATTGCGGCACGCCCACCAGATCAGTACGGCGCCGATCACGCCGGCGACGGTGACGATCAGCGACACCGTGCCGATATCGTGGATGATGCCGGTCTTCAGCAGCAGCGTGCGCGTCGTCGCCATCGGCAGGAAGAACGCGAGGTA
>NZ_MKSM01000107.1:951-1511 GCF_001897285.1 Nitrobacter sp. 62-23
CAGCAGCGTGCCCGTGGTGATGATGGCGCAGGCGCCGGCCAGACCAAGCGCGAGCGAAATGATGGGCCATTCGCTGACGCCGCTATAAACGAGGCCGGCATCGGTGACCGCCCACAGCGCCAGCGCCGCCAGCGCCGCTGCCGGATAGGCGCGGGCGCGGTTGGACAGCGCGAACACGTGGCTTGCGAACAGGTAGCCGGAATAGATGTAGACGAAACGCGCGGCGAATTCGTCGATCAGCGTCCAGCCCGTGGAGACATGCGCCGCCTCAAGCGCCGCGGCGGCACCCCAGATCGCCCACGGCGAGACGTTGCGTGTGACCTTGATGACCACGAAAAATACCGGCAGCAGGTAGATGAACCACAGCGTGCCGAACGGATCGATGAACGACATCAGGTAAAGCCGGGCGACGCCTGGCCAGCCCGCTTCGGCGGCGAACGAGGGCGCCTTGAAGCCGAACTGGATTGTCACCCACAGCACGTAGAAATATGCGAAGTGCACCACCTTGCGGTCGAGATAGGTGCGCCAGTCGCGATTGATGACGAGCGGCAGGAACAGGC
>NZ_MKSM01000108.1:0-13419 GCF_001897285.1 Nitrobacter sp. 62-23
AGGCGCATCAGGCGCTCGACCCGATGCAGACCGCAATCAATGCCCGCGGCAAGCAGGTCCCGCCAGACCCGACGGGCCCCATAGGTTCGATCGCTGCTGATGAAGCTGGCCCTGATACGCTCGCCGGTCGCTTCGTCGCTGCGGGATCTGGCGCTCGGCGACCGATTCAGCCAGGCATGGAAGCCCGAGCGGGAGATGCCCAACGCGTTGAAGTTGGCGTAGTCTCCGGGGTGATCAACCTCGAATCATCCGACGTTGGAGCGTCGGACAGGAGACCACGCCGTGACCATAACTACTTTGAATGCCGATATCGATCATCGTGGGGCTGAGGCTACCCCCTATCTTTTCGACGATTGGTTCGACCCGATCGAAGCCGGCCTGCGCGAGCGGGTGCGCGACTTCATTGAGACGATGCTGGAGACGGAGTTGGATGCGGTGCTTGCCCGTCCGCGTTATGGGCGGCATCCGGTCGAGCGCGATGATGAGGCCGCCGGTGCTGCCGGCCACCGCCACGGTCGCCGGACGCGTACATTGAACCGGAACGTTCGGTGCGACCGAGATCGCGGTGCCACGAGCGCGCCTCGACGCTGGTGACGGCAAGACGGCGGAATGGAAGAGCAAGGCCCTACGTACTTAGCCAACGGCGCACACAGGCGGCCGATGCGCTATCGCCTCGGTCTATCATGAAACGATAATCTCAACCTACCGGAGGCCGCGCCCCGAATTCCAACACAATCCGCTACGCCACCCGCAGATTACTACTTCCCCAAAGGTACGGTGGGTATCAATTCCGATTACACGTCGCATTCCTGTCTCCTCTCGATAATCAGAGGGGGAGCAGTGGGCGACACGACAACTACGGATCCGCGCTCTCAGCGCAACCGGGCGAGTCGCAGAGGCGGCCATCTACTAACACGAGCTCGCAGCTCAACGTGCAAGGTCGGCCTGCCCGCACTTCGTGCTCCCGGTGCCTCTGTCTCGGATGGTCGCACCATACGCCGCGATCACGAAACCGCAGCCGGACATCAGCACCAAGAATCTCATACCGGTTACCAACATCGCGGAGAACATGATAGGTACAATTCGCCGCGTCACCCGCAACGTCAAACGCTAGCGGGATTCCGGTATGGCCTTGCGATGGGTCGCGGCCGGCATGATCGAGGCCAACAAGGGCTTCCGACGATTGAAGACGCACAAACAACTATCGGTACTACGAGCGGCTCTTCAAGCTCACCACAATCGCATGACGATCAAACCAGTTGCCCACGTCACGAGGGATACGTAACATTCATTCCGCCAACGTCGGCCCGGACGTAGTTCAATAGCGATCGGGACATCCCCGACCACTTGGCGACGAAGATACACTTGACCAATATGGAACCAATATGAACGCAGGGCGATTGCGTTCATCCGTGACGTTTGACGACGAACCTGTCGGAGACCATTATGAATCGTGCCTCTCGCCACTGTCCGGCATTCACATCTCGATCCGAATAGTCGTAAAAAGAGCAACAGTGCCTGGAGCGAGCCATGAATACGCAAGCGAGCGCCGACGATATTTCTGACTATCCGTATGTGTCGACCGGCCAATTACCTCCTGCGGAGGTAATCGTCAGGTTGGTCGATGAGGTGCATGCGCGATACAAATCAAATACCGACGGCAAGAATTCGCAAGTCTATCCGGCGTTAGCCGAGGTGCCGAGCGGGTTGTTCGGCATCTGCGTGGTCGGCACCAACGGTGGGGTTTATTCCGTCGGCGAAGCAGAGTACGAATTTTCAATCATGAGCGTATCCAAGCCATTCGTGTTCGCTCTGGTTTGTCAGGCGATTGGCGCAGCGCTGGCGCGCGAGAAGCTTGGCGCGAACGCCACCGGATATGCGTTCAACTCGGTCGCTAGCATCGAGCGCAGCTCCAACGGACGCACAAATCCGATGGTCAACGCCGGCGCAATCGCCACCACCAGTCTGGTGCCTGGCGCGACCGTCGATGCAAAATGGAAGTTCATCCACGACGGCCTGTCCAAATTTGCGGGGCGCAAGCTGCCGATGAATGAGGAGGTCCTCAAATCCGCCTCGGAAACCAATTTCCGCAACAGAAGCATCGCGCAATTCCTGCTCAGCGTAAATAGTATCTATTGCGATCCGATGGAGGCAGTGGATTTGTATACACGGCAATGCTCGCTGAATGTCAGCGCAAAAGACCTCGCCGTGATGGGGGCAACGCTAGCTGATGGTGGGGTAAATCCCGTTACCAGAGAGCGTGTCGTCGATCCGTCCGTCTGCCACTATGCATTGGCTGTGATGACAACCGCGGGCTTGTACGAGACTTCGGGCGACTGGCTCTACGACATCGGCTTGCCCGGCAAGAGCGGAATTGGCGGCGGAATCGTCACCGTGTCTCCGGGCAAGGGTGGGCTTGGCACATTTGCTCCTCCACTCGACGCGGCGGGCAACAGCGTCAAGGGGCAGCTCGTCGCAAAGTACTTATCGCAGAGGTTGGGCATGGATCTGTTCGTGTCAAAATCCGAGGTTTGAGCTCATCCGGATTCGGACGGAACCGATCGAGACCAAATCTGGGAAATTCTTCAACTCAGGGGAAGACCACGGCATGACAACGGTATCTGCGACCGCAAATAGCCCAGCGATAGAAACAAAGGCATCATGGGTGCCGATGATAGCCATCGCGCTCGGTCAGATGATCATGTCCTTCAACGTCGCGTCCTTGCCGGTCGCGCTGGGCGGCATGGTGAAAAGCTTCGGCGTTCCACCTACGACCGTCGCCACCGGCATCGTGGCCTATTCGATGCTGGTTGCGGGCTTCGTCATGCTCGGTGCCAAACTCGTGCAACGCTACGGGGCAGCGCCCGTCTTCCGCGCCGCCGTTGTTGTGTTCTGCGCCGCGTCGGCGTTGATGACGTTTAGTCCCACGGCCAATCTGATGATCGCGGCCCAGGCGCTGTGCGGCGCGGCCGGTGCCGTGATCGTGCCGGCGCTGGTGGCGCTGATCGCCGAAAACTACAGTGGGCGTCAGCAGGCAACAGCGGTGGGCGCGCTGGGTTCTGCGCGTGCCGCGGCCGGCGTGCTGGCGTTCGTGATCGGCGGCGTTCTGGGGACATTCATCGGCTGGCGTCCGGCGTTCGGGATCCTGATCGCTGTTTCTGCCATTGTTTTTTTTCTGAGCTTCCGTCTCAAGTCCGGAGAAGGGCGTCCGGAAGTGAAGATCGACATGGCCGGCGTTCTTCTGGCGGCCACCGCCATCATTCTCATCAGTTTCGGCTTTAACAACCTCAATCGTTGGGGCTTGGGACTGGCGACACCGAACGCGCCGTTCAATCTCCTTGGCGTGTCGCCCGCGCCGGTCATGATCGTGGTGGGCATCGTACTCGGCCAGATCTTTCTGATGTGGACGCGCAGGCGCCAGGAGGCAGGAAAGACGCCGCTTCTTGCGCTGGAGGTGATCGAATCGCCGCAAGAACGGGCCGCGGTCTATGCAATGTTCTGCGTCGTCGCGCTGGAAGCGATGCTCAATTTCTCGGTGCCACTCTACATCCAGATCGTGCAGGGTCGCTCGCCTATTGCCACCGCGATCGCCATGATGCCGTTCAACCTCACGGTGTTCTTCACCGCGATGCTGATCGTGAAGCTCTATGGCAGATTTAGCCCCCAGCAGATCGGCCGTTATGGTTTCATTCTTTGCACAGCCGGGCTGCTGTGGCTCGCCTTTGTCGTGCGCAACGACTGGAGCGCGGTCCCCGTCCTTTTCGGCCTTGTCCTGTTCGGCATCGGGCAGGGCGCGCTGGTCACCCTGCTGTTCAACGTGCTGGTCACCGCCTCGCCGAAAGAGCTCGCTGGCGACGTCGGTTCGCTGCGTGGCACTACTAACAATCTAGCCGCGGCGGTCGGTACGGCTGTGTCGGGGGCACTTCTTGTCGGCCTACTGAGTGCGGTCGTCCTCGGCAGCATCGCTGCGAGTCCAAAGCTGACGCCTGAAATTCAGGCGCAAATTGATCTCGATAGCATCAACTTCATCAGTAACGACCGGCTGCAGAGCGTGATGGCCAACACCACGGCTACGCCAGCTCAGGTGGCAGAAGCAGTGCGCGTCAACACGGAAGCACGCCTGCGTGCGTTGAAGATTGGTCTGCTTATTATGGCGGGCATTGCCATGCTCGCGATTTTCCCGGCAGGCCGACTCCCGAATTACATTCCCGGAGAATTGCCCGCCCCTGGTGTGGCGCCAGAAAAGCGCCGGAGCGGGGGCTGAACTGGCTGTGTGTGCCGAAAACCTCATCCACGTTGATGAGGTGATGGAATCGCCTAACATTACAGTCGTAATTTTTGTTTGATGTGAGCCTTTTGAGCGACGGCTTGGTGAGCGCGTCGCCACAGCGACCATGCGATACATAGCCAGGTCGAATTCGTTTCGTGCGAGCCGCTGCGCTATTCTGCGGATTTCCTGAACCGACCAGCGGATGAGGGTAAGCGGTGTTCCGCGGTCATCTTTCTGAAGATGCCCTGATTGTCCCACACGGGCTTCGGTCTACGCCGCTCTCAACAAAGGCGGCACGATGGGAACTTATTCAGAGATGCTCAAAGAGCGCGTATCGACGTTGATAGAAGTGGTCGAGCCGAAGTTGATGGAGCGGCGCATGGAGGTGCTGCAAGCGAGGGAGATTGAAAACAAAACTCGCCGCTGATGGGCGCGCAGTCTTTCATAGTATTCCTTTTGATTTCGATAGAGCTGAACTCAAGCTCGAGTCAAAATCTCAAATTGCAGAGATGGCGGCCCTTCTGAAGTCGAATCCTACACTCAAGATATTCATCATCGGCCACACGGATGGCAAGGGTGAGTTTGAATATAATATCAAGTTGTCAGGCAAGCGGGCTACTGCCGTAGCAATTGTTTTAACAAAAGATCACGAGATTTCCGCAGCACGTATAATAACCCGCGGTCTTGGGCCATTAGCGCCAGTGGCTACAAATCGAACGGAAGATGGGCGTGAGAAGAATCGTCGCGTCGAGCTTGTTGAGCAATAGTGTTGTAAAAACCTCCCCGCTGTCGTTAGCGGATAATCGTTTTGGTCTGGCTGAACCGGCTGCTCGGTAATCTGTTCAGACGGCCTCGATCTCCGGTTTTGTTTCGTCGTCAGCGGGATCGCCAGCAGCCGTCTTGAGCACCCGCGAATCTGGTATTCGGTCGCGGTCCTTGGGGTACAGCTCCATGAGATCCTGCTGGACAGCGCGTGCGTACCACATTGCGCTCGATCTTCCGATGTCTGCCATCTCAGCACGGATTGCGCTGAACCAAGAGGGTCATGGCACAATGGGTTATTTAAAAATTCACCGAGTTTGGTTTCACTGAAGATGGATAGTTCGAAAAGCCCGAAGATCAGTGAAAACCCGTCGATGGCATTCACTGAACTATGATGAAAAATGGCTCTGCCATATCCGGATAGCGGGTTTTGAGGAAGGGAATCCAGATATGCGCCCAAGGCCGTGTGATAATATACACGAAGTGGACCCCCTCCTCTCCTATTTGCGCTTTTTCACGTAATGCAGCGTCTTATCGATTTTGATGAGTTCACGTCTGTTACGCAGTTTCTTGAAACGCCGAGGAAGTTGGTTCATACGCTACCCGTGTCGCGCTGATCGAATGCTCGGCATAATCATGGATCATCACTGATTTCGCGATTTTATCCATGAGCTGATAATGCGTCAGTGAAGGTGTCGGAGACGAAGTCGAGGATCCATGTTGCGTCGGCACGATCGGGCATGAGCATCAGCCTGCGTGTGCCCAAGGGGTCTCAGTGATCGGCCTAAAGGCTTCACTGATGAATCGGAGTGAATCAGCCTGCTCTACGTGATTTTAGCGGATCACCCCGATTTCTGGGTTTTAGCGCGAGCAGAATCAAAGATATGCCGATGGAATCGGATCAAATTAGGATGTGAAGGTGTTATTGACCCCCGGTTCAGCGGCCGGTTCTTACCGGTTTAGAGCGGCAGGCTCTGGTGATCAAATAAGCCATATCCTGCGGTAACCTTAATGCTTTTCGTCCGCTAACGGTTCTCTCCGGTTTTCCGTAAGTTAGGCGGAGGCGGTCACTCTCTCCGCCAACCCACTGCCGATTGCCCCCTAAATTACCGCCGATCACCGCATTCTACCAGATGAGATAGTAAGCCGCCGATTCTGCACGACAGCCCGATATCTTGAAGAACAGCGATGTCAGCTTCCGACCCGAAGCAGACCTTGTTGTGGTCGGTCAGAAGCTTAATTGCTTGACCCGATGCAAGTGGTATTCGGCTGCCTCGCGAACCTCCGCGCTGCGGGAAACACTCGACCAACACCAGACGGCCACGCAAACACTCTTCAGGTCAGCATAGAGCCGAATGCGCTCTGGGTCGGCATCGCTGAAATGCGACCACGCGGCAAGCGGTAAGCCCGCGATGTCATATTCGCAAGGTCCGCGACATGCGTCTTCAAAATCCGTCCACAAAGACCGATCTTTGCAAACGATCGATGATCCTTCGCGCTTCCGATCGGCCTCGACAGTTGGCGCTATCCGGGGCTTACGCCGCGACGCAACCAATCTGGCGAAACTGACACCAACGGCAAGAGATCCCGTCGGGACGATCGACTTGTACGAACTTAACCGTACTTCACAGCGGGCCCGAGGGAAGCTGCGAGGCGGAGCAGGTCGGCCCGACGCTGTTGCCCGGTCTTTTCGAGCAAGTGCCGCGTGTGGGATTTCAGCGTGTTTGGTGAGATTGAGAGGGTCCGGGCGATCTCTTCGCTGTCTCGGCCATCGATCGTGAGCTCGAAAATTCGCGTCTCCGCCGGCGACAAGTTGTAGAGCATGGCCGCCGCGTCCAGAACGTATTTCGGGTCATCGCCGCGCTCGGCGACGAACACCGCCGCGACTGCTTCGCCGGGAACTCCGGAGCGCACGGAGCGGCCGCTCAGCGGGAGCACGTGCACCACGAATGGCTCGCCGTCGGCTCGCGCGCCGGGGATGGCGATGCCGCGCCGCCCGAGCGAACCGTCACCCTCCGCAGCGGCGAGGATTGCCGCGGCGAGCCCGCCGGGCACGACCTCGCCTTTGATGTCCAGCCGGCCCACGCGATCGACCAGGGGATTGCTGTTCGCCATCGCCTCGCGAGCGGCAATGTTGGCGTGTACGATGTTCGCGCGACGATCGACAATGACCACGCTCGACCGCACCGCGTTGACGACCGCCTCGAACATCGTGCGCTGCCTGCGTTCCTCATCGAGGATGCCTGTGATCAATGCAGCACGCCGAAGATGCGGGGCGATGACGCGGAGCCCCGCGAAGACGTCCTCGGTGATGGGTCCCTCGTCCCGATGCCGACCCAGGCCAACGTTGCCGAGGCGGAAGCGGTCCCGGGTCAGAAAAATGCCAACGCAGTCGATCAGTCCCTCCGGCGCGGTAAGGTCGATGAAGTACTTGTTGGATTCCAGCGTCTGCTGATTGGCCACGCTCAAGGTGTTGATTGGTTCCTCGAGCGGCATGCTTTCAATGCTCTTCCGACCTCCGAGCATGTCGATAAGCGCCGCGTTATATTCCGGCTTGGCCATCGCCGCTGCCCAATGGTCGGGGATATTGACCAGGACAGAAGGCGATGCCGTTCGGGCGTGTATATCGTTCAGGGCCATTATGACATTGTGCAGGCGGAAGTGCTGCCGTATCCGGTCCAGCGCGTCGTACCATTTCTCGGGTTCGATGACGGCGTCGTAGATGGCGCCGATCAGCTGAATCAACGTGATATCGACACTGTCCATGTTCGCCTGCCCGTTGAGCACCGGAACGGACAATAGATTGGCGGCACGCAGACTGCCATGGAAAATAGAGAGTTTCGCCGGTCCATTGTCCGCGCGGCATCACCCCTGGGGGTGATGTTGCGCGATTAGAAAAAGGCAAGGATGGGCAACCCTGCAACGGTCGCCGGACAGAACGCCAATGCGTTCTGTGGCGACGGCTCCGCGCCGGTATTATCCGGGTTCAGGAGCATGCAAGGCAAGCGGGCTGTTTCCGGGTCTATTTTTGATTCCGAGTCTATATTTTTTCAAGCGCGGCGGAGAACCGCTTAATTTTCAGGGGTAACGCTCATGGTCAAGCCCATTTACGATACCTTCCAGATCGAACACGCGATCACGACGACTTGGGACGAGGTGGGTGACGACCCGCGCAGTTGGGACGACCATGACATCAGCTTCTTCCTCGGCACTTACAACACCATAATCGAGGGCGACCACGACGAGGAGGACGGCTTTGTTCCAATGAGCAACAAGCTGCAGGCCTTCGTCACGGAAGCGTTTGCCGAATGGGGCGAAATCGCCAATCTGACGTTCACCCAGGTGACGGGCGACCCCGATGACGCGGATATCACATTTGCCTATTCCATGTCGACGAACGGCAATGGGACATACGCGTCTCCAACTCTCAATCTCCTTGACGACACGGAGATCGAGCACGAGGCGATCTGGTTCAGCGCCGATCCGGCTGCATTTTCCGATCAGCAGGATGCAACCATCAGCTTCGTGAATTATGGCTTCATCACGATGCTGCACGAGATCGGCCATGCGCTCGGACTGTCGCATCCCGGCCCGTATGATGCCAGTCAGGACACCCCGCTCAGCTACGAAGACAGTGCAGTGTTCGCTCAGGACAATCGTCAATACACGATCATGTCCTATTTCGGCTACGAGACCGGCAAGGGCTGGACCCAGGACGGGACTCCGCCGGGCGATCTCACGCCCGGCTCCCTCATCATCTACCCCTCAACGCCGATGGTCTACGACATCCTGGCGATTCAGGACAAGTACGGCGCCGACATGACGACGCGCGCCGGCGATACGACCTACGGTTTCCACTCCACCGCTGGCTGGGCCTATTACGACTTCAGCATCACTCCAAAAGTGGTGTTCACGATTTGGGATGGCGGCGGCAACGATACGCTGGACGCCTCCTTCACCGGCAACTTTACGCAACGCATCGACCTGAATCCCAGCGCCTATTCGGATGTCGGCGGTCTGATCGACAACATCGCCATCGCCTTCGGGGTGACGATCGAGAATGCGATCGGCGGAGATGGCAAGGACACCATTACGGGCAATAGTGCCGACAATCACCTCTCCGGCGGCGACGGCGACGATCAACTCTTCGGCGGTGACGGAAACGATGTTTTGGATGGTGGAACCGGCAAGGACATCCTGCATGGTAGTCTTGGCTACGACACCCTTAGCGGTGGCGATGACGATGACTTCCTGTTCGGCGATGCCGCCGGAGACGTGCTGGATGGCGGAAAGGGCGACGACCACATCGACGGCGGCGGCGCGCTGGATGGCGGGGGAAACGCCTCCGTCCCGGACACGCTGACCGGCGGCGCCGGGGCCGACACGTTCGTCTACAGCACGCATTATCGCACCACCGTCATTACCGATTACAATCCGTCGGAAGACACGCTCGACTTCACCAATTTGAAATGGGCGCACAGCTTCGTCGATGTCATCGAGCACGCGACGCAACAAGGCAGTGACGTTCTCATCAATTTCGCGGACGATCCGAGCGTTGGCGGCGTGAGCGACACGCTGCGCCTCGAGAATTTCACGATCGCGCAACTCGATCCCGCGCTGATGAAATTCAGCGAGGAAACCGAAAACCCCGTTCCTGCGTGGTTCACGAGCGTCACGAATCCCTACAATCCGAATTATACGTTTACAGAACGGACAGCGCCGCTGGCCGACGGCGGCTTTGCCATTGTCCAGTCCAGTTCCGTGGATGCGGCGGCGAACACCATCATCGCCCACCGCTTTAACGACATTGGAATCGAGACGGGCACATTCACGGTCGCCGCCACGAACAGCGGGGCGGCCTTCGACGTCGTCGGGCTTCCCAACGGTAATTTTGCCGTCGTATGGGAGGACTATTTTGGCCAGTCCAGCGATCCGAATACACCGCCGCCGGTCATCCGCGCGCGTTTCTTCGACAGCGACGCTACGCCCCTCGGCCCTGCGTTTCAGGTCAACACCACGCCCGCGATTTTCGACGCCGCATCCCTCGGATATAATTTCAATCTCACATTCGCGGGCGCCTCCACCAGCGGCGAACTGATTGTCGAATGGTATGCCGACGTCGATCCCACCCAGGCGACGGGCATCGCGGATGACGTTGTCTACCGCCAGGTGCTGTCGGACACCGGCGGCTTCGCGGGCGGCGAGCAGGCTTTCCCCGCTACCGGCTTTTTCGATGAACAGCAGCAGATCAACTATTACGATCCCTATCGGTCCAGGGTCGTGCACGATCCGATCGCGGGTACGAATACGCCAGTCGATGGACAGTACGTGCATCTTTCGAACGGCGACTATCTGCGCCTGTGGAAACTTCCAATCGAAGGAAGCAACTACAACTACACCTTGTGGGCGGAGATCGTCGGCAAGACGGAACCGGTCGAACTGTCGGCCGGCACCGGTTTCATTCCGCGCTTCTCCCTCGACAGTGGACTTTATGCAGGCGCCACCGTCGACGAACTGGCAGATGGCCGGATCGAGATCACGTGGACGAATGGCGGCTTCACGGGATACAACTATCGCGCGCCCGGCTTTGACACGGTGATCTTCGACGATCACACGCTGACGGGCTTCACCAAGCCCGGGACGGACGGCGACGATGTGATGCGTGGCGGCCCGGGCGCCGACCGCCTCTATGGCCTCGGCGGCGACGATACATTCATTCCCGGCCTCGGCGCCGACGTCCTGGACGGCGGCGACGGTACCGATACGGTCGACTACAGCCGCTCGCTCTCTGGCGTTGATATCGACCTGACGCGCGCCGGGTCGCAGAACGGCGGGCACGCGGAAGGCGACATTCTCGTTTCCATCGAGAACGTCATCGGCAGTTCCTATCACGACAATCTCACGGGCGATGCCGGCGCAAACGAGATCTATGGCGGTTACGGCGACGACTATATCATCGGCGGCGGCGGCGCAGATCAACTGCATGGTCAGGCCGGGGACGATCACGTCACGCTGCAAGGCGACAACGGCACCGCGTGGGGCGAGGCCGGGGACGATACGCTGACCGCCACGGGTGACAGCAATTGGCTCTATGGTGGCGACGGCGACGATACGCTGCATATCATCAGTGGCGACAACAACAATCTGATCGGCGGGGTCGGCGATGATGATTTTTTTGTCGAAGCGGGTAGCAACAATTATCTGGAAGGTGAGGACGGCGACGATGAGCTGCATCTGGGCGGCAGCGGAACGAACAATGCCCTGTCCGGCGGCGACGGCGACGACGATCTGTATCTGACCGGCAGCGGAGCGAACAATATTCTGTTCGGCGGCGACGGACGGGACTATCTGTCAGCCGTGGCGCATACCGGACCGGGTGTTGTTTTCTACGGCGGCCTTGGGAATGACACTCTCATTGGGAGCCATGGCGACGATTCGCTCGAGGGCGGCGGCGGTGACGATCATCTCTTCGGCGGTGACGGCATCGATACGGCATACTACAGCAGCTACGTCACGGATTACGAAGTTTCCTTCGATTCGACGCTGGGGGTTTTTACAGTCGCCGATCTGCGTGCCGGCTCGCCTGACGGCACCGACATCGTCGCCGACGACGTCGAATATCTTTCATTCGGTGGTTGGCGTATCGAGGCCGGCTATTTCCGTACGAAGGCCAAGGTTGCCGATGGGTACATCAGCGGCGCGACGGTCTTTGCGGACGCCAACCACAACGGGGTGCAGGATGCGAGCGAGGCTTTCGCCACGACCGATATAGGCGGTGGCTTTACCCTCCCCACCGGGGCCGCCGGGCCACTGGTCGTAACCGGCGGCACGGATGTCGGAACCGGTCTGGCCTTCGGCGGGCGCTTGCTGGCGCCTGCCGGCTACAACTACATCACGCCGCTGACAACTCTCGTCGAACTCGCAACCGAGAATGGTGTCGCCAATCCCCAGCAAACAATTCTGAGCAATCTCGGTATCGATCCCGCCTCGGATATCGCCAATCAGGATCCGATCCTTCAGGACCTGCTCATCGGGAACTCCCAACCCGAAATGACCGGTATTTGCATAGCCAATACGGTGGATCTGATTGCGTCTGCGATCGAGGGCGCTCATCCCGGTGAATTCGGCAGCGCTTATGACGCTGCGTTCAAGGCGCTTGCGTCGTCGGTTGGCGCCGGTGCGTTCGACTTCTCCAGCCTGCCGGCGATCACCGCCGTGATCAATGCCACGCTGTCTTTGGACGGCACGTCGCTCGATGCCTCGGTCGTCGGCGGTCTCGCCAGCGTGATCGTGGCGTTCAATTCGACCACCGCGCAAACAAGCGGGTTCGTATTCGACGCCGTGGCCAAGGTTGCGCAAGGCGATGCCGCTGCCGCGATCAAACTCGCCGCAGCCGACCCCTCGAAATTATCCGATGCGGTCGATCATTTCACAGGCCAGGCGCTGGACGATGCCGTGACGGCGGAAGTCTACCGGGCCGGCGACGCGGCTGGGCCGTTCTTGAATTATTCGGGGCGCGTTCTACCTGACTCCTATACCGTCGCGACCGATCACACCCTGACCGTCGATGCCGCGTCCGGCGTTCTTGCCAATGACCTCGACCCCGACGGCGATACGCTGACCGCCGTGCCGATCACCCAATCTACCCAGCATGGGACGGTCACGATCAATGCTGACGGGTCGTTCAGTTATACGCCCGATACGAATTATGTCGGTCCGGACGACTTTTCCTATGAGGCTTCCGACGGTGTGGAATCCTCGTGGGGTTATGTAGCCATCCAGGTCGATGGACCGCATCCCGTGGTCACCAATGTGACGGCCGAGTTCAAGCCGGGCGACGGCGACGTTGCCGACAGCTACGTTCTGACCCTCACCATGAGCCGCCCGGTGACGGTCGATACGTCCGGTTTTCCATTTCTCCTGTATACGAATATCGGGGAGGCCACCTATCAGGTCTCGCTCTCCGGCCCGGATAAGCTGGTCTTCATGGTGGCGGTTGGCGATGACGCGCCGACCGGGGTGCCCCTGCAAATCACCGGCGATGACATCGGTGATTATCTTGCTCATGTCGTCGACAGCGCCAACGGCGCGCCGGCGAATCTGTTCGGCGCTTACGTCACGTTCCCGGACCTCATTATCGGCGAGGCGGGAGCCATTAGCCTGGCACTTGCGACCGACAGCGGCCTTGCGGGCGATGGCGTCACCAATGTCGGCACGGTCAACGTCTCCGGCCTCGAAGCCGGCACGAGCTGGGAGTACGCGGTCAACGGCGGTGCGTTCGTCGCCGGCAGCGGCAACAGCTTCACGCTGACCGGTGACGGGCCGAAGAGCGTGCTGGTGCATCAGACCGATGCCGCCGGCAATGTCTCGGCGGACGCCAGCCTGAG
>NZ_MKSM01000108.1:13567-53070 GCF_001897285.1 Nitrobacter sp. 62-23
CCGCCGGCAATGTCTCGGCGGACGCCAGCCTGAGCTTCACTCTCGATACTGCCGCTGCCGTGCCGCCATCCGTGGCACTCGCCACCGACAGCGGCGTTGCGGGTGATGGCGTCACCAACGTTGGCACCGTCAACGTCTCCAGCCTCGAAGCCGGCGCGAGCTGGGAGTACGCGGTCAACGGCGGTGCGTTCGTCGCAGGCAGCGGGACCAGCTTCACGCTGACCGGTGACGGCGCGAAGAGCGTGCTGGTGCATCAGACCGATGCCGCCGGCAACGTCTCGGCGGATGCCTCGCTGGCCTTTACGCTCGACACCACGGTTGCCGCGCCGCCACCCGTGGCGTTGGCCACCGACAGCGGCGTTGTGGGTGATGGCGTCACCAATGTCGGCACGGTCAATGTCTCCAGTCTGGAAGCCGGCGCGAGCTGGGAGTATGCAGTCAACGGCGGTGCGTTCGTCGCCGGCAGCGGCAACAGCTTCATGCTGACCGGCGACGGGCCGAAGAGCGTGCTGGTGCATCAGACCGATGCCGCCGGCAACGTCTCGGGCGATGCCTCGCTGGCCTTTACGCTCGACACGGTCACCTCGGATACCATCACGACGTCCGGCGGATCGGTGACGAGTGCCGCGCAGACCGTCCAGGGCACCGGAGAGGTGGGAGCCAAGGTTCAGTTGCTCGATGGCAGCAATCCGCTGGGGACGGAGGTGGTCGTCGATTCCACAGGTCATTGGTCGGCTGCCGTGACGCTTGTCGGGAACGGCAATCACGTCATCACGGCAGCGGCAACCGATATCGCCGGGAACAATGCGAGCAGCAATGCGATTACACTGACATTAGGCAATTCCGACGTGATCAGCCAGCCCGGCCAGACTGTCGTCCATGGAACCGGCGGCAGCGATCACATCGTCGTCCAGGCGGGCAACTTGCTGGTCGCTGCCGGCTCCGGGGATGATGTTCTATCTCTCTCCCCACAGACATCTCTCGGCATTCATCTGCTCGACGGAGGCGCCGGCACGGATACGCTCGACGTGTCGGGAACGACCATCGGCGTTTCAGTCAACCTTTCCTCCGGTTACGCGACTGGCAGCCAGGTCGGGCTGTCAGTGTTCAGTTCCATTGAGAACGTCATTGGCGGTTCGGGCAACGACACGATCACTGGCAACAGCGCTGCAAATCGACTTGATGGCGGCGGCGGTCGCGACATCATCCGCGCCGGCGGCGGTAATGACACGATTATTGGTGGTGCGGGCAACGACACTCTGACCGGGGGGAGCGGCAACGATAGCTTCGTCTTCCGCCCCAATTTCGGCAAGGACGTTATCACGGACTTCCAGGTGGGCAGCGCCAGAGCGGCTTCCGCTCACGATGTCCTCGATCTGCATGGTCTTGGCTTCACGTCGATCCAGGACGTGCTTGATCACACCGATCCTGGCTCAAACGCAGTCATCCACGCCGGCCTCGACGATATTACGCTGCTCGGCGTCACCAAGGGACAGCTTACGACACATCAGTTCGATCTCTTGATCTAAGCCATTGCAGGCAAGAGTTCGCGGATGGTGAGCACCGTAGCATCATCGGGTAAAAGTTCTGCTCCGGGCCGGACGGCGGAGCTTGCGACGGCGTTGGGAACGTGCCGGAACGCTTTCCTGGCCCTTGCGACTGCGAGCGCGCTCGTGAACGTGCTGTACCTCACCGGTTCGTTCTACATGCTCATGGTCTACGATCGGGTCATTCCGAGCCAGAGCATTCCGACGCTGGTCGGTTTGTCGATGCTAGCGCTCGGCCTGTTCACCTTTCAGGGGGTGCTGGATTTCCTGCGCGGGCGCATTCTGGTGCGAGTTGCCGGAAGTTTTGGGCATGATCTTGGGATTCGCGTCTATGGCGTGATTCCCAACCTGGCTTTGACGACACGCAGCCAGGGTGACGGTCTGCAGCCGCTGCGTGATCTGGATCAGATCCGCCAATTCATGTCGGGGGCGGGGCCCCTCGCTTTGTGTGACCTTCCGTGGCTGCCGATTTACCTTGCGATCTGCTTTGCGTTTCACGTCTGGATCGGCGTTGCGGCGCTGGTCGGTGCTCTCCTTCTCGGATCTGTCGCTCTGCTGACGGATGTCTATACGCGTTCGCCGACGCTTGAGGCCGCCGGTCTTGCATCGCATCGCAATGCCGTCACCGAAGCCTCTCGCCGCAACGCCGAGGTTCTGCGTGCTATGGGAATGGGCCCAAGCATGGCCACGAAGTGGCGGGACATCAACGAACAGTATCTGCAAGGGCAGCAGCGGGCGATCGATGCCAACAATGGCTTCAGTTCCCTGTCGCGCGTGCTCCGGATGACGCTTCAATCCGCGGTACTCGGCATTGGCGCCTGTCTCGTCATCAGGCAGGAAGCCACCGCGGGTATTATCATCGCCGGCTCGATTTTGTCGGCGCGCGCGCTTTCGCCGGTGGACCAGCTTATCGCCAACTGGCGCGGTCTGGTGTCCGCGCGTCAGAGCTGGCGCCGGCTGCAGGACCTTTTGACCGCAGTTCCTGAAGCTCCCGATCGAATGCCGTTGCCGGCTCCATCGCGCAGTCTCTCGGTCGAAAATGTCGATGTTGTTCCGCCTGCGCAGACGGCGCGCGTGGTGCAGGGCGTCGTGTTCCATCTTGAGAAAGGCAGCGGTCTTGGGATCATCGGTCCGAGCGGATCCGGGAAATCCTGCCTGGCGCGCGTGATCGCCGGAGCATGGCGGCCGAGCGGCGGAATTGTCCGGCTCGATGAGGCGGCGACCGACCACTGGCCGGTTGCAGCCCTCGGCGCGCATATCGGATATCTGCCGCAGGATGTCGAATTGTTTGCTGGATCGGTTGCACAGAATATCGCACGCTTGGCCGAAACCCCGGACTCGGAGCGGGTCATCGCGGCGGCTCGTGCGGCGCATGTTCACGATCTGATTTCTCACCTTCCTAAAGGCTATGAAACCGAGATCGGGGAAGAGGGCATCGCGCTGTCAGCGGGGCAGCGTCAACGCATCGCGCTTGCGCGAGCGCTCTATGGCGATCCGTTCCTTGTGGTGCTCGACGAGCCGAATTCCAATCTCGACAGTGAAGGCGACGAGGCTCTGACCGCCGCGATCCTCGGGGTCCGTGCGCGAGGCGGCATTGTCGTCGTGATCGCTCATCGACCCAGTGCGCTTGCCGGCGTCGATCAGTTGATGATCATGTCGCAGGGCCGGATGCAGGGCATGGGTCCGAAAGAGGAAATGCTTGGAAAATTCACCCAGCGGCCGACTCCGCCTCCTGCGGCAGCCGGGTTACGTGTTGTGCAGGAGTGAGTGCCGTGGCGCAGTTCGGACCGAAGCTACGGCGATCGTTGCTGACGCACACGATTGCCGTTGCCGTCGTCGGTATTCTGCTGCTCGGAGGTGTTGGCGGGTGGGCTGCGTCGACCGAATTTGCCGGGGCCGTCATCGCGCCGGGGCAGGTCGTGGTCGAATCTAACGTTAGAAAAGTGCAGCATCCAAGCGGTGGCGTCGTTGGTCAATTGCTTGTGCACGATGGCTCGCGGGTCGAGCTTGGCGATGTCTTGATCCGGCTGGATGAGACGCAGACGCGCGCTAACCTGTCGATCATTGTCAAGGCACTGGACGAGTTGGAGGCACGCCAGGCTCGCGAGGAAGCCGAGCGCGACGCGAGTCCCGGCATTCAGTTTCCAAAAAGTCTTCTGGACCAGATGAGCGATCCCGACGTTGCGAAGTCGGTTCATGGCGAGCAGGAGCAATTCAAGATCCGTGGCCAGGCTCGCGACGGCCAGAAGCTGCAGCTTCGGGAGCGGATCGCGCAGCTCGGCGAGGAGGCCAACGGCTACGAAGCGCAGGTCTTATCCAAGGCCAATCAGATCGAGTGGATCGCCAAGGAACTGGTCGGGGTCAACGATCTTTGGGAGAAGAATCTGGTTCCTTACTCGCGGGTTACGGCGCTTGAGCGTGAGAAAGAGCGGCTGGAAGGCGAACGCGGTCAATTGAGGGCGTCGATCGCGCAGACGAAGGGCAAGACGGCGGAAATACAGCTTCAGATATTACAGGTCGATCAGGACATGCGGGCTGAAGTCGGAAAAGATCTTGCGGAATTACGTGCAAAGCAGGCGGAACTGGTCGAGAAGCGCGTTGCCGCGGAGGATCAGCTCAGGCGTATAGATTTGCGCGCGCCGCAGAGTGGAGTGGTCTATCAACTCGCGGTTCATACCGTGGGCGGTGTCATCGGTCCGGGCGAGGTCACCATGCTGATCGTTCCCGACAATGACTCACTCGACGTCGAGGTCAGGATACAGCCGCAGGACATCGACCAGATCCAGATCGGACACAGGGCGGTGCTTCGCTTCAGCGCATTCAATCAGCGCACGACACCGGAATTGAACGGGAGCGTGAGCCGTATCGCGCCGGATGTCACCGAGGATCCCAAGACGGGCGTGCATTACTACACGGTCCGGATCAACATCCCCAAGGATGAGTTGACGCGGCTCGGTGATCTCAAGCTAGTGCCGGGAATGCCGGTGGAATCCTTCATGCAAACCGCGCCGCGAACGGTCATGTCTTATCTCCTTCGCCCATTCCACGACCAGCTGGCGCGTGCGTTCCGCGAAAAGTAGGTGTGGAGTTGGAAACCTAGTGTCCCGATTCCGAAGTTCGTATACCCTTGCAGCAACCTCTGATGCGAACTTCGGAATCAAAGGGACACTAGCAACTTTATGATTCTAGTATGGTTTAGGTTCAGAAGTTCGCTTGACGGACTTGATTGAGCACTGAAGCAAACTTCTGAACCACCACACTAGCATTGAAACCATCGATATAATCGCCTTTTTGGTCTCGTCACCTGCTTGAGGCCCTAGAGCTTCTTCACGGCGCATGCCGCGTGGGCGGGATTGAAGTTTCTGACGAACGCTATGGGGCGGAAACAGAATATGCGCCCTTGGGGGCATTGTATCGTTCGCGGTCGGGCTGAAAGCACCAGCTCCTCTTTTTCGACAAAGGCGACGGGCTGAGAAGCCGCCATCCGCTAAGGCAATGTGTTGCGGATTGGTGGCGGAATACAGCTTCGAATGACGACAATAGTAACTGCTACACTGCCGTAGTTGCCCGTCCGGAATCGGCGTTGTAGATGTTCGCTGAGGGAGGAGGTTATGCATATCGCGGTGACAGGTACGCATGGTATCGGCAAGACGACGTTTATCGACGACTTCACGTCCGTTCACGACTATCAAAGCGTGCCGGAGTCCTATTGGCTTCTCGAGCAGCAAGGCATGCCATTTGCCAATGGCGCAACGATAACTGATCTTGAAGTGCAGCTTGCCGAAAGCTGTAAGCTTATCCTGAATCATGACGACGACCGCGATGTGATCTTTGATCGCTGTCCGCTCGACTTTCTCGCCTATTTGGAGGTTGTCAGCGCTGGCGAAGGCTTTGAGTGGCTTCCGAGTGGCCGTGAACTGGCCAATATAAGCAAAGCACTTGCCATGCTTGATGTGGTGATTTTTGTCCCGCTCGCATCTCCCGATGAGATCCCAATCCAGATCGAACGTCCTCGATTGCGGAGCCAAGTAGACCGCTGCCTCAAGACTATGCTTCGCGAAGATGATCTCGGACTATTGCACAACGGACCACGCATTGTAGAGGTCGCTGGCTCCCGGGCCCAACGTGTGGAGATGGCGAACTCGCTTCTTGGACTGACATAGGCAATCAGAGCGTTGGCTTCAGCCAGTTTTCTCTCCAAAAGCTGCCTGTCGACGAATCGCGCGAGCCGGCATCCGAACACCCGCTAGGCCGCCGGCCATTCCTGATGCATGTCCGATAGTTCCACGGCACGATGTAGCTACCGGCCCAAACGCCCCGTTCGGCTCTTTCGGCCTCCTTTCGTATCGACAAATTCCACTGCGGCTGATCGAAGTCGGCACCGCCAGTCGGGTTTTGAAGGACACTCTTTGTGGCGCTGACGGTGAAACAGATCGAAAATTCGCGCTCGGGCGGCAGCCTTCGAGACGGCGAGGTGACGTGTCTTCGGCTGGACCTGGATCGCGGCGGCTGGCCTTGAATTGTCCCGCTTCAAGAGTCCCGCGACCGAATAAAGACCGGTACGTAACCGGTGGCGACGGCTCATGTAACTGTGGCAAGCCTTTTCCGCCGATCCGGATAAACGAACGCGTCGCCGCGAAGCCATCGCCCATCGAATCGGTGCCAAAACTGAATCGCGTCTAGAGCCTATCCGCTTCTGATAGAATTAGAAGCCGGACTCTATGATTTTGATTTGACGCGTTTTCTTCACGCGAGCCGGTCCCCACTTCCGCTCGAAAACGCTATAGTGGTACGGCAAATTCATTTAAGCACCCACCGACCGTCATATCCGGTGTGCTCGCCCGCCTTGATCTGACATGGTAGGAAGCGCGTTTGTATTCCGTCCATGGAGATTTGGTATGGATTTTGAAATGGTTTTTGCGGCCGCGTTGCTCACTGACGACATACTCGCTGCAATTCATGACTTACATGCCTACTCCAACGGGGGCGGAACCTCCATTAGCCGCGACAAGATTCGTTCAATCGTCGATAAGTATGTGATGTTCGACGACGAGGATTTTCCACGTCTTCGCAATGATGTGGACTGGGACGCTGTTGTGACGTATTGGCGCAAAGCGGTCGCGGACATGGAAAGGGCAAGCAAGGGGGAAATTCCCGTGTACAAATAAGCCTCGGGAGCAATCCGAAAGCGACAGGCTCGAAGCTTGGCGGGCAAATCCACAGCCGCCTGCGGTGATTGCATGAAGAGTGCCGTCCATGCGCGGATTTTCGGCAAATGAATTTTTGAAATGGATGGCGGCGCAGGTGTTAGCTGAATGTTTGTGTTAGCTGAATATTTGCGCCGCGTGAAGTTTGGACGGTTTGGTTGCGATAACGGATAGCGCGATTATGACCGATATAACCTGCTACGCCTCCTCATTGCGGTGACGGACTCTCGATAAAGACGAAGGGGGCGGATCGGCTTCAGAACTTCACCGCGAGGTTCGCCTTGAAGCCTTGATCGTCCGCGCCGGAGGCGAACTGGCCCTCATAGGCGAGGCCGAACGTGGCGTTCGGAGAAACATTGAAATCGAGTCCAGCCTCGAGAACGGCGCTGTCTCTTGCAATCGGAACGCCGGCGACGGTGAACGCGTTCGATCCTGCGAAAGCCTGCGTGACCGTCGGGATCGTATCGCCGAAGGCATGCCGCCAGCCAAGCATGCCGCGCAGCGTGGTCAGCGTATTCCAGAACGGAAGATCGGTCTCCGCGCGCAAGCCTGCCGTCGTGAAGGTGACGCCGGTGGTATCGCTCCGGCCGGTGAGAGCCGCCGTGCCTCCCCGTTCGGCGTAATCGCCGGTGTGCAGGTTGACATAGGCCAGATTGGCGAACGGTTCGAACCGGGCCCCGGCCGCGGCCATGCCGTAACCGAGTTCGCCAAAGACCTGCGTGGTGCCGGCGTTGTAGCGGGCGCTGAGGTTGTCGCTGAATCCGGGAATGGCGACGGCGCGTCGGGTGTCGAGTTCGTGCCATGTGTAGGCGAGACCGGAGCGGAACGAGAAACTGCCCCAGTGCGTGCTGCCATAGGCGCCGAAATGATAGTTGTCGCTGTCGCCCGACGAGAAGCGATCCGATGCATTGAAGCGGGAGTGGCTGTAGCCGGTCATGAGGCCGATACGCCAGTCGCCGACGAAACCGTCGGTCCCGATCAACAGGCCGCCGGTCGAACGCTTGAGGGCCGCCGCGTTACCATCGCTATCGGTCGAGCCCCATGAGCCGAAGCCGTAGCTCCAGAACACCGGCCCGGCGTGATCCGGGGAAACGGCCATCGGCGTATCGATGGATGCATAGGCCAGCGCCGGCGCATGCGAGGCGCCGGGCGCGGCGAAGGCTGCGCGGATTCGGTCGTTGATGGCGTTGCGCACAAAGCGGCTGTCCTCGATCAGCGCCGTCTTGGCCGAGGCATGGATTTCGCCGGAGAGCGCATCGAAGCTCGCGCGCACGCTGTTCGGGTCGCCGTTCAGCGCGATCGTGCGCCAGAGAATGTTGCCGCTGCCGAGCGTATCGATGGCGGCGCCGGTGGCGCGCTGGTTGCGGGTCTGCCCGACGTTGCCGAAGGAGAGGTCGTTGCGGATCAGTTGCAGCGTGACGTCGTTGCCGACGCCGCCGTCATAGGCCACGCGCGTATCGAGAAAGAGCAGGTTCTTTGTGACCGGGTTGAAGGTACCGGTCACAGTGCCGGCGCTCCGCTTGTCGATGATGGTGAAGGGCCCGTTGAAGACGTTCCAGCTTGCCGCGTTGGCGGGAGACAGCACGAGGTCGAGCGTCGCTCCGGTGATATTGACCGCACCCGCGACAACGACCTTGTTCGCACCTGCCGGGTTGCCTTCGATCCGCAGAGTGCCCTGATTGACGTAGTTGCCGAGGACAGTCTGTGCAGCGCCCGGCGCATGAATGCCGCCCGCGGCAATTGTGACGGCCCTGCCCGCCAGGCCGAGATTGCCGGTGCCGCCGAGCGTCCCGCCCGCATCGACATTGATGACGCCGCCGAGCGCGTTGTTCACCAGCAGCGTGCCGCCCAACACCTTCGTCGTGCCCCAGAAGTCGGACGAGTCGCCCGTCAGCGTGGTCGTGCCGGCATAGTGATTCAGTGTTGACGTGTTATACCCGAGGGTCACGAGAGCCGGCGTGAAAGTGATGACGCCGGTATGGTTGAAGTTGAGCGTGCCGGTGCCGTCGCTGAACCGGAGTTTTTCCGCCTCCAGCGTGCCGGGAGCGGCCGCGGGAGACCCCGGAGCCGCGCCGATATTGACGGTGCCGACGGCAAACGCCTCCTGTGTCAGCTTGACATACCGCGCGATAACCTTGCCGCCATCCGCGACGGTCAGCGTTCCGGTTCCGAAGAGGCCGAGCTCGATATTTCCGGACACCTTCCAGACGGAACCGGTGCCGGTGACCATTGCGGAGCCGCCCGGATTACCGAATCCGACCACGGCGTTGCTGCTTGAGACGTAGCCGCCGGCCTCGACAAGCAACGTGCCTTGACCCGCCATCCCGACAAGGAGCCGGTCCGTGTTCCATGTCGAACCGACGCCGGAAACCGTCACGTGGCCGTTGCTCGTGTCGTGATAAGCGATGATGCTGTCGCCGCCATTGGAGACGACCTTGCCGCCGTCCTCGATCGTCAGCGTGCCGGTGCCGTACTCACCGACAATCAATTCGCCGGGCGTCCAGGTCGAACCCACGCCGATGACCGTCGCGAAACCGTTCGTGCCGATCGCACCGCCGATCACGCCGCTCGAGCCGCCGAGCTTGCCGCCCTGGGCAATCTCCAGCGTGCCGCCATCGACCGTGGTCACGCCCTTGAAGGCGGACGAATCGCCGGTCAGCGTCGTGGTGCCGGCGTAATGGTTGAGGGCGTGCGTGCCGTTGCCGGTGCTGGACAGGGCCGCCGCCAAGGTGATGGCGCCGGTATGGTTGAAGTTGAGCGTGCCGGTGCCATCGAAGAAATTAATGCTCGCCGCGTCCAGCGTGCCGGCGGCGGCCGCTGCCGCGCCCGCCGCCGCGCCGATATTGATGGTGCCGCTGCTGCCGGCATACGCCGCCAGATCGACGCCGAGCGCACTGACCTTGCCGCCATCCGCGATGGTCAATGTGCCGGCGCCCAACCAGCCGACGTAAAGACCTTCGGAATTTTTCCAGGTGGAATCCGACCCTGAAACCGTGACGGTGCCGGTCGCCGCCGCATTGATTCCGATTAACCCCGCCGTGTTCGAAACCTTGCCGCCAGCCGCGATGTCCAGCGTGCCGGTGCCGTAGACGCCGATCTGGAGCTGCTCCGAATTGGTCCAGGTGGACCCCGCGCCCGAAACCGTGGCGGTGCCATTGCTTAAAGCGTCGTGGCCGACAAAGCCGATCGCGTTCGAAACCTTCGCGCCGTCCAGGATATTCAACGTGCCGGTGCCGCCATAGCCGAGAACGAGATTGTTGACGGAAGGGCTGGGGGTCGCCCCGCCGATGATCCATGCGGAACCGTTGCCGGTGACCGTCACGGTGCCGTTTCCGGTGGACGCCGAGCCGACAATTCCGGCTCCGTAGATACCGTTCGTCGTGTTGGAGACCGTGCCGCCGGACGCGATCGTCAGCGTCGCGGTGCCGGTGTCGCCGACCACGAGGTCGCCGGGGATCGTCCAGGTCGGCAGCGGCGGCGCGGGAATGGCGGGATTCAGATCGCCGCTGCCGGTGACCGTTTGCGCGTTTGCCGGGCCGAGGCCAAGTTCAAGGCCAAGTTCAAGGCCAAGTCCCGCGCAGAACAAGGTGGCGAGCGCCGTGGAGGCGCACAGGGACCCGCGATGTCGGGCCGCCCGCCCGTTCCCCGCTGTTGCAGTCAGATGCTCCATCCGCCCCCACCTTCCCCGCCTGGCTCACGGCACCGCTAGCAGAAGATTGTTGCGCCAGTATTTGATGCCGGCTTTGATCGAACTTCGGGCCTTTCGCTCCGCCGCGCGATCGGAGATGATCGTGCGGCGGGCGGTCTTGCGATCACCTTGGCGAGAGGAGCCGCGCCGTGCGGGGAATGCGTTTCAACGATCTGGTGTTCGACGACGAGATGTTGTCGGTCAGGCGCGACGACGGGGCCGAACAGCGTCTGACGCGGCAGGAACGCGCGCTGCTGCTGCATTTCACCAACAATGCCGGAAAGCTTTTGACGCGACCCCGGCTGGTCGAACTGATGGCGCGCGACGCCAGCGAGACGAATGAGCGGAATATCGATTTTATCGTCAATCGCCTGCGCAAGTCGCTGGGCGACAGCGCGCGTCAGCCGCGATTCATCGCGACCCAATACGGCGAAGGCTATGTATGGATCGCGCAGCTTGCCGCACCCGCGCCCGACTCGGCGTTCCTTCTCATTGGTCCGGTCTACGGGTTGCGGGAGCAGACCGACCGCGCGCAAACGGTTCTCGCCAAGCTGACCGTGAAGCTCGACTCGCAGATCGGAACGGGTCGCAAGGTGAGTTGCGCGCCGGACTGGCGCCCCGGCATGCCGATGCCTCACGATGTGATCTATAGCCTTGATGCAAGCTTTCGCGCCGAGGCGGAAACACTGCACGCCGCATTCGTGCTGCGTCACGCACGGTCGCGGCATGTGATCGGCGCGTTTCGTGCCCGATTTGAAAACAGCAACACAGCCGGCGCGATCGATGCCCTCGCAGCCGAGGTGAAGTCGGCCATCTGGACGCACCTCGCAGTCCCGGCTAACGCGGTCGCTGCCTCAAGTGACGCGCCGCTCGAAGTGCGTTTGTACGACGCGGCCGATATCCTTTCGCGCACTCCGGCGATCTGGCGCGAGAACGAGGGGCAACTTGAGCGCGCGCGGGCCGCGCGTCCCGACGATCCGACGTTGGCGATCATGTGGGGGCTGAACCTTTACGCCCGCCTGCTCAGTCAGGCGCTCGATGCGGACGAGATGATGTCGGCCGCCGCATGGTCGGCGATCGAGGACGAGATGGAAGCTCTCGCCTTCGCCAATCTTCCGAAGGTCCAGGACAATCCGCTTCTCGTGCTGGCTGTGGCGAAGCTCCTGTTCTTCATCGACCGCGGGCATTCGGATCTGGCGGCGCAACTGGCCGACGAGGCATTTGCGAATAGCACGGCCTTTGCCGCCTCATTTGCCCTGCAAGGACAGATTCGCATGTGCCGCGGCAACATTGCCGAGGCGATCGCCTTCTACGACGACGGAATGGAGATGTCGGAGCCTGGCTCCGCGTTTCATCGTTATTTGCTGGTGCTCAAATGCACCGCCTTGCTGGCGGCGAACCAGCGGCCGGCCCTGGAGCGGGCCTGCGCCGAGCTCTACGCCATCAAACCGGCGACCCGTCAGGAACTCGGCGTTCTCATGGCCGATCCAAAAGCCCGCAAGCTGCCGCCGGATATCGAAGCAGTCCTGCCGATGCTCACCGAAGCTCGCGCGCGCAAGCTCGTGACATATTTCTACAATGTCTTCGCGCGCCGCTTCCACAGCCGCGACCATCGCCGCAACGTCATGCATGGACTGGTGAGCCACATGGTCCGTCACTTCGGACGAAAAGTCGTACCCGAACCCGTCTCCCGAACGTTCGGCTGGCGTGGAGGCCGACATTCCAGGGCGGACGATTATCGATAGAATTCAGGCGACGGCGACATCACGTTCGTTCGATGGCGATCGCGTGGCCCGTTCGCTGTAGCGTTTTCCTCGCGCTGGAGCCTTTCCGCTTCTGATGGAATCAGAAGCGAAAAAGGTTTTGGGGAAGAGTTACTCCGGATAAGTCTCGTCGCCTTCCGGTGCCGGCTTCTCAAAAAGAATAAACATCAGAAAATCTCCAGGCTGGGCCATCGCGTCGCTACGCTGGCCGGCAACCTCGCCGGCCACGTTGCTCCTGTACTCAATGACCACGTCGCCAAAGCTGTTGCGCTGGACAGCCACCTTCTGTCCAACTTCGACCTTGTCGTTGAGCTTGACCAGATGCTCGATGAACCCGCCCTGGGTGGCGGCGATCGCAGCCGCGCTATGGCCGATAAAGACATTCATGTCCTTTCCGGTGCGTCCCATCGGGCCTGCCACGATGCCGTGATGCTTGAGGACGTTCATCGTGCCCTCGACGAATTGCGCGATCATCTTAAGGTCCAGGACGCGCGCGGCGCCGACTTCTGGACAAATGGACGGAATGCCCGCAGCGAGAAGCGAGTTGTGCAGGGTTGTGGGGTAGGCATGTTTCGGCATGTCGAGGATCTGGCTGACGGGATAGAGATCAGCCATTGCCTTGACCTCGGGCACATCCATGCTGGCGATATTGAACGCGCTGACTTCGAAGCCCGTTGTTCCAGTATGGAAGTCGATCGCGGCGTCGGCGTTCGGCCGGAGCAGGCGGTTGAACAGGAGCGCGGCGTGCCGGCTGGGCGCGGTGCCGTTCTCGTTCCCGGGCCAGACCCTGTTCATATCGATCAGGTCAATGCTCCTGCTCGAATTGGGCCATTTGCGCTGCATGCTTTCCATGGCCGGGCGAGATATGTCGGTGACCGCCATTACCGTGCCTGACATCTGCGTCGGATCGAGCTGGTTCATCACGGTCAGAACCGTATGCACCGAACTCATCTCATCGCCATGCACGCCACTGGTCAGGACGACGCGCTTGCCCGGCTTCGCGCCTCTGGCGACCGTCACCGACACGTACCAGTGCGGTCCGGTGTGCATTTGCACGCCCTGAAAATACAAGAAGTGCTTCTGCCCGGGCGTCAGATCATTGACGTCGAGAGCACTGACGACTTTCTTCCCTTGGATGATCTCTCCGGTATAGACCGTTCCCTGAGGCTTCCCGGTCGTGGCGTCGGCAGAGGGAGTAGCGGAGGCCTGCGCGGCCGCCGGACCGGCATTGGTCGCAAGCGCGGTCGCCGCGCCCACCGTCGCGATGGATGCCATGATCAGATCACGGCGAGCGATGCCCTTTTCAGGTTTGTCCGACATGGCGGGAGCCTTTCTTGCTTATTGTAGAGGGGATGTCCGTAGCGGCGTCACGCACATCGATGGCAAAGTCGCCCCCGACTTTGAAACTACGAAGATGTTTCTGAACCGGCGCTGGGGTTGTTCGCCTGTGTCATGTGCCGGCAGATAATCAGCTTTTTGCTTGCTGTTCGCGTTCGCGCAGGTAATCGTCGGTGGTGCGTGGCGCCGGGCGCTCTGAAACATCGGCAAACGGGCTGAAGCCGTCCTCGCTCATGGTGATAACCCGACAGTCGGCGCACATGCGGATGGCAGCGACGCGTTTGTCGGCGTTGGGATACATCCAGTGCCGGCCCTCCAGCTTCGCCGCGACCCGGTCGATGGTGCTTTTGACGCCGAAGGGCTTCTGGCAGCGAACGCAGAGCGCCGGCTCTTCCTCCTTGAGCATACGTGTGGGCGCCGTGGCGGCGCGGAAATCGATTTGCGGCACCAGCTTGATGACCTTTTCCGGGCACGTCGCCTGACACAGGCCGCATTGCACGCAGGCATCCTCGGCGAATCGAAGCAGCGGCCGTTCCGGATCATCGCGCAGCGCACCGGTGGGGCAGACGGAAACACAGGACAGACAGAGCGTGCATCCGTCGATATTGACCTCAAGGGTGCCGAACGGCGTGCCATCGGGCAGCGCGATCACATCGACCGGTGCCGGCGCCACCCGATGCAACTCCTGCAATGCGAAACGCAGGACATCGCGTGTCCTGCCCACCGTCCTGAAGCTCGCCGGATGCTGGACGGCAGCGGTCGGTGTGATGCCGTACAACGCTGCGCCGAGCGCATCCGGGTCGTCGGTTTCGATCGTGGAAACGCGAGCCCCGTGGAGCCCGAGCCCTGCGAGAATCGTCTCGGCCAGCGCCATCGTTTTGCTTAGTCCGACGGTGGCGTGGCGGGGCTTTGCCCGCAACAAGACGCGCAAGCCGGCCGCGCCATAGGCGAAGGCCGCCACGATCGCTTCCAGTCCAACCTGCGTCACCTCATTGACGCCGAGCGGCAGCACATTGGCGGGAAGGCCCTCGCCGTGACGCGCGAGCGCCTCGATCAACGGCGCTCCATGCTCGTCGTCGTGCAGCAATACGATGGCATCGGCGCCGCTGGCTCCATGGTAGGCCATCAGCATCGCGCGCAATTTGTGAAGCAGTACATCCGCCGGAGGCAACGTGTAGGACGCGGCCCCGGTCGGACATGCCGCGGCGCATTGGCCGCATCCGGCGCAAACTTCCGCATTGACGGTGACATGGTCGCCGTCGGGCGTGATCGCGCCGGTGGGACAGAGATCGAGGCATCGCCGGCATCCGACGATATTCGAACGCGAATGGGCGCACAGTTCCGCGGTGAAGTCGACGTAGCGCGGCTTGTCGAAGCTGCCGACGAGATCGCGGGCCTTGAGCACGGCGCGCAGCACCGCTGCTGCATCCCGGGGATCGGCCCGCACGTAGCCGTCGCGCAGGTCGTGCGCCGGAAACAACGGGGTGCCGCCGGTGAGATCAAGGATGAGATCGCAGCGCGAGACCGCACCATCGCGCGGCTGTTCGAATATCAGCTTGTCGCGTGAAGACGGCCGGGCCAGCGCGTAATCGTCGACCGTCAATTCAAACGCGCCGAGATGGCCCGTCGCCGCGCGGATGGTTCCCTGGGCGATCGGGAACGTGGCGACGCCGGGCGGCTCCAGCGCTTCCGGCTGGCTGAGAAGGACAGTCACGTCGAGTTGATCAGCCAGCAGGTTTCCGGCCTCGATCGCGCGTTCGTCCCGGCCATAAATCAGGATGATTCCTTCGCTCGACAGGCTGACCAGTGGAAAGTCCGGCGAAGGCTCAGCCGCAACCGCGAGCAGCGCGGCCATCTTTGGACCCGCCATCGCCCCCTGCGCGGACCAGCCCGCGGTTTCGCGCACGTTGACGAAACCGATCGGAATGTCGCGCTCGCCGGCCAGTTCCGAAAACAGCGGCGCCTCCTGGGTACAGCCCACAGTCAGTGCGGCGCCGTCCTGGAGCGCATCGCGGAATCGCTCCACCTCCGTGCGGCACAGATGACGAAAGGTGGAAACCTCGGCGTCGGGGCGCGCCTTTCGGACGGCGGCCGGATCCAGGCGCATCGTGTCCTCGCACGAGCATATCAGGATTTTCCGGGGCCGATCCGCCATTGCCGCTGCCTGCGCCTGTCGCGTGTCATGAGACTCGCATCGGAAGCTGTGAGCTTATAATTATATGAGAACGAATGAAAGTCGCAGGAGATCGTCTTGCTTCCGACCATGCGCGTTCCTTTCGATCAGGCTCTCGATCTGCCGCCCCCGTTTACGCCGGTCGGGCTCCGCGAGCGCTCGGATGCATTTACCTACGCGCTCGATATCGCGTCGCAACGCGGCGCCGGCACGCTGGTCCATGTCGGACGCTTCGACCTCGCGGAATTCGCGGTGGTTCTGGAACCGGATGAACCCCTGCGCACGGCGCGCCGCGCATTTTACGCCGGCATGATCGCGCTGAGCGACGCCATCGTCACCTGCGCGCCTCCGGGGAAGCTGGTGACGGTCGAGTGGCCGGATGCCATTCGCATCGATGGCGGCCTGATTGGCGGCGGACGTCTGGGATGGCCGGGAACTGCGAAAGAGGACGAACATCCGCAATGGCTGGTATTCGGCGCCATGATTCGTGCGGTCTTGATGTCGGGGGAAGAGCCGGCCGCGCATCCGCTGGCGTCGTCGCTCGAGCAGGAAGGGTTCGGCGATGTCGGCGCGACAAAACTGACCGAGGCTTTTGCGCGTCACCTGATGACGGCATGCGATGTCTGTCAATCGGATGGATTTGACAGTCTCGCAGCGCGATTGGTGCAACGGTTGCCGCGCACCCCTGGCGTGATCTACGAGATTGCCGAAAATGGCGACCTGCTCGTGCGCAGGAAAGGCGACGCGGACGCCGTGCGCTGCGAGTTGCTGCCGGCATTGGATGCGCCGTCGTGGCTTGATCCGGACACGGAAGGTCCGCGCCTGTGAAGCTGCTTCGCACAGTCGCGCTCGATCCGTCGGATACGTTTGTGTTCGATCCGGCCGCCGAGCCCGGCGAATGGGCGGTGCCGGGCACCTTCCGGTTCTGGAGTGATGATCCGGCGGCGCTGCAGGGCAAGGCGCGCTCCGCGTTTCGCGGCGGATTTCTCGGCCTGCAATCCTGGGGCTGGTCGACCCTCGTTCAGGTCGTGGACGTGAAGGATGGTGAGCGCGATATGGTCGTGGGCTTGCTTGCGCACCGTCTGGTCGAGCGGCTCGGCGCGCCCGACCTCGCGGTCGCGCGAGGAGCGGCCGAGGACGAAGTCGCTTTTGCCGAATCGCTTTGCAGCGAGCCGGCGGGCATCCTCATCGCGATCCGCCGCACGGTGGAGGACGGCGAGATCCGCGAAACGTTCCGCACGCTGCGATCGCGTTGCGGATCGCAGCCCCATCGCGCATTCTCGTTCGTGGAAGTCGACGATGAACGATCGGCGGAGGAGATCGATCTGGCCGGCGCCTTTCTCGGGCGTGAAAGCAAATGATGGATTTCTGGATATCCTGCGGCCATCATCTGCTCGACCGCGCACCGGGCGGCGGGCTGGCCGTGACCGACGAATTTCTCAAGGCTTATTTCATCCGGCCCGAATTGACGCCGCCGCCGGATGCTTGCGCGCTCGAGCGAAAATTGCATGGGGCGCTGCTGGCTGAACCACGACGGCCCATTGATGCGGCCGACATTTCCGCAATCGCCGATCCTGATGCGCGGGAAAACTGGCAGCTTGTGCTGGCGTTTCGCGATCTGCTGTTGCGCTTTCCGACGCTTGAGGCCGCCTATCTCGCCTTGATGCGCGGCGGAGCGGTGACCTTGCCGCCTCTGTTCGTCAATCAACTCGCTCACGTCATCCTGCGCAACGCGCTCGACGGCTGCGATGATCCATTTGTGTTACGTGCCGGCGAACTGTTTTTCCGGCCGCAGCGCATCATGCCCGATCAACAGTCAATGATAGCGACCGACGAGGAATGGATCGCGAGCGCGCATCCGGAGTCTGTTGCGCCGCTGCTTTCGCTGCTGGACATGGCCGCTGAAGCCAAGATCGAGATCATGGACGACGCGAATGCCGCCAGCTACTGGCGTCGCAGCGATATGTTCGATCTGGGGCTGGATCTCTCGGCCGCAGGACGCGGTCGCGCAGCTCTTGCCGAAGCGATGACCCGCTGGATCAGGCATCTGCTCGCTGTCGATGTGACGATCGAGCCGCTCGCGGAACTGCGCGACGCACGTTTTACCTGGTACGTCGGCCTTGATGCCGAGGCGACCAAAATCGGCGACCGGCTCTGGAATGACGGGTTCCTGGACGACGGCATGTCTGGCCGCGTGGTGGCGCTTTTCCAGCTTGTATTTTCAGACCCTACGGCCATCGTCGACGGGCGGGTGAACGAGCCAGTTTATCTGATTTTGGCGGCATCGCCCGATCGGATCCTGCGCATGAAACCGCAGAATCTGGTCACCGGCTTGCCCGTCAGGCATCTGGAGGCCGCGAGTTGAGTCCTGCCGCGTCACCGCTTGTGCGCATTCCTGTCGGCGTGGTGATCGAACGCCGCGCGGCGGCATCCGCCTGGGCCGATTTTATCTGGCGCGCGGTTGGCGTGCTGCCCGACGCGCCGGACATCGAGCCATGGACGCGGCTGCGCGCCGATGCGGACAGCACGCTCTATTATGCCGGAAGCGCCGCGATCGACCTTTACCGCTCGGAGACCGGGCGTTATCGCGAAAACCTGGCTTCCGGTTCGGCCAGTATCTGGGTGATCCTGAGTCCATCCGAAGGTCCGTGGCCGTATGCGGTCACCGCGGTCACGGCCGACTCCGCCGAGGGCGAGAGCTTCACCGACGCGTCGACCAATCTTGTCGAACCGGTGCCGATGCCGGATGTCATCCGCAGCGCCATTGAACGGTTCATCGCCGAACACCACGTCGAGAGGGAAGAGTTCGTCAAGCGCAAGCGCGGTCGCGCGAATCTCGAAGCGTTGGCGCGACGCGGGCGCGGAGGCCGGGACGAATGACGGACGAGGACTTCCTGAGCCGCTGGTCGCGCCGCAAACGCATGGCGAATGCGCCCGTCCGCGCCGAAGCGCCTGCTTCCAGGTTGGAGGAGACGACGGACGAGACTGTTCCGCCGCCTTCGACTGGCGCGGCGGAT
Organism: Nitrobacter sp. 62-23; assembly: GCF_001897285.1. Classification (GTDB taxonomy): domain Bacteria; phylum Pseudomonadota; class Alphaproteobacteria; order Rhizobiales; family Xanthobacteraceae; genus Nitrobacter. The sequence continues at coordinate 32,301 of NZ_MKSM01000108.1, forward strand.
GCGGTCGAGGAATTCGATCTCTCGACGTTGCCGCCGCTTGAGTCGATCTCGGCGACCACCGACGTCACCGCATTCCTGCGCAAGGGCGTTCCGCCGGCATTGAGCCGTGAGGCGCTTCGCCGGGCCTGGATCGCCGACCCGACCATCCGCGATTTCGTCGGGCTCGCCGAGAATGCCTGGGATTTCAACGATCCCGATGCGATGCCCGGGTTCGGTCCGCTGGACTATTCGCCGGAAGAGCTGCGCGATCTGGTCAGCAGGATCGTCGGGGGCGCCCGGCGCGCGGCCGACGACATCGAGGACCTTGCAGCGCCGCATGAGGCCATCGATCAGGCTCCGTCGGCGCAGGCCGACCAGGATCAGCCGCCGGGTGAGGCCGATATGCCGGGCGCAGTCGTCGGGCAAGCCGTCCGCGAGGTGGAGCACCGCGAGCCGGAGCATGTTGCGCAGGGTGCCGAATCTGCTCCGCGTGAACGGCAGGATACCGCTCAAGGCAGGGCTGATGTCTCTCCGGCGGTTCGTCGCACCCACGGCAGTGCATTGCCGAGATAGGTTTCGACCAAAGATATAGGCTGATCCTATAGTTGTCAGTTGACGACCGCAGGTGCCCGGGCCTAGTTTTTTAATCGTTCCAAAGAGGACGCGTCCTGGAACGCTCGCTCGGGAAACAAAATATGCGCGATGCGGGATTAAGTCGGGCAATTCAGGCGGCGGGAGGGCAGGCCGAGCTTGCCCGCAGAATAGGCATTACGCAGCCCTCGGTCTCGAGCTGGAACAGGGTGCCCGCCGAGCGGGTGGTCGCCGTGGAAGCCGTAACCGGCATATCGCGCATAGAACTTCGCCCCGATCTTTATAGCGAGTTGGCCGTGGCTGATGACGTTGACGACGTTGATATCGGTCGTGCCCGGGAATATGCGCTGCTCGCCACGCTGTTGGCGCGCGCGCCGCCGGACATGTTGCTCGTGCAGATCGCCCGGCTGCACGGCGACGCGACGCCGCTGGGCTCGGCGCATGCCCGGCTGGCGGATGCGGCATCGACAATCTCTCCCGCAGCCGTCGAGCGCGAATATTTCGACCTGTTTATCGGCTTGGGGCGAGGCGAATTATTACCATACGCATCGTTCTATCTCACCGGCTTCCTCAACGAACGGCCGTTGTCGCGGCTGCGGCAGGATCTCGCCGCGCTCGGCATCGAGCGCGTCGAGACCAATTCCGAGCCGGAGGATCACGCGGCGACGCTGTGCGAGATCATGGCCGCCCTGGCGGGCGGCCGCGTTCCGGCTTCGGCGGATGCGCAGCGTCTGATGTTCGAGAGACATATTGCGCCATGGATGGGGCGTTTATTCGCCGACATGGAGAACGCGACCGCCGCGAATTTCTATCGATCGGTCGGTTCGCTTGGTCGCCTGTTTCTGGAAATCGAGGCGGAGGCCTTTACGCTCACCAATTGAGCAAGCCACGGGAGGACTCGCGATGAAGAACGACAACAATGACGGCAAGGCAGCCGTCGGCCGTCGTGGTTTCCTGCGCGGGGTCGGCATCGGCGCGCTGGGCGTCGGCGCGATGGCTGCAGCGCCGCTTGCGACACCCGCCATGGCCGATAGCGAAACGAACGACGAGAAGCGCAAATCACGCTACCGGATGACCGACGACGTTAAGGCGTTTTACCGCGTCAATCGTTATCCGGGTTGAAGGAGGCTTGCCGTGCTGATCAAGAGAGCGCAGCGACAGAATGCGCAATTCGCGCGTGGCGGTTCGGCTCTCGCGACCCCGGCCGAACATGGACAAGGCTTCGACCGTCGCACGTTCCTGCGTCGCTCAGGTCTGGCCGCCGGCGGCCTTGCCGCGTTGAGCACGCTGCCGCTCGACGCTGTCCGCAAGGCCGACGCGGCGGTGGTGGCGGGACCGCTGACATCCGGCGCAACGGTTCGCAAGAGTGTGTGCACGCATTGCTCCGTCGGCTGCACCGTCACCGCCGAGGTGCTGAACGGTGTCTGGATAGGCCAGGAGCCGAGCTGGGATTCCCCGATCAATCGCGGCTCGCACTGCGCCAAGGGCGCCTCGGTGCGCGAACTCGTCCATGACGGACGCCGCCTCCGCTATCCGATGAAACTCGTCGACGGGCAATGGACGCGCGTTTCATGGGAGACGGCGATCGACGAGATCGGCGACAAGCTGATGCAGGTTCGCGAGACGTCGGGCGGCGATTCCGTCTATTGGCTCGGCTCGGCGAAGATGACGAACGAAGGTTCGTATCTGTTTCGCAAGCTCGGTGCGTTCTGGGGCACCAACAACACCGATCACCAGGCGCGCATCTGCCATTCGACGACCGTGACCGGGGTGGCCAATACCTGGGGCTACGGCGCGATGACCAACAGCTTCAACGATATCCGCAACTCCAAAACGCAGATAATCATGGGCGGCAATCCCGCCGAAGCGCATCCCGTTTCGCTGCAACACCTTCTCGAAGGTGCTGAACTGAACAGGGCGAATGTCGTCGTGATCGATCCGCGCATGACGCGGACCGCTGCGCACGCCACCGAATATGTGCGGCTGCGGCCGGGAACGGACATTCCGGTTCTGTATGGAATGATGTGGCACATCCTCAAGAACGGCTGGGAAGACAAGGAATTCATCCGGCAGCGTGTTTACGGCTTCAACGATCTCCGCAAGGAAGTGGAGAAATGGACTCCGGAGGAGGTCGAACGTGTCAGCGGCGTTCCCGGCGCGCAGCTTGAGCGTGTCGCCAAGCTGTTTGCGACGGAAAAGCCGGCGACGCTGATCTGGTGCATGGGGCAGACCCAGCATACGGTCGGCACGGCGAACGTGCGCGCGAGCTGCATCGCGCTGCTAATGACCGGCAATGTCGGCAAATCCGGCACCGGCGCCAATATCTTCCGCGGCCACGACAACGTGCAGGGCGCGACCGACGTCGGGCTCGATATCGTGACGCTGCCTTTCTACTACGGCCTGGCCGAAGGCGCATGGAGGCACTGGTCGCGTGTCTGGGAGGTGGAATACGACTATCTGCTGTCGCGCTTCGACAACAAGAAATTGATGGAGACGCCCGGCATTCCGCTGACCCGGTGGTTCGATGCGGTCATCCTTCCGAAAGCCGACGTGGCCCAGAAGGACAATGTGAAGGCGGTGTTCGTGCAGGGACACGCCAGCAACAGCATCACGCGAATTCCCGAATCGCTGAAGGGATTGAAGGCGCTGGAATTGCTCGTCATCGCCGACCCGCATCCGACAACATGGGCTTCGCTGGCGGTGCAGTCCGGCCGCAAGGACGGCGTTTATCTCCTGCCGGTCGCCACGCAGTTCGAATGCAAGGGGTCGCGCGTCGCCTCGAACCGCTCGCTGCAATGGGGCGAGCAGATCGTCAAGCCGGTCTTCGAGTCGAAGGACGACCTCGAGATCATATATCTGATCGCAAAGAAGTTCGGCTTCGCCGACAAGATGTTCAAGAACATCAAGGTCGAGGACAACCTGCCGGTGGCCGAGGACATCCTTCGCGAGATCAATCGCGGAAGCTGGTCGACCGGCTATTGCGGCCAGTCGCCGGAACGCCTCAAGGCGCACATGAAAAACCAGCACAAGTTCGATCTGGTCACCATGCGCGCGCCCAAGGACGATCCGGAGGTCGGCGGGGATTATTACGGCCTGCCATGGCCGTGCTGGGGCTCGCCGGAGGTGAAGCATCCGGGCACGCCGTTGCTCTACAACACCAACCTTACGGTCATGGATGGCGGCGGCAGCTTCCGCCCGCGTTTTGGCCTGGAGCGCGAGGAGACGCTGCCCGATGGCAGCACCCGCATGGTCAGCCTGCTCGCGGATGGATCCTATCCGAAGGGTTCGGCGATCAGGGACGGTTATCCCGAGTTCACGCTGGCGAGCTTGAAGAAGCTGGGCTGGGACAAGGATTTGACCGAAGCCGAGATGGCCACGATCAACAGCATCAACCCGGACAAGCCGGACACGGTATCCTGGTCGCTCGATCTCTCCGGCGGTATCCAGCGCGTCGCGCTGATGCACGGCTGCGTTCCCTACGGCAACGGCAAGGCGCGCATGAACGCTTTCGGTCTGCCGGATCCGATCCCGGTGCATCGCGAACCGATTTATTCCCCGCGTGTCGATCTGGTGGCGCAATACCCGACGTTGCCGGACGCCAAGCAGTTCCGCCTGCCCAACATCGGCTTCTCCGTGCAGAAGGCCGCGGTCGAGAAGGGGATCGCCAAGCAGTTTCCGCTCATCCTGTCCTCGGGCCGTCTCGTGGAATATGAAGGCGGCGGCGAGGAGACGCGAAGCAATCCGTGGCTCGCCGAATTGCAGCAGGACATGTTCATCGAGATCAACGTCGCTGACGCCGCCGAGCGTGGCATCAGGGACGGCGGCTGGGTCTGGGTGACGGGCGCCGAGAACAACTCAAAAGCGAAGATGAAGGCGCTGGTGACGGAGCGGGTCGGCAAGGGCGTGGCGTGGATGCCGTTCCACTTCGGCGGCTGGTACGCGGGCGTTGATCTGCGCGGCAACTACCCGAAGGGGACCGATCCGATCGTGCTGGGCGAGAGCGCCAATACGATCACGTCCTACGGGTATGATCCCGCGACGGGGATGCAGGAACCGAAGGTCACACTCTGCCAGATCGTCGCGGCATAAGGAGCAACAGCCATGGCCCGGATGAAGTTTCTCTGCGACGCCGATCGCTGTATCGAATGCAACGCTTGCGTCACCGCCTGCAAGAACGAGAATGAGGTGCCGTGGGGGATCAACCGGCGCCGGGTCGTGACCATCAACGACGGCAAGCCGGGTGAGCGCTCGGTCTCGATGGCATGCATGCACTGCACCGACGCGCCATGCGCCGCGGTGTGCCCCGTGGATTGCTTCTACACAACTGAAGACGGTGTGGTGTTGCACTCCAAGGATCTTTGCATCGGCTGCGGCTATTGTTTCTATGCATGCCCGTTCGGCGCGCCGCAGTATCCGAAGATCGGCAACTTCGGCTCCCGCGGCAAGATGGACAAGTGCACGTTCTGCGCCGGCGGTCCGGAGGCCGACGGCTCCAGAGAAGAATACGAGAAATACGGAGCCAATCGTCTTGCCGAAGGCAAGCTGCCGCTGTGCGCGGAGATGTGCTCGACCAAATCGCTGCTCGCGGGCGATGGCGAAGTCATCGCGGAAATCTACAAGGAAAGGGTGACGAGGCGGGGGTATGGTTCCGGCGCATGGGGCTGGCAGACAGCCTACCGTGAAAGCATCACGTCGTGATTGGCGGATGGGAGCGGCTGCGCGACGGGCGCGGCTGACAATCGAGGGAGACTCCTCATGGCGTCCATTGCAAGGTATGTCCGCTTCGCCGCCTGCGCCTGGATCGCGTTCGTCATCATCGTTTCGGCGATTCCCGCGTCCGCCCAGGAGCCGTCTCGCGTTGACCCGAATGCGAGCGCGGTGACGGAGCAGGGGCTGTTTCAGGAACACAACCGTATCCAGGGACGCGTCAGCATTCCCGATCAGCGCTCGAGTGTGCTGATACAACCGGCTGGCCGGGAGTGGCGGCATTTCCGCAATGTCACACTGCGCTGGATCGGCGGCATCGCAATTCTCGGGATGCTTGCCCTCCTCATTATTTTCTATCTGGCGCGGGGCATGGTGCGCATCGAAAGCGGTCGCTCCGGCCGCACCATTGTCCGCTTCTCGGCTTTCGAGCGCTTCGTGCACTGGATGACCGCGACCTGCTTCGTCATTCTCGCGATTTCGGGCCTGAATATAACCTTCGGCCGCCCGCTGCTGCTGCCCCTGATCGGTTTTGAAGCATTCTCGGAATGGTCGCAGTGGGCGAAGTACGCGCACAATTACCTGAGCTTCCCCTTCACCCTCGGTGTCGTTCTGATTTTCCTGATGTGGATCGCCGGCAACATCCCCAACAAGGTCGACGTGGAGTGGCTCAAGCGCGGCGGCGGGATGGTCGGTCATGACCATCCGCCGGCCTACCGCTTCAATGCCGGTCAGAAGGGTGTCTACTGGATCGTCGTCATCGGTGGCGGTCTTGTAGCTGCGACCGGCTATCAGTTGATGTTTCCTTTCTATCTGACGGGCATCGAAGGCATGCAACTCGCGCACGTCGTTCACGCCGTGGCCGCGGTTTTGTTCATCGCCGTCATGCTGGCCCATATCTATATCGGCACGATCGGAATGGAGGGCGCCTTCGAGGCGATGGGCGAAGGCACGGTGGACGTGAACTGGGCCCGGGAACATCACAGTCTCTGGCTTGATGAACAAAACGCCCGTACCGGCGTCAATAAAACGCCGCCTCGGACCTCGGCCACGCCCGCGGAGTAGCGTCGGCCGGCCTCGGGCCATCCCTCGGGTTCGACGCGCGGACAGATTGTCGGTTCGCGCGAAGAAAATGCGTCAAATCAAAATTCTGGAGGCCGCTTCTGATTCCATCAGAGGCGAAGGGCTCCGGTTTTTCGGAAATTGACCATTCCCGCGGAGTTCGCGCAATATAAGGGGCATGGACCCGAGCGTCTCGGCATTTCAACTCTTGCTGACCGGCGACCCCGCGCTGCTGGGGATTGTCCAGCTGTCGCTGATTGTGAGCATGAGCGCGGTCGGCGTCGCGACGCTGGTCGGCGTCCCCATCGGCGCGTGCATTGCGCTCACGCATTTTCCCGGCCGGACCACTGTCATTGTCGTTTTCAACGCGTTGATGGGCTTGCCGCCGGTTGTCGCCGGCCTGGCCGTTTTTCTCCTGCTCTCGCGGTCGGGTCCGCTCGGTCCATTAGGTCTGCTGTTTACGCCGACCGCGATGGTATTTGCGCAGGTCGTCCTCGTGACGCCGATCATCGCCGCGCTGACGCGTCAGACCATCGAGGACCTCTGGGGGGAATATCGCGACGAACTCACCGCAATGAATGTCGGCGCGGTGCGGCGCGTCGGAACGCTGATCTGGGACGGCCGTTTCAGCCTCATCACCATCGTGCTCGCCGGATTCGGGCGAGCGGCGGCAGAAGTGGGAGCCATCATCATTGTCGGCGGCAATATCGATGGTTTCACCAGGACGATGACGACCGCCATTGCCCTGGAGACGTCCAAGGGTGACATCCCGCTCGCCATCGGCCTAGGCGTGGTTCTCATGGCCATCGTCGTGCTGGTCAATGCGCTGGCATGGGCCATAGGGCGAGCGGCCCGGCAATACGCAGGATGACCATGCGGGCTCCCAGCGCCGAGTTGCCGATCTGTTTTCGCGACGTTACCGTCGAGGCTCATGGCGTGACCATTCTCGACCGGATCACGCTTGCGTTGGGAGCAGGGTCTCCGACGGTGCTGATCGGGCCGAACGGCTCGGGCAAAACGACGTTTCTGCGCATCGCGATGGGGCTCACATTGCCGTCCGCGGGGACCATCACCTGGGGAGGACGGGAGAACGTCGCGCCGGTGCGTCGGGCGATCGTGTTTCAACATCCCGTGATGCTCAGGCGCACGGCCGCCGAGAATCTGCGATACGCACTCAAGGTTTCGGGCAGAATACCGCGCGAAGTCCATGACGCGCGGATCGCCGAGTTGCTGTCGCTTGTTGGACTCTCCGGGTTCGGTGATCGTCCGGCTCGCCGGATGTCGGGCGGAGAAAAACAGCGCCTTGCGCTCGCGCGGGCGCTCGCGCGCGATCCCGTGGTGCTTTTCCTCGACGAGCCCAGCGCCAGCCTTGATCCGGCGGCCGCCAAGGCGGTCGAGGACGTCATTCGCGCTGTCACCGCGCGCAATATCAAGATCATCATGTCGACCCACGACCTGGGATCCGCCAGACGCTTGGCCGGCGACATTATCTTTATGCATCATGGTCGCGTGGTGGAGGCCGGCGCCGCTTCAACGTTCTTCACTGCGCCGCAGAGTGACGAAGCAAAAATCTTCATCAGCGGTGATTTGCTTGTCTGACCAACACGGAGGAAATCAAATGTTCGCCCGCAGATTACTGATTGCCGCCGTCGCGGCGTTTTTTGCTTTTCCGGCTCTCGCCCAGGACAAATTCATTACCGTCGCCTCGACGACGTCAACGCAGGATTCAGGACTGTTCGGTCACATCCTGCCGTTGTTCAAGAAAGCCACCGGGATCGACGTGAAAGTTGTCGCGCAAGGGACCGGTCAGGCTCTCGATACCGGACGGCGTGGAGACGCCGATGTCGTTTTTGTTCACGCCAAATCTGCAGAAGAGAAGTTTCTCTCCGAAGGCTTTGGCGTGAAACGGCTTCCCGTCATGTATAACGACTTCATCCTGATCGGGCCCAAGAACGATCCCGCCGGCGTCAAGGGCACCAAGGATATCGTCAAGGCGTTGACTGCCATCAAGGATAAAGGCGCGTCGTTCATTTCGCGCGGCGATCGTTCCGGGACGCATATCGCGGAGATCAAGCTCTGGACAATAGCCGGCATCGACATCGGGAAAGACAAGGGGCCGTGGTACAAGGAGGTCGGGCAGGGGATGGGCGCCGCGCTCAACATCGCGTCGGCCTCGAATGCTTACGTGCTGTCAGATCGCGGCACCTGGCTGTCGTTCAAGAATCGCGGTGACCTCGAAATCGTCGTTGAAGGCGACAAGCGACTGTTCAACCAATACGGCGTCATGCTGGTGAATCCGGCAAAGCATCCAACGGTCAAGGCGAAGCTCGGTCAACAGTTCATCGATTGGCTGATCTCGCCGGAGGGACAGGCGGCAATCGCCAACTATAAGGTCAACGGCGAGCAGTTGTTCTATCCGAATGCCCACGATCGGGACGCGTGATCGGATGCACCTGCTGCTGCGCCGGCTGCTGCCGTCTGGGTTTGCAGGGCACGGACGGGAGCAGCTGCTCGCTTCAGCGAAGCGCCCGCAAGGCCGGCGTAACAGACGGTACTCAGAACCTTTCCGCTTCCGATGGAATCAGAAGCGGGGCCTTGATTTAGCGCGTTTTCTTCACGAGAACCGGTCCCCGCTTCGCTCGAAAACGCGCTAGCTTTGCCGGGACGATGGAATTTGGTATGATGTGCAAATAGTGCCTCGCTTGGAGGATACTCGAATGAAAGCCTTTTTGCTGGCGTGCGTCTGCGCCGTCGTGCTTGCGCTTGTGGCCGTCGAGGGCCTTAACGTCGTTCAGAAACCAGTCAGCGTTGCCTTCTCCACCTCAGCCGTTCGCCTTTAATCGGGCACCGTACTGCTGGATCGGCACGTGATGAGAAAAGTGCAGCGGCCCTTATTCAGGCTTCTGCCGCTCCATTGGTTTTCTCTATCAGGAAAACGATGCGCTGCTCGCTGCGTTCGGTAATCTCGACCTTGTCGCCGGTTTCGCGGATCAGATTTGGAATATCGATGACCGACAACGGATCGGTGCAATGCACTTCGAGCTGATCGCCCGACCGCAACGGCTTCAGCGCCTTCCTGGTTTTCAAGGCGGGCAAGGGACATCTCAGTCCGGTGAGATCGAGCTTCGTCCTGTTCATGCGCGCAGGATGAAGGTGGAAGCGCCCAAGGTCAACGCAGCATCCTCAGAGCAGGCCGGCGTAGGGAAGAAACCCGACGTCCTGCCCGGGCTCGACCCGGGTCATGGTCTCCCCGAGTTCGACCAGGCCATCGGTATCAACCAACGAAGATAAAAGCCCCGCGCCCTCGCGCGGAAACTTCATCGCTTCGACTGCGCCATCGTCGGTCCTGCGCAAGCTGGCGCGGACATATTCGCGTCGGCCGGACTTTTTCTTGTAGGTGAAAGCCGCGCGTACCGGCATCGGAATAAGCGGTTCGGGCAAGGCGCCCGACAACGCCAGCACGGTTGGCCGCACCACGTGGACGAAGGTGACGAAGCTCGCGACCGGATTACCTGGCAATCCGATCAGGGGTGTGCCGCCGATGATCCCCATCGCGACGGGGCGGCCCGGCTTGATCGCCATGCGCCACATCACCAGCGTCCCGATGCTTTCGACCGCCGTCTTGACGTGATCCTCCTCGCCGGCTGAAACTCCGCCGCTGGTCAGGACCAGATCGCATTTGCCCGCGACCGTCTTCAAGCCTCCGGCGAGCGATATCGGGTCGTCGCGCAGGATGCCGAGGTCGGTGACCCCGCAGCCGAGCCTGCGCAGCATCGCCATCAGCATGAAGCGGTTGGAATCGAAGAGTTGCGCGCCGTCACGCGCTTGGCCCGGCGAGGCCAACTCGTTGCCGGTCGAAAATACCGCAACCCGGATCCGTCTGACCACCTTGAGATGCGTCAAGCCGAACGCGGCCGCGAGCGCAACGTGCTGAGGGTGTAGGCGCTGGCCGGCGCGCAGGCCGATCTCGCCTTGTCGGATGTCCTCACCCGCGGGACGGACATTGGCGCCCGGTTTCAAGCCGGGCGGTAAAACCACCTTGCCGGATGGATCGATGCGGACGTCTTCCTGCATGAATACCGTGTCGGCGCCCGGCGGGAGTGGCGCGCCGGTAAAGATTCGCACGACGTGACCGGGCTCCAGCGGCCCGCATGCCGCGGCGCCAGCCTGAATGCGGCCGGCCACCGGCAGGATCTGCTCCGCCGTTTTTGCAATGTCCCGGCTCAGCGCCGCGTAACCATCGACCGCGGAATTGGTGAAGGGCGGCAGCGGTAACGGCGCGGTCACGTTGCCAGCGAGCACGCGTCCGTCGCTGTCGGGAAGAGGCACCGTTTCGAAATCCGTGATTGCGTTGACGCTCGCCGCGATCAGGCTGACCGCGTCGTCAACCGACATCATCGGTCCGCCGAAGGCGAAGCAATCATCGGACAATTGAGCCATGGCGCCTCGTCAGCCCCGCGCCGCGCGCGCGGTATCGATCTCCTCCACCGGCATCGCCGCGCGCCGCACGAGCGTTGCGACTGCGGAGATATCATCGAGATGGGCCACCGGCAGCCGGGTTTCAACCGAAACGTCGGCGATGACGCCGACGATGTGACGGTCGTCGGGAAACAGGAAGGGCTTGCCGTTGCCGGCCCGGTGGACCTCGATCTTGGGCAGCGGCGCGCGCTTGAACCCTTCGACGACGACGAGGTCGACCGGAGTCAGCTTTTGCAGCAATTCAAAAATATCGAGTTCGGGAGCTCCGTGCAGTTCGTGCATCAGCGCCCAGCGTCGCTCGGATGACACCAGGATTTCGGTCGCGCCCGCCTCGCGGTGGCGCCAGGAATCCTTGCCAGGCACGTCCACATCGAAATTGTGGTGAGCGTGTTTGATTACGGAAATGCTCACGCCCTCCTTCAGCAAATAGGGGATGAGGCGCGTCAGCAACGTGGTCTTTCCGGCGCCGCTCCATCCTGCCAGGCCGATCACTTTCATCCGGTCCCCGGAACCCGCCATGTCCTTCATTCTCTGCATGTTTATATCGGTTCAACGCCAATGTCATGCTAGCGTCTTCGGATGATGAAGATCGAAAAACCGCCGGCCCCCCTGATCGTCCCCAGCCCGGACGATTCACGGCTGACCCGGCGCGTCACCGGGACCGACCAGAGCGGCGCGAATGTCGACATCAAGGTGCCGATGGAGCGGCCGCTGACGCTCTACCTGAACGCTCAGGAGATCGTCACCATGATGACGATCGGCGACCATCCGGAATATCTCGCACTCGGCTACCTGCTCAACCAGAACATGCTGAAATATGACGACGTCGTCACCGAGGTCGAATATGACGACGATCTTCAGGTCGTTGTGGTCAGGACCGAGCACCACACCAATTTCGAGCACAAGCTGAAGAAGCGCACGCAGACCTCCGGCTGCGCGCAGGGCACCGCGTTCGGAGACCTGCTCGAAGCTGTCGAAAGCGTCGAACTTCCCAAGGCGGAATTGCGAACGTCCTGGCTGTACCGGATGACGCATACGATCAACACCATGCCCTCGCTTTACCTTGAGGCCGGCGCTATCCATGGCTGCGTGCTGTGCAGGGAAGGCGAGCCGCTCTGCTACACCGAGGACGTCGGCCGCCACAACGCCGTCGACAAGATTGCCGGCTGGATGTACCGGCACGGGGTCGATCCCGCCGACAAGATTCTTTATACCACCGGACGGCTGACCTCGGAGATGGTGATCAAGACCGTGCGCATGGGCATTCCGATCCTGGTGTCGCGCTCGGGCTTCACCGCCTGGGGCGTCGATCTGGCGCGACAGGTGGGACTGACGCTGGTCGGGCGCACGCGGGGAAAACGCTTCATCGCGCTGTCGGGCGAACAGCGCATCGTCTACGATCAGAATCTCGCTTATGTCGAGGACGAGTCGGCGCGGCACCAGCGCAAGGGAGAAGGCGGTGACGATTGAGATTCCGCCGACCCCCGGTGTGTTGCTCGCCGGCGGTCTGGCGCGACGCATGGGCGGTGGCGACAAGCCGATGCGGACGATCGCCGGTCGCACCATTCTGGAGCGCGTGATCGCGCGGCTGAAGCCGCAATGCGACGGAATCATTCTCAACGCCAATGGCGATCCCGGAAGGTTCGCGACGTTTGGACTTACGGTCATAGCCGACGACGTGCCCGATTTTCCGGGACCGCTCGCCGGCATTCTCGCGGCGCTCGACTGGGTGGCCGCGAACCGCCCCGGCGTCGAATGGATGCTGAGCGCCGCTGCGGATTGCCCGTTCCTACCGCGCGATCTGGTCGCGCGCCTGCATCAGGGCCGCGCGGCGGAAAAGGCCCAGCTCGCGGTTGCCGTGTCCGGCGGACAAACTCATCCGGTGATCGGACTCTGGCATGTCGGCTTGCGTGAGGAGTTGCGCCGCGCGCTGGTCGAGGACGACATCCGCAAGATCGACCGCTGGACCGCGCGCTACCGGCTTGCGTCCGTAAGCTGGCCGGCGGAGCCGCTCGATCCGTTCTTCAATGCCAATACGGTCGAGGACATCGCCGAGGCGGAACGGCTGGCGGCTCTCGACGGGGGTTAACCGTCACGCTCGCCGAAAGCCGGCAAGGGCCAGCGCGGCGCGGATTTCCTCCGATGCCAGCGCGTCGAGAAAAGCCTGTACTGCGGGACGTTGCTTTCGCGCGGTCACCAACGCGAAATCGTAATGCTCCTCGGCGAGCGGAATGAAGCCGAGACCGTAGGCCTGCGCCACCGGAGCAATGGTCATGCCCCAATCGGCACGTCGCTGAGCCACGGCTGCGGCGACCGCATTGTGCGAACGCGGCTGGTTCCAGTAGCCTTCGGGCCGCGCGCCTGCGAGCAGCCGGTCGATCAGGATGCGCGTGCCCGCGCCCTGGTTGCGATTCACCATGATACAGGCGGAATCGGCCAACGCGGCACGCACGGCCTCCTGCGCATTCACGCCTTCGAACCGTCGGTCACCTTTGCAAAACACAATGCCCTGCATGCGCCGCCAACCCGGCAGCAATTCGAGTCCTTCGGTCAGGAAAGGCGTGTTGTAGGTCCCGGTCTTGTCGTCAAACAGATGGATCGGCGCGAGATCGCACTCGCCGCGCCGCGCCGCCGCCAGTCCGCCGAGGCTTCCGATCGCGATGGTGCGCACCATGAGGCCAGCGCGCGCGAGCGGCGTGGTGACGAGATCAAGTCCGGTGCAATGGCTCCCTATAATCACAATGTCCGGCGCCCGGACATGCGGAGTGAACAGCGTGACGTCCGCCGCGGTGTCGGCCGGCATGTGATCGGCCAATGTATCGACGCGCAGAAATCCGTCGGCCTGCGCGAACGAGGTGATCGCACCCGAGCCCTTGCCGGTGGGATAGGCGATCAATCCGTCGCGCCCCTCCACCAGCGAGACCATGACGAATTCGGCGCGGCCAAGCTCGGAGGCGATACGCACCGGCACCTTCGCGCCGACTTTGGCATCGGCGCGCGGCGGCAGGCCGGCCATTCGTCGCAGCACCGGTACGATCATGTCGTGAAAGGTGAACATCGCCGAGGTCGGAAATCCGGGGAGGATCACGACCGGCTTGCCGTCACACACGGCAAGGCATAGCGGCTTGCCCGGCTTGAGGGCAACGCCATGCGCGATGATGCCAGGTCTGCCGAGCCGGGTGACGATGCGGTGGGACAGATCGCCGGCGCCCTTGGAGGTGCCGCCGGACACTACCAGCATGTCGCTTTCGAGAAGCGCGCGCCGCATCGCCGCCTCGAGCTGCGCATCATCGTCCGGGACCGCGCCGAGAAAGACCGCATCGCCGCCGTTCTCATCTATCGCAGCAGTGATGATCGCGCCGTTGGTATCGTAGATCGCGGCGGGGCGCAGCGGCGAACCCGGCTGCACCAGTTCGTCACCGGTCGAGATGACGGCAACGCGCGGCCTGCGCGCGACGCTGACATCCGCGATGCCGCATGCCGCCAGAATGCCGACCTCGCGCGAGCCGATCACCGTTCCGGTCCGCAGCAAGGTCTCGCCGCGGGCGATGTCGGACCCGGCGTAGGAGACGAACTGTCCGGGCGAAACGGCGCGGCGCACCTCGATGCCGGAGCCGCTCGCCGGCTGAGTGTGCTCGACCATGACGACGGCGTCGGCGCCGCGCGGCAGAGGGCCGCCGGTCGCGATCGCCGTCGCCGTTCCCGGCAGCACCGCCTTGGCGGGCGCGGTGCCGCACGCGATCGCTTCGTCGTTGAGCACGAGCCGCACCGGGGTTCCTTCGCCCGCCGAGGACAGATCGACCGAGCGGACGGCAAACCCGTCGACATTGGAACGGTCGAAGGGCGGCACGTCGAGCGGCGCCACCACATCGTCGGCGAGCGCGCCGCCGAGCGCATCGGCAAGCCTGCGTTGCTCCCTCACGGCCGCGCGCGGAAACAGCGCGGCCTCAAACCGTCTCACGGCTTCTTCGCGCGACAGGATCGTCAGGAACTGGTCCTGCTCACCGCTGTCGCGGTTGTTCGGGGATGGAGCCTCGGTCATCTTCCCATCCATGTCATTCACGCCATAGATAGGCATCGACCGGCGTGCCTGCCGCAAATCCTTCGCTGGGCCCCGGGATCAGCAGCCACGCGTCCGCGCGGGCCATGACATGAAGCGGCAGATCACCGGTTGTGAGGGGAAGCCATGCGCCGTCCCGTTCCTCGAGCAGAGCGATCTCGGCAAGGCCGACGCTCGAGGCGATCTTGCGCGACAGGGGCAGGAGCCGCGACGGTCGCGATCGTCGACCGGACAGGCGCTCCAGTACGGGAAGCGCCAAGGCGAACCATGCGGCGAGTGCATGGTCGGGAGCGCCGGGCATCACCAGAACAGGGGTCGCGCCGGTCCGCCCGGTGGCCGCGGTGCGCCCGGGCTGCAGAGCGACGCCATGGGCCAGCATTTCGCCGCGGCGGGCGAGCGCGGTGACCGTCGCATCATTGCGGCCGACCCCGCTGCCGCCCACGGCGATCAACAGGTCCGAGCCGTCCGGGTCGAGCACGTCCGCGACGGAGGCCGCATCGCGTGCTGCGGCTTCGATCTCCGTGACACAGGCGCCATTGGCGCGAGCATGGTCGGCGATCAGGCGGGCCGTCGCCGCGCCGCCGGGGAGGTTGACGATGCGAAGCCGCGGCCGGCGCACGTTGAGCGTGGGCCACCCGGCGATTCGCGCCATAAGGAGATCGCGCGGGCGGATCAGGTGACCGGCCGCAATCGCCGGACCGTCCGCACCGATGTCACGGCCGGCACGCCGGACGCCCTGTCCGGGTGCACCTTCGATGATAATCTCGACGAGGGAACCCGGCGTAACAACCGCGCCGGCATCGAGCACGCAGTCGCAATGCTGCGGCATCGCATCGCCCGCATCGACCCAGGCCGGCGGCTTCGCCAGGGCCAGCGGCGAATAGGATGAGGCGCCGACCACATCATTGGCGTTCACCGCCCAGCCGTCGGCAGCGGCAAGATCATGAGCCGGAACGAGCGGAAGAGCCGGCATTTCGGCCGCCACGCAGCCGAGCGTCTCGGCCAGGGCAAGTTCCTCCGCTGCCACCGCATCGAGCCCGTGCAGCAAGGTCGCAACCGCAGTCTCGAGCGGGGTGAGCGATGCCGGCAGGCACTGCGTCATGAGAAGCGTCCGTTGTCCCGACTGGGCAGTGAGCTTGCCTGATTCAAACGTCACCTGGGAATCAATCTGCACCTCCTGTTATCGGCGCACGCCTGTTTCCGACAGTTCAGCCCGCAACCACTGGACCGCCGGCCTTTTTCCATGCGTCGATCCCGCCTTCGATATGCGCGGCATTGGCAAGACCTGCCTCCTTTGCCGCGGCGACCGCCATGGCCGAGCGCTCTCCGAAAGCGCAGAAGAACACGATGCGGCGCCCGGTTGCGGCGGCGACTTCCCGCAGCATGCCGCCGGGCTTCAGGCTGTCGGCGATGTCCGGATAAGGCGCATGCAGCGCGCCGGCCAGCGTGCCGCTCTTGGCGCGCTCATGAGTCTCGCGGAGATCGACCAGCAGGATGTCGGGCTGGCCGATCCGGGCAATCGCCTCGCGCGGCGTCAGCGCAAGGCCCTGTTTCGCCAGATCGTCCTGCCTGAGGCCGACATGCATGTTGGCGGGAATCACCACGTCCATCAGCTTGGGGTTCGGCAGTTTCAGGTTGTTCATCAGTTCGACGTATTCGTCGATCGAGCGCACCTGAAGCCGCGGGTTATGGCGTTTCTCCTCGCCGATGGTGGAGACCGTATCGCCCTTGTAGTCGTGCGCGGGGAACACCATGGTCTCCTCGGGCAGTTTCAAAAGCCGGTTGAAGATCGAATCGTACTGCGCACGCGCGCTGCCGTTCTGAAAGTCGGTGCGGCCGGTGCCGCGGATCAGCAGCGTATCGCCGGTGAAGACGCGATCGCCCATCATGTAGCTGTAGGAATCATCGGTGTGGCCAGGCGTGTACATCGCGTCGAGGCCGATGCCCTCGACCGTGATCTTGTCGCCGTCGCTGACGCGCATCGAGACCACGTCGGCCTTGGTCTGCTCGCCCATCACGGTGACGCAATGGGTCCGGTCGCGCAGTTCGCCGAGGCCGGTGACGTGATCGGCGTGAAGATGGGTATCGACAGCCTTCACGAGCTTGAGGTCCAGTTCGCGCAGCAACTGGCAATAACGGTCGACCTTCTCCAGCACCGGATCAATGATCAGCGCCTCCCCGCCGGCGCGGCTTGCCATCAGGTAGCTGTAGGTTCCGGAGACGCTGTCGAAGAGTTGACGGAAAATCATGATCGTGCGGCCCTGAATGCCGGTGCAATTTTTTCTTGCCCGTAAGGTATCGTAGCAAATTTATGCTGCGGCCACGGGATTACAACGGGTTCAGAAATCCAGCTTGTCGCGGATGGCGTCGAGCCCGGCTCGCGCGCAGGTCTCGTCCTTGTCGCCGCCGGGCGCGCCGGAGACGCCGATGCCTCCGACCAGCGTCCCGCCGGTTTCAATCACCAGCGCACCGGCCAGCATCGCAATATGCGGCAATCGCGCCAAGGCGGCGTCCATCTGCCCGTCGCGCACCATCTTGGCCAATTCAGACGTGTCACGGCGAAAACTCAGCGCCGTATAGGCTTTGGCGGTGGCGATGTCGGCCGCGGGCAGGCCGGCGTAACGGTCGCGCAGCAGCACCTGCGGCTGGCCGAAGCGATCGACCACGGCCACGGCAACCTGATATCCGTCATCGCGGCACTTCTTCATGGCGCTCTGCGCCGCCTCCAGCGCGACGTCCGGGGTCAGCGACTTGTAGGTGACCAGCGCCTCGTCGCCGGCACGGGCCGACGAGATCGTTAGCGTGGCCGTCACTGCTGCCGCGAATGCGCGACGCTTCAGTGCGGTCGCTGCACGATCACGGCCGCACATAGCTCCAGCCCTGCTCTTGCAACTCCATCAGCCGCACCATGCCCAGGGGCACGACCGTCGTCCCGGGCAGCAACTCGAGCGGACGGCCTTCCTTCTTCTCCATGGCCTCCTTGGTGTTGTTGCACGCCGAGAACTGGATCTTGCTGGGGGGCGGAATCTTGGTGAGGTGCTTGATGCGCTCCTTCACCGGCGAGGTATCTTCGCGCAGCATGTGGAGGCCCGGTCCGCATGCCATGATCTCGACGACTGCCGCCTGGTTCACGCCCTGATAGTACTGGATTACATCGGTGGCATTGGTCAACGCGAAGTCCATGGTATGCCGATCATTGGTGTCGACCTGGATCACGAGGTGGTGCTTCGGCTCGTCGGCGAAACCGTGTCCGATGAGTGCGAGCAACAGGCCAGCGGCGGCGACGAAAAGGCAAAGAAATCGGCGCATGACAACTCCCTATGGTCTGACCAGCGTGTAACCGTTTTCCGTAAGCGACAGGATGTGTCCGACGCCGACCTGAACCGGCGTTGCGGACGGGATGATGGCCGGCCGCTTGCCGGTCTCGCGCTCGATGGTGTCGAGCGTGTTCACGCAGACGTCGAACTTCACGCCCTGGGCGATCAGGCTCTCGACCCGGGTCCGGTTGATGTTTTCCGTTCGCAACAGATCGATGCCCGGACCGAAGGCGACCACTTCGAGAGCGATCCTGTCGGGGGCGTAGGCCTTGATCAGGTTGTTGGCGACGCTGAGCACGAGGCTCTGCTTCTTCGCATCGCCATCGGACAATTGCAGGACGATGCGATGCTCGGCGAAGGGTTTGTCGGGTAGCGGAGCGGGCTGAGCCCGAAGCGTGAGCGGCGCCAGCGCCAGCATGACCGCTGCGGCTGCGACCGCCCCTCTTCGTGTCAGCATGTCGGTCATCCTGCCCAGCCTGGATTGCCGTCGACGCCTATCAGCGTCACGCTATCGCGGCGGACGCCGCTTGTCATGCCGTTACGCAGATGTCCGGCGAAGACGTCCCAGACCGGCGCGCCGTCCTGCCTATTGACCGAGGCCCAACCGGCGACTTTATAGCTTTTGCCGGCTTCCAGCGAACGGCCGTCGTCCAGCTTCAGCTCCGAAATGCGATGGCCGGCGCTTTGCGCGGGCGTGCAGGCATACCGCAGGCCGCCAACGCGAACCATGTCGCCGCCCTGCTGGTAGTAGGGATCCGGATTGAAGAGATTGTCGCAGACGTCTTCCAGAATATCCTTGATCTGGCGGCCGGTCATGGTCTGCACGTAGGTCTCGGGATAGGTGCAGGCGGTTGCTGCGAGCACGTCGTCCATCGTCACGCCCTGTCCGGGCAGCACGCTGGTGCCCCAGCGGAAGCCCGGCGACAATGCGATCTCGGCATCGAACGCCGCGCGCAGTGCGTCGCAGATCAGGCTGTCCATGGTGCCGTTGAAATTGCCGCGGCGATAAAGCAGGCGGTCCGTGGTCGCGATCTTCTCGGCATAGGCCGCAGCATGAGGCGCGCGTACCTTCTCGATCAGAGCTTCCATCGCAGGATCGGCCCTGATCAGTTCGGAGAACACTGGCAGCAGCCGGTAGCGTATGTCGCGGACCTTGCCTTTGGCAAGATCGAGGTCGAGCACGCCGAGGAATTTTCCGTTCGAGCCGGCATTGGTGACAAGCGTCGTGCCGCCGGCATTGCCGACAGGAACGGGTTGCGGCACGGCATCGTGGGTATGGCCGCCGAGGATGACGTCGATGCCGCTGACGCGGCTTGCGAGCTTGAGATCGACGTCCATGCCGCTGTGCGACAGCAGGACGACCGCATCGACCCTGTCGGCACCGCGCAGCGATCGCACCAGTTTCTGCAGCTCCTCCTCGCGAATGCCGAAGGTCCAGTCCGGCGTGAATCGCCTCGGATGGGCGATCGGCACATAGGGGAAGGCCTGGCCGATCACGGCTATGCGGTGGCCGCCAACCTCCCTGATCGTCGCCGGCTTGAACACGCGCTTCGAGGCGGCATCGAAGGCCGGCGCGTCGTTGAACGCGGCCTCCTCGGTGAGGAACACGTTCTGCGCCAGGAATTCGCCCTTGAAGCGGGCAAGATTGTCGCGCAGCGTTTTCTCGCCGTAGGTGAATTCCCAGTGCCCGGTCATCGCGTCGATGCCGAGCAGGTTGGCGGCGTCCACCATGTCGGCGCCGTGCATGACGTTGGCGAGGCCCGAGCCCTGCCACAGATCGCCGCCGTCGAGCAGCAGCGAATTGTTCGGACCGGCCTCGCCGCGTAGCCGGTCGATCAGCGTCTTGAGATGGGCAAAGCCGCCGAGCCTGCCGAAGCGTGCGGCCGATTTCTCGAAAGCCAGACAAGTGAAGGCATAGGCGTCGGCGCTGCCGGGCGTGATCTGAAAACGATCGAGGAAGGCGCGGCCGACCAAATGCGGCGGCTGCCCGCGCATCGCGCCGATGCCCAGATTGACGCCGGGTTCGCGGAAGTACACCGGCAGCAACTGCGCGTGGGTGTCCGTCATGTGCAGGATGCGGGCATTGCCGAAGCCCGCGAGTTCGTACACCGCGTGATCGTCGGCCGCCCGAGACATGCGGGGCAGCGCGCTCGACAGGCAGGTTGCGCCGGCGGCCTTGAGAAGATCCCGGCGGCGAAGGGTCATATGATGCTTTCAACCATATGACGTGCGTTCATTTTGGACAGAATGTCATGTCTGCGCAAAAGCGTGAAGCGCATTTTCACATGGACGTCGGGACCATGGTCCACGTCCTGGCTTGAAAAGAAAGGAATGTATGGCCAGACGTAAACGAGCGACGCGACGCCGTTCTTCGAACGACCGTGCCCGGTCATGACAGATGCAGTCGGCAAACGAGAGTCCACGGTCAGCGGATCTCCATTTTCCTCCAGGCGTCCTTCTGCTCGTTGGACTGGAAGATCGCGGCCTTCGACAGCGTTTCGGACTTCCTGGATTCCGCGACCGCCTTGTCGAAATCGCCGGCGGCTGCGGCGGCCTTGGCATCCTTCAGCGCCGATAC
>NZ_MKSM01000109.1 GCF_001897285.1 Nitrobacter sp. 62-23
GATCTGAACATCGACGGCGCGCTCGTTGACGGTGCCTCCGCCGTTCAGCTCACCGCGGCGAACCGTCTCGCCGGGCGTGGCGGCGAGCACCCGCAGCATCTCGCGCTCACGATCGGTGAGATGAATGACATCGTCGCCCTGCCGCAGCTCGCCCCGGTCCAGGTGATAGACATACGGCCCGAACGCGATCGATCCGGTCCGCGCCGTCGGCAGCGGCATCGTGCGCTTCAGGATATTCCCGATCCGCAGCACCAGCTCTCGCGGCTCGAACGGCTTGGCGAGATAGTCGTCGGCGCCGATCTGCAAACCCTCGATGCGGCTCTCGGCCTCGTGTCGGGCCGTCAGCATGATGATCGGCACCGCGGACGAGGCACGGATGAACCGGGCGAGATCGAAGCCGGTTTCGCCGGGCATCATGATGTCGAGGATCAGCAGGTCGAAATGCAGCCCGAGCAGTTTGGAGCGGGCCGCCTTGGCGCTCATGGCCGTGGTGACACGGTAACCCTCCCCCGCCAGAAAGCGCGACAGCAGATCGCGGATACGCCGGTCGTCATCGACCAGCAGCAGATGCGGGGCGTCGTCGGCAGGCCTCACCGGCGCGCGCGCGATCCCTGCCGTTTGCATTCCCGTCATGCCTTCACCATCTTGCCGTCGGCCCGCAGGATCGCTTCCAGCACCTTGTCGGGATCATCGTGGTCGATCATCCCGAGCAGGAACTTGCGCACGGCCTCGGCGCCGGACGCGTCGAGACCACGCAGCGCGCGCACGATCCGGTCGGTCTGCAACCCTGCGAGTTTTCCCACTAGCGCCTCGCCTTTCGCAGTGGCGAAAAGAAGGCGTTGGCGCCTGTCGGCGTCGCCGGCTTTCTGCACAATGTAGCCTTCATCGAGGAGTTGCTTGAGAACCCGCCCCAGCGATTGCTTGGTGATGCGCAGCACCTCGAGCAGATCGGCAACATTAAGCCCAGGATAACGGTAGACGAAATGCATCACCCGATGATGGGCGCGGCCGAAGCCGAATTCTTCCAGCACATGGTCGGGATCGCCGACAAAGTCGCGATAGGCGAAGAACAGCAATTCGATGATGTCCCAGCGCGTCTCAACGGGGCGTTCTCCGGCCCGTTGCGGATCGGCGGACGTTATGCCGGAGCGGGTCGGAGAATTTAGGACAGCCATGTTGACATATCTTGGTCTCAATGTTACAAGCCGGACATCCACAGTGAAATATTATATCGTCCCGCGAAATTCCGGATAAAGCCCTGCCAAGCGGCAGACCAATCGGCCCTCACCTCGTCGTGCGATTGGTCGAGCTGCCTTTCGGCAACATACTGGACTTCGCGCCGTCCGCCAAAGCGGAAACCGGGACTTCGCGGAGCGGCAAAAGCCTGCAACGCGAAGACCCTTTTTCAAGCCGGAGAACACCATGAGAGCTTCGTTCGAAAAAACCGATGGCGCGGTGTCGTTGACATTCGATGTCCAGCCAACGGCCAATCCGACGCCCGCGACCGCGCGCGAGGCAAAGCTCGCAGATCCCGGCTTCGGCCGGGTGTTCACCGATCACATGGCGGTGGTGCGCTACAATCACGTGAACGGTTGGCACGGCGCGCGGGTCGAAGCGCGC
The DNA here is from genome assembly GCF_001897285.1 of Nitrobacter sp. 62-23. Taxonomy (GTDB): domain Bacteria; phylum Pseudomonadota; class Alphaproteobacteria; order Rhizobiales; family Xanthobacteraceae; genus Nitrobacter. The sequence continues at coordinate 1,621 of NZ_MKSM01000109.1, forward strand.
GCCAGCTTCCCGCTCGATCCGGCGACCGCCGTCCTGCACTACGCGCAGGAGATTTTCGAGGGTCTGAAAGCCTACAAGCGTGACGACGGCGGCGTGAACCTGTTTCGCCCGGACGCCAACGCGAGACGCTTTCGCAATTCGGCCGAGCGCATGGCGATGGCGCCGCTACCCGAGCCCGTGTTCATCGAAGCCATCGAGCAACTCCTGCACATCGACCGCGACTGGATTCCCGGCGGTGAAGGCAGCCTGTACCTGCGGCCTTTCATGATCGCCAACGAAGTCTTTCTCGGCGTCAAGCCCTCGGCGGAATACATCTTCGCCGTCATCGCGTCACCCGTCGGCTCCTATTTCAAGGGCGGGCCCGCGCCGGTCTCGATCTGGGTGTCGGAGAATTACACGCGGGCGGCGGTCGGCGGCACCGGCGCCGTCAAATGCGGCGGCAACTATGCCGCCAGCCTGCGCGCGCAGGCCGAAGCCATCGATCGCGGCTGCGATCAGGTTGTCTTCCTGGACGCGATCGAACGCCGCTACATCGAGGAACTCGGCGGCATGAATATCTTCTTCGTGTTCGACGACGGCTCGCTCTCGACGCCGCCGCTCGGCACCATCCTGCCGGGCATCACCCGCGATTCTATCATCACACTCGCGAAGGAGTCCGGCACGCAAGTGCGCGAGGAACCCTACACCATCGACCAGTGGCGCAGCGACGCCGCCAGCGGCAGGCTGAAAGAAGCCTTCGCCTGCGGCACCGCCGCCGTCGTTTCTCCGATCGGCAAGGTGTGCTCGGCGCATGGCGATTTCACCATCAATGGCGGCGCCGCCGGTCCCGTCGCGATGGGCTTCCGCAAGAAACTGGTTGATATCCAGTATGGACGCGCGGCAGACCCGCACGACTGGACCCGCAAGGTGCTGTGACCAGGGGCGCTTCATCGGCTTGTTTTGCGCTCAAGCCTCGCGATATCGCATCTCCTTTCGAGGCACCAGACCGAGCCGCTCGCGCTTGGTCCAACGCGTGATCATCAGGATAGCTACGGCCGCGAGGCCCGACGCCAGGCCGATCCAGATGCCGGTGCCCTGAAATCCGAGCCTGAAGGCAAACAGCAAACTCAGCGACATGCCGAAGCCCCAATAGCCAAGACCGGCATAGATCATCGGCACGCGGGTATCCTGCAGGCCGCGCAGCATGCCGGCGCCGACCACCTGCGCGCCGTCGGCAATCTGAAACACCGCCGCGCAGGTCAGAAACGACACCGCCAGTCCGACCACCTCGGCATTCGCCGCATCGTTGATGTCGACGAATGCACCGATCAGCCATCGCGGCGCGGCGATCATCAACACGCTGGTCGCGGTCATGAAAGCGATCGCCAGCGCGAAGGACGTCCATCCGGCGCGGGTGATCCCGTCACGGTCGCCCGCGCCGTAAGCGCGGCCGACGCGCACCGTCGCAGCCTGCGACAGTCCCATCGGCACCATGAAGGAGACCGATGCGATCTGGATCGCAATGGCGTGAGCCGCGATCGAGGCCGTGCCGAACTGTCCCATCAGGAATACGGCGGCATTGAACACCGTGATCTCGAAAGCGAGCGCGGCGCCGATCGGCAGACCGACGCGCCACAGCGTGACAAGACGCGGCCAATCGGCGCGCCACCAGTTGCCGAACAGATGGAAGCGACGAAACTTGCGGCCAAGGCTTGCCACCAGCACCAGCCCGACGAACAGAAAGGTGTTCGACAATGTCGTCGCGATGCCGGAACCACGCAGCCCTAACGCGGGCAGACCAAGATGACCGAACACCAGCGCCCAATTCGCGGCGATATTGAACAGGATCGCGGCCGCCGTCACCAGCATGGCCGATAACGGCCGCTCCAGCGCGGCGAAGAACGATCGCAACGCGATAAAGCCCAGCGTCGGCAACATGCCCCATTGCAATGCGCGCACGAACACCTGAGCATCCGCCGCAAGCTGCGGTTCCTGATCGAACAGAATGAGGATCGCCTCGCTATGCCACAGCAGCAACCAGCTCGGCACCGCAATCAGAACCGACGCCCATAGTCCCTGCCGGAACGTCCGCCGCACGTCGCGCACCGAATGCAGCTTACGACCGAACGCTTCGGCCATCATCGGCGACGTCGCAGTGACGATGCCGATGCCGAAAATCAGGATCGCGAAGTAGAGATTGACGCCAAGCGTTCCCGCCGCCAGCGCGGAAGGACCGACGCGACCGAGCACGATGACATCGGTTGTCGTCAGCGCAATTTGCGCGAGATTGGTGAGGACCAGCGGCCAGCCAAGCGTCAGCGTCGCCCGGAATTCTCCGAGCCAGGGTTCGCGCAGCAGCGCGCTCTGGCGGGCGTCAAAAAGCATTTGGTCCGTCATCAACACGGCAGAACGAACAGAAGAACATTTTCCGGACGACAAAAACCTCCGACGGTATCGCCGGAGGTTCCTCATGCGTCGTTCGCTGGATCGCCCTTAATTAAGTGAACTCCGGCGATTTTGCCAGAGGCCCGAGCGCAGGGCGATCTGCCGACCCGACCGGCTGTCATGCAGACGCGACATCGGCAAGCCTGGCCGCCTCGATCCAGAACACCTCCCCTTCGGACTCCTCGGTGTCGAGCCAGAGGAATTCCGCACCAGGGTACGCCTTCTCGATTACCGGCTTGCAGCGACCAACCTCGCACAAAAGTCCGCCGCCGGGCGCGAGGTGAGCTTTGGCGCCGTCGATGATCCGCCGCACCAGATCGATGCCGTCGGCGCCGCCGTCGAAGGCCATTCGCGGCTCCGCAAGGCATTCACGCGGCAGGCCCGCCATGCCTTTCGCATCGACATAAGGCGGGTTCGAGATGATCAGATCATAGTGCTGATCCCTGAGCGCGGCGAACAGGTCGCCTTGCAACAGCGTGATGCGGTTTTCCAGACCGTGCTCGCGCACATTGCGCGCGGCGACCGCGAGCGCGTCTTTTGACAGATCGGCCGCATCGACCCTCGCATTCGGAAATGCGCGCGCGGCCAGAATGGCAAGGCATCCCGAGCCGGTGCAGAGATCAAGTACGCGAGTGATGGTTACGGGGTCGCGCAGACGCAGCACATCGTCGTGTCCGAAATGCGAGTCGATAATTTCGCCGATAAACGAGCGCGGCACGATCACGCGCTCGTCGACATAAAACGGCAACCCGCGCATGTACATTCGGTTGACGAGGTAGGCGGCGGGCTTGCGCGTTGCGATGCGCTGCCCGACCCAGTCGAGGATGCGTTGGCCTGCCGCCTTCGGCACGCGCCGCGCGGCGTTCACCTCCACCTCGTCCGGATGCAGGCGCATGGCCTCGCCGACCAGAAAGGCGGCCTCCGCAACCGGATCGGTAGTGCCGTGCGCGAAGGCAACGCGCCCCTGCTTCAGCCTTGCGGCGGCTAAACGGACATAGTCGTAAATCGTCGCGAGTTCGGCTGCCTCAGCCTTGGCCTCGTCCGGATTTGTTGTCCCGGATTTGACGGTCGCGCGCGCCGGCCGGCGTTTTTTGGTTGGACTGTGGATCGCGGCCTTCGAGCGTCCGCCGCGTGCGGCGGTCGTCACCATCAGGATTTGGCCCAGCGCGCCGCAGCCGTGTCGTCGCGATCATGGGCATCGACCCAACTTGATCCGGCGGAGCCCTCTTCGCGTTTCCAGAACGGCGCGCGAGTCTTGAGATAGTCCATCAGGAACTCGGCCGCATGAAACGCCGCTTCGCGGTGCGACGAGGCCGTCACCACCAGAACGATATTGTCGCCCGGCACAATCCGCCCGAAGCGGTGAATGACGGTGAGGCCGGTGAGCGGCCAGCGCGAAACCGCCTCCTCGGCATGGCGCGCGATCTCTTCCTCCGCCATGCCCGGATAATGTTCCAGCACAAGCGCGGCGATCGCATCACCACCCTCGCCGTCAACCTTGTCGCTTCTGCAGATGCCGCTGAAACTCACGACGGCCCCGATATCGGTGCGGCCGCGCGACAGCGCCGCGATTTCGCGCGCGACGTCGAAGTCCTCTTCCTGCAGGCGAATGGTGACGGGAATGGTCATGGCGACGCCGCTCGTTACAGATCAGCCGCCGGTCATCGGCGGAAAGAACGCAATCTCGCGCGCGCCTGCGATCGCCGTGTCCTGCTTGACGTGGATGCGGTCGATCGCGGCGCGGATCACCTTCGGCTTTTCGAACGCATGGGCATATTCATCGCCCCGCTGCGACAGCCATGCGATCAGATCGGCAACCGTCGCGACCGCCTCCGGCGGATCGAGCGCCTCCTCGGCCTTGCCGACCCGCTCGCGCACCCAGGCGAAATACAGCACCTTCATTTTTCATCCTCCTCGATGAGGTGGTGAATACCAGCCTGGAAATAGTCCCAACCCGTATAGATGGTGAAGATCGCGGAGACCCACAACAGCAGAAGCCCGATCTGGGTCACGAACGGGAAGATCAGGTCACCGGCCTCGCCAGCCAGCAGGAAGCCGATCGCAACCAGTTGCACGGTGGTCTTCCACTTCGCGACCCTGGTCACGGGCACGCTGACGCGCAGCGCCGCCAGATATTCGCGAAGGCCGGATACGAGTATCTCGCGGCACAGGATCACGATCGCCGCCCACAAGGTCCAGCCATGGATGATGCCATCCGCCGCCAGCATCAGCAGGCAGGAGGCGACCAGGAGCTTGTCGGCGATCGGATCGAGCATTTTGCCCAAGGCGGACTGCTGATCCCAGATCCGCGCATAGTAGCCGTCGAGAAAATCCGTGACGCCTGCCGCGATGAACACCCCGAGCGCCACCCAGCGCAGGCGCAACGGCCCGTCCATGATCGATTGCGCATAGACGCAGCCCACCACCACCGGAATAGCGGCGATCCGGGCACAGGTGAGAATGTTCGGAAGCGACAGCATATGCCTCGCGGTCGCCTGGCTGGTGGCGGTGCTCATTTGTCTTACCAATACCGTCGTGGCGCGAACGTCAACCGGCCACCCACGCATTTTGCCGCCTTGGTCGCTGCTCAAGCCTTATCCGTTGGTCTTAATACGAAAAAGCCGCCGGATCGCATAACAAAATCCACCCTCATGCGGGCCGGGCATGGAAAAAGTCGAAGATCCTGCGGGCGCTTTCGGCGCTGATCCCCGGAACCTTGCCGAGGTCCGCCACCGAGGCGCGCTCGATCTCCTTCAGCGTTCCGAAATGATGCAGCAGCGCCCGCTTGCGCGCCGGGCCGATGCCGGGAACCTCCTGTAATCCGGCTTCCCGGATATCCTTTTTGCGCAGCTTGCGATGCGATCCTATGACAAACCGGTGCGCCTCGTCGCGCAATCGCTGGATAAAATACAAAACAGGATCGCGGGGCTCGAGCTTGATGGCCGGACGATCGGGAAGGAACAAGGTTTCGCGACCGGCATCGCGGTCCGGGCCCTTGGCGACCGCCATCAGCGATATCTCACGCAGCCCCAGCGCATCGAAAATCCCGCGCGCGGCATTGAGTTGGCCGAGGCCGCCATCGATGATCACAAGATCCGGCCGTTGCGGCTCCGTTTCCTTCTCCGGGTCCTCGGCGGCTTGCTGCATCAGCAGTCTCTTGAAACGGCGCTCCAAGACCTCGCGCATCATCGCGTAGTCGTCGCCGGGCGTCAGACTCTCGGAACGGATGTTGAACTTGCGATACTGGTTTTTCAAAAAGCCTTCCGGACCGGCGACGATCATCGCCCCGACCGCGTTGGTTCCCTGGATGTGGCTGTTGTCATAGACCTCGATGCGCCGCGGGCTATGCGGCAAACCCAGGGCAGCCGCCAAACCCTGCAACAGCCGCGACTGCGTCGCGGTATCGGCCAGCTTGCGGCCGAGCGCCTCGCGCGCATTGGTCAGCGCATGGGCGACCAGCTCCTTTTTCTCGCCGCGCCGCGGCACAAAGACCGCGACCTTGTGACCGGCCTTGATCGACAGGGCATCGGCCAGCAACTCGCTCTCCTCGATCTGGTGCGACAGCAGGATCAGTTTCGGCGGCGGCTTGTCGTCGTAGAACTGCGCGAGGAACGCGCCCAGCACCTCCTCCGGCGTGAAGGATTTTTCCGCGCGCGGAAAGTAAGCGCGGTTGCCCCAGTTCTGCCCGGTGCGGAAGAAAAACACCTCGACGCAGGAATAGCCGCCCTCCTGGTGGATCGCGAACACGTCGGCCTCTTCCACCGTGCGCGGGTTGATGCCCTGCTGCGACTGGATCGCCGACAGTGCCGCGAGCCGGTCGCGGTAAAGCGCCGCGCGCTCAAAAGCGAGGTCGCGTGATGCCTGCTCCATCGCGCGGGCCAGGTCCTCCTTCACGGCGCGGCTGCGGCCGGACAGAAAGTCGGTCGCCTCGCGCACCAGCACCGTATAGCCGGGGAAATCGATCTCGCCGGTGCAAGGACCCGAGCAGCGCTTGATCTGATACAAAAGACACGGCCGCGTCCGGCTTTCGAAGAACGAGTCGGTGCAGGAGCGCACCAGGAACGCGCGCTGCAGCGCCGTGATGGTGCGGCCGACCGCGCCGGCGGATGCGAACGGACCGAAATAGCGTCCCGGCCGCGACTGCGCGCCGCGATGCTTGAGGATCTGCGGCGCCCAGTGGTCGCCGGTGATCAGGATGTAAGGAAACGACTTGTCGTCGCGAAGCTGCACGTTGAAGCGCGGTCGCAACTGCTTGATCAGGTTCGCTTCGAGCAGCAGCGCCTCGGTCTCGGTTCCGGTCGACACGATCTCGACGGTGCACGTCGCCGCGATCATGCGCGCGATACGCATCACCTGACCGGTCGGCCGCGCATAGGACGACAGGCGCTTGCGCACGTTCTTGGCCTTGCCGACGTAGAGCACGTCGTTCGCCGCGTTCATCATGCGGTAGACGCCGGGCGAGGTCGGGGCGTGGCGAACCGCGCGCGCGATGGCCGCGCGGCCGACCGCGAGCGGTCCCTCCTCGATCCCATCGGTGGACTCGTCCTGGACATCGGGCAGCCGCGCCTCGTCGTCCTCGTCGGGCTCGACAGCCCCGGCGGTCTCGACGGTTGCGGGATCGACATCCTGCCCCGCCTCCACCGTTTCCGCTTGCCGCGGCATGTTCGCGCCGGAACCCGGCGGCCGTCCGGATCCGGCCGGTTTTGCGGGGTCGGAGGAATCGCTCGTCATATCCATCAGTTAAGCGATGAAGCCGGAGGACGCCAGCGGCGGCGAGACGGGCGGGCGGTACGAGGCCGCCTTCACCAATAACCCGCGCCGCCATGCCGGTAACACTTTTTTAAGAACAAAAGACCGATGGGGCACCGCCTTAAGAACCGCTTAACTTAAAACTTTCGATAAATCCTAAGCACGGAATTTCAGAATTCGTAACCGTACGGATCGACTCGCAATGTCACGACGGGAACGACGGCAAGGGGTTGGAGTATCGAAATGAGCAAGACAACGATCGCAGCATTGGCCGCCGTGGCATCAACGGCGCTGATCGGCACCGCGCAGGCCGCGGATCTGTCCTACCGCTCGCCCTATACCGTCAATCAGCCGCTCAATGCCTTCAGCTGGGCGGGCCCCTATCTCGGCGGCAACCTCGGTTATGCCTGGGGCAGCGTCCATAACAGCGCCACCAAGCCGGACGGCGTGTTCGGTGGCGTGCAGGCCGGCTACAACTGGCAGAGCGGGCCGCTGGTGTTCGGCCTCGAAGGCGACATCCAGGCCAGCGCCGCCGACGATACCTTCGCGCCGTGGAAATTCTCCAACCCATGGTTCGGCACAGTGCGCGGCCGCCTCGGCTACGCCTTCAACAACGTTCTGGTCTATGGCACCGGCGGTCTCGCCTTCGGCGAACTGCGCGCCGAAACCTTCGGGCTGTCGGAATCCCACACCAGTGCGGGCTGGACCGTGGGCGTCGGCGCAGAATTCGGCATCTACCAGAACTGGACCGCGAAGGTCGAATATCTCTATGTCGACCTGTCGAGCAGCAACTTCTCGATCACCGGCGCTCCCAACAGCTATCAGTCCGGACTGGTCCGCGCCGGCGTGAACTATCATTTCTGACGCGTTTCGCGTTTAAACGCGAACATCTCGACGATTCGTCAGTGCCGGGTTTGACCCGGCAGTCCACGTCTTCCTTGTAGAGCCGGGTGCAAAGACGTGGATGCCCGCAACATACGCGGCATGACGGGCGCGTGCGGCGCGATTCAATCAGACCGGTTCATAAGCCGCTTCAAACTCCCGGCCGTTCGCGGCCGGGATTTTTTTATGTCGGAAGTCAGCGTGCACCGGAAAATGCGCACGCTTCATGCACTTTCCGCAGGCCGCCGCGCGGCGCTGCCGGTCAGGGCGAGATCACGAGATTGACTGCCTTGGGGCCCTTGCCCTTCTTGTCCGGCTCGACCTCGAATGTGACGCGCTGTCCTTCGGACAATTCCGTCAATCCGGCCTGTTCCACCGCCGTGATGTGAACGAAGACATCGCGGCCGCCATCATCCGGCTTGATGAAACCGTAGCCGCGCTCCCCGTTGAAGAACTTGACCGTTCCAGTCATGGCCATCGGCAAAACCCCTCTCGCCGCATTGCATTCGCCGCCGCGCCCCCGCGCGCCGACGAGACCTGACATTCACTCGGGCGATGCCGCCATCGCAGCCACCGCCGGTCGCAAGCGCGGCAGCTTAATACGGTTCCCGCCGAACTGACCATGACGAAATTGCATGTTGCGATCGGCTCAACCTCCGACCGCCTCCAGCCTGAACCTGGCGGCGCCGCCGTGCCCCAGCGGCTTCTCCAGCTCGGGGAGGATGAGCTTCAGCTCCGCCTTCAACGTCCACGGCGGGTTGACGATCAGAAGTCCGGCCGCGGTGAGCGGACCGTCCGGGGTCTGCGGGGCCACGCTGAATTCAAGCCGCAGGCATTTGTCGGCGCGCCCTCCGACCGCAGCACCGACCCCGCGCGCCAGATCGTCCGTCGCGCGGCGTCTTTTCGCCGGATACCACAGCATATAGCAGCCGCTCGGCCATTTCGCGAAGGCCGCGGCAAATCCGCCTGCGAGCCGCTCGAACTCGTCCTTGTGCTCGAATGGCGGATCGATCAGCACCAGCCCGCGCCGCTCCTTCGGCGGCACGAAGGCGGAGAGCGCCGTCCAGCCGTCGAGATCGACCACGTTGGCCTGGACATCGCGACGCAGCGCGTCGATGAGTTGTTTACGGGCGACGGGTTCGAGTTCGCAGGCCACCAGCCGATCCTGCGGCCGCAGCAAGGCGCGCGCGATCAGCGGCGATCCCGGATAGCACAGCAGGCCGCGCTGCGGATTGAAGGCCCTGACGATATCGAGATAAGGCGCGACCAGTGCGCCGACGGGGTCGGAAAACCGCGATTGCATCAGCCGCGCGATTCCGGTCAGCCATTCGCCGCCGCGCGCCGCCTCCTCGCCGCCGAGATCGTAAACGCCTGCGCCGGCATGGGTGTCGATGACGCGAAACGCCGCCGGCTTCTCCTGCAGATAGGTCAGGATGCGGACCAGCACGATGTGCTTGATGACGTCGGCGAAGTTGCCGGCATGGAAGGCGTGGCGATAGTTCATGATGGTTTCGCGGAGCGTTCGCTCCCTGGTCGTCCCTGCGAAAGCGGGGACCTATCCCCGGATGTCAGTGACGAGGCGGAGAGATCACCGAGGAAGGGCACAGCGCATTTCAACTACAACGATACATCCATCGCACGACACGGCGTATGAGTCCCCACCTTCGTGGGGACGACTTGCCGCGAATGCTACAGACCACCCCCGCGCACCGGCGGCAGCACGACCTGGTCCTTGCGGCAGGCGCGGCGGTCGATTTCCTCGCAGGCGCGGAATTGCAGGTCCTTGTTCATGCAGATCCGCACCTCGCTGAGCCTGGTGCGATCGCAGATCACCGCGATCGCGGAGTGGCTGAGCCCGGGATTGTCCCGGATGAAGGCGCTCTCGATATCGTCGGGCGCGATGCTCTTCGGCGCCTCCAGATCGACGAATTCCGCGGGAACCTTCACCGCAGCGCGGGCCCTGCGGACGGTCTCGAAATAGGCCTGCGCATCGAGGCCGGAGCAGGTGCCGTGCTTGTCCCACTCGCTATAGATCAGGCCGGGAGCCGGCATCAAATCCAGCATTGAGGACATGATGCGACGATCGAGTCGCGGCGCGGGACGCTGGCAATAATCCGGAAAGCCGTGCTCGTATTGCGGCCAGAGGCCATGCACCACGAAAGAGTACGGTCGTCCGCCGCATTGGGCCTGCTGCGACCGACTGGTATTGCCGCGCTCGGCCGCAGCCGCGCAGAACGACGGCGACCACGACAGCGACAGTACATAGAAATCGAACGCTCCTGGCGCGTTCTGGCGACGGTCCTGCGCCGCGCCGCTGGTCCACCCTGCAAGCAGGGCCAGACACGACAGAACAGGCACGGCGGCCGCGCGCGACACCCACCTCATGACGCCAAACTCCCAGCCCCGCCGTTCCGCGTCCCTGACGCAGACCGGCAGAATCAAGTCTACCATAGCGGGTGGACGCCGCAGGGGAAAACTTCGCAGCGGTTTCCATGTACCGGGGGGCATGCGCGAGATGCCGTCCGAGGGACGGCCGCGAGCACCATGAATTGCCGGGTCATTCGTGCCGGGACGACGTGCCTTGCATCAGGCGTGAACGCCCTTTCAGGGCTGCGCGGTGCGGCAGGCCGGATTGTAGGCCCAGTTGCGGTCGAGGCCGACTACACACCACTCGACGCCGTGCCCCATGCTGGCAAGCCCGCCATCCTCGATGATCGAATAATGCACCGTGCGGATCTTGCCATCGCTGACCATCGCGTCGGCGGTGCAATAGCGGCGCGGGATGTTGTCGGACTGCCACGGCCGGAACGCCGTTTCATGGACGTTGCCATAGGCCGTGATCCGCAGCGGCGAATTCCAGAAGGCGCGTTCCTTTTCCCAGAATTGCGACGTGATGACCGGCAGCCCGGCCTCGCAGCCTGGCAAACGGCCCTCATAACTCGGTCCGAACACAGGGAAATTGAAAGCCTGCGCCGTCGGCAAGGCGCCAAACAGCCCCAACACTGCGCCGAGCACAGCGCCAAAGCCGGCTTTCTTCAAGGATGTGATAAGGTTGCGCATAGAGAGCATCCGCCGGTGGTCCGAGGCTGGTGGTCCGATTCTAACATTTGCATCCCGTTGCAAAGCGGGTAGCGAATGTCAAATTCACGCCACGAGAGACGGTGCCGCGAAGCCCGCGCAAGGTCAAGTGCGGCGCGGCAACACCCGCCGCCTAACTCCATATCCACCGGCCGCCGTTCTTTTCATGGCTCGCGCGGCGTTCTAGACTTGAATCGGCAACGATGGAGATGACGATGAGATTGCTCGGAACGGCTTTGCTGGCGGCGATGACAGGCGCGCTGGTTTGCGGACCGGCACGGGCCGACTGGGTGCCGCCCGTCAAGGGCAACGACACCGGCGGCATCATCTCCTATTCGCTGGCCGGAACTGGCGATGTCCGCGTGATCGCGGTCGATCACTGCGCGCGCTACGGCAAGGTGGCGAAAGTCCTCGGTGTCCAGGCCTATCCTGGCGGCTACATCTCGTTCGCCTGCCGGTGGGTGCCTTATGGACCCGACCAGCCTCCGCTGCGGACCCGCTATTGAGCCGGCAGCGCGATCCCACGTTTGCGAGCCTGATTATCCACTGACGGAGCATGCGATGCGACGGTCTCTTCGACTCTCGATTCCCTTCCTGCCGCTGCTGTTTTTTTTGGCAGCGCCGGCATGGGCGGAGGTGCAATTGCCACTGCGCAAGGCCGGATTATGGGACATCAAAGTCGATCACGGCAGCGCCAAAATGCCGGGAGTGACGGTCCAGCAGTGCACCAGCGCAGCCGTGGACCGCGAATTCACCTCGGAATTCGCCCCCTCCGCCAAGCAGGACTGCTCGAAGACCAACGTCCAGAAAACCGCGACCGGCTATGTCATGGATTCGGTCTGTACCTTGGCCGGCGCGACCGTGACATCGCACGCCGAAACCACGGGTGATTTCAATTCCGCCTACACGGTAACGGTCACATCGCGCAGCGAAGGCGGCAAGCTCGGAACCCGCGACAGCAAGATCACCATCGCAGCAAAATGGGCCGGCGACTGCAAGGAAGGTCAGAAACCTGGCGATGTGGTGATGCCCGGCGGCTTCAAGATGAACATGCGCGATCTTGAAAAATTCAAGTCGATGGCGCCGAAGTAGATATCAGGCGGTGGCCCTTCCTCGCCCTTGCGGGGAACAGGCTCAGGCTTTGTTTCGCTTGTCTGATGTCATGGCCGGGCATAGCCGCTCGAAGAATGGCGTCGCTTCGCTGGCCCATGGTCCCGGCCATCCGCTTTTTCTGTTGTCAGGTCTTCACATTCAGCACGTGGCTGCCCGCGCAAGGTCGAGCATGACGATCAACCCCACTTCACGTCGTGCTTATCAAGGATCTTGCGCACCTCCGTGACGAGATCGCTTTCGCCGACTTCGATCTGCGCCTCGGCCTGCTTCTTCAGGTACTCGGTGCGATCCTCGATCGAGGTCAGCCCGGCGCCCGCGATCAGGTCCTTGATCTGCACCTTGCCACGCGCCTTTTCGTCGGTGCCCTGAATGATGGCACACGGCGAGTGGCGCTTGTCGGCGTATTTCATCTGCTGGCCGAGCGAATGCTTCGGGTTGCCGAGATACAACTCCGCGCGGATGCCCGCGCTCCGCAACTCCGCGACCATTTTCTGGTAGCCCGCGATGTCGCCGCCGAACACGGTGACGACCACCGGCCCCGGCTGCGGTTTGGTATCAAGCTTGCCGAGCATGGTGAGCGCCGCCTGCAGCCGCGAGACGCCGATGGAAAAACCTGTCGCCGGCACCGGCTCGCCGCGGAAACGCGAGACGAGGCCGTCATAACGCCCGCCGCCGCCGACCGAGCCGAAGCGAACGGGACGGCCCTTCTCGTCTTTCGTCTCTAACAGCAGTTCGACCTCATAGACAGGACCGGTGTAGTATTCGAGACCGCGCACGACGGAAGGATCAATGCGGATGCGATCTTCGCTGTAACCGCTTGAAATGACGAATTCGGCAATGTCGCCCAACTCTGAAAGGGCAGCATTCATTGTAGCTGCGCCCGTCATGCCGCAAAACTTCTTGGGAAGTTCGCCGTCCATGTGCCTATGCCATTTACCGTCGGGGAGTAGATTGACGGTAACATTGAACTTCAAGCACTGACGAATTGCTTCGATTTGATCTTCGTCGAGATTAGCACCCTTAGTGAAATCGCCGCTGTCGTCCTTACGTCCCGAACCCAATAATTTTTCGATTTCACTCCATTCAAACTTGTCAGCCTTATCGATCGCCCTTAGCACCGTCAGCCGTCGTCCGGCATTTTCATCACCGCCGAGTCCGATCGACTCCATCACCCCGTCCAGCACCTTGCGGTTGTTCACCTTCACGACGTACTGCCCGCGCGGGATGCCGAGCGCCTCCATGGTATCGGCGGCCATCATGCACATCTCGGCATCGGCGGCAGGCGATGCCGAGCCGACCGTATCGGCATCGAACTGCATGAACTGCCGGAAGCGTCCCGGTCCGGGCTTCTCGTTGCGGAACACGTAGCCCGCGCGATAGCTGCGATAGGGCAGCGCGAGGTTCTGGAAATTTTCCGCAACATAACGCGCCAGCGGCGCGGTGAGATCGTAGCGCAAGCTGATCCACTGCTCGTCGTCGTCCTGGAACGAGAACACGCCCTCATTGGGGCGGTCCTGATCGGGCAGGAATTTGCCGAGCGCGTCGGTGTATTCCATCGCGGGGGTCTCGACCGGCTCGAAGCCGTAACGCTCGTAGACCGCGCGGATTTTTTCCACCATCTGCCGCGTGGCGTCGATCGCGGCTGGCCCGCGATCCTCCAGCCCGCGCGGCAGGCGGGCGCGGAGCTTTTGCGGCTTCTTCGGTTTCTTGTCGGACATGAACTCACACGGGCGGCTGAGAACAAACGGCGCTGACGTCGTATGTCAACGAAGCGCGACACGGGTTACCAGCCACGGCGTGAACGGGCAAGGCAGGCTTTCATCCCGCCCCCCTTTGCATTCCCTGGAAAGGGCAAGATGCGAACGGGAGTTTCTTGACGCCTGCCCGCGCCGTCAAGAATTGTCTATCGGGATACGGGCTTTCCCCGGGGGCGGAAGACACTATCTCGCCCCTGCCGGAGATCGCAGGCGACAAGCGGCCGAACAAGTGGAGGAGAGCCCCTCGTCCCGTTATCGCTACCGCAATCGACAGATCGTGGCGATCAAAGCGTCTTTCCGGCCCTTGAGTTTTCGTGCCGATGCCAGGCGGTCCAAATTCGGAATGCCGGAGTTTTGCGCCTTCTCGGCGAGTTGAATGTTGCGGTCGAGCAGATGAATCAGACCCCGCAAATCGGAAATAAGCTGTTTCGTTCTTTCCTGAATCAGGACGTGGTGCATGGTTAAAGTTTCAAAATGGGATGTGGTCCCCATAGGAGTGCTCCGATACGCTACAACTGCCTCTCATGATCTGATGTCGGAGCAAATCGGATGCCAGAATCCGAAATGACTGACGCCACGTCCAAACCCGCCACGCCAAAAAAGGTTGCAGATGATCCCCGCCAAAAGATTGGCTCGCTTCCACGCGGACCCGAGCGGCATGCGATGCTGAAGGCAACCTGGCAGGCCAATAACGCTGTATCGTAACTGGATCAATTCACCGGAATTGCAGCCTGTCGATCCTCAGATCGGGTTCAGCCCGAGTTGATCGAGTCCAGGATCCCCACGGCGACATCATTGCGCTGCTGATCACGTCCTGCAGTTCGCCGGAACTGCGATGCGCATCAAAAGACGCTGGATACCGTCACAAAAAGTTGTCGATCGAATCGCCGACGCTCGGTTGCGGTCGATGCCTATAAGATATATTGTGAATATATCTTAATACGAACCTCGAGCGGCCGGCATCAATTCCTCGGCGAAATTCGCTGAAGCAAGGTTGGACCGGGCAGATGTCGCGATCCCAAACTCGCTGATCGCGATCCACGACTGAAACCATAGCAGTATGTTGAAGAGAATGGCCCGACCGTGAACGAGATTGTCTTGGCAAGAACCGTGAGCGGTCTTTCACACAGGAGAAGCATCATGACCACACTCAACAGATACAATGAGCAATTTCATGTCGATGACGATCATTCATCGACGGATTTCACGAGCACTTTGCTGCCGATGCTGGTCGGGGGTCTTGGTCTCATTGTCGTTGGAATGATCGCAGTCGGCGTATTCGTGGGATGATCCCGGTCGTTCCAAATTCAGCGCATAAAAATATGTACGGCGATGATCAAGCCGGCACGGAGGGCCGGCATTGCTCGCTCGCCGAGACACACCATCAATCGGCTTGAAAATTGAAAAAAGCCTGGGCTGTAAAAAGGCCTGGGCTGTAAATCGGCTCAGGGCCGTCTGAAGATAACCGTCTTCAAGAGGTTATCGAGGCACTTGCAGCGGCGGCGTTCTTCGGGCGCTACAGTCCCGCTTTGATCCTTTGTGGCGGCTCATATCCTCGGCCTCGTGATGGCGGGAGCCACCGGGTTTCTGCCCGCGGCTACCTCCATCGACAGGACGCCGGCCGGTGGCCGCAAGGCTTGGAGAAACGCCGCAGCCACCGGTCATCAGCCTTTGCCGATACCTTCTGCAGCCCGATACCCTGCGTAGCCTTGGGCGCCACGCCGGCGCGGACTCATCCTCGATCCGCTGGCCCACACCGGCATCGATCCTCTTCCAGTATTTAAGCGTGCAGCGTATAGGCCCCGCGAACCATCTCGCCGTCGGCTTCCCAGCCGCCGTCCGCCGGGCCCTCCTGATCTGCCCAGCGCCGGCACGGCTCGACACTTAGACCGGCGCGGCGCCCGAGTGATGATAGTTTATCGGGCCATCCATCATGTAGGTGTTGACCGGCACCTTGAACGCCCCCCCGACGCAGGGGGCAATTTTGCGTGCCGAATGATATAAGCTTCGGCACATCTGCTCCGAGAAAGCATCATGCAGGTTGCTGTGACACTTCGAAATCGAAGAGGCGCCAGATCTTCGACGTGCCTGAAGGCGGCGCTCGCTGGTGTGATCTGCATCTACTTTACCGGTTTTGCCTTTACCAAAGATGATGATGACAATGGCGCCTCGACGACGCCCAACATCTACCTCGATTTGAGAACGTCCTACGCCCGCGTACCTGTCGGCTCACTGTCAATCGGTTTTGGCAATCCTGCTCTGGTCACGGCACTGCAATCGCTTGCGCTATTTCGAGCCAACACGACCGCTGCGGGCGGCTTGACGCTACCCTCCGCCCAAGGCGTGGTCGTCGATGTTCCGATGACCATTGATGTAACCGATAGCGTGTCGCTCTATGCTGGTGTGTCAGCCAGTTCGACCGGTACCGCCCTGACCGGCTGGTCGCCGGGAGCAATCACCAGCTGGCACATCGGGTTTCAGGCCGACCTCTACAAGCAAAACGGCGGCTCAATTCCAACTCTGACCTGGCAATCGACCATTACGCAGGTAATTCCCAACGGGCCGCTTGCCACGACGACCTTCAACAATATCTTCGAATTCGACTACGCCTTCGACAAGGACGGGACCCGCGGATGGCTCGCCGGTGTACAAGATGTACACGTAGAAATCGGTCACCCGCTGGCAAGGCTCCATCCGAGCATCACCGGCTATGTCGGCGGCTACTACCAATGGCCGAATAACTGGAAATTTACCGGCCGCGTCGGTGTGCAGTCGTTCGGAGGTGCTCAGCTATCGAATTTCGTGCATGTCGCGGCTTTTACAAAGCCGGTCCTGCGGCTCGATCTCGACCGCATGGATGACAACGACAACCGCCTGTTCGGCGTGACGGCGGAGATCATGTGGGTGCCGGCGCCGGCTTACCGGGTCACCTTCAGGACGCCCCTCTATTTCGTGCGCAACTGAGCACGACCGCCGGCGCGGTCGCCTCGAAGGGCTGGTGTCACGGTTCCTTCCCGCAATACGCGGCTGTCGCACATGTGCCCGCCCTCATTACAAGGATCCTCGAAGCCACTTACGGCGCGGTGTTTGGCGCATCTGGTGCTGTGGTCGCCGCGATTGGCCGTTTTTTCCGGGATTTCAGCCAATTCTCAAACCGCTGCACCACCACGAAGAAGGTCGGCACGAACAACACGGCCAAGCACGTCGATGCGATCATGCCTGAGAATACGGTGATGCCGATTGATTTGCGAGCACTGGCTCCTGCTCCGGTCGCCAGCACGAGTGGCACCACGCCAAGGATGAAGGCAAACGATGTCATGAGAATCGGCCGGAACCGGGCTCGCGCCGCTTCCACGGCCGACTCGAGCAACGGCTTGCGGTCGCGCACATGAAGTTCAAGCGCGACTTCGACAATCAAAATGGCATTCTTGGCTGATAGCGCGATCAGGAGAATGATGCCGATTTGGGTGTAGAGATTGTTCTCAATGCGCAACGCACTCAATACCGATATCGGGCCGATCAGCGATAACGGCACCGCCAGAATGACGGAAATCGGTGCGTACCAGCTTTCATATTGCCCGGCCAAGACAAGGTAAACCAGTAACAGCGCCAGGCCGAACGCCCAGTAAATCTGCCCGCCGACGATTTGCTCCTGATAGGACATCGCCGTCCATTCAAAACCCGATCCCGGCGGCAGGGTCCTGTCGGCGATTTCTTCCATCAACGTCATCGACTGGCCTGAACTATAACCTGCCGCTGGCAGGCCGATCACGGCCGCCGAGGGATAGAGATTGTACAGGCTGATCAGCGACGGACCGACTGACGGCGTGATATTTGCGACCGTGCCCAGCGGAATCATGCTGCCCTGGCTGTTACGCACCATCATTCTTTCGATATCGCCCGTTGTCAGACGATATTGCGCATCAGCCCCAGCATACACCTGGAAGGTGCGGCCAAACTTGTTGAACTGATTGACGTAGGTGGTGCCCATATATGACGACAGCGTCGAGAATATCTGGTCGATCGTCACATGCAGCGTCTGGGTCATGGTTCGGTCGATCTCAACATCGAATTGAGGCACCATCGACCGGAACGATGAACTGACGTGCTGAAGCGCGCTTTGCGCCTGCGCATTGGTGACAACGGCCCCCGTAATCGCCTGGAGCTTGCTGTAGTCGGCATTGCCGTCTCGCAACTGGACCTGCATGGCGAAGCCGGCAGCGTTGCCGATTCCCTGGATCGGCGGCGGCGGGAGCACAAGTATCCGTGCCTCCTCGATCTGGGACATCTTCTCATTCAGCGTCGTAAACAGCGATCGAAGATCCTGCCCCGCTCCGCGTTCGCTCCAGTCCTTCAGGATGACATAGGACACTCCGGCACTGGCAAGACTTGAATTGTTGTCGAGCGGCGAGATGCCCGCGATGGTGATGACCTGATCCACGCCGGGCGTCTGGCGTGCCAGCTCGTTGACCCGATCGAGGACGCGTTGCGACCGCTCGAGCGCCGCGCCATCGGGCAATTGCACGGTAACAAGCAGATATCCCTGATCTTCGATCGGAATGAATCCGGTCGGCACGCGCGAGAGACCATAGCCACTGGCTCCGATCAGGATCAGCGCCAGAATGACGCAGAGACCGCTATGGTTCGTCATGAGAACCATGAGCCGTCCATAGGCGCGTTCTAGGCGGTCATAGATGGAGTTAAATTTACGATAGAAAAGGTTGCGCTGTTCCGGCGGTGCTGGCCGTCGGAGCCATAACGCGCACTGTGTCGGCTTCAATGTCGCCGCATTGATGGCACTTAAAAGCGCGGTGGCGGCAATCACCAGCGCGAATTGCGCGTACATCCTGCCCGTCAAGCCTGGCAGAAAGGCAGAGGGCAGAAACACCGAAATCAGGACCAGCGTGATGCCGACGATAGGCGAGAACAACTGATTCATGGCGCTGATCGCCGCGTCATGTCCCGTCATTCCGCGCTCAATATTGTGCGCCGCGCCTTCAACCACGACGATGGCATCGTCGACGACGATTCCGATCGCGAGCACGATCGCAAACAGGGTCGAGATATTGACCGTGAACCCAAGCGCCGCCATCGCCGCAAAGGCACCGATGATCGTGACAGGCACGGTGGTTGCCGGTACGAGCATCGCGCGCCAGTCCTGAAGGAAGATCAGGATCACGACCAGGACGAGCAGTCCCGCCTCGATCAGTGTCTTGTATACCTCGTTGATCGAGGCCGACACGAACTTGGTCGTATCAAACGGAGTATCGTACCTGACATCTTGCGGGAAGGCCTTCGCCAGTTGGACCATCTTCTGTTGGACGCTTTTCGCGACATCAAGAGCGTTGGCGCCGGGAGACTGGAATACGCCAATACCCGTCGCAGGCTTTCCATTGAGGGAGAATATCTGGCTATAGGTCTGGGCACCGAGTTCGACCCGGCCGACGTCCCTCACCCGCGTGACGTCGCCATTGTCTCCCGTCTTGACAATGACGTCCTCGAACTGACTTGGATCGTCGAGCCTGCCATTGATGTCCAACGTATACTGAAACGCCTGGCCGGACGGCGCCGGCGGCATTCCGACCTGTCCTGCCGTCACCTGCTGGCTCTGCTGCTGGATCGCCTGGATGACGTCCTGAGGCATCAATCCGCGCGCCTGCAGCTTGTTAGGATCGAGCCAGACCCGCATTGAATACTGGCCGGCTCCGAAAACGGTGACATTGCCGACACCCGGTAGACGAGACAGTTCGTCCTTGATGTTGATAGTGGCGTAGTTGCTCAGAAACAGGCTGTCATAGGTGGCGTTCGGCGACGTCAACGTTACAAACAGAAGAATAGCCGTCGACTTCTTCTGGACGGTCACACCCTGGTTCTGGACCGGCTGGGGCAACGAGGACAGCGCGCTCGAAACGCGATTCTGGACGAGCACTTGCGCGAAGTTGAGGTCGGTCCCGATCTTGAAGGTGACCGTCAGTGAATAAGTACCGTCGGCGCTGCTAAAGGACTGCATGTAAAGCATATCCTCGACGCCATTGACTTGCTGCTCAATCGGCAGCGCGACGGTATCGATGACGGTCTTTGCGCTTGCGCCGGGATAACGCGTCGTGACCTGGACGGTTGGCGGCACGACATCGGGGTATTGTGCCACGGAGAGGCGGAACAGGGAGACGGCGCCGATCAGGATCATTAAGATCGCGATGACGTTGGACAGGACCGGCCGCTCGATGAAGAATTTTGAGATCATGACGGGTCCTATTTGGTCGGGGGCTGAGACTCGACCTTCTTCTGCTGCGGGTTGACCTTCTGTCCGGGAATGGCACGCAACAGTCCCGCGACGATCACTTGATCATCAACTTTCAAACCGCTGGTGATGACGCGGAGATCGCCATCAAGGGGGCCGGTCTGAACCTTACGCTGCTCGACGACGTTCTCTCCATTCACGACGAGTACGTAACGGCCGGCTTGATCGCTGCCCAAGGCGACATCGGGGACCAACAGAGCATCCTTCTGCTGTTCTATCGGGACGCGGATGCGAACATAATAGCCCGGCAGCAATACTCTGTCGGCATTGGGGAGAACGCCGCGAACCGCCAGTGTCCCCGTCGACTGGTTGATCGTTGGCGAGATGTAATCAAGCTTTCCCCTATGCGGGTAACCAGTCTCGGTCTGCAGGCCGACTTCGATTGGCACCTGCCTGAAATTCTCGCCTGTCATTCCCCGCTTGCGTGCGTCCTCCCGGATACGCAACACGTCGCGCTCGTTCACGTTGAAATTTACGTAGATCGGATCGAGCGCCACGATCGTCGCCAGTTGAGTCGGTGACGCCACGCCAACAAGCTCACCGACAGACTGGAGATGGGCCGTCACGATCCCGTCAAACGGCGCGACCACGTTGGTGTAGCCGTAGTTAACCTGGGCGATCTTGGTATTGACCTCGGCTTGCTGCAAATTCGCCTGAGCGTTATCGCGAGCCGCAGTCGACTGTTCGAGCGTCGCCTGGGAAGCGACTTGCCGCGAAACCAGGTCGGATTGACGCTTGAAATCAGCACTGGCCTGTTTCAAGGAGGCTTGCGCGCCAGCTTCAGCGGCTTCCGCCTGCTCAAGCTTCAATTTGTAAGTCTCCGGTTCGATCGTAAATAACGTGGTCCCTTCCTTGACCAAGGCGCCGTCCTGATAGTTGATCGACTGCAGGACACCTTGCACGCGCGCCACCAGGTCGACACTCTTGATCGCGGCGGTATTTCCAGTCGCTTCGAGATAACGGGTAATACTGCGTTGTACGGGCAGCGAGACTTCCACCTTTGGCGGCGGAGGCTGGACAAAGCTATTTTGCTCGCAAGCCACCAGAAGCGTGGACGCAAATAATACAGCTACAATCCGCAAGGCGGATATAACGCTTTGCGTCAGGCTCATTACCGAACTCCCGAATGAAGCTTGAAATAATTTAAAGCTCTGGAAATTTCTTCTTACAACCGTCGAATAGCAATATCTCACTTGCTATGGTACAAAAAAAATAAAATAATAACTATCGTTTCTTTGAGACTCTTTTTCGAAACAAATTCGAACAACGATTTCGATACTGGCGAAGGAATTAGGGAAATGATCAACAGCGAAATTGCGTCTCGTCTAGCGGCCCTGGCGATCTCGGCCGCTCTGTCCGTTGCAATGAATACCCTGGCACTTGCTCAAGCGCCCACGGATGCTCAGCGGAACGCTATCCGCTCTGCGTGCCGCGCTGATTACGAAGCCCATTGCGCCAGCGTCCCTCCCGGCGGCGCAGCCTCGCTGCAATGCCTTCAGAAGAACTTGCAGAGCCTGTCATCGAACTGTCAGACGGCAGTGCGCGCGGTCGACACGGCGGCTGCGCCCAAGGCCGAAGCAACGCCGAAGACCAAGCCAGCGGCTGCCAGCGCAAAGCCGGCCGCCGAGTCGTCCGCTCCAAAGGAGGCTGCCACCACGAACGCCACGAAGCAGCCGACCAGTGCTCAGATCTCAGCCGTACGCACGGCCTGCCGTTCGGACTACATGAAGGTCTGCTCGGGAGTCCCGACTGGCGGCGCGCCAGCCCTGCAATGTCTTGAAAAGAATAAGGCGAAAGTTTCCACAAGCTGCCAGCAAGCTGTCAACGCCGCATCCGGAGGAGAAGCCGCGGCGTCGACTGGCGCGGCAGGCGCCGCGTCAACAGCCGCTCCGGCGGCTCTCACTCTGCGGCCGCTACGTCCGCGAGAAGAACTAAGGATGTTGCGGTCAGCCTGCGGCGCCGACGCCCAAACGCTATGCAGCGGCATTGCCGCCGGCGGTGGCCGCATCGCCCAATGTCTCGCCAGCAATGCATCGTCTCTTTCGCCGGCCTGCAAAACCGTGCTTGGGCAATTTGTATCGCGGTAGGCATTTGAAGGTGGCGATACACTCGCATTCATTCGCCGCGGAAGGCTAGGATCAGCTGAATCATTCGCATCGAAAGGATAACATAACAAAGCGACATCGCGATTTGATAAGCGACGTGCCAGTTGAGCTTTGCGAGTTTGGAAAAGCCATCGACGAAGTTGAGGATGAGGAGAGCTATCCCGAACAACTCGACGCCCCTTCCGACCAGGTTGTGGCGGAGATAGCCGAAAAGGACGATGAAGGGTTCGTTGCTGCTCGAGACATGCGTTCCTGCCGACACAACGAGCGTTCCGATGATCATCTTCTCGAGGTGTTCGAATATTTCCTTGGCGGCTCGCTCGACGTGCTCGAAGTAGAACGCAAGCCATCTCTTTTTGATGTCCCTCATACTTTCCTCATCGAAAGGTGAAGTTGAAGCGGTTGAATCGCCTGCCAGTACAGTGGCTCAGCAGTCAAGAAGAAAGAACTCAGCAACAGGAATTATTTTCGGGAAGAAAAATCGATACTGCGGATGATGCTGGTCACAGGGCGTTTTATACGCTTCTCAAGCGAGCTTTGCTCAGGGGGTGACAGCAGCCCGGCGTAATGGGGTGTATGGGAAAGGCTTTGCAAGGCGTGACATCGGGCAGCGGGGCAAAATCATCGCTTGTCTTGCAAGTGACGGCTGACGCCAACTTGCAAGAAGGTGCAGGACTGCGCCGAAAGAAGTGAGCCCTCTCCGTCGAAATAGAGCAGTTATTTTTTGACGGCGCTGCCGTATTCGTTCATCATCAATAGCATTTGAAAAACGGGAGCCTATTATGCGTCCATTGTTGCTTGCTGCTTGTGCTTTCGCCGCGTTTGCCGCCACCATGACCTTCGAATCGAAGGATGCCAACGCGGTCGTATGTGCCCGCGGCGTTTACCGTGCGGGGTGCGCCGGATATCGAGGCGCTGTTGTCGTGCGTCGGCCAGTTGCAGCGCCCGTCGTCGTCGCACCCGCTGTCAGGGCGGCACCAGTTCGTACCTGCCGAGTCGTGTGGGCAAACGGTGTCAGAGTTCGTCGCTGCTACTAGTAGCATTGCGTTGACGAAGTCGGCACTGGCTGTTTCCGCTTGACGTCAGGATTCGAATGGAGCGACGGCGGTGCGGCGGAGGACGGCGAATTCGTCGTGACATGGGTCGAGCCCGGCCGCGCTCCAGCGCAGCACCGATGCCGTGGTGAGCGCGCCGTCCGCCCGTTCGTCCGGATTGAGCCGGTCGATTCTCACGGCTGCGCCGCCGCCGACCGCTTGCGCCTGCTATCCTCGAACTCGACCAGCGCAATCCTGAGTTAGTGGGTAGTATAGCCACGCTTGCGTTTTCGCCGTTGGTTCTCTGAAGACACAAGAGCCTGTGTACGGAGACGCGACGCGCCGGCACTGTTTCTACAATTGTCCTAACTTGCGGACACGGCGCCCAGGCGTTCAGCCAGCGCACGGAAGCGGTCGAGCTGGTCCTGTCGCAAGGCTCTCGTTTCGTCTCGTCCCACGAAGACCTTGAACATCACACCGCCATCGACGTTCAGAAACGCTACGAACGCCGAGGATTTGCCCATGAAGGGGCGTTCGACAAAGGCAATGGCGGCGCATCGCTCATGCCGCAGATGGCCGTGCAGACCTTTCGGCTGCATCAGGTTAAAATAGCCACGGCCGATCTCGCCGTCCGGAACCGGACCGGTGAACTCAAAAATGGCGTCGGCGGTATGAACAATGAAGGTTACCTCTCCCCATTGTGCAATGTCCTGCATTGCCACCGCGAACGAACCTCCCTCGCAGAGTTTCACCATGTCGGACGGCAGCGCTTCTATCACCGTTCGCGGCGATACACCGTGATCTCGCGCCACGTCCTCGATCACCGCTCCGGAATTCTCCACAAGATAGGATTTCAAATCAGAAGCAATTGGACTCGCCACTTTGTATCTCCGATGACAGGGAGGTTCTCGTCTCCGCCTTACGCTGCGGCGTCAGACTTCCGCTCGCTCTGAATGACCTCGAAACCCTCAAATTTCGGATGGCCAAGATACAGGCTCTCTCCCGTCTGATTATCGGCGCGCGCGTGCGACCGGCGAAACGCCTCGGATTTCGTCCATCCTTCAAACGCCGCACGATCAGCCCAGGTCGTATGGCTCGAATACAGCGTGTGATCCTCGGCCGCCGGCCCCTTCAGGAGATGGAACTCGATGAAGCCAGGCATGGTCCCAAGGTAGGATTCACGCGTCGCCCAGACCTTTTCGAAAGCCGCTTCCGAGCCCAGCTTAACCTGGAAACGGTTCATCGCGATAAACATCCTGGTATCCTCCTGCTCACGCTCGGTGTATTTCACATATGCTTTCATCAACGCGTCACAATGACAAAACGAGCCGCGCCGGGGCATCAGCGCGACTGGCGTCGGTTTACGCCGGCCTCGATATCAGGCTCCGCCAAAATGAACCTTCAAGCCCGCCTTGAAAACGATCCCCGGACCGGGACTGCTGAACAACACGTCATTTTGCGTCGTGCCGTCGGTTGACGATCCCGGTATCGCGTAGGGACGGTAGTACTCATTCAGCAGGTTCTGAACCGACGCGGTCAACATGATGTCCTGTGTCGCCTGATAGGTCAGATACAGATTCACCAGGTCGTAGGCTGTCGAGGGCAGATAGCCTGCCGGAAGATCCGTCAGCGCCGCGAAGGATGACCATTGCGCCGACAGGATCAGCTTTCGGTCCAGCAATCGCACACCGGCGCTGGTCGTGACCTTGCGCGGCTGCACAGTGGTCAAGCCGATATTCGTGGCCGTGTTCTTGCCGCGCTGAATATTGCCGGCCACACCGACGAACCAGTCACCGGCATCATAGGTGGTCTCGAACTCGAAACCTTCGATCCGGGCGGCCGCGATGTTCTGATATTGGTAGTACTGGCTGAACGGCCCGAACATCGTCATCGTCGGAGGCGAGGCCACCAGATCGATATAGTCGTCGACATCGTTGCGGAAGACGTTGAACTTCGCGCGCAACGCGTCACCTGCCGTCAGGACTCCGTCGTATTTGAGATTGACGCCGATTTCCTTGGTCTTGCCGACTTCGGGCCGCAGGTTGGGGTTGGGCAGGAAACAGAACAGCCCGCTGGTGCCGTCGGGACAATTGAAGAAGGCCGGTCCGCCACCCGTGGCGTGGGAACCCGCGATCAACGTCTCGGTAATCGACGGCGCGCGATAGCCTTCGGCGTAACTGGCATAGGGCGTAAATCCGGCAACCGGCGTCACCCCGATAGTTATCTTGGGCGAAAGCCGTTCGCCGCTGGACGACGTCTGGCCCAACGCCGTTCCCGCTGAATTCAGTTCATAGCGATCGTAGCGAACCGCGCTGATGACTTCGAGCCAGTTGTCGTACCTGTTCTTCAACTGCACGAAGCCGCCGGAAACAGTCCGGCTGCCGCTGGGCGTCGTGATGTTGGAATTACCGCGCGAGTCGGTGGTTCTGACGTCATCATTGAAGATGTCGAAGCCATAGGTCACGGCGTTTTGCCAGTTTCCGATGTCGAAGCGGGACGTGTTGTTGACGTCGAGACCGATCGTGTCGAGCAGGTAGCCCCGCTTGTCGCCGACACAGCCAGAGATGTTGTTGCCGGTGACACCAGGGCCGCAATAAGCTGCACCGCCGGTCGAGTAGTGATAGGTCTTGGTCTGGTCGTTATCGACGCGATTGCCATACAATGACATGTTCCAGTCGAACAGCCTGTCGTCCGGCTTCGAATAGCGCCAGCTCAGCGTACCCATGTAGTTCTTGGCATCCGAGGCATAAACCGACGAGCCCTGATTGAGCGCACGCTGGGCGGCCGTGGTCGCCGGTCCCCTGTTGAACTGGCCGATATTGTATTGGTAATCCTGGAACAATCCGCCGAACTTGATTTCGTGCCCGTCGGCCGGACGAACCGTCACTTTCATCAATCCGGCCGCGATATCGTTTCCAGTATTGCCAATTTCCGTCCCCGCGCCGTCCTTGTAGTTCCCTTGCGTGCGATAGACCGCGCCACCGAACACATCAACGCTCGGATCGAGACGAACGCCGCCGAAGATCGAACCCAGTCCCCGGCTGTTGTTGCTGCCGTATGAGCCGGTCATGTCAACGCCCCAGCGCTCTTCGGGACGAAGGACATCATTGATGTCCTTGGTGCGGAAGGATGCGACACCCCCAATTGCGCCCGAACCATAGATGTTGGCTGTTGGCCCGCGCGTGACATCCACCCCGCCGATCAGTTCCGGGTCGAGAAAGAAAGAGCCGTTGGCATTATGGCCGGTGCGTTGATAGTTCTGCCGCGCACCATCAACGACGACGGCGACCCGGCCGAAATCCTGCAAGCCGCGAATATTGATGGAACTGGACGGATCGTCGCCGCGGTCCTGGAACGTGACACCCGGCATGGCTCGGAAGATGTCCGATATCCGTCCCGGCTGAAGTCCCTGGATCTGCTCAAGCGTCACCACGCTAACCGGCGCGAGCGCGTCAATGGCCCGTTCTTCGGTTTTCGTCGCCGTCACAGTGATCATGTCGAGCGGCACGACGGTCTGCGAACCGATCTGCGCCCGCGCGTTGAGCGCCGCCGTCTCGATAGCTGCTTGCTGCCACACGGCAGCATGCTTGCGTTTTGTTGGGTTTGGAAGCTCGGTTGACCGCTCTGAAGGAGCGGCGCCGGGAGCTTGCTGCGCAGAGGCAATGCCGGTCGCGGCCAGCGACATCGCAACAACGGAAACACCCATCTTCAAGGCGCGCGAACGCCCAGCCTCGCTGACCTTCATCGTCCCGCGGCCCCCTGTCTACGATGTCTTTCGTCGGGCTCGGCTGGCGGGCGCTGCGATCGATGCAGTGGCTTGCTGGCTGCCTGTCATGGCATGCACCGGAGCGCACGCTTCGTCTCGGGAATAAGAAGGGGTTCCGATAAGGTCAACCACTCGCGGGTTTGTTTACATTGATTGTAATCTGCGGCGGTTGGTTTGAGACCGCGCGCACCTGTAAAGAAGTTCTGAGCGCTCCAGGCAGGTCGGGCGGCCATATGACTGAAATATCACGAACGAAGCACGAGCATCTGAAAGATCACGGAGCCACGCCCCTCGCCGGAGAGCGCACCATCGCAATGCGAGGAAACATGCTCGACAGCAAAGACCTGTTCTCCGCCAGTCGTGAAGTCATCATCGCGCACGGCAGCGAGAGTTATCGCTTGCGATTGACGTCGCAAAACAAGCTGATCCTGACCAAATGAGCCTGCGCCCCAAACCGTTTTCGAAGCGGCGGATCATCGCTTTCATGTTTGTGATTGCGACGACGGCGACAATCCTGCCCGCAGTCTCATTGCGAGCCGGCGGGATCATGGTGCGCGACGCGAGCGGCCATGACGTCACGGTCGGCGATCCGTCGCGCATCGTAGCGATCGGCGGCGCGGTCACCGAGATTCTCTACGCTCTTGGACTTGAGAACCATGTCGTCGGCGTCGATTCAACCAGCCTCTATCCCGCGGCCGCTCTCAAGATGCCGAATGTCGGTTACATGCGCCAGCTATCCTCGGAAGGTGTTCTCGGATTGAACCCTTCGGTGATCTTTGCGATGCAGGGATCGGGACCGAAGGAAACGCTGGACGTTCTGCAAGCGGCGAACGTGCCGCTTGTCCTTGTGCCCGAGACCTATTCCGAGCAGGGTATCCTCGACAAGATTTCGCTGGTTGGACACGCGCTGGGGGCTGATACGCGTGCCGCCTGCCTCACCGCAGCCGTCGCACATGACCTCGCTCAGTTGAAGGCGCTGCGAGCCAAGGTCGAAAAGCCGGTTCGCGTCATGTTCGTGATGTCGCTGGTGAACGGGCGCGCCATGGCGGCGGGGCGTCATACCGCCGCTGACGAGATCATCAAGCTATCTGGCGGCGTCAATGCCATCAGCGAATATGAAGGCTACAAACCGATCAACGACGAGGCGATCGTTGCCGCCAAGCCGGACGTCGTCCTGTCCATCGACAGGGGCAAGGACTCGCTGAGCGCCGACGCTATCTATCAGCATCCGGCCTTCGCATTGACGCCGGCTGCGGCGAACAGGTCGTTCATGTCCATGGAGGGACTCTATCTTCTTGGTTTCGGACCAAGGACAGCGGCCGCAGCGCGAGACCTGTCGGTCCGACTCTATCCGGCGCTTGCATCCGAAGCCGAGAAGTTTACGCCGGCGGCACCGACTGTCGACTGCCTGAAATGACCGTAGTCGACGGACGCGAAAATGCGAAGCGCCCGCGCCGAAGCATCACTGTACGTCCCTCCCCCGCGCTTATATTTGGATGCCTGCTGCTGACATTGACCGGAGCGGCGATCATCGCTGTGACGCTAGGCGCCGCGGGCATTCCCATTGCCCGTGTGCCGGCGGCCCTTGGGATTCTGGTGAGCGAACCAGCCGATACGCTTCTGGCGCGCGATCAACTCGTGCTGTGGTCGATCCGGATCCCCCGTGTTCTGGCGGCGGCCGTTGTAGGTGGCCTGCTCGCGACATCCGGCGCAATCATGCAAGGCTTGTTTCGCAATCCACTGGCCGATCCGGCTCTGGTCGGCGTCTCCAGCGGCGGTGCGTTTGCGGCCGCAAGCGCCATTGTTCTGATCGACAGCAGTTATGGCGATGCCTTCCGCTTCATGCAGAATGCGCTCCTGCCACTGGCGGCATTCCTGGGTTCGCTTGCAACCACGCTGATCCTGTACGGCATCGCCAGCCGCGCGGGACGGACATCCATCGCCATCTTTCTTCTGGCAGGGCTCGCCATCGCCGCGATCGCCAATGCCGGACTTGGGCTTCTCGTGTTTATCGCTGATGACAGACAGTTGCGCGACATCACTTTCTGGATGCTCGGTTCGCTGAGCGGTGCAACCTGGAGCAAGGCGGTGACGATAGCTCCGGTCCTTGCTGTCGGAGTGATCGCTTGCGTCTGGATCGGCAGAGGGTTGGACGTATTAATACTCGGCGAATCCGAGGCTTTCCACAGCGGCATCAATGTGGAACGGCTGAAGCGTGTCTCGATCGTCCTGATCTCGGCCATGACCGGAGTTGCCGTGTCGATCTGCGGCGTTGTCGGCTTCATCGGCATTGTCGTTCCGCACCTTCTCCGATTGATGATCGGCCCCGGTCACCGGATACTGCTTCCGGCGTCGGCGCTCCTCGGCGCGGTTCTGGTTGTCGGCGCCGACACGCTGGCCCGGACCATCGTTGCGCCCGCCGAAATGCCCATCGGAATTCTGACGGCAGCGATCGGCGCGCCATTCTTTCTCGCGATCCTGCTTCGGCAGCGGGGGCTGGCCGGGCTATGACGCCGATCATCGAAACGCGTTCAGTGACCATGCAGATCAACGGCGCAACGCTGGTCGATGACATCGACATCAGCGTCGGAAGCGGAGAGATGATCGCGATCGTCGGTCCCAATGGCGCTGGAAAATCCACCCTCCTTCGCCTGCTCTCCGGCGATCTTCGGCCCACGCGAGGCTGCATCAGGCTCAAGCAGTGCAGCCTGCAATCCTATTCAGCGGCACAGCTGGCGACCCATCGCGCGACACTGTCGCAACACGTCAGCGTCACCTTTCCGTTCACGGTGGAGGAAATCGTACGTATGGGCGCAAGCCATATGAACGACGCTGCCGCGCATCCACGTATCGAGGCGGCGCTGGACGAGGTTGCGGTGCGGCCGCTTCGCCACCGCCAATTGCCGACCCTCTCGGGCGGCGAGCAGCAGCGCGCGCATTTTGCGCGCGTCCTTGTTCAATTGGCATGCGGCGAAGCCCTTCATGGCCCGGGATTGCTTTTGCTTGATGAGCCAACATCAAGTCTCGACCTCCGACATCAGATCGAGTTGGTCGAAATCGCTGGCCGACGTGCCCGGAACGGGACGGCCGTGATCGCGATCCTCCACGACCTCAATCTGGCTGTGCGGTTCGCTACCCGCATCATCGTCATTCACCGCGGCAGCGTCGTTGCCGATGGCGTGCCGGAGCAGATAATCACCGACGAGATGATCCGGAAGGTATTCGAGGTGGACGTCGCCGTTCAGTATCACGGTGATGGCAGTCCTGTCTTACTGCCACAGGCCATGAAACCAATCGGACTTTAAGTGTTCGGATTTTGTCCCAAATAGTTCTCCTGCTCCTGGCCATGATCGACGGTGCCGCCACGGATCATGTTGACTACATGGGGGACTAAGCCGTGATGCCCCCCGACGCCGTCCGCGACCGGATCGACCGTACCGGAAAATCCGGCTACAGACCCGCGACTGACACTCGATCTTGCCGCTTGCAGTCTCGGCCAAAACCGGACTTGATCCGCGCCTCCATCTTTCGGAAAAGAAGACAGGCTGCCGGGTCAGGCCCGGCAATGACGCTCAGGGAGAGCGGCAGACAACAAACCAGGAGTAACATTCAATGGCCGCCAAAGACGTCAGGTTTTCCGCCGACGCTCGCGAGCGCATGTTGCGCGGCGTCGACGTCCTCGCCAACGCCGTAAAGGTGACGCTCGGCCCGAAAGGCCGCAACGTCGTCATCGAGCGGAGCTTCGGCGCGCCCCGCATCACCAAGGACGGCGTCACCGTCGCCAAGGAGATCGAACTCGAGGACAAGTTCGAGAACATGGGCGCGCAGATGGTGCGCGAGGTCGCCTCCAAAACCAACGACACCGCGGGCGACGGCACCACCACCGCCACCGTACTGGCGCAGTCGATTGTCCGCGAGGGCGCCAAGGCGGTCGCCGCCGGCATGAACCCGATGGATCTGAAACGCGGCATCGACATCGCGGTCGCGGCCGTGGTGAAGGACATCGAAAAGCGCGCCAAGCCGGTCGCATCGTCTGCCGAAGTCGCGCAGGTCGGCACCATCTCGTCCAACGGCGACGCAGCTATCGGAAAAATGATCGCGCAGGCAATGCAGAAGGTCGGCAACGAGGGCGTCATCACCGTCGAGGAGAACAAGTCGCTCGAAACCGACGTCGATATCGTCGAGGGCATGAAGTTCGACCGCGGCTATCTCTCGCCCTACTTCATCACCAATGCCGAGAAGATGACCGCCGAACTCGACGACGCCTACATCCTGCTGCACGAGAAGAAGCTGTCCGGTCTTCAGGCCATGCTGCCGGTGCTCGAGGCGGTGGTGAAATCGGGCAAGCCGCTTCTGATCGTCGCGGAGGATGTCGAAGGCGAGGCGCTGGCCGCGCTCGTGGTCAACCGTCTGCGCGGCGGCCTGAAAGTGGCCGCGGTGAAGGCGCCGGGCTTCGGCGACCGCCGCAAGGCCATGCTGGAGGACGTCGCGATCCTGACCAACGGCCAGCTCGTCTCCGACGATCTCGGCATGAAGCTCGAAAACGTCAGCTTGAACATGCTCGGCCGCGCCAAGAAAGTACTGATCGACAAGGAGAACACCACCATCGTCAACGGCGCCGGCAAGAAGAAGGACATCGAGGCGCGGGTCGGACAGATCAAGGCGCAGATCGAGGAGACCACCTCGGACTATGACCGCGAGAAGCTGCAGGAGCGTCTGGCCAAGCTTGCGGGCGGCGTCGCGGTGATCCGCGTCGGCGGCGCGACGGAAGTCGAGGTCAAGGAGAAGAAGGATCGGGTCGAGGATGCGCTCAACGCCACCCGCGCGGCCGTGCAGGAAGGCATCGTCCCAGGCGGCGGCACCGCCCTGCTGCGCGCCCGGAAAGCGGTCGGCCGCATCAGTAACGACAATCCGGACGTACAGGCCGGCATCAACATCGTGCTGAAGGCGCTGGAAGCCCCAATCCGCCAGATCGCGGAAAACGCCGGCATGGAGGGATCAATCGTCGTCGGCAAGGTCCTCGAAAACAAGGCCGAGACCTTCGGCTTCGACGCCCAGAAGGAAGAGTATGTCGACATGGTCGCCAAGGGCATCATCGACCCGGCCAAAGTCGTGCGCACCGCGTTGCAGGATGCCTCGTCGGTCGCGGGCCTGCTTGTGACCACCGAAGCCATGGTGGCCGAACTGCCGAAGGACGAGCCCGCGCCAGCCATGCCGGGCGGCGGAATGGGCGGCATGGGCTACTGAGCCCTTTCAACTGCACAGCTTCGCCAGAAGGCCGCCTCCGGGCGGCCTTCTTTTTTGGCGAAGCGGGTTCTAGGGTGTCAGTCGATTCGACGAACGGGGATTCCTTATGCGCACGCTGCTGTGGTGCCTGGGCGGCCTGATGGTCGTTTCACCGAACCTGCTGTCCGCACAGGACAGGCCGCTTCCCAAACCACCCGGCAGCGCCGAGATACGATACTTCACCTCCATCGACGGACTGATGGAAGGCAACGCCGACGTCATCCTCAAGGAAACCCGTCAGGGCAAGATCGTCACGGGCGCCGTTCTCGATGTGTGTTACCCCGCGGAGAAAGGCTCCGATCGCAAGGACCGCTTCGTGGTCAACCTCGCGGTGAACGGCTCGACCCTGACCGGCACGACCCAAAGCATCAAGGACAAGCTGCCGGTCACGGTGACGCTCACCCGCAAGCCCACCGGCGATACGTTCGAGTTCGACGGCCGGGTCAGCGTCGGCCAGACCGTCACCAAGGTGACGTCGACCGACAATTCCGATCTCAGCGAAGCCGAGTTCAACGAGAGCCGGACAACTGACGACGGCATCACCGCAACACCGAAGGATTTCACCGAGGTGTCTCCCGAGGCAATCGCCGTGAAGGTCAGGTTCGATGCGGTTGCCGATCTGCTCAAGGGGCTGAGAGGACAAAACGTCGAGGTGGCGCTGGGCAGCCTGGAGGTGAGCTGCGAGGCGCTGCGGGCCGGCGCGCAGGTCATCGACATCAACGTCGATCCGGAGCGCGCACCCTCCCTCATCGCCAGGTTGAAGGCAGTGCCGGGCGTGATCGCCGCCGGCTGGAGCGCCGGCCTGTTCGACATGGACCGCACCATCCGCTTCCCGGCCGCGGAATGGCGCGACAACGGCAAGCTCAATCGGGACAAGCTCGCGACCGCCATCTCCGGCGCTCTGGAAAAGGCCCTGGACGCAAAGCCGGCGTCGGCAAGATGGAGTGACGACACCGGAAAGCTCACCCTGACCTTCAAGCGCCCGAGCGAGCTAGTTCCAGCGCTTGGACTGACCGATATCATCGAGGTGGCCGCATTGCCCGCCCCCGACCGGCCCGGCGGGTCCGATCACATCATGCTCTGGATCGGTGTCCCCTCGACGACCACCGCGGACGAAAGCGAGGGGCCGAAGCTCAGCCTGGCCGACGACCAGTCCGCAGGGGAGGACGAGGACGTCGAAACAGACGACAGCGGTGTCGTGGAGGCGCTGGCGAAACAGTTCAAGGCGCAGCGTTGGGACGCCGACAAATCGGCCTGGAAATAAAGGCGCGGCGGACGCCCGCTTTTGTTGCGGGCAACAAAAAGCATCGCCGTCGGCATTCCTGTGAGTCCCGTGCGGTATTCCGGACGTCTATCCGGGATTGTGATGCAGGATGCTCTGTCCTGACGGGCAATCCGGCGCGATCGACGGTGCGGATTCGCAGGCCGCATACTGGTTTTTGCCCTGGTTCTTGGCGGCATAAAGGGCCTGGTCCGCGACGGCCAGCAGACGCTCCGAACAGACTCCGATCTCCCGCGTCCATTGGGCAAGCCCGATCGATGCCGCGATCGGGACATCGGCGCCGGCGCATCCCGCGGCGTCTTCACGACATGCATCCAGGACGCGTTGGGCAATGACTGCCGCCTCGCGCAGCGCCGTCGCCGGCAGGAGGATGCAAAACTCGTCGCCACCGGTCCGTGCAAGCAGGTCGCCCGGCCGCAACTGCATCTGCGTCATCAGCGCGAAATGCCGCAGGCAGGCGTCGCCGGCGGCGTGACCGTGAGTGTCATTGATCTGCTTGAAGCCATCAAGATCGATCACGAGGAGCGCGAAAGGCTCGCCGCCCCGCTGCGACATTGCGCATGCGTCCTCCAGCCGCCCCAGCAACTGCCGCCGGTTGGCGACGCCGGTGAGGTCGTCCACCAGCGCGAGGTCGACAACCTCGTTGCGCAGCCGGTCGATCGCCATCAGCAGAAAACCGAAATTCCAGGTCATCGACAGGAAGACGAGAGCAACCAGCAATGTTGCGTGAAGGCTGTTGAAGTGGACGTAGGACACTCCGCCGTCAACCCCCGAAAATGTGCAGATCGACCTGACCGCGCTGACGCAAATGATCAGCACGCCAACGACTCCCGCGAGTTGGGCGCCCGAATTGACACGACCGTCCTTGCGCGACAGCACCAAATTCAGCGTCATGGCGATCGGCACAGCCTGAGCCGTCGAATAGACGAAGATGCGCATCGGTCTGTCGTCGCGCACATACAGAAAAAAGGCGAGCCCCGCGACGCCCAACCCGACCGTGATGAACGTGGTTTGCCAGGACACCGGCCGCTCATAGAAGC
The DNA here is from genome assembly GCF_001897285.1 of Nitrobacter sp. 62-23. Classification (GTDB taxonomy): domain Bacteria; phylum Pseudomonadota; class Alphaproteobacteria; order Rhizobiales; family Xanthobacteraceae; genus Nitrobacter. The sequence goes on from NZ_MKSM01000109.1 coordinate 36,438, forward strand.
GTCGGATTCCCATCGTGCAAAGGCAGACCGCGAAGATCAACCCGCCACCTGCGAACAGCAAAGGCAGCATCGAATCGATGTGACCGCGCAGAATCGATACCGCGGCGAAAAAGGCGGCGGTGAAAGCAGCCGCGGCCCAATATCGCGCTGCCACGAGCGTCGGATAGCTCCGCATGACGTAGGTCCAGACCAGACCCAGCGCCAGGAAGTTGACGGCGAACACAACCCACAGCGTCACCACGCTCAGCATCGCGAATTCAGAGCGTCTCCGCCCGGTCCCCTTCGTGTTGTCTCCAACGGCTTTTCCCCGTCGTCCGGTCAGCGTGCAGCCGCACCGCTTAACGGAACCTCACTGCGGCGAACCCCCCTCCCGTCGTGGTTTTGAAACAATGAATGCCGCGCGTCCCATCGCACCCGCTCGGGCGGCCGGTCTGGCCCGGTCGGGCATCGCCCGTGCAACACCTGTGGATAAGAGGATGGAGGCGGCGTGACAACGCGAGGACAGGTTGCTCCGAATCTGTTCGGATCGCCGTCCGAGGCTGTTGCCAGGATCACCCTCCGCCAGGCACGCCTCGAAGTCGCGCTTCAACCATTTAACCTCAAGAGGATTATTATGGCTAAGAAAGCGAAAAAGAAGACAGCAAAGAAAGCCAAAAAAGCCGCGAAGAAAAAGAAGTAGTCGTTTTTTTTAGCTCGGGCGGATGCTCCGCCCGGGCTTTTCGATCACGGCGCCGGCCAAAACGCTGACGGAGTCGACGAAAGCGGGCGTGCGGCCCGCCTCCGGTTTTCAGCTATTGCCCGGCCAGCTTGTCGGCGAAATAGCCGATGGTCCTGCGATAGACCTCGGAGCGATTCCATTCCCGCATCGCCTCGAAATTGGCCGATCCCTGGTGGTAGTCGCCGCCAGCCTTCCAGCCGTTGGCCCTGAGAAGATTCGCGGTCGAAGCCAGTACGTCGGGCACCGAATGTCGCAGATCGACATGACCGTTGCCGTCGAAATCGACGCCGTACTTGATATAGGACGAGGGCAGGAACTGGGTCTGCCCGATCTCGCCGGCATAAGCGCCGATCATGTCGCTGAGCCGCAGATCGCCGCGCTGCACGATCTTGAGCGCTGCCAGCAATTCGCCCTGGAACAGCTCGCTGCGCCGACAATCATGCGCCATCGTCGCCAGCACGCGGAACACCGGCAGCCTGCCCATGTCGCCGCGGCCGAAATCGGTTTCCAGTCCCCAGATCGCGACGATGATCTCCGGCGGCACGCCGAACTGCTTTTCGATCCGCGACAACAGCGAGGCGTGACGCATGAGCATCGCCTTGCCGCCCTTGATGCGGCCGGGGGTAACGCGGGTCGCGGCATATTGCTCGAAGCTCTTACGGAACGTGCCGCGCTGGCGGCGGTCGAAACTCAGCACCGCCTGGTCCTGCTGCACGCCGCCGAGCGCCTGCGAAATCACGCTTTGCGAGATGCCGTTGGCCGCGGCCTCCCGCGACATCGCGGCCACGAAGGTGTTGAAGTCGCCACCGCATTGCGCGGCGGAGGCGGCAGTCGATGCGAGGGGCGCAGCAAGAAGGGCAGCGGCGACGGCAACGGCAAAACGGAGTTTCATTGCAATCCCTTTTTTCTGAATCGATGCGCGTTATAGCACGACTGTGGCGGCGTGGCGGCACGCGGCCCGGAGGCAGCCGACCCGCGGAGGTCCGCATTCCGGATGCGGCGGAGCGTCTCAGCAATGCGGCGCTGATCCGCGATCATCCCGCAATGGTCCCAACTCCGCAACGCGCCACGACACTGACGCTCGCGCCGCATTGCATCCGGGACATCGCACTTACCTCGGTTCGGTCGAACGATCCGAACGAAACATTTCGATTGATAATATTGATCGCATAGCCAAGGCGCGCTCGGCGTCAAAGGTGCTGCAGGATTAGACCAGTCACATCTTAATGGAAGCGCTTCATCGGAGCGCGACGTGCTCTTTTCCAGCTTGCAGGGTCGAGACGAGCAACGCTCGCTCTGAGAGGGTTGGAACGGCGGCAATGTCGTGGGGCATGGCGATGAACCGCCCGACCCGACCGGCTTTGTCGCTCAACCTCCCCGCAAGCGGGAGGCGAAGCGCGGCTCGTCGCGTTAAGCGATCAATCCCGGGATCAAGCCCGAGGACATACTCCACTGGAAAACACAAAAGCAGACGGAGTTTCGATTGGGAACCCGCCTCATCCCGCTGCAATGCAACGTGAAAACCCGTTTCGAGGGTGAGCAAAAATGCGCTATGCTCGGCGCATGATCGAGCCAGCATACATGGCCTCGACGGCCTATGACCTGTATTACCTGGTGAACGGCGAGCGCTACTTCTGGCGCAGCGCGAGCCACGGCGTGGCGCTGATCGACGCCGGGCGCGACTCGGCCGTCGCCTGGCGCAACGAGGCCGGCGAAGCGGGCCGGCAACTCTGGACCGACATCGTCTCCGTCAACATGCCCGACACCGACGGCAAGGATGCCGTCGACAAATGCCGCATCGATTTTCGCGGCGGCCGCTTTCTCCTCGTCACCGATGCGGGTATCGACGGCAAGGTCGATCGCATACGCAGGCCGGTTTATCGCGATTTCATCCGCGCGCTGCACCAGCGCCTCGCGGACGCGCCGGAAGGCGCCATTCGCTTCACCGCGGGTGTCTCGCCGACCTACCGCAAGGCGATGCTGGCGCTCGGCGTCATAACGGCCCTGCTGTTCGTGGTGACACCGGCGGTGCTGGTTGTCGACCTGCACGAATGGCAAGCGATCGGCCCACTGACGGCCGGCGCCGCGTTCATCTGGCCGTTCTGGAAGAAGATCGGCAACAACCGCCCGCACGACTACGATCCGCACCACCCGCCGGCGATTTGATGGGATGATGGGGAATGCGCGGGCCGGCGTCAGGCCGCGTGGCGCTGGTGACGGCCTTCCCGCACCTCCTCGATGATCTTGGCGCTGAACGCCTCGAGATCGCCCGGATTGCGCGAGGTGACGATGCCCTCGTCGGTCACGACCTCGCTGTCCTCCCATCGCGCGCCGGCATTGATGACGTCGGTGCGGATCGAGTGATACGAGGTCATGCGGCGGCCCTTGGCGATGCCGGTCTCCACCAGCAGCCAGGGCGCGTGGCACACCGCCGCCACCGTCTTGCCCGCCTCGTAGAACGCCTTGATCAGCGCCAGCGCGTCCTTGTTGACGCGGAGCATATCCGGATTGATCTGCCCGCCGGGCAGCACGATGGCGTCATAGTCGTCGGCCTTCGCGGCCGAGAGCGGCTTGTCGACCTTCACCGCGCGGCCCCAGTCCTTCTTGTCCCAGCCCTTGATCTCGCCCGACTCCGGCGAGACGACGTTAACCTCAGCGCCGGCGGCCTTCAGCCGGTCGCGCGGAACCTCGAGTTCCGACTGCTCGAAACCGTTGGTAGCGAGAATGAGAATGCGCTTGCCCTTGAGCTGCTCCGCCATGGCGTGTCTCCGTTCGCGTTTGCGTTGCGTGAGCCCGGACAACGGCGCGGCGAAGCGAATGTTTCATGACACAAAAAAGCGGACCTTGCGGTCCGCCGTTTTGCTGATCGATGAATGGGCAGGCCCCGGCTGCGCAACAGTCGTGCTGCACGCCTCCGTGAAGACAAAAGCTAGTTGTCGAGGAACGAACGCAGTTTACGGCTGCGTGACGGATGCTTGAGCTTGCGCAGCGCCTTGGCCTCGATCTGGCGGATGCGTTCGCGGGTGACGCTGAACTGCTGGCCGACTTCCTCCAGCGTGTGGTCGGTGTTCATGCCGATGCCGAAGCGCATGCGCAGCACCCGCTCCTCGCGCGGCGTCAGCGAGGCGAGCACGCGCGTCGTGGTCTCGCGCAGATTGCTCTGGATCGCGGCGTCGATCGGCAGCACCGCGTTCTTGTCCTCGATGAAGTCGCCGAGGTGTGAATCCTCCTCGTCGCCCACCGGCGTTTCCAGCGACAATGGCTCTTTCGCGATCTTGAGAACCTTGCGCACCTTCTCCAGCGGCATGCCGAGCTTCTCGGCGAGCTCCTCCGGCGTCGGCTCGCGGCCGATCTCGTTGAGCATCTGGCGCGAGGTACGCACGATCTTGTTGATGGTCTCGATCATGTGCACCGGAATGCGGATGGTGCGCGCCTGATCCGCGATCGAGCGCGTGATCGCCTGCCGGATCCACCATGTCGCATAGGTCGAGAACTTGTAGCCGCGGCGATACTCGAACTTGTCGACCGCCTTCATCAGACCGATGTTGCCTTCCTGGATCAGGTCGAGGAACTGCAGGCCGCGGTTGGTGTACTTCTTGGCGATGGAGATAACGAGGCGCAGGTTCGCCTCCACCATTTCCTTCTTGGCCTGGCGCGCCTCGCGCTCGCCCTTCTGCACGCTGTGCACGATCTTGCGGAATTCGCCGATCTCGAGCCCGGTCAGCGCCGCGAGCTGCTGGATCTCGCCGCGCAACTCCTTGATGCGATCCTTCTCGTGATGAACGAAATTCTTCCAGCCCTTGGCCGAGAGTTTTGAGACGCGGTTGAGCCAGCGCGGATCAAGTTCCGAGCCCTGATAGTTGCGCAGGAAATCCTCGCGCGCCACGCCGTGGCTGTCACCGAGTCGCAGCAAGCGACCTTCGAACGAGACCAGCCTCTTGTTGATGTCGTAAAGCTGTTCGACGAGGGAATCGATGCGCGCCTGGTTGAGCCGCAGCGACTTCACCTCGACGACGATCTCGTCCTTCAGCTTCCTGTAGCGGCGCTCCTGGTTGGGCGAGAGCGATTCATTCTGAAGCTGGTTGGAGATGTCGGCTTCCTGCAGCCGGCGGAGCTTCTTGTAGTTCTCGGCGATCTTGTCAAAAGTTTCGACCACCTTCGGCTTCAACTCGGCCTCGATGGCGGCGAGCGACATCTGGTTGTCGAAGTCGTCCTCCTCCATATCGCCTTCAGCGGCGGCCTCGCCCGGGTCCTTCTCGTCGCGCTCGCCAGCCCCGCCCGGCGCGCCGCGCGCGGGACGGAACGGCGTCGGCGACGGCGGCGCGGCGGGGGGCGCGGCCACGGTGGCGTCAACATCGCCCTCGCCGGATGCAGCAGTGGCGTCCGCCGGCAACGGCTGGCCGTCGGGGCCGACCGGCGCGCCAAGCAGCGACGGGTTCATGTTGTTCTTGGCGTCGGGTCCTGCATAGGTCGCCTCGAGGTCGATGATGTCGCGCAGGAAGATCTTTCCCTCGTTGAGTTCGTCGCGCCAGATGATGATCGCCTGGAAGGTCAGCGGGCTTTCGCACAGCCCCGCGATCATCGCCTCGCGGCCGGCCTCGATACGCTTGGCGATGGCGATCTCGCCCTCGCGCGACAACAGCTCGACAGTGCCCATCTCGCGCAGGTACATGCGCACGGGGTCGTCGGTGCGCTCGCCGGGCTCCGACTTCTTGACTTCGGTGACGGCCTTCTGCGTGACCTCGACGAGTTCGTTGTCGGTCTCGTCGTCGCCTTCTTCCTTGTTCTCCTCCTCGCTGTCGGCGTCCTCGGACTCGGACACGTTGATGCCCATGTCGGAGAGCATCGACATGATGTCCTCGATCTGCTCCGGCGAGGTGGTGTCGGAAG
>NZ_MKSM01000110.1 GCF_001897285.1 Nitrobacter sp. 62-23
TGCGCGCCAGGGGCATCGACATTCCCGATGACGCCTGGTTCCTGCCGGCGCTGCACAACACCACCACCGATGCCATCGAGCTGTTCGACCTCGACGTATTGCCGCCCCGCCACCTGGCCTATCTGGATCGCCTGCGCAACGGCCTGCTCGCGGCGTCCAAGCTGGCCGCGGCCGAGCGCATGCCCAAGCTGCTGCCGCAGGCGCACACAATCGAGCCGGCGCAAGCCTATCGCATGGCACATCGCCAAGCGGTGAACTGGGCGCAGGTGCGGCCCGAATGGGGGCTGTCGAAGAACGTGTATGGCATCGTCGGGCGGCGCTCGCTTTCAGAGTGTGCCGATCTGCAAGGGCGTCCCTTCCTGCTGTCGTACGACTGGCGTTGCGATCCCAAGGGGCGCCTGCTCGAAAACCTGCTGGCGGCGCCTGTGGTGGTGGGCGAGTGGATCAACCTCGAATACTTTTTCTCCACCGTGAACAATGCCCGTCTGGGCAGCGGCAGCAAGGTCTATCACAACGTGGCCGGGCGCTTCGGCGTGATGACCGGCAACCTGAGCGATCTGCGTACCGGCCTGCCGACGCAGACGGTGATGCGCGAGGGCCAGCCCTATCATGAGCCGATGCGCATGATCGCGCTGATCGAGGCGCCGCTGGATTTTGCCGCGCGCGCGCTGCAAAACGTGGTCAAGGCCAAAAGCCTGGTGCTCGGCGGGTGGATTCGCGCCATCGTCATCGATCCCACCCAGGGCTACAAGCCTTTCGTCTTCAACAATGGCCAGTGGGAGGAGCGCCCGCCTCTCGTTGCTCCGGCCAAGGAGGAATACGTCGCATGAACGCGATCGGGTGTTCCTGCCATAGAGTTCGTCGAGTTGCGCGAGGTCCTGCACTTCGTGAGCCGATCTTCCTTACCAATCATAGTCCTGGGGTCGGGGGTTTCGAGTCCCTCCCTCGCCACCCATCCTTTCCACCACCCTGAACAGGCGAGAGATTTGCGCCCGTATTTAGGACAGCCATCCTTGCAAATGGACCTCACGCCGCGATGATCACTTTCAGCGCGCCCGTGTCGGCGGCACGACTGAACGTATCATACGCCTCAAGAATCCGGTCGAGAGGGAAGCGATGCGTAATCAACTGGGCAGGATCGATCTTATTTGATTGCACCGTCTTGAGAAGCATCGGTGTCGTGACCGTGTCGACCAGTCGGGTCGTAATGGAGATATTGTGCGACCATAATCTCTCCAGGTGCAGATCGACCTTGGCGCCGTGGACGCCGATATTGGCGATGATGCCGCCCGGAGCGACGATATCCTGGCAAAGCACGAAGGTGGCGGGAATACCGACCGCCTCGATCGCGGTATCGACACCTTTGCCGCCGGTCAATGCTTTCACTTTGTCGGCAGCCTCTCCGCTCGCGCTATTGATCGTATGGGTAGCGCCGAATGTCCTGGCGATCTCGAGACGCTTGTCATCGACATCGATCATGACAAGTTCGGCGGGAGAGTAGAATTGCGCTGTCAGCAATGCGGCAAGACCGATCGGTCCGGAGCCGACGATCGCAACGGTTGACCCCGGCGCCACCTTGCCGTTCAGAACGCCGCATTCGAAGCCGGTCGGCAAGATGTCGCTCAGCATGACAAGCGCCTCCTCGTCAACGTTGGCCGGAACAGGATAAAGGCTGGTGTCGGCATGCGGGGTGCGGACATACTCGGCTTGCGTCCCGTCGATTTCGTTGCCCAGAATCCAGCCGCCGGTGGTGCAATGGGAATACAGACCCCGACGGCAGTATTCGCATTTGCCGCAAGACGAAATGCAGGAGATGAGGACATGGTCTCCCGGTTTGAGAGTGGTGACACCAGCGCCAACGGAATCGATGATGCCGACGCCCTCATGCCCGAGGATTCGACCGGGCGCACAGCTCGGCACATCACCCTTCAGAATATGCAGGTCCGTGCCGCAGATGGTTGTTTTCACCATTTTGACAATGGCATCTCCCGCGGACTGTATTTCCGGCTTGGGACGATCTTCGAGCGTTTTGTGCCCGGGTCCATGGTAGACAAGCGCTTTCATGGAATGGTCCGATCCAATCGGTGATCCAAATTCATTAAAACTCCAACCGCCGCGCCCCGCATTGATTTCGATCAAGGCTGATCAGGCTCTGTGGCGTCGGGCCGTAAATGTCGCGCATGGCAGCGCGCCAGCCCACGGGCTGATGGTCGTCTGCCCCTTGATGCCGATCAAACCGCTCGGGTGCATTTCATGATGCAGATGCCTTGGCGGGTTTCAAATCGAAGCCTGTTCGTCTTGGCCACCTTGGCAGTCGTGCTGTTTCGGTGCTTTAGCGGCCTGCATAGTCTCCTTGAAAGTGTTTTTGAAAATGCAACGCCGGTCCACCGGCGTGGTTATCTCGGAGTTGCGCGAATTTACGAGGAGCCGTTGTCATGGGAAATCCGGCGTCTCGAACGGGCGATCGGCGTTATCTACCGGCCGGAAACGGAACGCGCGAGTCATTACTTCCGGGCCAGTCTGCCGCAGCAGTTCGATGAGTATATCTGGTTCGATCATACGCGCGCGGTGGCTCCGCTGGAGACGGCGATGATCAAGGGCCTTCCGGATACTTATCCGTTCGGCTTGTGAAACCCGCGTCGGCTTCCGACATATTGGAGAGAACGCAATTATCCGAGGAGCAGGTGAACATGTTCAGGATTCCCCGCAATGCGCTGGTATTTGTCGGCGATGGCCGAAAGGCTCTGTTTCTGCGAAACGACGGCGACGCTTTATCCCCTCATCTGAAGACAGAGAAAGTCTTTGAGGACATCAATCCGATGACTCACGAGCAGGGGAGAGATCGGCCGGGGCGGGTTATCGAATCGTCGCAGCCCGGTCGCAAAAGCGCTGTCGAGCAGACCGATTGGCATGATCTACAGGAGCGACAGTTCGCGCAGACGGTCGCTGCAGCCATGGAGCGGATGGTCCGAACGAGCAAGGCGAAGGCTCTCGTCGTCGTTGCGCCGCCAAGAACGTTGGCCGACTTGCGAAACGCATTCCATCCCGAGGTGAAGACCTGCATCGTCGCCGAGATAAACAAGGACCTGACCAATCATCCGGTCGGGGAGATTGAAAAGCATCTTATAAGTGATGGTTCAACCTGACATACCGCAAATGGCTATGAGATCCATGCAGCAAGGATTTTGATCTGGATCAAGCAGCCGGAGTCGGGATGTGGACGTGATAGGTGGCCGTCGAAGTCGAGGCTGTTATGTCCTATGCAACGCTATTGGTCTGGGTCAACATCGACCACGTCTCGAAGCAGTTCGTTGGTGTCGCAGCAGGTGTGGCGGACAAATTCGCAGCTAATCTGCTTGGGTTGTCGGCTGTTGCGATCGTTTCGCCCTTTGTCGCCGAGGGTGTGGTCATCGTCGATAACGCGACCGAGTTCGATGTCGCAAAACTGAAGGCCAGCCTTGCGGAGGCTGGGAACAAGGTTCAAGCCGCCGCCGGAAGTGGCCGCCGGTTCGAATGGCGATCAGTTATCGAATTCCCCACCCAGGCGCTGATCAGTGAGGCGCGCTGCGCCGATTTGATCGTGATCGAAAGTGGCAGGTCCGCTGGCGATATGTATCGAAGCGCCGATGTTGGAGCCGCAATTCTCGGGGCTGGTCGTCCTTTCCTGGTGGTGCCTGCGGCGGTGAAATCCCTTGCCGCCGATCACGTCATGATTGGATGGAAAGATACGCGGGAGGCGCGGCGGGCGGTTCAGGATGCGTTACCGTTCCTTCACGAGGCCAAGCGCGTAACCGTCCTGGAAATATGCGAGAAGGAGCAGATGGAAACAGCGCGCCGCCATGTTGACGACGTCGTTCGCTACCTCGCGCAGCACAGGATAAAGGCCGAGCGCCAGGTCGAAATGCAGGCTCGCGGCTCTCGTGCGGATCAGATCATCGAATGGGCAGATAACGAAGACGTCGATCTATTGGTCACCGGTGCTTACGGCCATAGCCGGCTCAACGAATGGATGTTCGGCGGGATGACCCGCGATCTGCTCACGAGGAGTTCGATCTGCTGCCTGATGTCTCATTGAGGTGACGAGATGCGCGCGCATGGTTCTTCATTCCGTCAGAAAGCCTCCGAGCCGGCATCGCCTCCGCGAAAGCGGCGTCCTCAGCCGCGAGAAGAAGATTGAAGGTCCGGTCCGGCCATCGTCAGCGACGTGGAACCCGCGTCTGATTCCATCCAGAAGTGAAAGACTCCAACTGGCGGCATGAGGGCGGGATGCCGGCCGGGGTAATCCGAAGGCCGGTGCCCTCAAGCCTCCATGGCGGACAGCCGCTGTCGGTTGCGCAGTGCGATATGGCGAGCGTTCGAAAACATCAGGATGCCTTCATCGTTGAGTTGCGAGAGCGCCCGCGAGACGGTCTCGAGCGTCAGGCCGAGGTAGTCGCCAATATCGCGACGACACATCGGGAGCGCCATCATGCCGGCTTTGGCGAGCCTGCGGTCCATTTCCAGGAGAAATGTGGCAACGCGCTCCATCGCAGTCTTGCGGCCGAGCAGCAGCATGTGATCTTCGGCATGCCGGAGGTCGTTTGCCGTCAGCGTCCAGAGATTGCGGGCAACATGGGCGTTTGATGCCGCGGCCTTCTCAAGGCTGCGACGGGGCACCAGGCGCACGGTGGTGTCGGCAATTGCTTCGGCAGTAAGCCTGTGCTCCGGGCCTGGATCGAGGCCGAAGACATCGCCCGGCAGGTGGAATGCGCCGATCTGCCGCCGCCCGTCGCTCAGGAGCTTGTAGGTACGCACAGCGCCGCGGATGATCTGGTAAAGGTATTCGGCAGGCTCGCCCTCGCCGTAGATTTCCTCATCCTTTCTGTAGGAAAATTCGCTTGCGATCACTCCCGAGGAATGGGCGATTGCGCTGAATTGGTCGGCCGGTTCAGCCGCCATGACCCGCGGAATATCGAAATCCTTCGGAGCGGTGATTTTCTGGATGTGCATGTCGCCATCTCCTCGATGCGGGATGGCCCAGTTTACCGGACGCAGCGCGCCGGAATATTTCGGTCGATATCCTAAGGGCTCTTACGGAGGTGACGTTCCAGGACGCGGCGAGGGGTGCGGGTGCGCGCCGGTTCCGGCCGGGCGTCCACCTCCCCGCAGCACGACGTAAATGGCCGGGATGACCAGAACGGTCAACGCCGTTGAGGACGCCAGTCCGAACAATAGCGAAATCGCGAGCCCCTGAAAGATCGGGTCGGTGAGGATGACCGCCGCCCCGATCATCGCTGCGATCGCGGTCAGCAGGATTGGCTTGAAGCGGATTGCGCCCGCCTCCAGCAACACGTCGATCAGCGGCCGGTCGGGCCGGCGCGCATGGCGGATGAAGTCCACCAGCAGGATCGAGTTGCGCACGATAATGCCGGCCAGCGCGATGAAGCCGATCATCGAGGTCGCCGTGAACGGCGCGGCGAACAGCCAGTGGCCGAGCATGATACCGATGAAGGTGAGCGGGATCGGCGTCAGGATCACCAGCGGCAGCTTGAACGAGCCGAACTGCGCGACAACGAGAACGTAGATGCCGAGGATGGCCACCATGAAGGCCGCGCCCATGTCGCGGAAGGTCACCCACGTCACCTCCCATTCGCCGTCCCAAAGCAGGGTCGGATGAGTTTCGTCGTCCGGCTGACCGTGCAAGGCGATCACGGGCTTGGGCAGACTGCCCCAGTCGATCCGGTCGATCGCATCACGCACCGCGAGCATACCGTAGATCGGCGCTTCATAGGCACCGGCGAGTTCCGCCAGCACCATTTCGGCGGGGCGGCCGTTGTGGCGGAAGATCGGCCAGGACGCTGGCTCATGGGCGACACTGACAACATCGCCGAGTTCGACCACCCCGCGGCCGCCCGGCAGCGCATTGGCGGGCACCGGCGTGGTCAGAGCGCGCTCGTCCATCACCGCACCCGCCTTGGGCAGCGCGAGGCGGATGGCGATCGGGTAGCGTCCGCCGCCACGTTGCGAATAGCCGACCGTCGTGCCGCCGTAGAGATAGCGCAGCGTGTCGTACACGTCGGCCTGCTCGACCTTGTAGTATTCGAGATTGTCCTGATTGATCGCGACGCGCACGCGCTCGGCCTGGTTATGATAGCTGTCGTCGACATCGACGATGAACGGAACGCTCTTGAACGCCGCGCGCACCTTGGCGGCTACCGCGCGCCTTGTGTCGGGGTCGGGGCCGTAGATTTCGGCCAGCAGCGTGCCCAGCACCGGCGGCCCTGGCGGCGGCTCAACCACCTTGACGATCGTGCCCTGGGGGAGGTCGATGCCGCGCAGGCGCTCGCGCACGTCCAGCGCGATGGCGTGGCTCGCCCGTGTGCGCGCTCCCTTCGGCACAAGGTTGATCGCGATGTCGCCCTGCTCGGGACCCGCGCGGAGGTAATAATGCCGCACCAGACCGTTGAAATCGAACGGCGCGGCGGTGCCGGCATAGGTCTGGAACGAGACGATCTCCGGCACCGGGGCGAGCCGGTCGGCCATCGCTTGCAGCGCCCGGTCGGTGTCCTCGACCGACGACCCCTTTGGCAGGTCGAGCACGACCTGAAGATTGGCCTTGTTGTCGAACGGCAGGAGCTTCACCGTGACGTGTTTGGTGTAGAACAGCGCGAGCGAAGCCAGCGTCGCCGTCCCGACCACAGCCAGGAAAATCCACGCCCGCCGGCGTGACGCCAGAACGGGCTTCGCGACCGCGACGTAAAGCCGGCCGAGGCGGCCGCCGCCCGTCGGCTCATGGCCTTTGCCGGCCGTATTGTGATCGCCGCCGAGCTTCATCATCAGCCACGGCGTCAGGATGACGGCGACGAAGAACGAGAACAGCATCGCGGCCGAGGCGTTGGCCGGGATCGGGCTCATATAGGGCCCCATCATGCCGGACACGAACAGCATCGGCAGCAGCGCCGCCACCACCGTCAGCGTCGCGACGATGGTCGGGTTGCCGACCTCGGCGACCGCATCGATCGCGGCCTGCGCGCGCGGGCGGCCGTCGCGCATCGCCCAGTGGCGGGCGATGTTCTCGATCACCACGATGGCGTCGTCCACCAGGATGCCGATGGAGAAGATCAGCGCGAACAGGCTGACACGGTTGAGCGTGTAGCCCATGATCCACGAGGCGAACAGCGTTAGCAGGATGGTGGTCGGGATCACCACCGCAACCACCAGCGCCTCGCGCCAGCCGATGGCGACGGCGACCAGCACCACGATCGACACCGTCGCGAGGCCGAGATGGAACAGAAGCTCGTTGGCTTTCTCGTTGGCCGTCTCGCCGTAATTGCGGGTGATCGTCATCTCCACGTCTTCGGGGAAGATCTGGCCGCGGGTCTGCTCCAGCCGCCGCACGATCTCGTCGGCGATCACCACCGCATTGGTGCCGGGGCGCTTGGCGATGGCGAGCGAGACGGCGGGCGCGCGTTCGAGTCCAGCGTCCGCCGTCTTGCGGATATCGGTGACCCGGTTCTCGGCCGGCGAGGTCGCCAGCACGACCTGAGAGACGTCGCGCACATAGACCGGGCGGCCGTCGCGCGCGGTGAGCAGGATGTTGCCGATCTCGGGCAACGCCTGCAGGGTCTGGCCGGCGACGATGGCGCGCTGCTGCGTCTCCTCGCGCACGGTGCCGATGCGGAACGAGCGGTTGGCGCCCTCGATCTTGGCGGCGAGCTGTTGCAGGGTGATGCCGTAAAGCGACAGCCGCTCGGGATCGGGCTCGACGCGGAACGCTTCCGGCTGCTCGCCGACGATATAGGTGAGGCCGATGTCGGGCAGCTTCGACACCTCGACCTGCAACTCGCGGGCCAGCCGAGTCAGCCCGTTCGCGGTCCAGCGCGCGGCCGCATCCGGCGTCGGGCGCAGCGTCACCACCACGATCGCCACGTCGTCGATACCGCGGCCGACGATCAGCGGTTCGGGGATGCCGAACGGGATGCGGTTCATGTTGGCGCGGACCTTCTCATGCACCCTGAGAATGGCGGCGTCCGGATTGGTGCCGACCTTGAAGCGCGCGGTGACCACGGTGCCGTCGTCCTCGGTCTGCGAATAGACGTGCTCGACACCGTCTATGCTCTTGACGATGGTCTCCAGCGGCTCGGTGACGAGCTTGACGGCGTCCTCCGCCCTCAAGCCGTTGGCGGTGACGTGGATATCGACCATCGGCACCGAGATCTGCGGCTCCTCCTCGCGCGGCAGCGTCACCAGCGCGACCAGCCCGAGCGCCAGCGCCGCCAGCAGGATCAGCGGCGTGAGGGGCGACGCGATGAAGACGCGCGTCAGGTGGCCTGCGATGCCAAGTTTCATGGCAGCACGATCCGGTCGCCGTCGCGCAGGCCGGTAAGAATCTCGACGCGTCCCGCGCCGTTGTCGGCGAAGGTCTCGCCGAGAATGACGGCGACGTCCATTGCGCCCGCGTCGGTGGCGACGCGGACATAATCGACGCCATGGGTGGTGCGGATCGCCGCCGCCGGCACCGCCAGCACCGTACGCTTGCCGACCGGGATCGACACCAGCGTGCGCTCGTTGACGAAATAATCGCCGATCCCTTCGACCTCGACATCCGCGATCACCCGCCCGTCGGTGATCTCCGGATAGACCTTGACGATGCGGCCGCGATGCGCGGCGGATAGCCCGCCCGGCGCGGTGAGCCCGCGGGCGCCAACCGTCACGTCGGCGCCCTGTGTGATCTCGCTGGCATGACGCTCCGGCAGCGATAGCCGCAGATAATATGGTCCCGGCGCGATGCGGGCGATGTCCTCGCCGGGCATGACCACGGAGCCGGGCGTTACCGGCACCGTGAGCACCCGCCCTGTTGCAGGCGCGAAGACGGTGCCCTCGCGCGCGCTTTGTTCGATGACGGTCTTCTCCGCCTTGGCCGCCGCGACCTGATTGGTTGCGACCTCGAACTGCATCTTGGCCTGATCGAGGCTGACCTGCGTGCCCGATCCGCTCGCCCTGAGCTGCTGCGCCCGCTCAAGCTGGACGCGTGCATTCGCAAGCTGCGAGTTGAGCGCCTCGATCTTGGCGTCGGCGGCGTTGAGCTGAAGCGCGAGTTTGTCGTCGACGACCACGGCGATCGCCTGTCCTTCCCTGACTTCGTCGCCCTGCGTGACGCGAAGCTCGCGCACCGAGCCGCCGATGCGGGCGCGCGCCGGCACCACGATGCGGCTCTCGACCTGGCCGAAGACGGCCTTCATCTCGGGAATTGTCGTGGCCTTGACGACGAATTCGCCGGCGTCGGCCGCTGTCGCGCCGGCGATCGCGGCGCCGGCGAGAACGGCTGTCAGGAAGCGCAAGATCGGTCGATGCATGAGCGTGCAGCTTTCACAGAGCGATCACAAGTCTCGTCCGACCATCGGATAGAGAAGGTCTCGTCGTTATTTAAATGCGACGCCGGCCGGACAGCCCAGTTTCCTGAAGATCATGGCCGAAGGGCAAAAGCCTGTGACCGACGCCTGGATCAGGTTTACCCCGACGAAGATCGTGAGCAGATACCACCAGGGCGACGCGTAAAATCCGAGCCCCAGCGAGACAAGAACCATGAAGCCGGCAAACATCATCACGGCGCGATCGATCGTCATTGTCGTTTCTCCTCTGCTTCAAGACTGCGCCTGTTCGGCCGTCTCCACGTGAATTTCCTTCAGTTTCTTGATCCCGAGCATGTCGAGGACGAGGTTTTCGTAGAAGGTCTCGGCCTTGCCCTGGCGCACCTTGCGCAGGAAGTATTTTTCAAAGCCGATCTTGGCGGCGTGGACCCATTTGCCCTGCGACGACCAGTTGACGTTGCGCGGCGGGATCTGGGGCTGGGCGACGAAAGCGATGCCGTCGTCGCCGAAATCGGCGAGGCAGACCGCGTTCCAGGTGGCGACCGCTTTCGGTTGCTCGCCCTTGAGAAGCGAAGCGATGTTCTCCGCCGTGGCGGTGACCATGGATTCGATCATGAAACCGGTCTTCGGCACGCCCACCGCGAGCGGCGTCTTGCCGACCGGTGGAATGGCGACGCAAACGCCGACGCCGAAAACGTTCGGGAAAGTCGGGTTGCGCTGGTGCTTGTCGATCACGATAAAGCCGCGCGGATTGGTCAGGCCCTCGACGCCAAGAACGGCCGGGACGCCCCGGAAGGCCGGCAGCAGCATCGAGAAGGCGAAGGGCAGTTCGTGCGTCGCCTTGACCGTGCCGTCGTCGTTGACTTCTTCGACGACGAGCTTTTCAGGTTCGACCTTTGTCGTGCGCGCATTGGTGATCCATTTGATGTGGCGGTCGCGCATCGCGCTTTCGATCAGGCCCTTGGTGTCGCCGACGCCGTCGAGCCCGAGATGGCCGATATAGGGCTCCGGCGTCACGAAGGTCATCGGCACGCGGTCGCGGACGCGCGCATTGCGCAAGGCCGTTTCGAGGATGAAGGCGAATTCATAGGCCGGGCCGTAGCAGGACGCGCCTTGCACGGCGCCGATCACCACCGGTCCCGGCGTTTTGACGAGTTTGTCGAATGCGACTTTGGCCTGAAGGGCATGATCGGTCTGGCAGACGGACTGGGTATGGGCATTCGGGCCCAGCCCCGGCACCTCGTCGAAGGCAAGGTCAGGTCCGGTGGCGATAATCAGATAGTCGTAATAAATGGATGTGCCGTCGTTGAGCTGAATCCGATTTTCAGCCGGCTCGACGCGTTTGGCCCCCTCCGGCCGCAGCTCGATGCCTCTCTGTTTCAGCACCGGAGCAAGGTCGACTTCGATCTCCGCCGGTTGTCTCCAGCCTACGGCGACCCACGGATTTGAAGGCACGAACGAATAGGTCGAGCCGAGATTGACGACGGTGAGACGGTCATCGCGTCTCAGCTTGGTCTTCATCTCATAGGCCATGATGGTTCCACCAAGGCCCGCGCCGAGAATGACAATGTGAGACATGGACTATTCCTCCGATTTATCCGCCAAGTTTCCCTGACATCGCGCATTCCGTCTTGATCTGGTTCAAGGCAGGAGCAAATTGTCCTTTGAACCTTGCGTCCGTCTCTCGGAAGGCCGGACAGCTTGCACATAACATTCAAGGAGTATAAATTCAATACTATGAATGTAGGAGATATGATGCCGGCGGCGGAGTCGGCCGCGGTGCTGATGCGCAGCCTGTCCCACCCGCAGCGTCTGCTGGTGCTCTGCGCCCTGGTGGACGGCGAGAGGTCGGTCGCGGAACTGCGTCAGGGGCTCGGGATCGAGCAGGTGCCGATGTCGCAGCAACTCATGCGGCTGCGAGCCGACGGACTCGTCGAGGCCCGGCGCGAGGGCACGACGGTCTATTATTCCATTACGCGGCCGGAGGTTTTGACCATCGTGGATGCGCTACATTCGGCCTTCTGCGCGCCGGCCGCAGGCAAGCGGCCGCGCGGCGGTCGACAGAGGCGATGACGTAGCGTGGGGGATCTACAGCGTTTTCAAGCGAAGTGGATACCGGTTCGCGTCAAGAAAACGCGTCAAATCAAGAGTTAGATTTCCATGAAACGGTGAAGACTCTAAACCGTCAGGCCGCAAGCCGCTCAACTCGTTTTCAGCTTTGCGACGGCGACCGCTCTCGGGCGCTTCACCGGGCGTGAGTGGTCGCGGGAGGCCACGCCCTTTCCTTTTTTCACGGTGATCTTCTTTGCGGTCGATGCCGCTTGTCTGACGTCGCGATTGTGCTTCGCATATTCCTCGCCGTCGAGCGGTGCGACATGCGGCGGGTCCTTGCCGAGATATGGGCGTGCGATTCCGAATTCCTTCCCGTGCGCATCAACCCACTTCCAGAACTTTTCCGAAGACGCAAACCGGCGGTCGCGCGTTTCGCCCGCAACACTCACCACATCGGCCGCGAGCCCATGCCCATAGCCGCCGCGCAAGCTGCCGCCATGATAGGACCTGTTGCTCGCCGCCTTGAGGCCGCTGGCGATCGACTGGCGGTAGTCGTCGCGGAATCCGCTGGTGATGCCGGGCGAAAGGCCCGCCGCCTCGGCCGCGCGAAGCATATGAAACAACTTCAGCCTGAAGCTGCGATCCATGCCGCCGATCACATAATCCATCATCGAAAGGCCAGCGCGTTCCGCCGCCTTGGGGTCTTTCCATCCGAAATCCTGATCGACATACCTGGTGAAGGCTCTCGACACCGTCACCTTCTTGCCCTTCCGCTTGATGGTGACTTTCCTCAATTCACGCACCTTGACGGCGTCTTCCTTAGGCGTGCGTTGATAAAGCGCCCACAGATAGCGATCGATGCAGGCGTCCACGACCGGACAGTCGTCGCCGATCTCGACCGACGTTGCGGCCTTGGCCGCCTCGACAGGCTCGACATCCGACGGGTCCACGCTTGCCAGTTGCACCGGCTCTGATCCGGGTGGCGGATCCGGTGTGTTGGCGACATCTCCGGCGAGCGGCTGTTCGGTCATCGCCGCATGAGATTTCGAACGGTCGGGCAGGCGCGCCTGAGTTGGATCGCCGGATATCGAATCCGGCTGCGGCTCAGTGGCGCGTTCCTGTCTGACAGAAGAGGGATCGTCGAAGGTGACAGGGAACGCCGCGCTGGCGTGCCGGATGCCTTCAGGTCCGGAGAAAGCGAGCAGGCTGAAAATTCCGGCCGCGAAAACGACGGACAGCAACGCAGGCGTTAGCGTCGAAAGTCGCCCAGGGTTCACCATTCCAGCCTCATCGGAACCAGATGACACAGCCGAGGATGCGGATGCGGCGATTGTTCTGACAAGGACAGCATCGCGCAACAGCACAACCGGATGACTTGCGAGCTTTTCTTCAATGTGTTGCCTGTGCGCAACGCCTGTGGCTGGCTTTCCGATGTCCGCTGTCCGTTTTGCGCCTATTTTGGCTGCGATTGTTTTCTTACGAGTCGGATGGGTAATTGGTCACGGCAGCGCATACCTGCTGCGAGGGGACGCGAATGGTGAATCGTTTGATGCCGGCGAAATTTAATGCTGCAACGCGTCATCGGCGTGCAGCCGCGATCGCGTTCGCGGCGATGGCCGCTCTGAGCGTGCCGATCGCCGGCGCCACGGCCAAGCAGGCGCGCCGTGCCCAACCCGTTGAGACGACAGCGCCCCGCGAGGCGGGCGAGCCAATCATGGCGATCGTGTCGCTCAAGAGCCAGCAGGTCACGTTCTACGATGCCGAGGGCTGGATCCTGCGCGCGCCGGTATCGACCGGCGTCAAGGAGCGCGAGACGCCGGCCGGCGTCTTCGCCATCGTCGAGAAGGACAAGGACCACCGCTCGACCATGTATGATGATGCCTGGATGCCGAACATGCAGCGCATCACCTGGAACGGCCTCGCCCTGCATGGCGGCCCGTTGCCCGGCTACGCAGCTTCGCACGGCTGCGTGCGGATGCCGTACCGCTTTGCGGAGAAACTGTTCGACAAGACGCGGATCGGGATGCGCGTGATCATCTCGCCGGACGATGCGGTTCCTGTTGCATTTTCCCACCCGTCGCTGTCGCTCTTTGTGCCAAGCGCGGAGATCGTCGCGGCGGCTCCGACCAAGGTGGAGACGCTTTCACGCGAGGCTGCGGATGCCGGCGTGGCGGCCGACGAGGCCAGGAAGTTGGCCGCGGCGGCGGCCCGCGAGTCGGCGCAGTTCGCAGCATCCCTGCGCAAGCTGGCACGGCTCAAGGCCCGGGCCGACGCTGAACTTACGTCGGCCGACAAGGCGCTGGCCGCGGCCAAGACTGACCAGGCCAGAGCCAAGGCCGGCGAGCGTCAGCAAAAGGCCGCTGCCAGGGCGGCTGAGGTAGCCACCCGGTTCGATACCGCCAGGGCGGACGCGTCATCAAAGCTCGACGCAGCGACCGCCGCGAAAGAAGCGGCGCAGGCGGCCCGGACAAAAAAGGCCGACACCGCCAGAGCGGCGCTCGACGCCAGGCTCGCGCGCGAGCCGGTGTCGATCTACGTCAGCCGCGCGACGCAGATGCTTTACGTGCGGCGCAACACGCATAAGCCGGCGCCGGACGGGGGCGGCGAGGTGTTCGATGCGAGCATCGAGGTTCCGGTCACGATCCGCGATGCCGGTAGACCGCTCGGCACGCATGTATTCACGGCGGTGGCGCGCAACGACGCGGGCCTGCGCTGGACTGCGGTCACGATCGAGAATGGGGACAGCGCCAAGAACGCGCTTGACCGCATCACCTTCCCGAAGGACGTCCTCGATCGCATCGCGCCGACCGCATTGCCGAGATCATCGATCGTTGTCTCCGACGAGCCTTTGAGCGAGGAGACTAATTATCGCACCGAATTCGTTGCGGTGCTGAGCGACCAGCCCCAGGGCGGCTTCATCACGCGCAAGCCGAGCAGGGTTCTCGTCGCCGACGACAACGGCTGGATCGACGACCGCCAGGACAACGACCCCTTCGGCTTCTTTTTCCGGCGCAATCCGAATTCTCAACCGCGCACGACGCGCCGGGGCGGCGGCCAGTTCTTTCCTCCGATGCAAGGAGGATGGTGGTAAGACGCGGCACGCCGCAAGTTAAAGCCCGCTTCCGATCGGATCAGAAGCGGGCTTCCAGGGTCTGGTTCAACCGTGTTGATCAGACTCGTCGCTTGTCTGGACATGCTTCGCTCGAAAACGCCATAGAGCATGATCGCGATCGCCGCGTGTCCGACTCCGCCGGTGAACTCCGGCGCCGCGTCGTTTGCCGACGGCCTATGCGACCCGGACAGAGTCCAGGAATTTGTTCACCTCGATCTTGAGTTTGGCGCTGTCGCGCGACAGCGTTTGCGCCGCCGACAACACGTGGGATGAGGCGGTTCCGGTTTCCGCAGCGCCGCGTTGGAGATTTCCGACATTCGAGGAGACTTCCTGTGCCCCCTGCGCCGCGTGCTGCACGTTGCGGGCGACTTCCTGGGTGGTCGCGCCCTGTTCCTCGACGGCGGATGCAATTGCCGAGGAGATGCCCGACAGCCTTTCGATGGAGTTGCGGATCTCGCTGATGGCCGCGACGGATTCCTGCGTGGCGGATTGGATGCCGCTGATCTGCTGACCGATTTCCCCGGTCGCCTTGCCGGTCTGTTCGGCGAGCGCCTTCACTTCCGAGGCAACCACCGAGAAGCCGCGACCGGCTTCGCCGGCGCGCGCGGCCTCGATGGTGGCGTTCAAGGCGAGGAGGTTGGTCTGACCTGCGATATTGTTGATGATCTCGACGATGTCGCCGATGCGCGACGCCGCGCTCGAAAGCGCACTGACGCGCTCGGTCGCCGAATGGACCTGATCGACGGCATCGCCCGCCATGCGGGCCGATTCCTGCACCCGCTGGCTGATTTCACGAACCGAGGCGGTCATTTCCTCGGTCGCCGAAGCCACCGAATTGACGTTCGAGGAGGCCTCGCTCGAACCGTTGGCGACGCGGGCGGCAAAATCCTTTGCATGGTCGGCATTCGACGCCAGCGTGGTTGCGGAGCCTTCCAGTTCGTTCGCGGCCGTCGCGACAGCCTGAACGATTTCGCCGATCGCCGCTTCGAAGGAATCCGCGATCTTTGTCATGTCCGCCTTGCGCTGGATGTCGGCCCGGCGTTGCGTGGAATTGACCTCTTCCCGGCTGAAACGGATCAATGTCTGCACGGTTTGAAGGTTGCGAAGCGCCTGGCCGATTTCGTCGTCGCGCTTGATTTCGATGCGATTGTCGAACTTGTCGTAAACGAGGTTCAGCATCGTCTCATTCAGGTGACGCATCGGCTCCTCAAACGCGCGAAGCGTCTGGCGTCCGACGATCGCTCCGGCAGCAATCCCGGCGAGACCAAGAAAGCTGAGAACGAGGCCCCACATCCCGCCGACTGCGGTTGCCCCGAGCAAGCAGCAGACGAGCAGGAAGGCGGCCTGCAGCGTGATCAGCGTCGTCATTCGCGCCCGCATGGTCCGCGTGAACGGCGCGAAACGATCGAAGAACGATCGCTTCCGGATGATACCGGCATCGATCCTGTAAGGATGCGGCCGCTTTTCGCGAATGGCCGCGTAAACTTCCTCCGCCAGGGCGCGCTGGTCGGCGGCAAGGCTGGTGCGGATCGATGTATAACCGCTGACCTGTCCGTTCGTGCGGATCGGCGAGGCGGTCGCCAGCACCCAGTAAAAGCCGCCGTTCTTGCGGCGGTTCTTGATCGCGCCAACCCAGGGTTTTTCGGCCTTCAGGGTGTCCCAGAGATTTTCAAACGCCTCCGGCGGCATGTCCGGATGGCGGACGATGTTGTGCGCCTTGCCTATCAATTCCTCGGTCGTGAATTCGGCCGCGTCGATGAAGTCCTCATTGACGTAGGTGAGACGGCCTTTGAGGTCGGTCCTTGAAACGATCAGCGTTTCGTCGGAAATGGGATATTCGGCATCGGTAACGGGAAAGTTCTTGCGCACGGGGAAACTCGTCAATCTGTTGGGTTGAACCAAGCGTTACGCCCGATGCGCTGCCATGACGTGATTCGCGAGGAATTGCGTGAGCAGAAATCGGTAGCGGCGCCCTCAAAATCTTACCCGGCAAGAACGCTTGTCGAGGCGGGTGATAGCTGGGGCAAGTGATCGGGTGATACCTGGGGCAAGAGAAACATCGCGGAGGCACCTTCTGTGGCTTTCCGGGGACGCGGCTTTAGCGCGTATCGGAAGCAGGATAGGACGAGCCGGTTAAAAAACGGTGGTCGGCAGGTCACAACGAGCCGCTGGCCGCTCCGACAACGAGAAAATAAGGAAATTAATAAGGTCCGCCACCCGGGTGGCAGACGCTATATCGGGATTCCGCCGGCGGTCCGATCGTGATCGATCGCCTCGTCGAGGAGGCGATCGGATGGCTGGTTGTCCGACGTGCGGAGGCGCGGGGACGCGGTTGGGGCCGCTATCGCGCAGCGGTTAAATGTTTTTTCGACTCCCATCCCGGAGCAAGATTGATCCGGTCAAGGGCTTTTATATCGAGGCCCCGCGTAAAATGACGTCAGCGTCTGATGGGTTCGCTCACCGCTCGCGCGGCCGCCCGGAATCTCCGGAAGGGAAAATAATCGTGAGCAGCATCAGCGTGTCCTCGATTCCCTGGATCGAGTGCGGGACGCCCCCTTCGAGATACACCCATTGGCCGCCTGAAAGTTCCAGTGTTGCTTCCGGCAAACCGAGCCGGGCCCGGCCTTCCAGGCAATGCAACGTGATGGGGCCATCAACGCGGTGCGTCTTGATTTCCACGCCGGCGTGAACGACGAGACGTACGACCTCGAACGCTTCCGATTTGACGATGGCGGTTGTCCGCGCATCCTTCAGGTTCGACCCCAATGGTGCAAGAGCAAAAACCTCTCCGGGGCTGGCATGGTGCATGGCCATCGCTGTCATCTCCCTCTGCATCCGCGCATCCGCCTTCGGCAGGTGCTGGTCGTTATCTTCTGCTCTCCATTATGAGCGTTTTGAACGGAAAACCCAACCTGGCAACATAGCTTGCAGCCACAAGCCGCGGGTCCCCGTCGATCCCTGCGGTTGAAGCTGATCCTATGCGAAAACCGGCTTCCGCTTCGGGATCATGCTCCCTTACAGTCTGCTAAGACCGAAACAGTGCAAAGTAGACGACGTAGATCCAGCCTAAAAGGCCGTGGATGATAGCCCAAAGAATCGAGTGGTTGGTGGTGTATGATATCGCGATGGCAAGGGCGGAGCCAAAACCGACGCCGTATTTTGCTCCCTCGACGCGTACTCCGTAGTAGCGATTTTCATTCATGTTTCCGGTCTCCTGTTTCATGTTGGCGTTGCCGATTTTTCTGGCGTCACGCGCAACGATCTGAGCGTATCGAAGCGAGGATATAGCCGCCTGGAGCGGGCATCCGCCGCGAGAGCGACCTGTCGTTCAGGCGGGCACAGGACCACCGATGCCATTCGACCCTCACCAAAAAATCGACCTTCACCTGAAAAGTATCGGAATCCAAAGCTTCGGCTCTTGAGGCTGCGGCTTGCTTTGATGTGTGTCAATTCGACTTCTTGATGCTGATGTCATCTATCATACAGTAGTGCTCGGATCGGGAGCGAATAGTATGATCAAGGACATTATACTTCATCTGGAGCGTGACCCTTCCCGGGACATTGTTCGCGATTTCGCCGCGTCGATAGCTGAGGCTTTTAGCGCGCATCTGACCGGTGTCATATTCACCTTTGCGACGAACATTCCGGCAGATGCTCTCGGCGATCTGTTCGTCGAGAGTGAGGCGGAGGCGCGCGGCGCAATTGATCGTTTCGAGACGGCCATGAAGCGCGGCGCTCTTTCGGTCGAGCCACGG
Organism: Nitrobacter sp. 62-23; assembly: GCF_001897285.1. Lineage (GTDB taxonomy): Bacteria > Pseudomonadota > Alphaproteobacteria > Rhizobiales > Xanthobacteraceae > Nitrobacter. The sequence goes on from NZ_MKSM01000110.1 coordinate 18,270, forward strand.
CTTATCTTTGGAACGCCCAAGACGTTTTCGGAAATGGCGCGGTGTTACGATCTCAGCGTCGTCATGCAATCCGACGATGATAATGGCATCAATAACGGCATTCTGATTGAAGCGGCGCTTTTTGATTCGGGTCGGCCGCTCATCATCGTGCCCCGCATCCAGCAGGGCGGGCTGAAGCTCGACCGGGTCGTGTGCTGTTGGGACGGAAGTCGCACCGCAGCGCGGGCCATCAACGATGCTCTGCCCATGCTGAGACAGGCCGGTGCTGTCGAACTGTTTATTGTCGAGACTGAGAAGATCGTGAACGAGAAGGTGCTTCGCGGTGCCGAAATCGGCCGGCATCTGGCCCGACACGATATCAACGTCGAGGTGAAAACGGTGCGCGCGGCTGACGCCGATGTGGCGAAGGCTATTCTGTCACATGTTGCCGACGGCTCGGTGGACCTGCTTGTGATGGGCGGCTATGGACATTCTCGCCTCCGCGAATTCGTGTTCGGCGGAGCGACGCGCGGAATGCTGTCGGCGATGACGGTCCCTGTTTTCATGTCGCATTGAACCGGTACGACGGCTGCACAGAACCGTCCGGTAGATGCGACATTTTTCCGGACGGTATGTCTTGCCATAGCTGGTTGATAATTATGATAATAATAATGGATTATTTGACACCCTGGGCCCCCGGATCATAGGCTGGCCGCCTTCTTCGCTGCTCGTTTTCCCCGCATGACCATCCAAATCGAAATAAATCTGCGGATCTCTTTGCGGAACAAACGCCGCGCGGCAAACGATCTGGCTGGCGCCAGTTAGGAATGCCATGCGATGAGGGCAAAGGGTCGCGAATGCCGAGGAGCAGGCGCGAGGGCATCGACGAGGCCGGCGATAACCGCGTATCTTGGCCCGACTATCCGGAGATTCTACCGACCGGCTGAGGGGGCATGCACGAACTTATTGGCGATATCACGCTTTCCATCCTGTTCGCCTGGGGCCTCGGGCTGGCTGCTCATTTTTTCCGGCAACCGCTGATTCTGGCCTATCTGGTGGCCGGGTTCTTCATCGGCCCGTTTGGAATGGGATGGGTCAAATCGCAGGAATCGATCCAGACCATTTCCGAACTCGGCCTGATCTTCATGCTTTTCATGATCGGCCTGGAGATCGACCTGAAGAAGATCGTGCGCGCCGGGCCGGTGATCCTGATCGCAGGCGGCGGCCAGCTCCTCGGCGGCTGCATCCTCGGCGTATTGTTCTTCATGGCGATCGGTCTGGCCATGGGCCAGGGCGGTTTCGACGCGCTGTATCTCTGCGTCGCCTGCGCGCTGTCGAGCACGGTCATCATCGTCAAGGTCCTGTACGAGAAACGCGAGCTTGATACGCTGCCGGGCCGCATCACCTTGGGCGTGCTGGTGTTGCAGGATATCTTCGCGATCCTGTTCCTGGCGGTGCAGCCCAGCCTCGACAACCTCCAGATTTCCATCATCCTGCTTTCGATCGCGCGGGTCGGCGCGCTGGTCGCGACCGCGTTGATCCTCAGCCGCTATGTGCTGCCACATCTGTTTCATCAGATCGCGCGCCGCCCGGAACTGGTGCTGCTTGGCGCGCTGGCGTGGTGTTTTCTGATCGGGGAGATCGCCGAGCGGCTGCATCTGTCGCGCGAAATGGGCTCGCTGGTGGCAGGCGTGTCGCTCTCGACCTTTCCTTATGCGCTCGACGTCACCGCCAAGGTGACGACGCTGCGCGATTTCTTCATCACGCTGTTTTTCGTTGCGCTGGGCATGACCATTCCAATCCCGAACGGCTCGGTGATCGGCCTTGCGCTGATCATCGCGGCCTTCACGGTGGTGAGTCGCGTTATCACCACCTTCGTGCCGCTGTATCTGATGAAACAGGGGCTGCGCGCCAGCCTGCTGCCAGCGATCAATCTGGCGCAGATCAGCGAGTTCTCGCTGGTCGTGATCCAGACCGGGTTGGCCGCGCGGCACATCAGCACCCAGACCGCGAGCGCAGCCTCGTTCGCCTTCGTGGTGCTGGCCGTGCTGAGCACGTTCGCAATCGGACGCAGCGATCAACTCTCGCGATCGGGAATCAGCTTTTTGAAGCGGCTCGGCTTGCGCGATCTCGACCGCACCGAGGCCGGCGAGGGGGGGCACGACGGCGGAGGGCATGGCGAGCCGCGACGCATTGTCATTCTTGGCTTCTTCCGCGCCGCGAGCGCGCTTTTAAGCGAGATCGAACGCCGCGACGAGTCGCTGCTGGAGCAGATCGCGGTTGTCGACTTCAATCCTGTGGTGTTCAGCACCCTGTCCGCCCGTGGCCTGCACGTCACCTATGGCGACATCAGCAATGTGGATACGCTGCTGCATGCCGGGGTCGGCGGCGCCGAAATCATCATCCTGAGCGTGCCGGATTCGCTGCTCAAGGGCGCCACCAATGTCAAACTCGTCCGCCACGTCCGCTCGCTCAACCCGACCGCGAAGATCATCTCGACGGCGGACCTGCTGTCGGATGTCGAGGATCAATATGCCGCCGGCGCGGATTACGTGACGGTGACGCGGCTGACGGACGCGCATGAGCTGTTCGCGGCGATCGAGGCCGCCGACAATGGCCTGCTGGCCGACAAGCGCGCCGAGACCGACGCGCTGCTGAGCGAACGCCGGGAGGTGCTGCCGTAAGCGGGACCTCGCCATTTTTCTCGCGCGGATCCCTATATATCAAAGGTGTGACTTGGAGGCCCGTGCCGGGCCTTTCGGTTGCGCCGCAAGCCGCTCAGCGCGTATTCCACGAAAGTGGGTGCCGGTTTTTGCGATCGAATACCCGCGCATTATTGATTGAGCGCATTTTCTTGACGCTGAGCGGATTCCACTTAGCCGGAAAATGCTCTAGAGCCTTTCCTGATGGAATCAGCGGAACTCTATATTTTTGATTTGACGCGTTTTCGTTACGCGAACCGGTCACCACTTCGCTTGAAAACGTTCTAGGCCATACGAAATTCCGTCACACGGGAAAGCGCGCGCCATGCCCCATCCGATTCCGGACGTCCTCCAGGCCTTTGCCAGCGGCGAGATCGTCGTCGTCACCGATGACGACGATCGCGAGGGCGAGGGCGATCTGATCGTCGCGGGCTCGCTGTGCACTGCGGAGAAGATGGCGTTCATCATACGCCACACGTCCGGCATCGTTTGCGCGCCGATCACCACCGAGGACGCGCAGCGGCTGCGGCTCGATCCGATGGTCGCGCATAACGAATCCAACCACACCACCGCCTTCACCGTCTCGATCGATTACAAGCCCGACGGCGGCACCGGCATTTCAGCCGAAGAGCGCGCTTCCTGCTGCCGGGCGCTCGCCAATCCCAACGCCGGCGCCAGCGACTTCGCCCGGCCGGGTCATATCTTTCCGCTGATCGCGCGCAACGGCGGCGTGCTGCTTCGCGCGGGCCATACCGAGGCGGCGGTCGATCTCTGCAAGCTCGCCGGCCTGCCGCAGGTCGGGGTCATCAGCGAGTTGATGAACGACGACGGCACGGTGATGAAAGGCGAGCAGGTAGCCCGGTTCGCTGCCGCGCACGGGCTCAAGCATGTCACCATCGCCGATATCATCGCATATCGGCAGGCGCGGGAGAAGCTGATCGAGCGGGTCTCTGAATTCATCATCGACAGCCCGATCGGGCCGCTGCAGGGCTACGCCTACCGCTCGCCGTTCGATTCCATTGCCCACGTCGCGTTCGTCTATAATGGCATTGGCGACGGCAGGAATGTCCTGACCCGTTTCCACAAGTCCAATATCGTGCGGGATATCTTCGCCGGACCGCGGCGCATGGAGATCGTCCTGGAGCATTTCAGGAAGGCCGGAAGCGGCGTGCTGGTGTATCTGCGCGATGGCGCGGCGGGCGTGCCGGTGGCGCCGCTCCCCGAAGACAGGTCGGCGGAAGCCGATCGCCACAGGCAGTGGCGCGAGGTCGGCGTCGGCGCGCAGATCCTGCGCGACCTCGGCGTGACCTCGATCCGGCACCTGACCTCGTCGGCCTACGAGTACAAGGGGCTGTCCGGATTCGGTATCGAGATCGTTTCCAACGAATATCTTGAAAGCTGACCGCTGTTCCTCATCGGCATCGGCGCTGGCGGCCCGCGGAATATGCGCTCGATAAGATGGCAGCGCTTTCGCCCTGGCGGCAAGTGAACGTCGGAACACATGGTTGAGTTGCCGAATTGTCTATATACTGATCATCGATCCGGCTTTGGCGACATTCGGAACCATGTGAAAGGATTGTCATGAGCGTTCGTCCGCAAAGCAAGGACCAGCCCGTGCCGGTTTGCTTCCAGTGGGACGATCCGCTCTGCCTCGACGATCAGTTGACCGAAGACGAACGCATGATCCGCGATACCGCGCGCGCCTATGCGCAGGACAAGCTGCAGCCGCGTATCGTCAAGGCCTATCTGGAGGAGAGGACCGATCGCGAGATATTCAGCGAGATGGGCGAACTCGGCCTGATCGGCGTCACCTTGCCGGAACAGTACGGCTGCGCCAATGCGAGCTACGTCGCCTATGGCCTGGTCGCGCGGGAGATCGAGCGCGTGGACTCCGGCTACCGCTCGATGAACTCCGTGCAGTCGTCGCTGGTCATGTATCCGATCTATGCCTATGGCGACGAAAGCCAACGCAAGAAATACCTGCCCAGGCTCGCGAGCGGCGAATGGATCGGTTGTTTCGGCCTCACCGAGCCGGATGCCGGGTCTGATCCCGGCGGCATGAAAACCCATGCCGAGAAGGTATCGGACGGTTATCGGCTGACCGGCTCGAAGACCTGGATTTCCAATGCGCCGATCGCGGACCTGTTCATCGTGTGGGCCCTCTCGGCGGCGCACGACAACCAGGTCCGCGGCTTCGTGCTGGAGAAGGGCATGAAGGGCCTCTCCGCCCCGAAGATCGACGGCAAGCTCAGCCTGCGTGCGTCGGTCACCGGCGAGATCGTGATGGATGGCGTGGTGGTTCCGGAAGAGAACCTGCTGCCGAACGTGTCCGGACTGAAAGGCCCGTTCAGTTGCCTGAACCGCGCGCGCTACGGCATTTCATGGGGCGTCATGGGCGCGGCGGAAGACTGCATGCATCGCGCAAGGCAGTATGTGCTGGAGCGAAAGCAATTCAGTCGTCCGCTGGCGGCGACGCAACTGGTGCAGAAGAAACTCGCCGACATGCAGACCGATATCGCGCTCGGGCTTCAGGGCAGCCTGCGCGTCGGCCGGCTGATGGACGAGGGCCGGATGGCGCCGGAGATGGTCTCCATCATCAAGCGCAACAATTGCGGCAAAGCGCTCGATATCGCACGGACGGCGCGCGACATGCACGGCGGCAACGGCATCCAGATCGAATATCATGTGATGCGCCACGCCGCCAACCTTGAGACCGTCAACACCTATGAAGGCACCCACGACGTTCACACGCTGATCCTCGGTCGCGCCATCACCGGCATTTCCGCGTTTTCGTAGGGTTTTCGGAGCGACGCTGCCTTGGTGTTCGTCATGCCCGGCCATGTGCCGGGCATCCACGTCCTAAGGCAGCAAAAAAACAAGAGGACGTCGTGGTCGGGACGAGCCGGCCATGACAGCATAAACGTAGGTATTCACCCCGATGTCCGAACCGTCTGACACCGAAGACGACATCCCGTTCAATCGCGACTTTGCGCTGAAGCCGGGCATCGCTGAGGAGGTCGTGCCCGATGTCCGTCGCGTGCTGTGTGACAATCCGAGCCCGTTCACCTTCACGGGAACCGTGAGCTACATCGTCGGCCGCGGGAAGGTCGCGATCATCGATCCGGGGCCGGACAGCGAGGCCCATGCGAAGGCGCTGCTCGATGCGGTCAGAGGCGAGACCGTGACGCATATCTTCGTCACCCATACGCACAGGGATCATTCGCCGAATGCCGCGCGCATCAAGGCCGCGACGAGGGCGCCGGTTTATGCGGAGGGACCGCATCGCGCTTCGCGTCCGCGTTTTGAAAGCGAAAAACACGATCCGGAATCCGGAGCCGACCGCGATTTTCATCCGGACGTCCGCCTTCGCGATGGCGAGGTTGTGGCCGGCGACGGCTGGGCGCTGGAAGCGGTGACGACGCCGGGACACACGGCGAACCACATGGCCTTTGCTTGGAAGCAGCGAAGTCTTCTTTTCGTGGGCGATCACGTCATGGGCTGGTCCACCTCGATCGTCGCGCCGCCGGACGGATCGATGGTCGACTACGTGGCTTCGCTCGAGAAGCTGTCGCGCCGGGATGAGCAACTGTATCTCTCAGGTCATGGCCCCGAAATCCCGGATGGGCCGCGGTTCGCGCGGCATCTCGTGCGGCACCGCAGGGCGCGCGAGGCGTCGATCCTGCATCGGCTCGCCAAAAGTGAGGCCGACATTCCGACCCTGGTTCGCGCCATCTATATCGGCCTCGACCCAAGACTATCTGGCGCCGCTGGCTATTCGGTGCTGGCACATCTGGAAGATCTGGTGGCGCGCGGCGTGGTGCTTACCGATGGCGATCCCGTCATCGGCGGCCGCTATCGGCTCGCTAGCTGATAACGATCATCACGCCGGGGATACGGTGCACAGCGAGATTTTGCGTCTGCGCCAGCGCCTCGATCGCCGCCTGGGCCTGATGGACCGAAAAGATGCCGCTGACGCGTTCTCCCGCATGGCTTCGGTCCGTCATGATGATCCGTTCCGGCACATAGCGTTCGAGATCGGAGAGAGCGTGCGCGAAGGTGCGCCCGTCGAAAATGATCCGGCCCGACCGCCATGCCAGTGCGGTCTGCGTGTCGACGGCGGTGGCGGGCGCCGGCGCCTGACCGCGCATATAGCTGGTCGCCTGGGCGGCGCGGACGGCGATCGCGGCGGGATCCGGCGTCGTCGCAGCGGCGGCAGCGGGACAGACGACGTCCGCCTGTCCCGCTGCAACGGTGACGATCGTCTGATCGTCTGTGAGCCTGACCGCGCAGGCCGCCTCGGTCATGCGCGTCACCCCGTCGAACGCGGCGACACGAAGCTCCCGCCCTCCCTGCGGCTTCACCTCAAAAAAAGCCTCGCCACGCAACAGATAGACCAGGCGCAGGTCCGGGCGATAATCCAGCGCGATCGCGCTATCGGTGTTCAGTGTCGCGACCGCGCCATCCGGCAGGGTGACCCGCTTCTGTTCGCCGATGGCCGTGCGGTAATCCGCCTCCCACAGCAGCTTGATCCTTGGCGCGACTATAAGGCCCGCGATTGATGCGGCGAGCGCCCCGCCCCCGGCGAGAGCGGCGCGACGACTGACGACGCGGGGCCGGGCTGCAATTCCCGTGGGAGCAGACGCCCGGCTCCCGTCAAGGCCGCCGAGCTGCCGCCAGAACCGCCGTTCCTCGGCGAAGGCGCGCGCATGACCGGAGACCGCCCGCCAGGCCTTGAACTGCGCAAGCTCGGCCTCCGACACCGCGCCGGATGACAGGCGCACGACCCAGTCGCGCGCTTCCTTGCGGGCGCGGTCACTGATGGCTGGCGCTTGTCCTTCTCTCATCTGGCGTATCGCAGTATTGCCGATGCCCCAACAGACTTCTACGCTAAAGACGCGCGAAGCGGCAGTTTCTAAATGAAAATGGTCCGGCGGTTCCGGCACGTCAGTCCAGCATGTTTTCGCGGATGACCGCGAGATGCTCCAGCACGCGGCGGATATGGTAGAATACGGCCTGCTCGGTGATGCCGAAGCGGTCCGCGATCTCGCGGTGCGTTTTGCCCTCGAAGCGGCTCATCGTGAAGATGACGCGGCTGCGCTCGGGCATCTCCTCCAGCGCCGCGGCGACCGCCGCCAGTGCCTGACGTCCCATCAGAATGCGCTCCGGCGAGCATTCATCGTCGACCAGCCACAACAAATCGCGCACCTCGGCATCGATGGCTGCGCGTCGGCGCTCCTTGCGAACGTGATCTGTCGCGGTATTACGGACCACGCGGCGCACATAGGCGTCGGCGTTCTCGACTGTGGCGTCTGTGCCCCTGAGCTTGAGCCAACTCTCCTGCATGACATCGGCGGCGACGGCGGTGTTGCGAAGCTGCCGCCGCAAGGCCGCCTCGAGCGCAGGACGATGTCCGGCGAATGCACCGAGCAGACGTAGCAGAGTGGGCTTATCGACCATCGCAGGCATCGCGGGACGGATCAACACCGCACGCCGTCATGGCGCGCGGCTGACGCTCACCCATAGCCAATCGCGCCGCACTCCGCAAAGGAACGCAATCAAGAACTATTCCAGATTTTCGGCCAGGCGTTCGTTTCGCGAGGCGCGCCCGGCCATGACAGCCCCGGTCAAGTGCCCGCTGTTCGGTGAGCGAGTTGCCGGCGATATGTCACGATGCCAAAGGGTATGGCGCCTGAGCGATATGGTGCCATGCCCCTGAGAAACGGGCTGCGGAGGACAGAACGTCTACGTCGCGGCATGCCCGTGAGCGGACATGCTGCGTGGTAGATCCTGCGCTGCGTCGGGATGGAAGCTCGCGTGACTTGAGTTTTCTTTTTAGAGCCGATCTAAATTGTTGAGATTGAAGAGTTTTCAGCTTTATTCTACCAATCCGGTCCTGACCCGGCGACCGCGATCGGACGTTGACGGCCGGCTTGCGTTTGCATGGCTCAATCCGAGGACAATATGCGCGGCCACTCAGTCCAGACCCCAGTCGAGCGGCTTCACCGAAATCGGGAACGTTCCAGGTCTCCTGTGCGATATCTTTCATTGTATCTCAAGCGCCACGGAGTGGTGAGGCCGGCATGAGGGCGATCGGCAATCTTCTGTCCGAGATGTTTCGCCTGCATCATCGCGATCTCGTGCGCTTTGCCACGCGGCTGGTCGGCGACCGTGACGACGGCGAGGAAATCGCGCAGGACGCTTATATGAGCATCGCGGGGCGTGGGGCGCAGGCCGGCGCCATTGAGCATCCAAAGGCTTATCTGTTTACTGCCGCGCGCAATGCCGCCGTTGATTTCACCGTCCGACGAAAGATTGAATGGTCCTATCGTGTCGAGGTCGAGGGCATCGAGAGTCTTGCGTCGGAAAACGACCCGCTTGCGGCGTTCGAGCAAAGGCAACAGCTTGCCCGGCTCATCGTCGCGCTCAACGAACTTCCGCCAGCTTGCCGCCGCGCCTTCGTACTCAACAAGATCGAGGGGCGCAGCCATCAGGAGATTGCGCGCCAGCTCGGAATCTCTGTGAGCATGGTCGAGAAGCACATCATGCGTGCATTGCGGCAAGCTCGTGATCTGCGCCGCGACGACGGCTCTTTTTAAGAGACCGGGATTGAGGATTATGCCGCCCGATCTGGTCTATAGAGAGGGGAGCTGGATTCCATAGCTCCACAGTCTCTGATGGGTCGCCGTGAGCCGAGATCATCCCGAACGCCTGCCGCCGTCGACCGAAGTCTCCGACGAAGCCCTGCGCTGGGTCATGAGATTGCATTCGGGCTCCGCCACGGCCGCCGATCATCGTTGCTTTGAATCGTGGCGGACGCTCAGCGGCGAGCATGAGGCAGCCGCGCGGGAAGCGGAAGCCCTGTGGGTTGACGCCGGGAACCTTCACCTCGATCCGGTCACCGGCATTGTGAAGCCCGGCCGCCGCGGAAAGGGGCCGACGCGGCGCAAGGTTTTGACCGGCGCGGTGGCGCTTGCGACGCTGGGAGGAGGCGTATGGGCGAGCGGTGCCTTCCGCAACCATCGAAGCGCCGACTATGCCACGGGGCTGGGCGAGACGCGGACAGTGGCATTGCCGGATGGCTCCCGGGCAACATTGAATGCCCGTTCGGGGATTGCCCTGGCGTTCTCCCCGTCGGAGCGCCGCATCCATCTGGTTGAAGGGCAAGTCTTCTTCGAGGTTGCGCCTGACGGAATCCGACCGTTCCGGGTCGAGGTCAATGACATTCGCGCAACAGCGCTGGGCACGTCCTTCGATGTCGACTCCAATCTCGCGGATGGAGCCGTTTCGATATCGGTGACGGAGCACGCCGTGGATGTCGCTTCGCTCTCAGACCGGCGGCGCTCGGAGCCGGTGAGGGTTTTCGAAAGCCAGGCTGTCGTCATTGACGCGGAGGGTCGCATCGGCGCGATCGCAGCGCAATCGCCGTCGGTGACGGCGGCGTGGCGCAGCGGCATGTACATTGCCGAGAACAGGACGCTCGGCGATGTCGTGGCGGCTTTGCGAAGCTATCATCCAGGGTGGCTTGTCATCCGCGGAGAGGGAACGGCGAAGCTCCTCGTCAACGCGGTCCTGAACTTGCGGACGCCGGACGACTCGCTCGATGCTCTCGCGAGCGGACTTCCGATCATGGTGCGTCGAATCTCTCCATACCTGGTTGTTATCTCAAGCTGACGCTCGCCTGATTTTTTGCCTGCCCCGTTGAGGATTTTTGGCACCGGCCGGTCTTACTCTGTAAGGGCCGGGGAGGTGCGATGCCTTGGGAGGTGCGATGCCTTGGCGCCCTTGGGGAAATAGTCGGGAAGGGGCGTCGATGAATAGTCGAAAGCGGGGTCAGGTCTTCGGGGCCGTTCTAATGGCATCGACGGCAATCGTCGTGATTGCTTCGCTTGAGGCGGCAAAGGCGCAGCCTGCGCGCGCTGTCGCCTACAATATTCCAGCGCAGCCTCTGACTGCGGCGTTGACCGTCGTTGCACAGCGCAGCGGCTTGCGGCTTGCCTATAGCGCGGATCTTTCCGCGGGGCGCTCCGCGCCGGCATTGCAGGGCTCGTTCACTCCGGCGGAAGCGATCGGCCAGTTGCTTGCGGGCAGCGGGCTGACCTACCGTTTCACGTCGGCGAACACCGTCACGATCGAGCGTCAGTCGGCGTCGGCATCGGCAGCAGGGGCGGTCCCCGGCGCGATCTCGCTCGACACCATCGACGTGCAGGGACGGGCGACCAGCGATCCCGGCGCCACCGAGGGATCGGGTTCCTACACCACCACGCAGATGAGTTCGTCGACCGGTCTGCCGCTGTCGATCCGCGAAACGCCCCAGTCGGTGACCGTGATTTCGCGGCAACGCATGGACGACCAGAACATCCGCACCTTCAAGGACGCGATGGAGAATACCACCGGCATCACCTCGCAGAGCTGGGACAATGACCGCGTCGAATTCATGTCGCGCGGCTTCAAGCTGACCGAATTCCGCTACGACGGCGTGCCGGTCGATGCGGACGGTGCTATCGATCACGGGCTGTCGACGGTGGACATGGCCATCTACGATCGGGTGGAAGTCACCAAGGGCGCTAGCGGCTTGCTGCAGGGCGCCGGCAGTCCCGGCGCGGCCATCAATCTGGTTCGGAAGCGGCCGACCAGGATATTTCAGGGATCGATATCTGAAAGCGTCAGTTCCTGGAACAACTATCGGACCGATCTCGATCTCTCCGGGCCTCTCAATGAAGCCGGCACCGTGCGCGGTCGTTTCGCCGGCGCGTTTCTCGATGGCGATTCCTGGCTCGACCACTACCACAAGCGACGTAATGTGCTGTACGGGGTGATCGAAGCGGATCTCACCGACAATACCATGCTGACGATCGGCAGCGACTATCAAAAGGACAAATCGCGCGGCGCACAGTGGGGCGGGCTGCCTCTGTTCTTCTCCGATGGCACGCGGACCAACTGGGATGTATCGAAGAATCCGGGTGCGGTGTGGAGTCGTGATAACCTTTCGGTCAACACCTATTTTGTGACCCTTGAGCACAACTTCGACAATGGATGGAAGGCGATCGGATCGTTCAATCATCGCCGCAGCGTATCGGACTACATGCTGGGTTCCGCGAGCGGCGGGTTTCCCGATCCGGTAACCGGCGAGGGTGTTTCGCAGTTCATTTGGAAAGAGCACCCCCGGTCCATTCAGAATACCGTCGACCTCAAGGTCTCGGGACCGGTCGAAGTGATGGGGCGGACCCATGAATTGATGTTCGGCGTCATGTCGACGCATAGGTCAGAGCAGGGTCCCTATTATGACGACCCGTCCAACCCGTTTTTGGGCGGCCCGCCTACTTATGATCCTTCTGTTCCCAATTTTTTCACCTGGCGGGGTAATTCGTCAGTGCCTCCCTTCCAAATTTTGGGAAAGGTCGAGAGTTCCTATTCGCGCACCGGCACGTTTGCCGTAGCCCGTCTCAAGCCGGTGGACAAACTCTCGATCATCCTTGGCGGCCGGCTCGACTGGTGGAGCTTCAACGACAAGGGAACCTATATCGACCCGTTGGAAGAGTGGTTGTATCCGGCCGAATATTCCGTTAATGCTCGCATCACACCCTATGCCGGCATCGTCTATGACCTCACCGACATTTATTCGCTGTACGGCAGTTATACGAGCATCTTCGCTCCGGACGGTTTTCGCGATGTCAACCGCAATTTTCTCCCTCCGACCGAAGGCGACAGTTACGAGGCCGGCGTCAAGGCCGCCTATTTCGGCGGCGCGCTCAATCTCACCGCCGCGATGTTCATGATCCAGCAGAAGAACTTCCACGAATTTGCAGGGTTCGATCCGGTTACCGGAGACAACTACTACCGCTCGATCGATGGCGTTACGTCGAAGGGCTTCGAATTCGAGCTGTCGGGCCAGCTCGCTCCGGGCTTGCAGATCAATGCCGGCTATACGCATACGCACGCCAGGACGTCCGACGGATCGCTGGTCTATTCGTACATCCAGACCACGGCCCCGGAAAACGTGGTCAGGCTCTTTGCGACCTATCGCCTGCCGGATCAATGGGATCGATGGACCATCGGCGGCGGCGTCCGCTGGCAGGATACCGTTCACGGTTACGTCAATTCCAACCCGTTCGGCGAAAGGCAGGATTTGACGCAGGGCGATGTGTTCCTTCTCGACCTGATGGCGCGCTTTCGCCTGACCGAAAAGGTCGAGATCGCGTTCAATGCGACCAATCTGCTGAACCAGAAGTATTATTCCGTGTTCGGGAACTATGACACCGGCGTCTATGGCGAGCCGCGCCGCTACACCCTGTCCACCAAGTTCAAATTCTAAGCCGCTCGGGTGAGAGAGCTTGTGGCGACCTGGCTGGCCCGCGGTCTCAAAAAATTTGCAAGACGGGGTTCAAAAATCCGGTGCTCGATCGTCTTCATCATAGAGGGGCCTGTCATCTGAACCGGCGGGTATCTCCCCCGGAGGCGCGGCGGGCGGCGACGCAGCCGAGGGACGGGGGCCAAGGGACGGGGGCCAAGGGACAGTGGGAGTAAGTGGAACCGTAGCGCGCAAGAACTCCAGTGCCCGGCTGTGGTTTGTTGTTCACGGCTGGCTGGCGCTACCGATCTGGGCGTTTTTGTTCATTGTTTGTCTGACGGGATCGATTGCGACCGTCAGCCAGGAGATCGTGTGGCTGGCGGATCCGGCGGTGCGGGCCAATGCGCCGGCAGCGGATGCGCGGCTGCTCGGTTACGACGAGATTCTGGCGGCTGTGGAGCGCGAGGTGCCCGGCGCACGGGTGCGCTTCATTGCGCGGCCGGTGAAGTCGATCTTTGCGCTGACCGTCTCGGTCACGCGTCCCGACGGCAGCACTGGAACGCTCTACGTCAACCCCTACACCGGCGCTGTTCAGGGCGAGCAGGGCGAGTTCGACTTCCGTGATTTCGTGCGCGCGCTGCACGGTTGGCTGTTGGTGCCGTTCAACGACGGTTTCTCGCTCGGCTGGTATCTCGTATCGGCGCTGTCGATCCCGCTGCTCGGCTCGCTGATCACCGGGATCGTGGTCTACAAGCGGTTC
>NZ_MKSM01000111.1:0-266 GCF_001897285.1 Nitrobacter sp. 62-23
ACCGAAATACGCTCCATCCCGGCGATGAGGACATGATACCCGCCACCGGCATTGAGGATCAAGAGTTGTCCATAGCTGCGGAATGGTCCGGCATACACAACCCAGCCATCACACGGAGTCGTGACCTGCGCGCCCCGGCGAGTCGCCAGCGAAATACCTTTTTCCACGCCGCCGACGCCGTCGGAACCGCCAAAGTCACGGATCTTCGTCCCGTTAACCGGAAGCGACAACAAACCCTTGGCGGACGCAAAGGCAATGGCGGGGCT
>NZ_MKSM01000111.1:277-74886 GCF_001897285.1 Nitrobacter sp. 62-23
GATCCTTGAGAGCAGCGAGATTCGGCTTGCCGTTGAGCGGCGCGGGAGCGCCCTTCCGGCTGGCTATCGCCGCCGCCTCGGCCGCGCTCTTCAGATCCTGCTCCATCTTGGCGATCAAGCCCTGCAGACTGTCGACCTGATGCGACAGTTCGACTGCGCGCGCGCCTTCCGCGGCCATATCCTTTTCGAAGCTGCTTTGCTGCCGCTGCCGTTCGTCCACCAGCGTCGACAACCGGGTTTGTTCGGCCTTGAGCTTGTCGCGATCGGCTGCCATCCGGTCGCGTTCGGCGGCGATGGATTTGCGCAGGCTGACGAGTTCATCGAGATCCGCCACGAGCCTTTCAGCGCGCCCGCGCATCTCCGGCACCACGGAGCCTAGCAATATCGCAGTCCGCAGGGATTGCAGCGCATCCTCCGGCCGCACCAGCAGAGCCGGCGGCGCGCGGCGGCCGACACGCTGCAGGGCAGCGAGCACTTCCACGATCTCCGAACGCCGCGAATCGAGCGAACCGCGGATTTCCTGCTCGCGTGCGTCGAGCGGCAGCAGGCGCGCTTCGGCCTCTGTAATCTTGGTTTCGATATCCCGAACCGCGGCGGCAGTCTCGATCAACTGTTGATTGAGCTTGGCGCGGTTCTGGCCGATCGCCGCGATGTCGACCTTCAGCCGCTCCTGGAGTTCGGCGGTGCTCTTCTGCTGTGCCCGCACCGCCTCCAACTCCTGCTCGCGCTGCTTGATATCGTCGGCAGACGGGACGGCGGCGGAGGGCGCGGGCGTTCCCGCTGCCTGCGCCCTCGCAGCGGATAGAGCCGCGGACGAAACGCCGGCGAGCAGACAGGCCGCAAGGACCAGCACGGCAGACGGTTGTCCGTCGCGCGCGGCCACTTGTCTTGAAACGATGCCTCGTGTCACGTGGGTCAATCGCATGTCAGGCAATCGGCGCTCGTCTGCTTGCACCATGTCGATCCAATCAGGCCGGCATATAACGATTCGTCAAACTCGCCGCCGTCGCCATCTGGCTTGGATAGTTAAATCGTTCGTACCGCCTAGCCGCGGTGATAAGGATGGCCGGCCAGGATGGTCGCGGCCCGGTAGATCTGCTCCAGCAACATCACGCGCACGATCTGATGCGGCCAGGTGACCGCGCCGAACGCAACGCTCAGCTTAACCCTGCGCCGCAATTCGGGCGAAAGTCCGTCCGCACCGCCCACAACAAAAACCGTGTTCGCCACCGACTCATCCCGCCAGCGGCCGAGATGAGCCGCAAACGCGGCGCTGTCGATGTTCTTGCCTCTTTCATCCAGCGCCACCAGAAGCGCTTCCTGCGGGATCAAGGCGAGAATCGAAGCAGCCTCTTCGCGAATGCGTTGTTCGGAATCGCGGGCGCGACTTTCCGGAATTTCATGGACGTCGAGGCCGCGAAATCCCAGCCTGCGGCCAATGTCATCGAAGCGTCCGCGGTAGCGGTCGGAAAGCTCCCGCTCCGGACCCTGCTTGAGACGGCCAATGGCAATGACGGCGAGTCGCATCCGCGCAAGTTACAGCGTTCTCAAGCGCTCCTCGGGTTGCCCCGGGAACGGCGTCGTTGGCGTGACGAAAACGCGTCACACCAAAATCATCGAAGGTCACTTCCGATACCGTCAGAAGCGGAAAAAGCACTCGCTCATTGAACGGAGCGACCGACCGTTGGCAGAGCGGCGCCGGCTCAGACCGTCTTCGCCGTCGCCGTGTTTTGTACCCACAACCTCTCCAGATTGTAGAATTCGCGAACCTCGGGCCTAAAGACGTGCAGGATCACATCGCCGGAATCGATGAGCACCCAGTCACAATTGGGCAGGCCCTCGACATGGACCTTCTTGATCCCGGTTTCCTTGAGAGCCTTGGCGACGTTTTCGGCGACCGCACCGACATGCCGGTTGGAGCGACCGGTCGTAACGACCATGTAGTCTGAAAAAGCCGATTTGCCGCGCAGGTCGATGGTGACCGTATCTTCCGCCTTCATATCATCAAGGCGGGAAAGGATCAGCTTGAGGGTCTCCTCGACGTCGGGTCGCGCCTTTGAGGCGACGGCGTCCGGCGAAGCCTTGTCTGCGTCCGACTTGACAGTCTTCGATGCCGCTCTCTTCGAAGACGACCTGGGCGATGAGGACCTGGACGAGGAGGACCTGGGCAATACAGATGCGGTCAGGGACGATTTCCTTTCGCTGTATCGGACACGCCGAATCCCGGCGGCAGCCAATAGACTATATTACGCATGTAGGCGGGAGGGTTTCAATATTCCAGTGGTGCGGCGGCCTCATGTTTCCCGGCCACGCTTTTCCATGTTCCATCTCCGTTCCGCAGCCCGGTCGAGGACAAACTCAACTTCATTCCGGTGAGGAAGACCCAGGCGGGCGGGAGACGGGTCGCCAGCCGGGTGGCCTCGGCCTCAGGCAGACGCCACCTCGCCAAGGCCTGGCCGGCGGGCGCCGCGAGGGCACGGAAACTCTGCGGCGGGCGGTCGATCACTGCGATCGGCACCTCAGCGGCGATCCGCTGCCAGTTCTCCCAGCGATGGAACTGCGCCAGATTGTCAGCGCCCATGATCCAGACAAAATGCACATTGGCGCACCTGCGCCGCAGATAGGTGATGGTATCGACGGTGTAGCGCGTTCCGATGACAGCTTCGAGACAACTGACATCGATCCGCGGATCCCCGGCCGTCGCCCGCGCGGCTGCGGCGCGTTCGGCGAGATCGTACAGCGAGCGCCGGTCCTTGAGCGGGTTGCCGGGCGAAACCAGCCACCAGACCCGATCGAGTTTCAGCCGCTTCAAGGCATACAGGCTGACGGCGCGATGCGCGGCATGAGGCGGATTGAACGAGCCGCCGAACAGACCGATGCGCATGCCGTCGGAATGAAGCGGGAGGGCGCACGACGAAGCGACTGAACGCAGCCCCAAGTCAGTCTCCGCGCAAGCAGGCACGTGATCCGCCGTAGCGCCTGCGGTTTGGCGAAAGCATCATGCGCGCCCAAATGACATTGCGCTCACGGCCGGGTCTGTCCGGCGCCGTGAACGCGATATTTGAAACTGGTGAGTTGCTCGGCGCCGACCGGCCCGCGCGCATGGAATTTGCCGGTCGCGATGCCGATTTCGGCGCCAAAGCCGAATTCGCCGCCGTCGGCGAATTGCGTCGAGGCGTTGTGCAGCACGATCGCCGAATCCACTTCGTCAAGAAACCTCGCGGCAATCTTTGAATCGTCGGTCACGATCGCATCGGTATGGTGCGAGCCGTGGCGCTGGATATGATCGATCGCCTCGCCAACGCCATCGACGACGCGCGCGGCGATGATCGCAGCTTCATATTCGGTATCCCAGTCGTCATCGGTTGCCGGCTTGACCCGCGCATCGACGCCCTGCACGGCGGCGTCGCCGCGCACCTCGCAGCCCGCATCGATCAGCATTTCGACCAGCGGCTTGAGCGCCTTCGCCGCGCCGGCGCGATCGACCAGCAGCGTCTCGGCCGCGCCGCAGATGCCGGGACGGCGCATCTTGGCGTTGAGCACGATCGCCTTCGCCATCGCGAGATCAGCTGCGCCATCGACATAGACGTGATTGACGCCTTCCAGATGCGCGAACACCGGCACGCGCGCCTCGGCCTCGACGCGCGCGACAAGGCTCTTGCCGCCGCGCGGCACGATCACGTCAATGCCGCCGTTCAACCCGCCGAGCAGCAAGCCGACCGCGGCGCGGTCGCGCGTCGGCACCAGCGTGATCGCCGCTTCGGGCAGGCCCGCCTCGCGCAAGCCCTGGACCAGACAATCATGGATCGCACGGCATGAGCGGAAACTGTCGGAGCCGCCGCGCAGGATCACGGCATTGCCGGATTTCAGGCACAGCACGCCGGCATCGGCGCAGACGTTGGGGCGGCTCTCGAAGATCACGGCGATGACGCCGAGCGGTACGCGCACGCGCTCGATCGTCATTCCATTGGGGCGCTGCCAGCTTTCGGTGACGCGCCCGACCGGATCGTCGATCCCGCGCACCACCTTGACGCCATCGGCCATCGCATCGATGCGCGCCTGCGTCAGCGTCAGACGATCGAGGAACGCGGAAGCAGCGCCGCCGGCGCGCGCCTCGGTGACGTCCTCGGCATTGGCCTTGAGAATCGCGGCCGCATGGCTACGGATCGCGCGCTCGATCGCATCGAGCGCCTGATTCTTCTGCGTCGTCGATGCGAGGCCGAGCACGCGCGCGGCGGCGCGCGCCTGCGTTGCAAGCTCGCTCATCAAAGCGGGCAGATCGGCCGAGGCGCCGACCGCCTTCAGGGAGGCCGTCATGTCAGGCAGAATTCCTGGCGGTTCAGTTTTTCTCTTATAGTCATGTCCTAGTGTGGTGGTTCAGAAGTTCGCTTCGGTGCTCAATCAAGTCCGTCAAGCGAACTTCTGAACCTAAACCACACTAGAATCATAAAGTTGCTAGTGTCCCTTTGATTCCGAAGTTCGCATCAGAGGTTGCTGCAAGGGTATACGAACTTCGGAATTGGGACACTAGCACACTTGCGACCGGCCGGCTATTGAGCAGCCAACTCAGCCTGGCCGGTCGGTCTTGCACCAGCCGGCGCGAACGTGCTGAGCGCGAACCATGACCGAAAGGCCGCCACGTCTCGGCGCGCTCCGTCGAGGCGAAGCCGGTCGTCGCGAATGGCGCGGTCGATCGCGATGTGGCCGAGCCAGATCTCGGTCAGCAAGCGCAGGCTGGCGGCCACGAACAGGTTCACCTCGAAGCCCGGATCCTTGTAGCAGAGATCGACGGCGTCGCCCTCGAACACCAGCCAGTAACAGCGCTGGTTGGCCGGCACCCCGGACAGCCGGAACTCGGTGACGTGACGGCGGTCGTGATGGGGAATTCTGGCCGCGACATTGCGCCGGACATCCCACATCAAAAGATTCGGATCGAGATTGCCTGCATCCACCAGATCGCGGCGCAGCCAGCGCTGCGCCCACAGTCCCATGCCTTCGATGACCGGAAACAATTCCTTGCCCGCGGGCGTCAGATGATATTCGGCGCCGCCGTGCAAGCCGGTGCGGCGCTCGATGATGCCTGCGTGCTGCAATTCCTTCAGCCGCCGCGCCAGCAGGGCCGACGACATTCGCGGCACACCGCGTTGCAGATCGTTGAAGCGGACACTGCCACACAGGAGTTCGCGGATCACGAGCGGCGTCCATCGTTCCGCCAGCACCTCGCTGGCAATGGCGACCGGACAGAACTGGCCGTAACTCCGTGCTTCGCGCATGGACAAATCTTATCCCCGGGCCTCACGCCAGGCAACTTCACATATTGAAGTTGAAATTCGACGCCACGGGCGCACGATCCCTCCACGTCCAGCATCAGGAGCCGGTTATGACAGGGTATCTCGACCTTCAGGCGCTCGTGCAGATCATCGGCCCGCGTTTTGCCGAAGGCGCCGCGGAGCGCGATGCGGGGGATATTTTCGTCGCGGACCACTACGATGTGCTGACGCAACACAAGGTGTTCTCCGCGCTGGTGCCCAGGGAGTTCGGCGGTGGCGGCGTTGCGTACAGCGCCATGTGCCGTTTCCTGCGCGAGCTTGCACATTACTGTCCCTCGACGGCGCTTGCGCTGTCGATGCACCAGCATCTCGTCGCCGCGGCTGTCTATAATCACCGCCAGGGCCGGCCGGGGCGGAAGCTTTTGGAACGGGTCGCAGCGTCCGAACTGGTGCTGATCTCAACGGGCGCCGCCGACTGGATGGAATCAAACGGTCTGGCGCAGCGTGCCAATGGCGGCTTCCGGGTCAATGCACGAAAGCCCTTCGGCAGCGGCTCGCCCAAAGGCGGCCTGCTGATGACATCGGCGCCGTTCGAAGATCCTGACGAAGGCTGGCAGGTGCTGCATTTCGCGGTGCCGTTCGATGCGCCGGGCGTGTCACTTGGCGACGACTGGCAGACGCTCGGCATGCGCGCGACGGGATCGCAGACCATCGTTCTGGAGAACGTGTTCGTACCGGATGACGCGGTCGCGCTGCGGCGGCCGCGCGGCCATTTTCATCCCGCTTGGAACGTGATCCTGACGGTCGCGATGCCCCTGATCATGTCGGTCTATGCCGGCATCGCCGAGGCAGCGGCGGCGATCGGCACCGGGCTTGCAAAAAAGCGCATGAACGATCCCACAGTGCCTTATCTTCTGGGCGAACTCGCCAACGAACTGACCAAGGTTCAACTCGCGATCGACGATATGGTCCGCCTGACCAACGACTTCGACGTCACGATGGGCCTGGAGGTGACCGGTCCCATGCTGGTGCGCAAGACCATCGTCGCAGACGGTGTGCTGGCGACCGTGGAGAAGGCGCTGGAAGTGGCCGGCGGCGCCGGCTTCTATCGCAAGGCCGGGCTCGAACGCCTGCTGCGCGACGCGCACGGCGCGCAATTCCACCCGCTCCCGGCGAAACGGCAGCAGCGGTTCACCGGCCGCGTCGCTCTCGGTCTCGATCCGATCGCGGATGCAGCGTAAGCCACGGCCAGACGTCTTTCGGCTGTTATGAATCAGGCTCGGCGGGACGCGTCCGGGCCATCGATCCTTTCAAATGAAGACAGGCCGCGCAAGTCGCGCGCGCCAGCCGGGTTCACGGCATCACGCGCCGTCGCATCCGTCCAATTCTTCGTGAAAGCGAAACCCGCCGAGTTCGACGCCGTTTTATATTCGTACGGCTGGCTAGCTCAATGCAGGTCGCGCCAGTCCCTCTTGACGCGGCGTGGCGTCCCGCCACCTCAACCCGCCAAGCCCGCATTGCGCGCCATCTCAAGAAAGGCATTCTCCATGACTAGAGAAATTGTCGCTCATGATCACCCGGCGAACGAGACGTACACTCAGCTTCACTCCACGATTCCAAAGATCGCCGCAGGCTTCGTCACCTGGTTCGTCCTGATGGCCTGGCTGTTTTTCGACAGGCAGAGCCTCGTCGCACTTCCGCTGGCCTTCATCACCGTTCTGTTTCTGGTGGCTGGCCTGTGTTTCAGTGCGTCGTTCCTGGTGTGGTACAGACATCAGCCCGACTACGACAGACATCCGAACGAGGTCCCGTTCCGGGATTGGATCTCGGGAAAATTTGCGGTCTGGGGCAGTCAGCAGAGCGCCGGGCAGGCAGCCACCGAGATATTGTTGCCGATGGCGGCCGCCGCTTTTGGAATCACCGCGATGGGACTTATCTACACGATCTCCGGCTCTATGATTGGCTCCAGCATGGTTAGCTGAACCGTCTTCCACTTAGCCGGAAAATACTCCAGGACTCGTCATGGCCCGGCATAAAGCCGGGCTTGACGATTCAATCAAACCTGATCCGCTCCCATCTAGCCAGCGTCGCCGCGTTGCCCGCCAACCACGAGATCGTCGCGGTGGATCATTTCGGCCCGGCCGCTGATGCCGAGGATCTGCGCCGCATCGGAGGACGAGCGTCCCTTGATCTTCTCGGCGTCGTCGGCGTCGTAGGCAACGAGACCGCGGCCGATCTCATGCGTATTCGGGCCGCGCACGATGACGGCGTCCCCTCGCGCGAATTGCCCGTCGACCCGGATCACGCCGGCAGGAAGCAGGCTCTTGCCGGCACGCAGCGCCGCGACCGCGCCGGCATCGATGATCAGCGTCCCTTTCGGCTCCAGCGAACCGGCGATCCAGCGTTTACGCGCCGTGACCGGATTCGCCGGCGTCAGAAACCAGGTGCAACGGCCGCCGTCCATGACGGCCTGCAGCGGATGATCGATCTTGCCCGAGGCGATCAGCATGTGGATGCCCGAGGTGGTCGCGATCTTCGCCGCCTCGATCTTGGTCCGCATGCCGCCGCGCGACAATTCGGAGGCGGCGCTCCCCGCCATCGCCTCGATGTCGGCGGTGACGCGCTTCACAAGCGGAATCAGTTTCGCATCCGGATTGAGATGGGGCGGCGCGTCGTAAAGCCCGTCGATGTCCGACAGCAGAATCAGCAGGTCGGCGCTCGCCATGGAGGCGACGCGCGCGGCGAGACGGTCGTTGTCGCCGTAGCGGATTTCGTTGGTGGCGACCGTGTCATTCTCGTTGATGACCGGAACAGCGCGCCATTCGAGCAGTTTCGCGATGGTCGAGCGCGCATTGAGATAGCGGCGGCGTTCTTCCGTGTCCTGCAACGTCACCAGAACCTGCCCGGCGCCGATGCCGTGATCGCCCAGCACCTTCGACCAGATCCGCGCCAGCGCGATCTGCCCGACCGCGGCGGCGGCCTGGCTCTCCTCCAGCTTCAACGTGCCGCGCGGCAGCTTGAGCCGGCTGCGGCCCAGCGCGATCGAGCCCGACGAAACGATCAACACGTCGCGTCCCTCGCCATGAAGACCGGCGATATCAGCGGCCAGCGCCGTCAGCCACGCTGCGCGGACCTCGCCGGCATCGGAATCGATCAAAAGCGACGAGCCGACCTTGACGACGATGCGGCGAAATCTCTTGAGATGCAGGCTGGACATGGTGGTCGGCGATCAATCGAGCGAAGGCGCCGCTTTCATCACATGAAAGCGACGCCTTGGAAAGCGGAATGCCGGTCCGGGTCAGTTTCCTTCGAAGCGCCAGTTCGTGACTTTGCCGGAATGACGGACAACCCGGCCACGGGATCGTCTAAAGCGTTTTTGCGCGAAGCATGTCCTCGGGCTCGACCCGAAAATGGAAACCGGTTCGCGAGAAGAAAAGGCGTCGAATCAAAATCATAGACCCCGCTTCCGATTCCATGAGAATCGGAAGGCTCTATGGCGACCACGGCTTGGCCTGCGCCACCGGCGTTGTTGCGCCAGCCGGCACGGCCGAAACCTCAGTGCCCTTCGCCTTGTCGGACACCGGCGCCTCGCCGATCACGGTGGCAAGCGCCCGCAACGCTTCGCCGACGCCCTTGCCGGTGATGCCCGACAGCAGCAGCGGTGTTTTCTTGGCGGCACGCTTGAGGCGATCGCGCTGCTTCTTCAGGTCCTCGGCCGAGACCGCGTCGATCTTGTTGAGCGCGACGATCTCGGCCTTCTCCGCGAGCGTTCCGGCGTAGGCTTCCAGTTCGCCACGCACGGTCTTGTAAGCGCGGCCTGCATGATCGCAGGTGGCGTCGACCAGATGCAGCAGCACGCGGCAGCGTTCGACATGACCCAGAAACCGGTCGCCGAGACCCGCGCCTTCATGCGCGCCCTCGATCAGGCCCGGAATGTCCGCCAGCACGAATTCGCGGTCATCGACATTCACGACGCCGAGCTGCGGGTGCAGCGTGGTGAACGGATAGTCCGCGATCTTCGGCTTCGCCGCGCTGACCTTGGATAGAAACGTCGACTTGCCGGCATTGGGCAGGCCGACAAGGCCGGCATCGGCGATCAGCTTCAGCCGCAACCAGATCCAGCGCTCCTCGCCGGGCTGGCCGGGATTGGCGTTGCGCGGCGCGCGGTTGGTGGACGACTTGAAGTGGGCGTTGCCGAACCCGCCATTGCCGCCTTCGGCCAGCACGAAGCGTTCGCCGACGCTGGTAAAGTCATGGATCAAGGTTTCGCGGTCCTCGTCGATGATCTGGGTACCGAGCGGCACCTTGAGAACGATATCCTTGCCGTTGGCGCCGTGGCGGTCCGAGCCCATGCCGTTAGCGCCTTTCGGCGCCTTGAAGTGCTGCTGATAGCGATAGTCGATCAGCGTGTTGAGACCGTCGGCGACCTCGACGATGACGTCGCCGCCGCGCCCGCCATTGCCGCCGGAAGGTCCGCCGAACTCGATGAACTTCTCGCGACGGAACGCCACGCAGCCGTTGCCGCCGTCACCGGAGCGGATATAGACCTTGGCTTCATCGAGAAATTTCATGGTGGATTAGGTAAGTTACGCGCGGTCGCGAGGCAACCGCCGCGACGCACCATCAATTCGTCATGCCGGATTGACCCGGCGCTCAATTGCATCGTTCGTGCCCTAACGGGTTCGGCTGTTACCGTTCGCGGCGCGCGGCGCTGCTCCAGTTCTTCAACGACGACCAAACGCCTCGCGACAGGCGGAAGCGATCGACCGGCGTCGACGATCCCAGCGCCCTGGAGCGATGCAGTTCGACACCGGTCCACTGGAAGCCGCACTTCTCCAGCACGTTACGCGACGCCGGATTGACCACGCGCGCACCGGAGCGCAACTGGTCGACCGCGAACGCCTCGAAGGTGTAATCGATCACCGCGCGCGCCGCCTCGGTGGCGAAACCCCGGCCCCAGTAGTCGACGCCGACCCAGTAGCCAAGCTCGGGCGCGTCCGGCTCGCTCCAGTCGACGCCAGCCACCCCGACGGGAACGTGATTGTGCTCGATCAGAAACACGGTCTCGCTGCTGTCGCCGGCGACGGCGTCGACAAAGCGAACCGCCTCCTCCTGCGTGTAGGGGTGCGGCAGGCGGCGCGCCATCTCCGCGATCCGGCGATCGTTGGCGAGAGCGGCAATGACCCTGGCGTCGGCCAGCGTCGGTTTGCGCAGGCTCAGCCGCTCGGTCTCGAGAATGAACGGCCGCGTCTGGCGCAGCGCGAGGGTCGGGGTCGGAATGTCCTGCAGCATGGTCGGCTCCGTGATGCGAACGCAGGTCCATATGCAAACGCAAACTAAAAAGGGAGGCCGGTTTCCCGCCTCCCCATCGAAGCCGTTCATGCTCCGCCGGTTCAACAGGGACCGGCGGACGCAATATCATCCACCGTCTACTCGGCCGCGGCTTCCGTCATCGGGACCACCGATACGAACGTGCGGCCGCCGGCCTTCGCACGAAACGCAACGCGACCTTCAACCTTGGCAAACAGCGTGTGGTCGGTGCCCATGCCAACATTAAGGCCGGGATGCCAGGTGGTGCCGCGCTGGCGGGCGATAATGTTACCGGGAATCACGTGCTCGCCGCCAAACGCCTTGATGCCAAGGCGCTTGCCGTGCGAATCGCGTCCATTCCGCGAAGAACCGCCTGCCTTTTTGTGAGCCATCGCTCGTCTCCAGTCTCGTCCGTATCTCTAGATCATTTCCGTGACAGAAGCATTCACTTTTTCTCACGGAGATTTTTAATCGCTCTTATTCGTCGCTTTTCGCCTTCTTGGCCGCGGTTTTTTTGGCCGCCGGCTTCTTGGCGGCCGCCTTCTTCGCCGGCGCCTTCTTCACGGGCGTCTTGGCCGACGTCTTCGAATCGGCCTTCTTCTCCGCGGCCTTGGGCGCCTCGTCGCCGTCGCTCTCGCCTCCGGCCGGCTCGACGACCTTTTCCTTCTTGGGGCGCGGTCCGATTGTCGGGGCCTTGCCGTCAGCCAAGATCTCGGTGATCCGCAGCACCGTGATCTCGTCGCGATAACCGCGCTTGCGTTTCGAATGCTTGCGGCGGCGCTTCTTGAACGCGATCACCTTCGGACCGCGCTTGTGCTGCAGCACTTCCGCAGCGACCGAAGCGCCGGCCACCGTAGGCGCGCCGAGCACCGGCGTGTCGCCGCCGAGCACCAGAACCTCACCAAGCTGCACGATCGTTCCGACCTCGCCGGTGATCTTGCCAATCTCGAGCACATCATCCGGAACGACGCGATATTGGCGGCCGCCGGTTTTGATGACTGCGAACATCGTTCTATTCCTTCGTGTTCGATCCCGGCCTCGGACAAGTCCGGGCCGGCTTTTTATCAGTCGCTAGGTCAAGAGCATTTTCGAACGACAAACCGGATGCCGCTTTGCCCAGAAATGCCCGATGGGTTTTTCACGTAACCGGGGACATGCCCCTGCGGTCACACAAAAACAAGCGGCGCCAAGGGTACCCCTGCGCCGGCTGCGCGACTTATAGCCGCCAAAGGCGGGGAGTCAAGGCGCGAGGCGCGGGAAGAGCCGATTATCAGCGATTCGGCGCTCATCCTTCCCGCTTCCGGTTCGATCGCCATGAAACAAAAAGGTTCCCTGACCGTTGATCCCCGCCAAAACGACCAGGGAGCGGGGCAACGATGGCAGAAGACACCTTGACGACGGCGGGTATCGGCAAGCATGGGGTTCTGCGGCTGCCATCGGTGGATGTCGACAGCTACAACATCGAATTGAAAGACGACGAGGGCTTTCTCGGCGACCGCGCCTGCAAGGGCGCCTTCCGCAGGATCCTCGACGGCCTGCGCAAACCGCTGAAGAAAAACGGCGACGACCCGCTCGGCAAGACCCCGTCCCAAGCAATCGCCAAGGGCTCGCTGGACGAGGCGCTGATCGGCGACGATATCGAGGCCGCCGCCCTGGTGCATGGCGCCATCGAGGAGTTCGCGCAGGAGCTCGCCTATGTGACGGGACGCTTCCTCAAGACCAAGGCATGGGCCGATACCGAGTGCATCGTGGTCGGCGGCGGCTTCCGCAAGAGCCGGGTCGGCGAGATCGCGATCGCCCGGGCCGACCTGTTGCTGAAAAGCCAGGGTCACAAGGTCCATTTGATCCCGATCCGCTTCGATCCCGACGAGGCCGGGCTGATCGGCTGCCTGCACCTGGCGCCATCGTGGATCTTCGAGGCGTTTGACAGCATCCTGGCGGTCGACATCGGCGGCACTAACATCCGCTGCGGCGTGGTCGAAACCCGCTGGAAAAAGGCCGCCGACCTCTCCAAGGCCGGGGTGTGGAAATCCGAACTGTGGCGTCACGCCGACGATGAGCCGACCCGCGAGGGTGCGGTGAAGAAGCTCGTGAAAATGCTGAAGGACCTCATTTCGCAGGCGGACAAGGAGGGACTGAAGCTCGCGCCATTCATCGGCATTTCCTGCCCGGGCGTGATCGACGAGGATGGATCGATCGAGAAAGGCGCGCAAAATCTTCCCGGCAACTGGGAGAGCAGCCGATTCAACCTGCCGGCGTCGCTGATCGAGGCCATTCCCGAGATCGGCGGCCACGACACCACCGTGCTGATGCACAATGACGGTCTGGCGCAGGGCCTGAGCGAAATGCCCTACATGCAGGACGTCACCCGCTGGGGCGTCCTGACCATCGGCACGGGCCTCGGCAACGCGCGTTTCACCAATCGCAAGAAGGACAACAAGAAAGACAAGAAGTCCGACGACGGCAAGGACAAGAAGGACAAAAAAGCGAAGGACTGACAAACCGCCCGCGCGTGGCCCTTTCGGTGCCTGGCCGCCGCGCTCGGATATGCCACGACGCGGACGGCGCTGTCCCGACAAAGTAACCTTGATTGGTGAGGTTAAAATCAGGATCGCATTGCCGGTTTTGCAAAGACCGCTACGGTCGCATGGTCGCGCAGGTGGTCCGCGAAGCCGCACTTCCGGCCACGATTTTAATGACGCGGCACGGGACCGCCGGTTATTATCGCGTCCGGCGGTCCCACTTTTCCAGAACGCCGGGCGGGCCCCTCCACGGCCCGCCGAACCAGCCCGGTCATGTTTGGGTTTTGCATTTGAACGGGCGGCGATGTATCAAGGCGCGCGTTTCTTCATGCGAGCCGGTGTCCGCTTCCCCGAAACCGCGCTAAAGGCGATCCACCGCCAGCATGCACCTTAGGAGAGGTGGCAGAGTGGTCGAATGCACCGCACTCGAAATGCGGCATAGGTGCAAGCCTATCGGGGGTTCGAATCCCTCCCTCTCCGCCAAAAATAGCACCTAAACGATTGTTTTTCTAGATGCTTTTTGAAGGCCGGTCTGGGTCAACCCTACCGTTTATCCGTCCCTCCCAAGGGCTTAGAATCGGCCGCGTAGCAGGCTTTCAGCCGCGCCGGGCTCGATCCGGCCCGGCTCGCCCACAGGGCCGCTACGCGCCGAGAAAGCGGCGGATGAACTCTTTCGGGCGCATCGGGGGCCGCTCCACGGTCAGACGGCCTTCGCGGCACACCTCAACCCTTACAGGATCGGTCGCGGCGGAATTGACGTGCAAGTCAAAATCGCGATGTTGCCCCCGCACCGACAGCGAAAAGCCCGGCCGATCGTCTCTATTGCGGACGGTCAGGCGGCCAGTTGAATCCCGAAAGCGCGCTGTCATCACGCCGCCGCGAAGGCTGGCGCTCTCGAAACGCCATGCCCCAAACCGGCGACGCCCGAGCCAACTCAGAACCGAATAAGAAGGAACACACCCCGACGCCGTGCGGCGGGAACGGAGCGCGGCGAGCGCGCCAGCGAAATCGCGGAATCGAACTGTCTGATCCATATGGTTAACTCCTGTTTCAGCCCGTCCAAGGCGATCTAGCCACGGGCTGAAACAGGAGTCAAGTATTTGATTTTGCTTACTTATTTTCGAAAACAGGTAACCCAAAATCGAAAACAGGTCGCACGGCCCTTCAGTTCAAGGGCCTAATGTAGTCGGCAAACTCGGCTCGCAACGCGTCATCGCCAAAACGATGCAGCAACGCGCCAGCAGCCTCCCGGCTTACCACGGGCAGAACCTCCAAACCTTGTTCGAGGCCCGCGCGTTTCACGCGCTTAACGGTCAAAAAGCCGATTCCAGATTCTGCTTTCTCATCAGGCCAGAGCGCCAACACGAGGGCGCACGACGCGAAGCTACGCTCGAAAAAACCGGGGTCGCGCTTGGCCAAATGGCTGATGGCCGCAGCCCCATTTGTCAGAGCGCGCATCAACATTGCAAAGCTCAAAACTTCAATGCTCTCGCTCATGATTCACGCTCCCTTCCAAGACGGAGCCCTGCCCGTGCTGATGATTTGAGACCTTGTGGCAAATTTCTGCAATTCAATGACTGCATCGGGCGTCGCCGTAAGGCCTTCTATGATTTTATTACCCGGCAGGTGTATCTGAACGGGATGCCCGCTCGCGCCCGACCCGACCGCCGGGACCGACACGAGACCGCCATTTCGGAAACCGGTCATCGGAGGTGTGAGCGCAGACGCGATGCCGCCGCCGACGCCCGCGAAGCTCGCGAGAAGATCGCGCGGGATTCGCATACTCTGCAAAGCGCGCATGATACCGACACCATAATAAGACACGGCCTTGAAGGGCTGCACAAACTCGCCGTTCGAGAGCCGTGCAGGAATCGAGTCGCTCGTTCCGGTGCCCGCTCCACGGACGTAGCCGCCGCTGGCAAAGCCGGGCGCACCATCGCCGCCGCCGACTACCGAAGCAATCGCGCTTGCCGCGCTCTGCGCTTTCGCGACGACGCTCGCGATAAGATCAATCAGGCCGCTGAAATAGCCCTTCACGGTAGCGACAGCAGAATTGAATTGATCGACGACCCAATCGGCTGCGGCGCTCACGCCGTCTCTTACGGCCTGCCACGCTCCATTTGCAGCGTCCACGAGACCGCTAAACAGTGAGCTAACAAAATCAAGCGCACCACTAAACGCGTCGCTGATGGCCTGCCCGACTGCCGACGCCGCTTCCGATAGCGAGCCCATCCGAATCGCAGACGAGACGATAAAGGCCCCTATCGCGACTCCCAACGCTGCGGCTCCAATCGTCGCAGCCCCGAAGATAGAGATAAGTCCGCCGAACACTGTGACGACGGTTGAGATAGACGACGCTAGCAGCGTAAACGATCCGACGAGTTTCGCGATGACGAGCGCCGCCGCAATCTCAGTCCCGGTCAAATTCGTGCCGAAAATCGTGTTGATGCCTGTAGCGACCGTGTTGAACACTGACATCAAAGCACTGAGCGCCGGGATGATGATATTAGTGACGGCGTTCGAAACAGCGGTGCCGAAAGCCACGACCGACTCTCGCGCGCCGCGAAGCATGTCAGATTTCACATCCGCGTCACGGCCTTCGAGCACCGCGACCAAATCGTCAATGACAGGCTTCACCTTCGCCGTAATGTCCGCCACGAATAGAACAAGCGCCGTGCGATTCTTGGCGATGAATTCCGTGAGGCCGTTCAAACTCTGCGACACCAAGGGCGCGAGCGTCGCGGCGATCGAGTCCTTCGCGGATGTTGCGGCTGCGCCGAGTCGGGCGAACGCTGTTGAGACCGCGAGCAGATTCTTGCGCCCAAGTTGATCCAGCGGCGGCGCGATCCGTTGCGCCTCCAAAGTGAACGCCGCGATGCCGCGCGAACCTTGATTCATAAAGCTAACGAGCGAACTACTCTTCGTCCCAAACAACTCCATGGAAAGCGCGGCCTTCGTCGCGCCGTCCGGCAACTCGCGAAAGGCGTCTGCCAAACCCTCAAATGCTTGCTTCGGATTCTTCAGACTGCCGTCAAAATTGCGCGTGGAAACACCGAGTCGCGTAAATGCGTCCTGCGAATCCGACGCGTTCTGATTCAACTTCTGCATTGACGTGCTAAATTGCTGGAAATTTATCTGTCCGCTGGCAAGCTGACGCTTCAAGTCGCGAACGCTGTTATTATACTGCTCATTTCTTTTCACTGACTCGTCGAGCGCGCGGCTTACGCCGGTTATCGACTTGGCGAAGTCATCACCGGACACGCCCGCTTGTGCTGCCGCATTCTTCAGATTCTCATATTCCTTTGCCGAGAGTCCCGCCGCGTCGGCCGCATCTTGGATATTCTTTTGGTTTTGTGCCGATCCCTTCACGAAAGCCGCGACGCCAACTCCGACAGCCGAAAAGGCGGCGGCCACGGCGGTGACCTTCACGGCCACGTCGCTGAGCGTTGATTTTAAGTTGCTGAACACCTCACGGCCTTTATCGATTTCGGCCCGGACTTGTTGCGCTTTTTCCTGCACGGACTTCAGGGAAACGCCGAGCTTGTCCAGAGTCGAATTCGCACTCGCCGCGCGCTCCAAATCTTCGAACGCCTTCTTCCCGGATGATCCGATGTCTTGAAGCTGCTTCTTAATATCCACTCCACCGGCTAGGGAGATTCGGACTGTAAATGATTTACCAGCCATGATTGCTTGCCTCCAATAAATTTGATTCCCACGGGCCATGACTCACGACAGCCGCGAGCACATCAGGCTCGTCGGGATTCCACCACGCGCGAAATACGATTTGCCCGTCCGCTTCAATCCGCAGCCAGCTTGCTCCAGCGTGATAATCGGGATCGATGCCAGCGGTGATAAGCAACTCGCCACGGCGCGCGGACGGGAGGTCCGCGCATCGTAAGATATAAAGTGCTGCATCGCGGATTTTCGAAGCGGTCATAACACAGCCTCCTCTCGCTCAAGGCCGCGAGCGACGAGGCGGCGAAGAACGATGGCGCGGGGCGTGCCATAAATCGCGAGGGCATCAACGCGGGAAAGCATCGCGCCGGGTAGACGGACGCTCACCTTCTCCGTGAGGGGCGCACGACGTTTCAGATTCCGTTTCAAAGCCGATCTCCATTTTGGATGGAGTATCGGCGGTCAGACGCGCGGCGTCAGCCAACGAATTGTCGGACAACGGCGGACAAATCAAAAGGGCCAGCGGTGTGATGCGCTGACCCTTTCTGAGGAAGTTAATGGCGCGGGACGTTTCGACGCCATCAACCGATCAAATGATAGCACTCTCAGACTCGAGCGCAAACGCACGGAGAAAAATATTTTCAGCCGCTTTACCTACCTCCGTGAAAAATTTTTATCATAGCTGCGAAGAGTCCGACCCCGTGTCTTGCCCGCATTACTTTTTGGCCCGGAAGGACCCGAAAATTTTTGGGAGGACTCAGGCGTGGGCTTCGAAGAGAATGTTCTTCTCTCTTTATCTCAACTCGAAAATTTTCAGCGTCGTGCGGATATCGAGATAGATGCACTTGCATGTAAATAGGTGGCGACACGGGCGCTTGCGGGAAATGGGGGCGCACCAAGGGTGAGGGTAGAGTCGTAGAGGGGTAGACCCCTGCCGCCATATTCCCCCCCCCCCCGGATTGCATGAGCTACACAGCCCTAAATACCCCCCCCCTTTATAGTATATGACTCTACGACTCTACCAATGAAGGAAACAACTGTGCTGCAAGGGTTTCTGCGGTAAAGTCGGCGGTAGAGGCTGACTCTACGCCTCTACCCTTGTGTGCTTTTTACAAACCCCGCTCGATTCTGCCCGAAAATTTTTACCTGACGGCGGTGCTCCCACCCCATCGACTCCATCGTGGTGCGCAATCGCTGCGCCTGCCCCGTTGACCTCTGAGCTTTGGGTATATCGAGAGCATTCATCAAATCATCCGCATGAACCCGATCGGGCGGCGGCGGTTCGTCGTCGTCTTCATCCTCTGATAGGTCGAAGTTGCTATTGTAACGTACGTGGTCGCGCTCTCGCTGCTCAAGAAAATCAGCGATGGTATCTTCCCATGGGTTATCCGCCGTCTCATTCTTTTGAAGCTCAGCGGCTACCGACCACAACGATTCCGGCAACGTAAGAGGCTCGCGGCGCTCTTCTAGCACTGACGCCTCTGCCCACAATTGGTCCCGATCGCGCGCCAGCTTTGACACGTCGATAGCTGTGCGCAGTTCGAGAGGCCAGAAGCGACGGCCGCCGGTCGCGTCCTTAAGATATCCGGACTCGTTGACCGTGGCGGCACACACGCTGCGACGCGGGACTTCACTCAGCATTCGGTCGTACGGGTCGCGCTGACGGTCCACCGCCCGACTCAGGAAGGCTTTCAAGGTATCAGCGTCGGCGCGGGTCAATGATCCGATCTCCGCGAACTCTTGGAGCCAAATACCCCGGAGCTTCATCGCGGCGTCCTTGTCGCGAAGGTTGCCCAAATCAGCGTCCGAAAACCACTCATCCCCAAACAGGACGCGCAATGCCGTCGATTTGTAATAGCCTTGCGGTCCCTTCAGGACGGGCATCGTATCGAACTTGCAGCCCGGCCGCCGTTGGCGACGCACGGCCCCAACCATGAAGCAGCGGGAGACCGCGCGCGTGTATTCGGAATCATCGCATTCGAAATAATTGGAGAACAACCCATCGACGCGCGCCACGCCATCCCACTTCAGCCCGTCAAGGTACTCGATAATGGGATTAAACTTGTTCTGGTAGGCGAGCGTCTTTATCACCTCACCTAGGTGGTGGATATCGGGCGTGTATGCTGCGGCCTTGTATTGCTCATGCATGTACTTCCGTGTGAGCCGCATTACTTTGTCGTCAAGCACGCGGCCGAAATCGTCCGGCCAAGGCAGAGACTCAGTGCGGAACTCATAGTTCTGTTTCAACTCGTTCCATGCAGGCTTGAGGTCCGCCTTCAACACCGCGTATTCCGCGTTAGCATATGTGTCGGGCGCAACGTTCGTCTTCCGGTTCATCTTGAATCCGCGCGCAATGATAAGCTCGGTGGATTCATCGCTGCCTTCCATCCAGTCGTCGGATTCGTCATCGTCCGGCAGTGGTTCGGGCAACGGCGCGCGCGAGTTGCGGCCGGGAACGTTACCTTTATCAGATTTGGAGGCGTAAGCGCGATAGACGATATCGATGACGGCAGTGCGCGAGACCTTTGGTGAGCCGTACTCGCAAATAATATTAGCGGCCGACTCTGGCGTTACGCCCCAATCGAAGAAGTCTTGGGCTGTGTTCCATAGCAGCCGCAACCCTTCTTCGGTCTTCCGATATAGCGACGCGTTCTTGATGCAGCGTTGCTTTGCGTCCTCAAGATCGATTTGATTATCCCATCCTCGGCGCGGTGCTGGTATATTTGTTGGTTGAGCAATACTATTATCAGTCATAATTCCGTTCCGGACGGTTTGCCTCACTGTCCTTTTCTTCGACTGTCTCCTTGAACCCGCCGGGCTTCACTGCTCGGCGGGTTTTTCTTTTGTCGCGTCATCCGAAGTCATCAACCGGCGCTTGTTCATATTCGATGCTGTACATAATGTAGCCGTCGTCGCGTTGCCATATGGTTGCATTAAGAATTGAATCCGGCGGCGTCGGCGGGATGCGCTTACGCTCATCAGCGTCGCTGCATTCGCGGATCACGTTGCGTAGAGCGTTGCGCAACGTGCCGCGATCTTCGTGAATCGGCGTGGGCGCGCGTGGCGGTTGCTCTCTCAACTTTGGGAAATCACCGCCCATAGTCCAACGGCGGATATCGTCGCGATGAAGCCAGAGTGTTTGCCCTGTCCGCAATACTCGAAAACCGAGACCAAATGGTGTGCGACATTGACTGACAAGTTCGTCGTCATCCCACTCTTGGGCGGTAAACGGGTCGTCCGATTCGCCCATTGTGCGACCGAAGTATTCGATGGCGTTGGGCGGAAACTTGATGATTTTCGCGCCATGATCGAAAGAGGCGCACACAGGGCCACCTTGCCCCTTGCGCTTCGGTCGGAAAAGGCAAAAGTCCATGGACGCTGCACGTTTAGTCATGCGCGAGAGCATAGACGGCACGGTGTGCGTTGGTGTCATCTTTATGGGCACGTTTCGTCTCCTTCTAAATTTGCTCCAAGCCGGGAAACTCCCATCCGTCTTCCTCATCAAGCCACGCGCGAAAAGCCGAGCGACGTATTTTGTACTTATCTCCGGATGAGAGGTTGAAGTAGATGGCGTCCACCATGATTTTAACGGAAACATCATCACTCAAAGGCATGGGCAAGGCTTCGGCCCAATCTACAGCCATCGGGTCGCCCTCTTTCAATGTGCTAAACGCGTATCTGTAGAGAAAACCTCTAGCGAGCGTGATTCGAATCTTGCCGTAATTCAGAACTACACAAAAATCGGCATCTTCAGCCCGAAACGTGTATACGTCGAGATTGCGTGCCTTTAGCAAACAACCTTCGACCGTCAGAATCTTGTCTCCGTTGTCTTTACTCATCTGACTCGCCTCGAAAATATCAATTGCCAACTGCCGTCCGGTCGCCGCCAGTACGTTCGGACAACGCCGTAACGATCCTCAACTCGTTTGAATCGTTTCACTTGCCACGGCGGCGCTTCGCTCGCGTTGTGCGGCCGTCCACGCGCGTCCGATAGAAATGCTGAACCGCGCGAGAGTCCCACACAAGGCGGCCGAGAAATTTGCCTAGCGGTTTCGGGAATGTCTTCCAGTGAATGTGCGCGTAAACCGTGGGCAGCGCGACGCCGCCGATAGCAGCGATGTTCTCTGCAATGATTCCGTTTTTGGGAAATTTCATTTTTGACTCCAACGTTTCAATCAATACTCCCAGTATCGGTTTGTTATTTTCGTTTCTAAACCAACGAAACGATCAAGCTCCGCACGCAGCCAGCGCGGCTCCATGCCGATCATTATTGGTTTGGGGAATTTCGGATCGCGGCGCACGGCGCGGATGGAGCGCAGGCCCAAATGCGCGGCGGCCTCATGGGCGTCGGCCGTCTGGCACATGACAGCGTGGAACAAAGCCGCGCGACTGGCGGAATCGACATATGCGGAATCGGCGGTCACGTCGATCGTGCCACCGATTCCGTGATCTATGTTGAAGAGCAACCGCACCGATCAACCCTCGGGCGGCGGCCAATTACGCTCAAACCAGTGCGCTACCGCTTTTTTGTCCCAAATATTATCTCTGTAGATCGGTGCCGGGAAACTCTTACTGTTTACAATTTGGCGAGTCCTTTCGAGCGAAAGGTTCATCCGGAGACTGATCTGGAAAAGGCTAATCGTACTATACGCCATGGCCCCAAACCTTCGCCGCGATGTCATCGAACGAGCGCGGCTTGAAGTCCACCGCCATCTTGCGCAGGGCAAGCGGCGTGTTCAAGAATCTGGAGGTGTTGACGCGCGCCGCCATCTTGCGCGGTTCTTCAACCCGATCCGCGAAGCCCATATCGACCGCTTCTTGAGCGGAGAGCCACGTCTCGCGGGACATCATCGTAAGCACGTCGTCCATCGGTTGACCGGACCGCGCAACATATGTTTCCGCGATTGTGTCACGCATCTTCGCGAGCGCTTCACCGAAGGAAATCAATGTCTCGGAGTCGCCGTTGACCGCCCCCCACGGGTTATGAATCATGAGCATCGAATTCGAAGGCATCACAATCTCGTCGCCCGCCATCGCGATGACCGAAGCCATGGAAGCAGCAAGGCCATCAACCGTCACGATTTTCTTCGCCGGGTGCCGATCCAGCATATTGTATAGGGCGAAGCCTGAAGGGATATCGCCGCCAGCGGATGCGCGCATTGAAAACCACGACTTAGCCATGATGAAAAACCTTTCATGGAGAGAATGGGCCGGTCCCGCTTGGGGCTGAACGGGACCGGCGGCACCGCCGATGACTTCGGTTAGGAGAATCGGCGGCGCAGCACGCGGCGGGCAGAAAGGTCTTTTCGGAAACCCGCCCCACCGCCGCGCGATCTCGGGTTAGGCTGACGGCGCTTCCGCGATCACGCCACGACAAAGCGTCTGCGGACGCAAGCACAGCGGCAGCGGTGCTGATTCCACAAGAATGCTGACGCTTCTGCCGTGGTTGTTGTCATCCTGAACGCTCGCATAACGCGGAAGACCAATCGTGTTGGCTTGCGGTATGAAATCAGCGGGCGCGTAGTATTCCACATAGAGACCCGGAACCCCGCTTAGGAAGAAACGGCATTCGTCCGGTGCGATGATGACGGTCGAATTGTCGTCGGTCCCTTGGTAATTCTCCCAAAAGACGCCCCCGTACTCAAAAATATCAAACGTATAATTTCCGCCGAGCGCGGCTTGCGCTGCCCCGTAACCGTCATACGTGCTGCGGACGGATGGGTGCTCCAGCAACTTGTCGAAAAAGTTGTCACCGCAGAAGGCCCAAATCTTTGCGTTCGCCGGGATGTTGGTTTTCGCCTGACGCTTCATATAGCGCTTGACGGCTTGGCACTGAATCCGGATTGCATTGCCCACGCCGACAGCGCCGTAATTATCGAGCGAGAACTCGAATTCTTCGGCCGCTGCGATGCCATCCGAATTCAGGAATCCGAACTCTGAAAACAAGTCGCAAAGAGTCGAACCGTCCGCATCCTTAATGACGCCGCGAAGTGCACCAAGCCTGTGATGCTCCAACGTCAGGTCAAGACGGAGGTTCATCTTCTCCATCTGCTTGTTGATGACGCTATCCGCGCTTTCCAACTCATTCGAACCGAACGCTCGAACATTCTGAATTGAGTCGGCAAAGATAGAATCTGTCAGTTGGATGAAGGGAATATCCAGCTTCAGCATTGATCGCTTGTCTTTGGTTTCCACCGGTGCGGGTGCACCGCGAAGCGAAGTCGGAATGAGCTTCAGGCCCTCCGGCAGCGACTCGATTGTAACTGAAGTTGTCGCGACGCCTTCGCCCACACCTTCAAAGGCGAGCGTTCCCGCACGGCCTGGAACCCAGTCCAATTCATTGATCGCCGCAGTTGTCTGAACGACATCGAAAACGTCAGATGAGAATGCATCAACCATGTTAGCCATAAGAAAGACTCCAAAATTTTTGGGTTGTGAAAATGTCTAAGCGGTCCGCATCGAGAGAACCGCAAGAACAGAAATATCGGGACGATGAAATGCAGTGCCGCCATCGGCTATGACGGCTTCAACGGCTGCTGCTTCGATGCGCTCGGCCTCGTCGATGTCAGCGGCAAGCGCTGCAATACGCTTGGCGCGTTGACCAATGGAGAGCGTTCCGGCTACATCGGCATAGCTGT
The DNA here is from genome assembly GCF_001897285.1 of Nitrobacter sp. 62-23. Lineage (GTDB taxonomy): Bacteria > Pseudomonadota > Alphaproteobacteria > Rhizobiales > Xanthobacteraceae > Nitrobacter. Next base: position 23,693 of record NZ_MKSM01000111.1, read on the forward strand.
CAATGAGCCCATCCAGCTTTTCAATAAGCTCTTTTTTGAACATGAAAGCGAGCAACGCCGCCGCATCTATTTGCAGGTTGTAGTTCGCGCCCACTTTCGCCGGGTTTTGGATTTTAGGCCAGTCAATGCCGCCGCCCGCGAACATCTGCTGGACCATCGGCACGCCCCGCGCCGCAAGGCGATTAATCTGGCGTCGCGCGACTTCCTTCACGTCAATAGCATGAAGCGGCTCGTTTTCCGCTGATCGCTTCGCGGCCTTCGCTAGACGGACATTTTCGCGGAATCTCGGCAACGCGTCAGCGATATCCCGCTCTCCATCGATCAAGATGACTTTCGGCCGTGCGCACTCCTCCAGAATCGAAGACGCTAGGCGGTCCAATTCTGAAAGGATGCGAGATGCGGTCAGACATGCAGGCGGCACTTCGGCTTCCATCTTCGCGATTTGCGAGTCGAAGCGATCGATTTCAGCATTACACCCGTCAACCATCCGCCGAAACTCTTTATCGGCGTCGCGCTCGGGCGCACTGTTGTTCAGCTTCTGCTTGTGGCTGCCTTTCCGCTTAAACACAGCGTTGGCGAGGAGACGGTCACGGAGGCGAACTACGTGCATCCGATCTTGTCGAAGCTCTTGGCTTTCTTTGAGTCGGGAGCGGCTTCGCACAAGCCGTTCCGCATCTTGAATCTGATGGCGAGTAATGATCGCCTGCGCTTCGGCGGGTAGCGATGTAATATCGAACATGCTAAAATCTTCGCTCTGTAAAAATGATGCTGCGAAGATAACGGCCGCACGCGCGAGAAGTCACGTGACCAATTCTTACGGTAAGAATTTCGTTCGATGATACCCGCGTCGCTGATGATGCCCCATTTCTTCAAGGGCTATCGTCACGCCTTGACGATTGCGCTTTTCAAGGTAGCTGGCGACGATGTGTGGACTCACGCCAGCGGCGGCACATGCGGCGGATAGCGTCGCCGTGGAATAGGACATGCCTGCGGGCGTCGCTTTCTCGATATCGCGAACGGCGCGAGCGATGCGTCTGTCATTGTCGGAAGGTCCGCGCTTCGGAATTCTGCGAAGAACAGCGCGAGTCTGCTCGTGGAATTCGAGAGGAACGGATTCGAGAATCAAGGCAAGGAGCAGCGATGCGTCGCCATTCTTTTCCGCCGCAAACGCCGTACGCCAATCACTGTCGGTTGAATCGCCCATTGTATGGTACGAAACAATCAGTGAGAGGCGCGAGCAACGAACGCGGCCAGTTCACCGCCGCTGAACAGGGTGCGAGTGCCGATGTGGAAAGGGATCAGCTTGCCTTGTTTGATAAGCGCGTAAATGGTGACTCGCGACACGCGCAAGTGGGCGGCAGCTTCAGGGACGGTAAACACACGGTCGGAGAATTCAATGTCGGACATAGCGGGCGCTCCAAATAAATGAACGCCCGCTAATGTTCACATGCGTCAGGCCGCCTCAACCAACGAAGCGAGGTTACCGGTCTCACCATTCAAGAATCTGCACCAAGCCTCCAAAAGCTTCCGGCGCTTGGCGAGCGCATCACCACGGCGATAGGCGGCTTCGGCCTTGTCACCCTTGACGTGCGCCAAACAAAACTCGCGAGCTTCTTCCGAGAAGGAAGAGCAATCGCCGCACCAGTCCGAGAACGCGCTACGGAATCCATGAACCGTGATTCCGGGATGTATTCCGCGAAGCGCTTGCAGCATTGCCATGCCCGAAAGTGGTTTTCCTTTGCGAGCGCCGGGAAAGACGAAGTCGCACGGCCTCACTTTTGGCGGTCGCACCAAGTTCAGAATCTCAAGCGCCCGATCCGAGAGCGGTACACGATGTTCGCGAGCCGCCTTCATGCGAAAGGCAGGCAATGTCCAGAGCTTTTGTGCGAAGTCAATCTCTGCCCACGTCGCACCTATGGTTTCGCCAGTGCGAGCCACGTTCAAGATTGTAAATTCGAGCGCGAGCGTAGAGACGCTTTTCAGCTTCCGCAAATCGATCATGAACGCGGGCATCTTAGGATAGGCTAATGCGGCGTGGTGAGCCTTCGGCCCTTTCCGCTTGCCTAGAAGCTCCTTCAAGTGACCTTTCCATCGCGCCGGGTTATCGCCGGTACGCAAACCCTTGGCGCGCGCGGCGTCAAGGATTCGCTCTATACGCCCCTGCGTCCGCTTGCCGGTCTCTGGCGTCTTCTCCCATAGGGGCTCTAGCACCCGAAGCACGTCTTCAGTCGTGATAGTGTCCAGACGCAACGGCCGAAGCGACGCGGCGTGAGTCTCGATCGATAATTTCCACTGGCCCTTGTGGGTTTCGGACTTAAAGCCGCCGGAAACGTTGGTGACGTAGGCGTCCGCGAACGGGCCGAACGTCTCAGTCGTGGCGGCAGCCCGCGCCGTGCGCTTTTCCGTGAGCGGGTCTAGGCCGTTCCAAAGCATCCGGCGCGCTTCTGCCGCCTTTGCCCGAGCGTCTGCAATGCTCACGCCGTGCTTATCTGGACCGGGCGCAGGCCCGAGTCCCATTTCCTTCTTTCGCTGAGTCTGGCGATCACGGTAGATGAAAACCCAATTCCGCATACGGCCGTCGATTGCGAGAAAGAGCCCGCCGCCATCAGCGTGGCGGGCCTTGCGTGTGAGGGTTAATATGCTTTTGGCGGAAAGCCGGTTGATGAGACGAGTCTGCGTCATATGGGGCTCCAAACAATCGGAGATTCGAACCCGGCCGAATCTGCTGTTGAACCCGCTGCGTCGGATTCGCCCTCTCGTAAACCCGACCATCTTTTGGCACAGCAAACGAATTTAGGCGAACTGTCGTGAACAACGTTGAACACTGCGATGCGAGGAAAGCCTTGCGGCGCAGTCGTTTCTTTACGTCAAACCACAACAGAAAACAGCAGCGAAGAGGGCTGCCGTCGCCTCCCTCTCCGCCACTTGCCGGAAAAGCCCTTATTTCCGGAGAGGATAAGGCAAAACAAGGACTTAGTAACGCTCATTCACCAGCCGCCTCACCGCGCACAAGCGGGACGTCGCCGTCTTCGTCCACGGCTTCAACACTAATTTTCAGGAAGCAGTGCTCCGGATTACGCAGATCGCCGCCGATACCCAAACGGACTACACACCAATCTTGTTCGCATGGCCATCCGAGGCTCGCGCGACCGCCTACGCGGCGGACGAGGACGCGGCCACCTTCTCGCGCGACCATCTCGCCGATCTCCTCACCAGCCTCGCTAGCAATCCCCGCATCGGGCGCGTGGCGGTCGTCGCCCATAGCATGGGCGGGTGGCTCACGATGGAATCGCTTCGGCAGTTGCGGCTCGCCGGCAAGAATTCCGTCCTCAACCGGCTCAGGGTCGTGCTGGCGTCACCCGACATCGACGTCGACGTGTTCCGCCAGCAGATTGCGGTGCTGGGCCCGATGGAGCACCCGATGACCATCCTGGTCGCCGACGACCGCGCGCTTGCGATATCAAGCTGCCTCGCAGCGTCAAGGCCGCGTGTCGGCGCGCTGAATGTCAACGACCCACGGGTGGTGGAAGCAGCGCAGAAAGCGCACGTCCGCATCATCGACATCTCAGCGCTGGACACATCGGACGCTTTCAGGCACGACCGTCACGTCCGGCTCACCGCGCTCTATCCTCAGATGGAAAGCGCAAGCGCGACCGCAGATCAGTCCGGAGCCTTCGTTCTGGACGCCATCGGTACAACCTTGAATCCGCTCGGCATAGCGCTCGCGGCACCGGCCGGCCGTTGAAATCGGCCTGTCGCCGATGCCCCTTGCGCGAACGATCTCGCCATGAACTCAGACCGCCGCTCGAATGGATTTTTATCTCTCGTCGAACAGATCGATTAGGCGGCTCGCGAAGGGAGGTTCCGGCTCATCGGGTTAGAGTTTAAGCGGCCTGCAGTCGATGCAGCAAGCGGCGGTTGGCGATATTGGCAAGCTTGATACGTTTGCGTTCGGCGAGGATCGTCTCAGATCTACCGAAGTAAACGTCGGCAGGTGTAACGTTGTCGATGCTCTCGTGGCAGCGGACGTGATAGCAGCGCCCGACGAAGGCGCCGATCTGCGAGGACGCCAGGGCAATTATCGTCGCAACCGTCATTGAGGACCCCCGCGATGTTCGTCGTGACTCTTGCTGCCAAAAGCACAGGCTGATCAAATCACAACTTCATCGACGGGCTGATAACGCCAACAGCGAGGAAACGCTGAGAACAGAGATCTTCACAAGCTTGTTCGCTTACTCATGGAGGCGCTATAGCTGGAATTGATCAAGCGGAGGCGTAAAGAGCTCCGCGAGCATTATCGCTCGTGGACGCTCCCGTCGCGGGCGAGCATTGCGGACGATGCGGCGAGTTTAGCTCTGGAAACGGGGGCAAAAGAATGCGGAGCGATACAGTCATCACGGCTTCAACAGTCATCCTCGTCTCTGTCGCCGTCGGCTTCGTCGCCTACCAGGCAGACGTCGTGTTGGCCCCTCTGACGCTCGGTCTTTTCATCATCGCCATTGTCTGGCCATTGCAGAACGCCTTGCAGAAGCGGGTGCCGGCGCTGCTCGCGCTGGCAATCACTATGGTCGCGACCGTCGCGACCATAGTGACCTTCACATCCCTAGCAGTCTGGGGCTTCGGGCGTGTAGGTCACTCTATCGTCACCGATTCAATGCGCTACCAGGCGATCTATGCTCAGTTCGTGAACTGGTTGGACGAACATGGCATTTCCATTGCGGGCCTGTGGGCGGAGCATTTCAATGTCGGGTGGCTATTGCGACGAGCGCAGGCGATCACGGGCCGTCTCAACGGCACGCTGAGCTTCTGGCTGATCACGCTCCTTTACGTAATTCTCGGGCTGATGGAGGTCGACAGCCTGCAGCGGAACGCGAAAGCTTTCCTCCCGCCTGAAAGCTCGCGGGCACTGCTGTCAGCAAGCGCCGAAACCGCGCGAAAGTTTCGCAAGTACATGGAAGTGCGCACGCTGATGAGCCTCGCTACCGGAGCGCTCGTCGGGATTTTCGCTTGGGGGGTGGGTCTTCCATTTGCACTGGAATGGGGCGTGATCGCCTTTGTGCTCAACTATATCCCTTTCATTGGTCCGTTCGTCGCCACCCTATTTCCGACTTTGCTCGCGATGACCCAGTTCGACAGTTGGCAGGCGGTCGTCGCAATCTTTGCCTCCCTCAACGTCATCCAGTTCGTCATCGGTAGCTACCTGGAGCCGCTCGTCTCGGGCAGAGTATTGGCGATCTCACCCTCCCTCGTGCTGCTCTCCGTTTTCTTCTGGACCTGGATCTGGGGGCTCTATGGAGCCTTCATCGGCGTGCCGATCGCGCTTGCGATTCTGACGTTCTGTGCGCACTATCCTTCAAGCCGTTGGATTGCTGACCTGTTTGGCGGGTCCGCTCCACAGGAGTCAACTGAGGGGTCATGAAATATCCACCCGTTTGGGCTCCGGGATTTGCTACGCAATTCTCCCTTCACTCCGGAGATTGAATCACGCCTTAAATCCAAACGGAATCCACTTTATAGGTTCGTGATCTAGTGGAGTGAATTTGACATTCGCTACCCACTTTGCAGCGAACGTGTCAGGCGAATGTCAAATTCAAAACTCCACTAGAAACCTGATAGTTGCTAGTGGTCCTTTGATTCTAACATTTGCAAGAACTCCCTGCCGCAACGGGATGCAAATGTTAGAATTGGACCACTAGTGCGACATGAAAACAGGAACTGTCATCGCCGACAGTATGCCGAGTGTTGCTCCGCCAAGTATGAATTCGCGCAGACGGGAATGTCCGTAGCCGCCCATCACGAGCATGCTCGCCGAACTGTCGGCAACATGCGATAGAATGATGTTCGGCACATCGATATCAGCGGCAGGCGTCCTTCTCACTTCGATCTTGATATCGTGCCGGGCAAGATGCCTGCCGATTTGAATGCCGCCGCCGACGCTCTCATGAGCGGTCTTCTCATTCTCGACGATAAGCAGTTCGACGACGTTGGCTTTCCTCAACAACGGCAGCGCATCATTGACGGCACGCGCTGCGGCCCGACTTCCATCCCAACAGCACACGACCCGGTCGAGCTTCAACATCTCCTTCTGGATATAGGGAACGACAATGAGCGGCCTGCCAGAATCAAACAGCGTTGCTTCGATCAGGTCGCTGTTATTGACGCCACTATAATCGTCCGATTGCATGATGATGCTGAGATCGAAACACCGCGCCATCTCCGAAAACGCGTTGGGCGGCCCGAATTCGGTCTGCAAGACCAGCCGCGGCTCAGCCGAAAGACCGCCACGCTTCACAGCCGCCTCAAAACGGTTGATTGCGCCACGCGCTGCCGTTTCACTTGCAGCGAAGAGATCGGCAAGCACGCCTGCCGGGAAGTTCGGAACGATATAATTCGGAATGCCTGCCGCAAAGGCAAAGGACACTCCCGTCAGATGAGCGCCAAACAGGTCGGCTGCCGAAGCCGCAAAGTCGCGAACGATATCCCGGGCTGGATCTCGCTCCAGATGGAGAATGATGTCCTTGATCATCTGGCTTCTTTCAATCGGTATATTTTGCGGAAATGATAGGGTGCTGATATCGGATCGATTTGACGTATCTCAAAGCTGGCGGTGGTTTTAGGGCTTCGACGCCTTGACCTTGGTCAACAAGACCAAGGCTACGCTCTGTTAAAATATCCGCCATCGGCAAATTTTAACCTTTCCCGCAGGAACGGTAATGCGCATTTCCAACTCATCTCTGCTTCTGGCGTTGTCCGTAAGCTTCACCTTGGGATCAGCGCAACGCATGGAGGCCGCCAATATCGAGCAAGGCCGGCGGCTGGCGCTGCTTTATTGCGCCAGATGCCACGCCATCGACAAGGTGAGCCCCAGCCCGCTTCGGATTGCGCCGCCATTTCGCAGCCTGCACAAGCGCTATCCCGTCGAAACGCTTGAGGAAGCGCTCGCCGAAGGAATCATGACCGGGCATCCGAGCATGCCACAATTTCAGTTCGAGCCTGACCAGATCAATGATTTCATCGCGTTTCTAAAAACCTTGGAATGATTCGCGCCGCCACCTGCAACGTGACGCATGTTCATCTGTCGATAAATTCACCGCGAGGTTGCGAAACCGGTTAAGCCGTCTACGACATCACCAGCGCGGCAGATAACACTGTCTCATCGGCCAAGACGGCTTGCATAGACGCTGCACCTTCCGATGAAAATTACTAAATCCAAAGAGAGCCTGCCGCGGCGACCTCAAGGTTTCGTGGCAGGCTCGAATGTCTGGTTGCTGAATGGAGAAGACGTCGGCACCTTGATCACGATAAAGCCGCGGCCGATCGCCTGATGACAACCGTTGCATGCCGCCGTCAACTCAACAAAAGCGGCAGAGAACTTTCTGGGATCTTTCGCCTGGATAGCCTCGCCAAGCCGCCGAACCGGCTCCGCTACAATCGTCATGTCCGTAACCGGAATCCCGGGATAGAGCGTGGCCGCATCCTGAAAGCTCTCCTTGATCTGATCCAGTTCATAGGCGGCAAGCTCCCAATTCCGCAGCTTGCCCGCAAACGACAGCTTGATGTGGCGAAGCTGCGTCGCTCCCATGATGTCGCCAAGATGCGGAATATAGTTTGACCTGGAAAATCCGCCCGGTGACTCCGCAGCAGCGAACGACGTCAGGATCGCTCCAGCGCACGAGAGGACGATCAGCATACGAAACCTCATTTCACGCTCCATCCTGCCAACCTGCCGCTGCATGGCTTGCCGCTGCCACGCAGCCTATTCGACCACGAGATTCGTGAAGAATGGTTCGATGATGTCGTCGCTCGTTGTGCTTTCTTCTTCAAAAGCGTTCACAGTGACGAACTCATTCCTGCATTCGAGGCACTTCCAAAGCTGCTGAATCTGATGCGGGTCAAGACGTTCCTCCCACTCAAGATTGATCAAGCGTGAACTACACCGCGTACAGGTTCCACGGTGATCTTTTGTGATCGATGCCATCGTTGCGCTCCCTTTTATCTACCCCCCTTTCAGGTTATGAAGTTACGGGATCGGCTCGCCAGGATGCTGATTTAGGTCAAAGGAAGCACAGCACCAACCCCAATGCATTTTCCGGCGATCCCGGCCGTTGGACGCACGCTCTCAAGCATTTACGGCGAAAATAGAATCCACCTCCACTACCTGGCCTCTTTTTCCTGACTTGTCCTGACGCAATTGCGAACGCACTCCGCTCCATGCGTTTGCCGAAATTGGTGTCTACAACGCCTTGGCGGTCCACGCGATCATATCCCTGGCGATGCGCCCGAACGCATCGTTGAACGCTGCGCTGGCCGCTGCGGGCTCCATTTTATCCAGCTTTTGCTTTTCCTGGAACAGCCGCGCCGCAACCACCTTGCCGTCCTTGTTCAGGATTCGCGCCGACAACCCGATATCGGCAACCGCTTCGGGATCGGTCGAGATCTGGAAGCTCCGGATGTCGATCAGAAGTTGATAATCCGCCTGCACTCCATCCACTGCGCGTAACGGCGCGTGGGCAATGTCGTAATTTTCGAAGCTCTCGAGCAGTTTCGCCTGAATCAGCTTTGGAATGTTGTCGGCCCACATCGCCTCGGCGAATTCCGGATATTCCTTGGCCGGCGAAAACAGGAAGCGCTGCGTATCGAGCTTGATCACCGCGGTCGGTTCCGGAATGACGAGCTTTCCCTTGAGAGTACGGCCGGGCGAGCTTGGAAAGCCGCTCGCCGCGCGGAGGTCATAAGTGATTTTCTGCGCTGCAGAAGTACCCGCTCCTGTCATGCGCTCAAGGCCAGCCACGATGCCATCGAGCTTGCCGGTGTTCCGCGCCAGCCCTTCGGAAAAGACCTGCAAATTTGCGATGGTGGTTTTCAGTGGCCCCGCATTTTCCGCGAGCACCGCATCGACATGCCGCAACGCATCGCGCGCCGCCTGTGTCATGCTTTGGCCTGCACCGGCTTCAGCGATCAATGTCGGAACCGGGCCGGCGGCGCCGAGCAACCGACCTCCTTCCAGCGCAACGACCGGAACGCCGGTCAGGCCCTGAAATTCGAGACCGACTTTGGTGTCGGACCGCACCGGTGTGGTCGACGTCACGGCGATCGCCGCATTGACGCGGCGCGGATCGTCCGGCGCGAGGCTGAGCTCGGTCACCTCGCCAACACGAATGCCATTGAAGAGGACGGCCGCACCGACCAGCAGGCCGGGCACGGAGCCTTCGAACTGCACCTGGTAGGTCGTCCGCGGGCCGAGGCCGCCGGTGTTGTGCAGCCAATAGACGAAGCCGAAAACCGCGGCGATGGCCGCCAGCACGAAGGCGCCGATGATGACAAACGGGGCACGGGTTTCCATCTCTCAAATCGCTTTCGGTTGCAGCATCAACGAACGCTTGCCATGGAAATAGGCTCTCACCCAAGGATGTTCGGATTGCAGCAGCTCACGCATCGGCCCGATGGCGACGATCTTGCCGTCCGCCAATGCCGCGACGCGGTCGCAGACGGTGTTCAGGCTGGCGAGATCGTGCGTCACCATGAACACCGTCAGGCCGAGTGTTCTCTGCAATGTCTTGATCAGCGTATCGAAGTCGCCGGCTGCGATGGGATCGAGACCGGAAGTCGGCTCGTCTAGAAAGACGATCGCCGGATCAAGCGCCAGCGCCCGCGCCAGTGCCACGCGCTTGGTCATGCCGCCCGACAGTTCGGAGGGAAACTTGTCGCCGTCTTCCGGGGTCAGGCCGACCATCTCCAGCTTGGCAGTCGCGATCTCCTCCAGCAGCGCGTCCGACAGGGCAAGATTTTCGCGCAAGGGAAACTGGATATTCTGCCGCGCGGTCAGCGAGGAGAACAGCGCCCCCTGCTGGAACAGGATGCCCCATTTGCCCGCGGCCATCTGCGTTCCGCGATCATGGGTCGAGCCGATCGTGGCGCCCATCACCTCAATCTCGCCGCTCCGTCGCGGAATCAGACCGATGATGGTGCGCATCAGCACCGACTTGCCGCCGCCCGAGGCGCCGACCAGGCCGAGGATCTCGCCACGGCGCACATCGAGCGAAAGATGATCGATGACGATGCGGCGTCCAAAGCCCACGACGAGGTCGCTGACCCGAATGGCGAACTCTCCAGCCGATGCATCCATCGCTACATTCCAATCGATGCAAAGAACACTGCGAACAGTCCATCCAGCACGATCACCAGGAAGATCGACTTCACCACCGAGGTTGTCGTCTGCTTGCCGAGCGATTCGGCGCTGCCCTTGACGCGCAGCCCCTCGCTGCAAGCCACGATGCCGATCACCAGCGCCATGAAGGGCGCCTTGATCATGCCGACCTCAAAATGCGTCACGGAAACGGCGTCGTGCAGCCGCGCGATGAAGATGGCCGGTCCCATTCCGCCGTAGAACCATGCGACCAGGCCGCCGCCGTAGAGGGCAGCCATCGATCCGATGAATGTCAGGATCGGCAGCGCACAAACCAGCGCCAGGACGCGCGGCAGGATCAAAACCACGACGGGGTCAAGACCCATGGTGGAGAGCGCGTCGATCTCCTCGCGCATCTTCATGGATCCGATCTCGGCGGTGTAGGCGCTGCCGGAGCGGCCGGCGACCATGATCGCGACGATCAGCACGCCGAGTTCGCGCAGCACGAGAATGCCGACCATGTCGACAACGTAGGAATCGGCGCCGAACTTGCGAAAATGAAAAAATCCCTGCTGAGCGATGATCGCGCCGATCAGAAACGTGATGAGCAGAATGATGGGAATTGCCTGCCAGCCGACTCGATACAGTTGATAGACCAACGACGTGAGCCGCAGCGAACGCGGCCTGCGAATGATGCCGAGCAATGCGACGCAAAGGGAGCCGAGCATATGCAGGAACACGGCGACGTCTTCGCGGGAATCCCAGGCGGTGCGACCAACCTCCTCCACTTTGGCGATCAAGGGATTGCGCGCCCCGGGTGGCGAAGGGTTATGCCGGTTGACGTGCCTGACCTCCTCGATCAAGCCGGCGTGGTTTTCGGAGACACCGACAACTTCGACCGGACGGCCGGCGATCGCTAGTCGCCGCGACAATTTTTCGAGCAGCCAGGCTCCCAGCGTGTCGAGTTCGCTCACGCCGCTCATATCCATTTTCAACGCCTTCGCCCGCTCGACCTGCGGCGCGGCGGTCTCCGTGAGCGCTTCCAGGGTGGCGACATTCACCGCGATCCAGGAACCGTCCGGGCGAAGCTCGAGAGCATCGCCTCTCGGGGTGGCCGCCAATTGGGGTATCGTCACCAATGCAAAACCTCCGGCTCGCCCATTCTCCATAAAACTGTACTGGGGAAGGACGTTGACTTGCCTCAATCCGCCATCATGGCAGTTCGCCCAACAGGCATTGATGCAAGTCAACGGAACGAGCCGCCGCTTGTGTAGATTTTCGCCTGGTTCAGAAGGGAAGATGACCCTGATCAGTTATGAGGAAGCCAAGCCGGATTGGTCCATCGTCCGAAAGTCCCTCAGACACGAGGATTATGATCATGCCTCTCAAACCGATCCTGAATACGTCCCTGCCGCTGCAATTCCGTCAGATTCGTCTCGAGCTGGCGCGTGAACCCGGTCACCCCGAAGGAGACAGCGGCATCGGCTACATCGTTATCGCCCCGCTCTTCCCTGATGGCCGCATCGATCATGAGTTATGGAAGGAACATCGCGAGGCGTGTCGCGTGACACGCTTGCGGCCGGACGGGGATGACGATGTCGGTCATCTCGTTCACCGTCCCGGCGGCACCTGGGCATTCCGTTACGACGATGCGGCCAAGCTGCCCGACGAAGCCGGCTATCACTTCGCGGACGAGCGCTTCGTGCCGGGTGAATACGTTTCAATCAACGAAGACGGCACCATGCACACCTATCGCGTCAGATCGGTTGCCCATCTGTAACATGCCGAACGATTGAACGCCCCGGCTAAAGCGCAAGCCTGACATGGCAGATATCGCGCTCGACGGGATCGTCCACGATTTCGAAACCGAGATCCCGGCACATCGCCAGCATCACCGTATTCTCCGCCAGCACATCGCCGGTGATGAACTTCAACCCCTCGGACCGGGCATACTCGATGATCAATTGCATCAGTCTCCAGCCCAGTCCCCTGCCCTTCAAATCCGAGCGAACCAGTATCGCATACTCACCGGTCTCATAAATCGAATCCGAATGGATTCGAACGACGCCAACCATCTCGTCGGTGGCCTCGTCGAAAGCCACGAAAGCCATCGCGCGGGCGTAATCGAGTTGCGTCAGCCGCACGATAAATTCATGGCTCAGCGGCTTCGTGGCGGCAAAGAACCGGAGCCTCAAATCCTCCTTGGTGACGTGGCGCAAAAAGCCATAGATCGGCGTTTCATCGTCAGGCCGGATCGGCCGGACCATGATCCGCCAGTTATCCTTCAGCTCAAGGTGCCGCAGCCACTGCGACGGATACGGCCGAACGGCAAAGTTGGCATTACCCGGACCGACGAATTTTCGCACCGGAGGCCCGATCGCGATACGGGCATCGACGGTCAGAACCCCGGTCTCGTCGGCAAGCAGCGGATTAAGGTCCAGTTCACCGATCTCGGGGATATCCGCCGCAAGTTGCGCCAGCTTCACCAACGTCAGAGGTATTTCGTCCTGCTTGACGGGAGGTACGTCGCGATAGGCGCGCAACAGCCGGGAAACGCGGGTGCGCTCGACAAGATCGCGGGAGAGCCTGAGATCGAGCGGCGGCAGGGCCAGCGCCTTGTCGTTGATCACCTCCACGGCCGTGCCGCCGTGGCCAAAAACGATGACGGAGCCGAACGTCGGATCGCTGGCGATTCCCAGAATGAGTTCACGAGCTTTCGGCCGCAGGATCATCGGCTGCACCATGAAGCCATCAATCCTCGCATCCGGGCGCTTCGCCTTGGCGCTCGCCAGAATGCTGCGCGCCGCGGCGCGAACCGCATCGACACTTGTCAGATTGAGAACCACGCCGCCGACGTCAGATTTGTGCGAGATATCACGCGAGAGCACCTTCATAACGATGGTCGCGCCTTGCGCGAACAGGGCTTGCGCATGAGTGGCGGCCTCTTCGACATCGGCAGCCGCCCGCGTCGGCACGCCGGCAATCCCGTAAGCATTCAGCACGCCCATCGCCTCGATCGGGCCAAGCCATCCCCTGCCTTCTGCCACCGCCGACTCGACGATGCGTCGCGCCGCCGCGACATCTGGCACGAACTCATGTGTCAGGCTTGGCGGCACCGCGGCAAGCGATTCAACCACCTCGCGGTGATGAACGAGATGCATGAATCCGCGCACGGCATCATCTTCCGTCGGGAAATCGGAAATGCCTGCATCGGCAAATGTTCTCGAGATATTTTCGTCACCGCCGACCCATACCGCCAGCGCCGGCTTCGCGGAATCAGCGTGCTTGCGCCGACCGGCGTCAACGGCTCGGGTGACCGCCGTGGCGACAGCGCCTGAATCGGCAATCGCCGTTTGCACATTCATGACAAGGACGGCATCGCTATCTCGATCCTCCAGCAGTATCTCGAGCGCGGCGGCGTAACGCGCCGGATCGGCGTCACCGATGATGTCAACCGGATTGGAGCCCGACCATGTCGCCGGCAGAACAGCATCGAGTCGTTGTCTGACGATGGGATCAAGCACCGACGGCATCCCACCCAGTTCGACAAGCCGATCCACCGCAAGAACACCCATGCCGCCTCCATTGGTGAGGATCGCCAACCGCTTTCCGGCCGAAACCTTGACCCGGCTTAGCGTCTGCGCACAATCGAACAACTCCCGAAGGTCGAACACCCGCAATATGCCGGCGCGACGAAATGCTGCGTCATAGACGGCATCCGAGCCCGCCAGCGCGCCGGTGTGGGTTGCCGCCGCCCTGGCTCCTTGCGCCATCCGTCCTGATTTAACAACGACGACCGGCTTGACCCGCGCCGCCGCCCGCGCCGCCGACATGAACTTCCGGGCGTCCTTGATCGCTTCGATGTACATCAGGATCGCCTTGGTCTCGGTGTCGAGCGCAAAGAAGTCCAGCAGGTCTGCGATATCGACATCAAGCTGATCACCGACCGATATGATCCCGGAAAATCCGACGTTGCGATGTGCCGCCCAATCCACCATCCCGGTTGCTATTGCACCGGACTGGGAGATCAGCGCCAGATTCCCTGCGCGCGGCATATGAGCCGCGAAACTCGCGTTCAGATTTATCGTTGGCATCAGGATGCCGAGGCAATTGGGACCGATCAGCCTCATATGAGAGGCACGCGCCGCGCGATCGGCGGCTTCCGCCAATGAGCCCGCACCATGGCCGAGGCCAGCGCTGATAATGATCGCTCCGGCGGAACCAAGCTGTCCGGCTTCGGCAACGATCTCGGGAACCGTCGGCGCCGGCGTGGTGACAACGACCAGTTCCGGGACAAACGGAAGCTCGGATAAACGTCTGACCGTCGGTATGCCGTCGATCTCCCGATAACGCGAATTGACCACACCGAACGGACCTTCAAACCGGGATGCGCGGATGTTGCTTATAATCGCTCGCCCGACCGATCCGCTACGCGGGCTCGCGCCGACCAATGCCACCGAGTTCGGCGCGAGCAGGCTGTTCAATCGATAAGTCGACATGGATCTGTACGACGAAAGACGTTGGCGCTGTTCAGTGCGGCGAACAATTTTCTGACGGATTTTAGAGAGTACGCTTCTCGCCGCGCATGCAGTCTCGTATGGCCTGCATGATATTCTCGCGCGAGATGATGCCGACCAGGCGCTGGTCCGCATCCATGACCGGAATGCTGCGAAGCTGATGCTCGATCATTAACTGCAACACACGCACCAACTTCGTCGTTGCGCCCACATAGATAAATTCGTGGATCATCACATCTGAAGCGGTTCGCTTCATAAGTTCGTCATAGCGCGGAGCCATCGAACCCAGCGCAAGGGCAAAACATTTGAGGACGTCGAACTTTGTCACCAGGCCGACGACCTCCAACTGGTCGACAACCGGATAGGCATTGAAATCATCGCTGGCGAACAGATCGTTGAGTTCGCCCATCGTGGCATCACACGATACCGTCTTGACCTTGCGCGTCATGTAGCGGTCGACGATCTGTTCGGGAAATTGGTGCAAGATACCACCCAATCCGCTACATCTGACTTATGGCGAGCCGCGGCTCCTACGCGCGCAGTCTTCCGCGCCGCGCACGCCCGACTTCTCAATTCAACCGGCCGCCTTGACCTCGATTGTTTTCGCCTGCGCGGGCGGCGGCTTCGGTACCGTGACCTTCAGAACACCCTTCGACATCACCGCTTTGATGCTGTCGAGGTTCACGCCCGGCGGCAGTTCGATCGTCCGCACGAAAGAACCGTAGTTCCGCTCGACGAGATGATAATCCTTTTCTTTTTCCTCCCGCTGGTTCTTCTTCTCGCCGCGTATCGTCAAATGATTGTCCACGACGTTCAACTGTACGTCTTTCTCCTCCATTCCGGGAAGTTCCGCGGTTAATTCGATCTCCTCGTCCGTCTCGGCAAGATCCATGCTCGGCATCAGCGTCCGTGACGACAGACCGGTAAAGCTTTTGCTGAAGCCATCGAACAGCCGGTCCATCTCTTGCTGCAACATCGTCAACGGGTTTGCTTCGGTACGCGCCAGGGAACTATCCCGGCCTATCGGGATGAGCGGCTTCACCATGGTCGATCCTCCAGCAATGAGCCCTGAGTGGAGTATTTCACCATGCGCCAGCCGGAAGATTTTGATCGAGGTCAAACAGCAGCGGCTATTGCACTGCAAGGAATACCCGCGTTACCTTCCAGGCTGATCTGACGTGCTGCACCGCCGGCCTTGTCAGGAGGCATTTCATGCGCGCGATGGTGCTCTCGGCTCCCGCTATGCCGCTCCGAATGCAGGAGCGCCATGATCCAGTTCCCGGCGATGGAGAGATCCGCGTTAAGATCAGTGCGTGCGGGGTTTGCCGCACCGACCTCCATGTCGTTGATTCGGAACTCCCCGGCATTCGCTATCCGATCATTCCCGGCCATGAAATTGTCGGCCACATCGACCTGGTGGGTATCGGCGCAACCGGCCATCAAATTGGTGACCGCGTCGGTATCCCCTGGCTTGGGTACACCTGCGGCGTTTGCCGCTATTGCCGCCTTGGTCAGGAGAACTTGTGCGACCGCCCGCTTTTCACCGGCTATACTCGCGATGGCGGCTTCGCAACCCACACCATCGCCGATGCGCGCTATGCGTTTGCGATCGGCGAAGCCGGCGACGATGTATCGACCGCGCCGCTATTATGCGCCGGCCTGATCGGCTGGCGATCGCTGGTCATGGCGGGTGACGCCGAGCGGCTCGGTATCTACGGATTTGGCGCGGCGGGTCACATCGTCGCTCAAATCGCCGCCTGGCAGGGGCGCTCGGTGTTTGCCTTCACCCGCACCGGTGATATCGCGGCGCAGGACTTCGCCAGGCAACTTGGCGCCGTCTGGGCCGGTGCATCCGATCAGCAACCGCCAGACGAACTGGATTCCGCCATTGTCTATGCGCCGGCCGGTGAATTGATCCCGCTCGCCCTGCGCGCGGTTCGCAAAGGTGGCCGCGTTGTCTGCGCTGGAATCCACATGAGCGATATTCCGTCGTTTCCGTACAGTCTTCTTTGGGAGGAGCGGCAGTTGATGTCTGTTGCCAATCTGACGAGGCAGGACGGCATCGACTTCTTCAGGATTGTTCCTCGGGCCGGAATTCACATCCGTACCACCACCTTTCCCCTCGACAAGGCAAACGACGCCATTGCCATGCTGAGGGCAGGACAATTGCTGGGAGCGGCGGTGCTTCAACCCTAGAACCGTGTCGCCTCTGATGAAACAGAAGCGGGCTCCAGGACTTTGATGTGATGCGTTTTTGTCACGAGAGCCAACATCCTCCCCTGGTCAAGCCCGAGGATATGCTTCGCTCGAAAATGCTATAATCAAAAGGAAAAGCCCTGTCGCGACTGAAACCGGTCTCTCGCCAAGCCACTGGACCCGCCATGACTGGCTCCCGAAAATTTCACCCGCGCAGCCCACGCTTCGAACAGCGACAGGACAGGTATCGCCGCTATAAAACGCCGCGATTGACCGCAACCATGACATGTCAGGAAGCGTTTCGCACGATCGCACGCGGCTGTCTCGACGATCTGGCGGCAAATCACCAGGCCACATGCGGGGAAGACCGGGAAGCGCTGCACCAGATGCGAATTGCCCTGACCCGGCTGCGGGCCGCTCGATCTTTTTTCTCCTCTTGTGTTCCATCCTCAGAATGGCCCCACTTGAAGGGTGAATTGAGATGGTTGAACAAACACCTGAGCCGGGCGCGGGATCTGGACGTCGCGCTTAAGCGGCTTTCCTCAGCCCATGACACGAGCCCGGAACAATCGCCCGATCGCCTCTGGCGAAAAACCTGGAGCGCCAGCCACCGGGAGCTCAGCCGGGCGCTCCGCTCAAGACGATACCGGATCCTGCTACGCGACATGTCGATCTGGATTGACGGAAGCGGGCCGTCCGGCAACGTGAAGCCACCAACCTCGCTCACGACCTATTCCAGCCGCAAGCTTGATCGTTGGTACAAGAAGCTGGTCAAAAAGAGCCGCGCCCTAGAGGATATGAACGCAAGTCAGCGCCATCAGCTCAGGATCAAAAGCAAACGATTCCGTTATGCACTCGAAATGCTCGAGCAGCTTTTTCCAAGCAAGTCTCACGCAGGAGTGAAGGAGTGTCTTAAGTCTCTACGCAGGATTCAGAAACACCTGGGGCAGTTGAACGACGCTGAGCAAGGCCGCGTTATCGCAACAGCTTTGGCAAAATCGACGCGGGACGATGTAACGAGATGGAACTCGCTATTCCCGACAGGCCAAAAGGCCAGGAAACGGATCATCAAGGCCGCCGCACTCACCTTCCGGGAGCTGGCGGAATTGAAGCCGTTCTAGCCAGATTCATCCCTTTTAAGATCAACTCACGAATGGGACGATTGAGAGTTGACGTCCTATCCGCGGGCTGACTTGACGTCCGTCACGACGAAGGCCGTATCTCACCTTGGCCGAAACAGCCGCGATATCAGGTGAAGCTCAGCGCGATAGCAACACGCAGCGCGTCGATTCAGAGGCAAGATACTGCGTCACGCCACCGAGCACCCACTGACGCAATCGCGAATGGCCGTAGGCGCCCGCAATAACCAGGCCGGCTCCGACGCTGGACGCGATCCTGTCCAACGCAGCTGCCGCATCCCGCGTCGAACTCTCTTCTTGAACAAGCGCGTTTGCTGCGATGTCATGATGTGACAGCCACGTAACTACGTCATGAGTACGGTTCAATGCAGCCTCGCGGCTGCCACCGCCCTCGATAATCTCGGCGACCGTCACGTTCTTCGCTCCGGCCAGCAATGGAAGCGAATCGACGATTGCCCGCCGTGCCTCAGGCGTATCCTTCCAGCCGACCAGCACACTCCGCAAATCGAGCCAGCCAACCGCCTCGGGAACGACGAGCATGGGCCTGCCCGCCTGCATCACCAGATCGCTCGGATCGACCCTGGCAAACGGGTCTGTAAATGCCCTGCCTCGACTTTGCCCGATCACGATAATATCGGCGGCACGCGCTTCGCGCGAAACGAACCGAAGAGGGATCTCCATGTCGGAGCGCCATTCGACCCGTTTCGCGTCTCGGTTCATCATCACCTTTCGAAACTCGGTCTCGAGTTCAGACAACCGCGCTTTTATGGCATCCCGACCTAGCTCAATCATTTTGTCGGCCTGCTCGCCCGAGGTGAAATAAAGCGGCGGACTGAACTCCGCGGCCGCGATTCCGACCACTCGTGCGTCAAATCGCTCGACCATTTCGCCGGCAACAGCGAGACACCACTCGTTCGGCTGATCGGATGCAAGGCTCACCATGATCGTCGCGTAGGTCATTTTCTTCTCCTGATGCGGCCCAATCGAAAACCTCAAGCGGCATCCAGTATGCATGGGACCTGGATCGTTGAGCGAAATGATTCAGGTCAAGAAACCTGCAAATGATGCTGTCGTTGGACCGATGAGCAATCCTCCGAACCAGACCGGAACCCGGTCGCGCCCGCCGCGCTTGACCCAGGTCAAGCCATCTCGGTGAATTGGCGATATGATTCAAACAGCTTTATCCACGATCTTGGAACCTCGCCATGCGCGCCCATCAGATCATGACCAGGCAGGTCGTCACGGTCAGCCCTGACACGACCATCGTCGACGCCGCGAACACCATGCTTGAACGACACATCAGCGGTCTCCCGGTAATCGGCGCAGCAGGAAAGCTGGTCGGCATCGTTTCGGAAGGAGATTTCCTTCGCCGCGCCGAAATCGGTACGGGGCGCAGGAGGGCGCGATGGTTGAAATTCCTGCTCGGCGCCGGCAGAGACGCGTCGGACTTCGTTCATGAGCAAGGCCGCAAGGTCGGTGAAATCATGACACCTAATCCCTACACCGTGTCAGAAGATACGTTGCTGGAAGACATTGTGGCAATGATGGAGAAAAACAGCGTCAAGCGGCTGCCCGTGATGCGGAGCGACCGGATTGTCGGAATTGTTACCCGCGCCAATCTGCTGCAGGTTGTCGCAGAGCTTGCCCGCGAGATTCCCGATCCGACCGCCGATGACGACCATATTCGCGATCGCATCGCGACATCCATTGAGACAAGCGACTGGTGTCCATTCGGCCTGAGCGTCATTGTCCGTGGCGGCATCGTTCATCTCAACGGGATCATCACCGACGAACGGGCCCGGCAGGCTGCCATTGTCGCGGCGGAAAATGTCGTCGGCGTGAAGGAAGTCCACGATCACCTTTGCTGGGTCGATCCCATGTCCGGATTGTACTTGAATTCTCCCGAAGATGACAAATTGGCAGCGGCCGGCTGACCGTTTCTTGAAGAGTACGACACAAACACGCAGCCGCCGTCGACGATGAAGGGAAACCATGATGACGTATTATTTTGGCAAGACCCTGACGGTCGGGTTCGACGAGGCCGTTCGGCAAACGATCGACGCTCTCAAAGGTGAAGGATTCGGCATCATTACCGAGATCGACGTCAAGAAAACCTTCAAGGAAAAACTCGGCGTCGAGTTTCGCAACTACCGCATCCTCGGGGCATGCAATCCCAAGCTGGCTTATGATGCACTTCAACTGGAGGACAAGGTCGGCACCATGCTGCCCTGCAACGTCGTCGTCAACGAGATCACTCAAGATCGCACCGAAGTCGCAGCCATCGATCCCGTCGCTTCCATGCAGGCCATCGACAACCCGCAACTCAAGCAGTCGGCGGAACGTGTCCGGGCCTTGCTGCAAAAAGTGATCGAAAACCTCAAAGCCTAAGCAATTCCGGCAAAAGCGCGCCGCGATTTTGCGTCCGGAAATTGCATCAGAATTCAAGGGATGGAGCGGCGATCCATTCGCCGGGAAGTCTCTCGTTTCTCCGATCAGGTCGTTATGAAGGTTTGCGGTGCGCCCGCCGCTGCAAGCGGCGCCACTGAAGCGGAAAGCAAACCAGCCCCCTTTAACGGAAGACCCCGCGCCGGCCGGGACAGGCTGCAACGGATCGTATTTTTTATGGTGTTTTTGGCCGGACAAGGTCTTATTCTTCGATCCTTGAGCCCAGGGGCCCTGCCTTAAGTAGCGGTCGTGATCCCGGATAGCCTCATTAGCCGGGAATACGAGAGGCTCACGAAGCTTTCCTTGCCGTGCGGGACGAACCGTGACGAGTGACGATCTGCCATCCTCAAGCCTGTTCCGTGACGAGGAGTTGCAACGCGTAATTGACAAATCCGGGGTTGGCATCTGGGATCTCGATCTCTCG
The DNA here is from genome assembly GCF_001897285.1 of Nitrobacter sp. 62-23. Classification (GTDB taxonomy): domain Bacteria; phylum Pseudomonadota; class Alphaproteobacteria; order Rhizobiales; family Xanthobacteraceae; genus Nitrobacter. The sequence continues at coordinate 44,540 of NZ_MKSM01000111.1, forward strand.
ACGCGAAAACTGTTCTGGTCCAGCCCGACACGCAGGCTTTTCGGCGTCCCGGAAAACGCTCCGGTCAGTTACGATTTTTTCCTCTCCCTGCTCCAGCCGGAAGACCGCGACCGCACGGAATCGGCCATTCAGCGCTCGATCAAGACGGGACGCAGATTCGATATTCAGTACCGGATCCGCGGGATACCGGAAGGGAGCCGTTGGGTTCGGGCGCGAGGCGGCCTCGTCATCGGCGAAAACGGCGTAGCGCAGCGCCTGAGTGGCGTGATGCTCGATATCAACGATCAGAAGCTGATCGAAGAAGCCCTGCTTGCGCGCGAGGACCACTTGCGCTCGATTCTCGATACGATTCCCGACGCGATGATCGTTATTGACGATCACGGCATCATGCAGCATTTCAGTACTGCGGCCGAACGCCTGTTCGGCTATTCAGAACATGAAGCCATTGGCCAGAACGTCAGCATTTTGATGCCTGAACCGGATAGCAGCCGACACGATGGCTATTTGGCCCGTTACCAATCCACCGGCGAACGGCATATCATCGGCATCGGACGGATTGTCACCGGGAAACGCCGGGATGGGGCCACTTTTCCAATGCACCTATCCGTCGGTGAGATGCATTCGGGTGGAAAGCGGCATTTTACCGGATTTGTTCGTGATCTTACGGAGCATCAGCAAACCCAGGCAAAACTTCAGGAACTGCAATCCGAACTGGTTCACATGTCTCGCCTGAGCGCGATGGGTGAAATGGCCTCGACCCTCGCTCACGAATTGAACCAGCCTCTCACCGCGATCAGCAACTACATGAAAGGTTCGCGCCGTCTTCTGGCGGCAAGCACCGACCCCAACATCGCCAAGATCGAAACGGCGCTGGATCGCGCCGCCGATCAGGCCATCCGCGCCGGCCAGATTATTCGGCGGTTGCGCGATTTTGTTTCCCGGCGGGATTCAGAGAAGCGCATCGAAAGCCTGGCAAAGTTGATGGAGGAAGCCGGCGCTCTCGGTCTCGCCGGCGCCCGCGAACAAAACGTCACGCTGCGGCTTGAGCTGGATGCCGACTGCGACCGCATCCTGGTCGACCGCGTGCAGATCCAGCAGGTTCTGGTCAATCTCTTTCGAAACGCACTGGAGGCGATGACCGCGTCGCCAAAACGGGAACTTACCGCCTCAAGCAAGAAAACTTCAGACAATATGGTCGAACTGTCCATATCGGATACAGGCCACGGCTTCAGCGAGATCGCCGCTGCAAACCTGTTCGAGACCTTCTTCACGACCAAGGAAACCGGCATGGGCGTGGGGCTCTCGATCAGCCGGTCGATCGTGGAAGCCCACGGCGGCCGAATGTGGGCCGAAACGAACGATTCCGGCGGCGCCACCTTCCGACTGACGCTACCCATCGTGTCGACCTGGGATTTACCAGATGTCGCATAAGGGAAATGTCTACGTCATCGACGACGATCCCGCGATGCGGGACTCGCTCGATTTCCTGCTTGGCTCCGCAGGCTTCAACGTCACGCTGTTCGACACGGCCGCCGACTTCCTCGACGCTCAAGCCGGTCTTCGTTTCGGCTGTGTCGTGTCCGACGTTCGCATGCCCGGTATCAATGGAATGGACCTGCTTCAACGTCTCAAAGCCAACGCCTCGCCCCTGCCCGTCATCATCATGACCGGACACGGGGATATTCCTCTCGCTGTTGAAGCGATAAAATTGGGAGCACTCGATTTTGTCGAAAAGCCGTTTGAGGATGAACGGCTGATCGGAATAATCGAGGCCGCGCTCCAGCAAAGCCCCGATCATGCGAAAAGCGACGCCCTCTCGGCCGAGATCGCATCGAGGATCGCAAGTCTCAGCCAGCGCGAACGCCAGGTCATGGAAGGACTCGTCGCAGGGCTTTCCAACAAGCTCATCGCCCGCGAACACAATATCAGTCCCAGGACGATCGAGGTTTACCGGGCCAACGTCATGACCAAAATGCAGGCGCACAACCTGTCCGAACTGATACGGCTTGCGCTGCGCGCCGGCATCTTGAACGATTGAGCTAGATCAAATCGCCGCGTTCCCACCATTGTATAGTGCGGAGACAGCTATTGGAATTCGCGACGCCAGATGACAGACCCAGCCACGACAAAGCACAAAATCTGCGTTCTCGATGACGATCCTGCCGTGCGTCAGTCGCTGCGATTTCTTCTCGAAACCCATGGATTCAAGGTTCGCACATTCAACGCCGCCGTGACGCTATTGACTTCCATCGAGCGGGACGACGTCGATTGCCTGGTGATCGATTACAGATTGCCCCACATGGATGGACTGGATGTGGCGGCTCGCCTGCGTCAACAACAAGTCGCAGCGCCGATTGTCCTTATGACCGGCTATCCCAACCAGCATATGGCGGAGAAGGCCGCGGCCGCCGGTATAGACTATATTTTGTTCAAGCCTGATCTGGAAAACAGCCTCGTGATGCGCGTTCGGGAGGCCATTTCCCGCCAGCATCCGGCCCCTTAAGCTCCATAGCGTTTTCAAGCGAAGTGGATACCGGTTCGCGTCAAGAAAACGCATCAGACCAAGACGCTAGAGTCTTTCATCGTTTCCATGAAACGGTGAAAGACTCTAGGCAGCCACAACGAGACCTCCGGCAAGCGCGGCGGCGCTAATCCCCCCCACCAGAAGCCCGACCCTCCGGTTTCCCACCCAACCCGCCATAACGGTCTTGGAGACGGTGTTGACTGCGATCGCGATCATGATCGCACGCGCTGCCGTATTGAAATCCACATCGGCTCCCGCCATGCGAGCGATCGAGATCGTCAGGGCGTCGACATCCGCAACTCCGGAAAGCGCGGCGACAACAAGGATGCCGACCCCGCCGAACATTTGACGCACCAGTTCTGCGGCCAGCATCACGGCTGCGAGCAACGCTACCAGCTTGACCGCAGTTCCAACAGCAAGAGGATTGCTGATCCGAAGTTCAGGCGACTCCTGCTCGACATTTCTGAACCACAGGATGGCGGCCCCGATGCCAAGCACCGCGGCGGTGGTCAGCAGCGCGGGCAAAAGCGACGTCAGCAGGGCGCGGTTGAGCGCCACTGCGATGATGCCCGCGCGCAGCATCATGACGACACCCGCCACCAGAATACCTGCGCTCAACAACCCCGACGATGACGGATGCTCACGAGCAAGCCTTGCCAGCGCGAGCGTGGTGGCCGTGGACGAAGCCAGCCCTCCCGCGACAGCCGCCATGAAAACCCCGAGCCGGTTTCCGAATGCCTTCACCGCCACGTAGCCGGCGAATGAAATTACCGCGATCATGATGGCGAGAAGCCATATCTGATAGGGATTGATCGCTTTCCACGGATCGATCGGTCGATCAGGCAGCAACGGCAACAGCAGGAACGACATCGCGAGCAAAGTCAGGACGGCACGAATTTCCTGCAGGTTCAGCGAGTCGATCCATCGATGCAGCGGCTCGCGCAGCGCCAGCAGAACCGTCATGCCGACGGCGCAGGCGATGGCAAGTTGCAGATCTCCGACGACGGCCATCGTTCCGAGCAGGAAGGTGAGCATCCCCGCGACAACGGACGTCACGCTGGCACGGCCCTCGTTCCTGGCTTCCAGCCAGTGAAAGGCCGTGAATGCTGTAATATATCCCAGGAAGACCCACCCGATGACCGAAGCGGTCGTTCGAAGCGCGATGAGGCCGGTGACCCCACCCAACAGCCCGGAAAGCGCGAACGTACGAAAGCCGGCGGCTCGCCGATTGTCCTCCGCATCGCGCGTTTGCCACCCGCGCTGAAGGCCGACAAGAAGCCCGATGGCCAGGGACACCGTAAGGCGGCTCAGCGATTCACTGTCCATGCCGGTCAACTTTCGAGGCCGCCTAAAAACCGCCGCGGGAGATGGCGTTTTTGAGCCAGATCAAAAACCTCTGCCATGAATTCCATATCCTTGGTTTGTCGAAATCAAAAAGGGGATCGACATGCCAACCGATACAATCGTTGTCACTTTATTCGTTACCGCAGTTATAGCCGTATTTGCGCTGGCCATAGCCTGGGGCGAGCGTCAGACCGAAGGCCACCGGCACGGAACCCCGAGGTAGCTCGCTGAATTGCATCAAACGCGATTGTGCTGCTGCGACCATCGGGACCGTCGCATCAGGCCGGCATGAAGACGCAGGGCGACGGACAGCGCTTCGCTGTCCTCGCCGAGGGGCCGCCTGATCTTCAAGGGCGCGGCGCTGCTGGGATCGAATCATCCCAACCGGTATCGAGATGGGATACCCAAGCTGAAAAATCAGTGATTTCAAACTCGATGATTTCAAACTCGGTCTTGGCAAATGGCGTCCCGGAAGGGGCTGAGACGAGCGAATAATATCAACATGTTAGCTTGAGACTCGGAGGCGTTCCACGGGGTCATTATGCTTTCCAATCCGTGTGGCTCACCTCTTGGCTCTCCTATGACAAATTCTTTTCGGCCTCCGCAAGGAAGAGCACCGTCGCCGCTGTCATGTGGAGCACATAAGATACTAATTCATTTGGTATGTCAGGTGACGGACCTGGACCTGCACCGTGACCCGCCTGTCTGTTGCGGGGCGTCGAAATTGCCGATTCCAGAACACTCCGTAGTCCGCCAAAATGAGTCTGCCAGTACGGCGGGATTAGACCGTTTGTGAGACATGACTCCACGAGGTCCCTGGCGCTAGCTCTCGGATCAAAGTGCCATCCCCGTTTGGTGCAGATCACCTTCATTGTACTTTCAAAGCACTTGTAACAATCAACTAGTGCTTCCTGCATATTACCATGTCTGTAGTGTTCGTAGGCACTCAAAAACTCCTCGTGAGCGTTCGAGTATTCGGCACCACGCAACACGGTTAGCGCTGGCACCACCGCTTCCTGATGAATGAGTTGTGAGTCAACCCGAACAATCTCTCCATCCAAAAACTGATAACCAACGCCGTGCTCTTTGAATCGGACGTTGATCTCAGAGAGAGCCTCATTCGCCACTTGCTCAGCATTCCGCCTGTTAAGATAGTAGGATCGGCTACAGCGATTTTTGATGCATCGGGCCGACAATTCAATCGCATCAAGCGCACGATCGGTATTCGAGTCATTCATGAACCATAGTGTGAGGTCTCGGTATGCATCCCCCTTGTCATGCATGTTGATGCCACGAGCACCGCTTAAGGTAAAAACGCTGTATTCTCGCCGCAAAACGCTAGCGATCGCAAAATATACTCCGTCCGATGTCTCACGTTCATTATGGTCGTAAAGAGTCTCAGGTACGCCTATCGCCTCATTCCAAATTTGTACGATTTGATTTCGTAAGCCTCCGGGAATTTCGTCGTAGGTGTAAACATCAGAGACAGTGCCGAGCGCGCGTTGCCTACGCTTTGAGAATATGTCGATTACAGCCATACCGAGTTTTTCCTTTGATTCGAGGCTGAATCTACACCGGATGATCTAGGGGCTCCGGCATTTTCAAGGGTCACAAATTCGAAGGGTAGGACGTGACGGCTGCGAACGGAGTTTCCCCCGTGCCCCGTCCGCGAGGCCCCGCCTTGAGCGGGACCCTGCGAGGTGCTGTGTGGAAAAACCCTGCCGCTAGGCCGCTGTCTGTTCCTGCCGCTTGGCCACCTTGGCAATCGTCGCGCGGCTGCATCCGGTGGCTTTCTGGATGGCGCTCCATGTCTGGCCAAAGGCGAGCATGCAGGCGATGCCTTCATTGCGCTCCGTGTCCTCAGGCAGTCCCTTTGTAGCGTCCCTCGGCCTTCGCCTTGGCTTGCGCTTGCCGCCGCCGCCTATCGTCATAGTCCTTGCGGGCGACAGCCGTGAGCATGTCTGGGCGAATGAGGCGGAGGAGACGACGGTCAGCCCGACCCTTGGCGTCAAGCGCATCAAGCATGTTACCGATGGCCACCACACATGGACCGACGCGGAGATAGCGCAATACCATTAAGTGCCACGCCATAGGCACCAAGGCCCGCCCCGTGTTTGACCTCTTGCGCTACCTCGCGTTCCGCCGTGAGGACGTACCGTGTGGGACAATTCGAGGAGAAAGACTAAAGAAAACAAGAGGCGAATTGGCGGTGGCGTCCCGGAAGGGAGTCGAACCCCTGACCCCAGGTTTAGGAAACCTGTGCTCTATCCAGCTGAGCTACCGGGACTGAGCGCCACATAACCTCGGTACTTATCCGGTACTCAGGCGCATCGGGCAAGCCCCCGGCGCATGATCTGAAAATGATCCGAATCGCGTTTTGAGCTTCGAGGGCATCCGATCGGACATCGCTCGGCCGCGACATGACTCCGGCTTCGCGAAAACCCGCGCCCCTTACTTGGGCACCGCCATTCATCCCGCAGTCATTTTTGTTTCGATAGCAATAACGGCAATATGAAACGGCGGCGCCGGCACGCTCGCGGGATGTTTGCCTTGTGACCGTCATGTGGCGACATTATCTTCGGCGACGGGGCTGGAGCGTAACAGGAGACGATCATGGGTTTGCTCGACGTCCTCAACGGAATGCAGAACGGCCCGCGCGGTCCAAGCGAGCCCAGCGCGCCTAGCGCGCCAAGCGAAAGCGGCGGCGGGATGTCGCCAATGACATTGGCGATTCTCGCCTTGCTGGGCTACAAGGCACTGAAGCATTTCACCGGAAGCCATTCTGAAGCCAGCCCGTCCGCGCCGCCGGCTCCCGCGCCGAGAAGCACGGTCAATGCCGGCCTGCCCGGCAGCGGCGGCGGCGGCCTCGGTGACCTGCTTAAGGGCGGGCTTGGCGGCCTGCTGGCGGGTGGCGCCGCCGGAAGCATTCTGAGCGGCGGTCTTGGCGACCTGCTGAACCAGCTTCAGCAGAAAGGCCATGGCGAGACCGCGAGTTCCTGGGTCAGTCCGGGTCCCAACAAGCAGATCGCGCCACGCGACCTCGCCGACGCGCTGGGCGCCGACCAGATCAACGGCCTGATGGCACAGACCGGCCTGTCGCGGGAGGAGTTGCTCACCGGACTGAGCCAGCACCTGCCCGAGGTCGTCCACCACCTGACGCCCGACGGGCGCCTGCCAACCGAGAACGAACTGTCACGAATGCTTTGATGGACTCGCTAGCCGTCGCGGAACCGGCCGCCTGGCCGGTCCCTGCGGAGGCTTCAAAGCCACGGTTATTCTGAGGAAGGACTTTCATCATGAGCGGCATTCTCTGGATTATTCTCGTCGGTTTCGTCGCGGGGATCATTGCACGGTTTCTGTCTCCCGGTCCGAACAAGCCGAGCGGATTCATCCTCACGACGGTGCTCGGGATTGCAGGCGCATTTCTCGCGACTTTCATTGGACAATCGATTGGTCACTACGGTCCCAATCAGGGCGCCGGGTTCATCACATCGACCATCGGCGCGATCGTCGTGCTGTTCATCTGGAACCGGCTGGTCGCGGCCCGCGTCATCACCGATCCCGGATCAAGGTGACGAAAGCATCCCTCGAGCAATGTTCGAGGGCAAAAAGCAATCCGCGTGTCATCGCCGCGCGCAATGCGGCCGCTAAAGGTTGACGATGACGACGCGGTTGTTTTGCACGTGCAATAATCTGCTCGCAGCAATGCTCTGCGGAATATGGTTCGGTGCCGCCGCGCCATCGCTCGCGGCCGGATGCCAGTTCGACATCCAGGGTGAAGGCGTCGTAAGCGCCGTCGTCGACGCGCGGACGCTCCGCCTCGAAGATGACCGCGAGATCCGCCTCGCCGGCATTGAAGTCGTTGCGGGTAAGCCGGAGGATCGCGAATCCGCGCTGGCGGCGCTGATCGGCCGGCATGTGGTCCTGCGCGGCGAACGCGACGATCCGGATCGCTACGGCCGGCAATCCCTCTTCTTGTACCTCGAACCGTCCGCGAGTTCGGTCCAGAGCGATCTGCTGACCCGGGGCGAAGCGCTTATATCCGCCGATATCGTCGATAAAGCCTGCGCAACGGAACTGGCAACTGCCGAGGCCGCGGCGCGACAGGCCCGGCGCGGAGCCTGGGCGACTGACTCTATTGTCGAGACCGTTGAAGACCCGGCCGATATTTTGACCCGCGCCGGTCAATTCGCCGTCGTCGAGGGGAAAGTCGTGTCTGTCAGACAGGCGGGCGGAACAGTCTATGTCAACTTCGGCCGGCGCTGGACACGAGACTTTGCTGCGACTATCCCAAAGCGCATGGTACCGGATCTGGAGGCAGCGGGCGTTACTCCGGCCTCTCTGAAAAATCGCCGCGTGCGTGTCCGCGGCTGGGTCGAACGCCGTGGCGGACCACGGATTAATGTGGTCCGGACCGGGCAGATCGAAGTGATCGGCGACTAGAGTCTTTCACCGTTTCACGGAAACGGTGAAAGACTCTAGGTTCTTGATCTGGCGCGTTTTCTCCACGCGAACCGGATTCCACTTCGCTGGAAAACGCTATAGTGTGATGCTTCAGAAGTTCGCTTCATTTCCCGGCAAGTCCGTAGCGAACTTCGGAATTGGGGCACTGGAGCAGGATTCCGAAGGGCCTGCCTCGGATGTGATCCGGGGTCGAAACCGGTTTCGGATAAGATCGTGCTCGATCCAAAAGACTAAGACTAGAGTCTGATTCAACGCAGTTGAACCAGCCTTTAGAGCGGGATGAGGAAAGCGTGGTACGGTTTTCGCCCGCATCCTGCTCCAGATATTGGAATTCGATCATGTTCATGATTTTTGATCGAACCGATCAAAAATCATCGTGGTCCGGTATTTGCTGTGTGGAAAACTCGCCTCGAGCGAACTTCTGAAACCTTGGCCGCGCGGAATGGTAGGATGCTGGCGGTTTTCGGATTCCGTCATTCGCAAAACGAGCCGACCGGGAAGACTTGCGAATGAAGACTTGCGAATGTTGAATCCCGACGGTCGGGCGGAGATATGACGACGATGGCGTGGAGCGCGGAACGGCGCGGGACGGGAACAGGCCGCCGCCTTTTGGCTGCGACTGCCGTACTGCTGTGCGCGGCGCTCGCGCTTGCCGGCTGCGGCGACGTGAGCCGGTTCCAGACCGCAGCCCCTCATCCCGCCAAGCCTGCAAAACCGGCGCGGATGGCAGCTCCGACTCCGGCAGCCGAACACGAGCATGAGCGCATCCTCGCCTCTTACGGCGGCGCCTACGACGATCCTCGGCTCGAAGCACTGATCAACAAGACGGTCGAGCGGCTGGTCGCGGCGTCCGAGCGCCCCGATCTCACCTACAAGGTCACGATCCTCAATTCGGGCGCGGTGAACGCCTTCGCGCTGCCGACCGGCCAGCTTTACGTCACGCGCGGCCTGGTCGCGCTCGCCAACGACACCTCGGAACTGTCCTCGGTGCTGTCGCATGAAATGGCGCACGTTCTGGCCAAGCACGCGGCGATCCGCGAGGATCAGGCGCGGCAGGCCGCTCTCGTCAGCCACGTCGTCACCGAGATGGGCACCGACCCCGATCTGACGGCGCTGGCGCTCGCCAAGTCCAAGCTGACGCTGGCGAGCTTCTCGCGCGCCCAGGAATTCGAGGCCGACGGCATCGGCGTCGGGATTTCCGCGCGGGCCCATTTCGATCCCTATGGCGCCGCGCGCTTCCTGGCGGCGATGGAACGCAATGCGGCGCTCAAGGCCGGCAAGCCGTCGCTGGACCCGCGCTCGCAGGACTTCCTGTCATCGCACCCCGCAACGCCGGAGCGGGTCGAGAACGCAAAGGCCAATGCGCGGCAATACAGCGCGCCCGCGCAAGGCGAGCGCGACAGCGAAACCTATCTCGACGCGATCGACAACATCGTCTACGGCGAGGATCCGAGCGAGGGATTCGTTCGCGGCCGGCGCTTCCTGCACCCCAAGCTCGGCTTTACCTTCCAGGCCCCGGAGGGTTTTTCGCTCGACAATACGGCCCAGGCAGTGATCGGGGTGCGCGAGGGCGGAAGCCAGGCGATGCGCTTCGACGTCGTCCGCGTGCCTGCCGAGCAAAAGCTCACCGAGTATCTCAACTCCGGCTGGATGGAAAACGTCGATAAAGGCTCGACCGAGGAACTGACCATCAACGGTTTTCCGGCCGCCTCGGCGGTCGCCAACGGCGAGCAGTGGCAGTTCCGGGTCTACGCCTTGCGCTTCGGCAGCGACGTCTACCGCTTTATCTTCGCAACCCGCCACAAGACCACGGAGAGCGAGCGCAACGCCCGCGAGACAGTCGCCTCGTTCCGCCGCCTGACGCTGGATGAGATTCAGGCGGCGCGGCCGCTGCGGATCAAGGTCATCACCGTGCAACCCGGCGATACCGTGGAATCGCTGTCGCATCGCATGGCGGACGTCGATCATCCCGCGGAGCGTTTCCGCGTGCTCAACGGTCTCGATCCGCATGCGCAGGTCAAGGTGCGCAGCCGGGTCAAGATCGTGGTGGATTGATCCGCGCCGTCACGCATTCAAGGACAGTCCCCGGACGAAATCGCAAGGAAACGCCGCTTCACCTCTCCGCATGCGGTGGGTCGAAGTCGCGCGGGTGGGGACTCATTTGTCGACCTGTAGCGTTTTCGAGCGAGATGGAGACCGGCTCGCGTCAAGAAAACGCGTCAAAATAAAACTATGGGAGCCTCGCTTCTGATTCCGTCAGAAACGAATGGGCTCTGTTCCTCCCACCTCTTTCCGACAAGGGAGAAGGAACTCGCATCGCTTCGACGAAGAACCTTCCAAACAAAAACCCGGCCACTCGGCCGGGTTTTCTTGTCCTTTGCAGTCGAAAGCCGGTTATGCAGCTTCGTCGGCGACCGCCGCGTCATCACCATCGGCGTCGGCGTCAATGTCGCCATCGGTCTCGGCGTCGGCCTCCGCCTTGGCGCCGCGGCGCGGGCTCCTGGCGAGTTGTCCCTCGATTTCCTTGACCGCCTCGGTTTCCGTCACATGCTGGACGACGGCGATCTCGCGCGACAGGCGATCGAGCGCGGCCTCATAGAGCTGACGTTCGCTGTAGGATTGCTCGGGCTGCGATTCCGAACGATAGAGATCGCGCACCACCTCGGCGATGGCGACGATGTCTCCCGAATTGATCTTGGCTTCATATTCCTGCGCGCGGCGCGACCACATGGTGCGCTTGATCCGCGCGCGGCCCTTCAGCGTTTCAAGCGCCCGCTTGACCAGAGCAGGCTCCGACAGCTTGCGCATCCCGACATTGGCGATCTTCGCGGTCGGGACCCGCAACGTCATCTTGTCCTTCATGAAATTGATGACGAACAGTTCGAGCCTGGCGCCCGCGATCTCCTGCTCCTCAATCGCCAGAATCTGACCGACGCCATGGGCCGGATAGACCACGAACTCGTTGGTCTTGAATCCCTGACGCTGGGTCAGAACCTTCTTCGGCTCCTCGACCCGGAGTACGCCGGCCTTGGCGGGAGATTTCGCGGCGGTCTTGCCGGTCACCGCCGTTTTCGCAGCGGACTTTGCAACCGGCTTGACGGTTCTGGACGCGACCTTGGAGGACGATGCAGCCTTCAATGCGGCCGTCTTCATGCCGGCAGTTTTCGAAGCAGCGGTTTTCGAAGCAACAGTTTTGGCGGCCACTTTGGCGGTCTTGCTTGGCATCTCATCTCTTTTATGTCTTGAGGGTTTTCCGGCCGAGCCCTTGGCTGCCGTTCGGGTAGCAGCCGTCCGGGCGCTCGTGCCAGCGGTCCGGGCACGAACCCGTGTCGCTCCGCGACGAGCCGCGGATGTCCTGGAAGTCTTCTTTTTAGGCGGTTTCTGTGACACAGCCTGCCGCGTGGAAACGCCACGCCCTGTTCGATGTTTTCACGGAAGCCCGTCAGGGCCGTAAGCAGGTAAAACGCAGTCCAGCTCCGAAAACACCATTAGTATAGCGCATTTTCCGCGAAAATCAATGATTTAAACCCAAGGAGACGGATCAGGACCGCTTTCGGTGATCCCGCCCGCAAACAAGGTTAAAGCCGGCACGCCCCCAGCCCCGAGTTGCAGTAAAAACTGCCGTCCCTAAACCAAGTTCAGTCTCCGGAACCCGGAGCAGGAGAAAAATACTTCTCGAATTTACCTTCCACACCCTCGAACTCCTTGGCGTCCGGCGGGGCGTCCTTCTTTTGCGTGATGTTGGGCCAGCTTCTGGCGTACTCCGCGTTCAACTCAAGCCACTTCTCCAGTCCCGGCTCGGAGTCAGGCTTGATGGCCTCAGCCGGACATTCCGGTTCGCAGACACCGCAATCGATGCACTCATCGGGATGAATGACGAGCATGTTCTCGCCTTCGTAGAAGCAGTCGACAGGGCAAACTTCAACGCAGTCGGTGTATTTGCATTTAATGCAGGCATCGTTGACGACGTAAGTCATCCAGGGCTCCGGAAGGGTCAGATTTGCAGGCTGGGGTACCGCAGGAACAGCGCTGCCGCAAGCCGTGGAGACGCGCTATATGCGCGGTCAGCTTCTTCTGTCGGCGACATCAGACACCTCGTCATAAAGCGCTCTGGCGGCAGTCGCATTGCCGCGCCGTTCCGCAAATCCGGCGACCCTGAGAATGCGGACGCCGCGGTCCAGCCCGACCGTGAGCACGTCACCGACCTTGAGGAAATGCCCCGGCGATTTCTCGCGCGCGCCGTTGACGCGAACATGGCCGGCCTCGATCAGCGTCGCCGCATCGGTCCGGCTCCTGACCACCCGCGCATGCCACAACCATTTGTCGAGACGCTGACGCTCCGGGACTGCCAAATAGCTTCACACTTATCGTGTTTTAGACTGTTCGCCCGCTCAATCCTTGCGGCCGGAAAGCTGCTCCTTGAGCGCGGCCAGTTTCGCAAACGGCGAGTTCGGGTCCAGCGCGCGCTCGCGCTCGCGCGGCGCGCTGCTGGCGTAGGGGCGGTGCGACGGTCCGGCGTCGGGGCGTCCCTCGCGGCCGCCGCCCTTGCGCGAGCCCTTAAACCGGCCCTTGTCCTGATCCCTGTCTCTGTCACGATCCCGGCCCTTGCCCTGGAAGCGCTCCCGCGGCGGACGTCCCTTGCCCTCGCGCGGCTCCCGGCCGGGCGCGCGCTCGCCCCCGGCGGACCCGGCTTCGGCTGGCGCATCGGCGGATCGCCTGTGGCGTCCTCGCCCATGCCGCTCGCGTCCCTGCGCTGCCTCGCCCGCTTCGCCATCCGCGCCCGCAGGTTGTTGCGCGCCATCCTGCCCCGCCTGATGCCGGCGATGGCGGTTGCGATCGTGGCGCGGACGCCGGTCGGCAGGACGGCCGCCGGGCCGCCAGACCTCGACCATCGCGGGCTCGACGTCACTCGCGGCGACATCCGCAGCATTCGCGGCGGATGTCTCGCCTTCCGGCGCGCTCGCCGCATCGACGGTCCCCGATTCGGCCTGCGCGGCATCGGTTGCTGTCGGTTCAGGAGCATCGGAAACTGGTGAGACCGCGACGTCGGACGACACCGCCGCCGGCGTCTCCTCGGCCGCACCCGCGGCTTCGGGCACCGCAGCGGTCCCGTCGGACAAATCCGCATCCGCCATCGGCGCCGGCTCCACAACCGATCCGACGTCCAGGGTGCCCGCGCTGTCCGCAGATTCCTGCCCTTCGGGCACGGCGTCCGGCGCAGCCGATTCCTCCGATGCGCTCTCCGAGACTTCGGCCGACGCCGCCTCCGCGCCCTCGGTCGCCGGCGTGGGCTCTGTAACGAGTGGAGGCGTAACGGGTGGAGGCGCCGGACACCGCTCCATGCGATAGCCCAGCGCGCGCAGGATGGAGGCGAATTCCTCGCCGGCGGTTCCGACGAGCGACGTCATCGCCTGGGTCACGACGAAGCCGCGGCCGTCGAATGCGCCGGCCGGCATCATGCCGAGCGCGCCTTTCCGCCACGCCAGCGCCGGCCGGATCAGGTCGGCCAGCCGTTCGAGGATATCGACCCGGACCACCCGCTCGCCACATTGCCGATAGCCGAGGGCACGATAGGCGTCCTGACCGAGCAGCTTGTCGGCCGGAAACGAGGTGCGGCCGCTGGCAGCCAGATGCTGCGCGCTCGACAGCGCCGACAGATCGACATTGTCCTGCTTCTGCGCCCACAACAGCGAGGCCAGCGCACGCGCGGCCGGTTTGAGGAGCGCCGGGAAATAGATGTGATAGGCGCCGAAGCGCACGCCGTACTTGCGCAACGACGCGCGCGACGGCTGATCGAGATCTTTCATCTCGGTGGCTATCTTCGACCGCTCCAGCACGCCGAGCGCCTCGATCAACTGGAACGCGATGCCGCGCGCGATGCCGGTGACATCCTCGGCCTTGGTCAGTTCGAACAGCGGTCCCAGCAATTTCTCGACGTGGGTCTTCAGCCACAGATCGAGCCGGGCCTGCACGGCATCGCGCGGCGCACCGGTCAGCCGCTCGTCGGAAATGATCCGGATCCGCGGCCGCAGCACATCATCGGCGGCGACCAGCCGCGCCACGGCGTCGCCGGTCCAGCGGATGGTGCCGTCCGAGGTCAGCACGAACTGATCGTCCGGCGCGGCGGAGAGCTTTTCTGCGCGCGCTTCGATTTCGCCGGCCAAAGCCTTTTGGGCGATCGCCTGCAACGCCTTGGCTTCCGAGCCGGCTTCAGTCGCATCAGGCGCGAACGTAAAGCCGTCGAGACGGCCAATGACATGGCCCTCTACGATCACCTCGCCGGTCTTGCCGATTTCCGTTTCCAACATCGTGTTTTCCCGCAGGCGGCGCATCAATACACTGGTCCGGCGATCAACGAAACGCTCAGTGAGCCTTTGGTGCAGCGCATCAGACAATTTATTTTCGACCTCGCGCGAAATTCCCTGCCAGTGGTCGGGGTCGGCGAGCCAGTCCGGCCGATTGGCGACGAAGGTCCAGGTCCGGATTTGCGCAATCCGCCCCGACAAGGTGTCGATATCGCCGTCGGTGCGATCGGCCTGCGCGACCTGAGCGGCGAACCAGTCGTCAGGAACGCGGCCCTTGCGCATCAGGAAGCCGAACAACGTCGTCACCAGTTCGGCATGGGCGGCCGGCGCGATCTTGCGGTAGTCCGGAATCTGGCAGGCGTCCCACAGTCTCTCCACCGCCGCCGCGCCTTGCGCCATCGCGCGCACCTCGACATCGCGCGCGGCGTGGTCGAGCACGCGCAGATCCTCCGCGATCGGCGCGCGGGTGAGCGCCTCGTGCGACGGCGTCAGCACCAGCGACACCTGCAAGGCGCCGAGCGAGGAAAAATCCAGATCGGAATTGCGCCACTGCAGCGTCCTGACGGCCTCGAAAGTATGGTTTTGCAACGCATTGACGAGTTCGGGCTCGAACGGCGCGCAGCGTCCGGTGGTGCCGAAGGTGCCGTTGCGCGTGGCGCGGCCGGCGCGGCCGGCGATCTGGGCGAACTCCGCGGGATTCAGCCTGCGAAACTGGTAGCCGTCATATTTTCTGTCGGAAGCGAAGGCGACGTGATCGACATCGAGATTGAGGCCCATGCCGACCGCATCGGTGGCGACGAGATAGTCCACGTCGCCGGATTGAAACATCGCGACCTGCGCGTTGCGGGTGCGCGGGCTGAGCGATCCCAGCACCACCGCCGCGCCGCCGTGCTGGCGGCGGATCAGTTCGGCGATGGCGTAGACCTCGTCGGCCGAGAAGGCGACGATGGCGGTGCGGCGCGGCTGCCGGGTGATCTTGCGGTCTCCGGCGAACTCGAGCTGCGACAGCCGCGGGCGGGTGATGATGTTCGCGCCGGGCAGAAGCCGCTCGATGATCGGACGCATGGTGGCGGCCCCGAGCAGCAGCGTCTCGTCGCGGCCACGTCGGTGCAGAATGCGGTCGGTGAACACATGGCCGCGCTCCAGATCGGCGGCAATCTGGATTTCATCGACGGCGAGAAAAGACACATCGAGGTCGCGCGGCATCGCTTCCACGGTCGAGACCCAGAAGCGCGGCTTCGACGGCTTGATCTTCTCCTCGCCGGTGATCAGCGCGACCGAATCCGCTCCCGCGCGGTCAGCGATCTTGTTGTAGACCTCGCGGGCGAGCAACCGCAGCGGCAGGCCGATGATTCCGGAGGAATGCGCCAGCATCCGCTCGATCGCGAGATGCGTCTTGCCGGTATTGGTCGGACCGAGCACCGCCGTCACGCCGGCGCCGGGCGCGCGGTCACTGCCTGGCGACGATATCGAAGATAAAGAGACCATGTTTTCCGAGAGTTTTCGCAGCGTTGGTGGAGCGGAGTCGGACCGCCGGGATCAAAGGTGTTTCACAATGCGACGCCTGCAGGACTACGGCTTAAGCTTTGGAACGAGTCCGGAACGAAACGCGCCCGAATCGCTGACTCCAAGCCTCTCCGGCTTCGTTCACCGCAACATCTCGCGCTTGATCGACATACCGCAACTAGATCAAGTTCTACAGTCGTCAACAAGAGCGGTTATGCCTCCCAAATCGTGAATCCGTAAGCGCAGGAATTCCGCAGCCGGAGTCAACAGGATTCCGTAGTGGCAAACTCAAGGCAGCGCATGACGGCCAAGCATCGGGCCTGACCTTCGCGGCTCGACGTCTACTGCGACTTGGCCGCGGTCTTCGGCGGCATGGCGGTCGTGATGAACTGGGTCGCCTCCAGCTTGCCGGTGCCGAGCGGCGTCGGTATCGTCAGGCGATACGGCACCAGCACCCGCGTACCGGCGATCGGCGCCAGCCAGATCTCCATGTCGCGCCGGGCGGCGAGATATTTGATCGCGAGGCGGTCGGGGACGTAGCCGGCGATCGGCGCGAAATAGATTGCACAGACCACCGCCGGACCATGATAGCCCTTTTCCAACTTCACCGTTTCCATGCGCTTGAAGTCGAGGCGCAGGTCGTAGCGCATGCGGCCGTCGAAGACCCCGGTCGCGGCATGGCAGGCTTCCGGACCGAGCGGATCGGCGGTGCCGGGCACGCGTATCAGCGTCGCGCTCATCGGATCGAACACACCCCGCTTCTGCACGTCGGTGACCGGAATGCGCTTGGTGTCCACCGGCGGGGTCGGCTCGATGACGAAGTCCTTGACGTTGCCGCCGGCCAGCGACATGCGAATGGTCTCGGATTTCTTCGATGATGAAATGGTCGCGGTATAGGTTGCGGGGGCCAGAGCGCCGTTGACGATGCGGCCCTGCGAGCTGCCGCTGCCGGTGCCATGGGCAAATGCCTTGAGAAGTCCGGTGGTGCCGCCGCTCGCGGCGGCCGAATACTGATCGTCGGAGATGTCGACCGCCCAGGCGCCGGTTCCCACGAGAATCCCGGCTAAAGTGACGTCATAATGGGCCTCGAGCTTGCCCTGCGCGGCCGCCGGAGCGGCCATCGTCAACACCGCTGCAAAAAAAACGAGAGGTGCGCAAGCCAGCGTCCGAACCGAACCGCGTATCGACCGGGGCAACGTCATTCGGCATCAACTCACTTAAAGACGGTCCTGCCCGTCCACGGTCCGGGCCTCACGCGGCATTCAACCGGGCTTGCGGATCATTATCCGTTGTGGCGACCGATTGAGAGGCGGAAATCCTGGAACGGGCAAACAGGGCGAGCGGCCCACAGGGCAGGTCGGCAAGAGCCTCAGACTTTCGGTTTGGAACCAGCAAATCCGGCCTCCGACCGGCAATCGGCGCGCGGGTCCGGTCAAGGGCCATGATGTCGGGACCGATTGCGCCCTTTATATGATGTATATGACATAGGCCGAACGGTGGTTCGCGGAAAACGGACAGAAATGAAGCGATCGACGTCCATCCGTACCGCAAGCAGACCGCGATCGGCTCGCCATGCCTTGACGCCCCGCCGCTCTCCTCCTATACGTCCGCCGTTCCTGAAATGGACGCGATTTCGAACCCCCGAGCCCGCCCTGAGGGCCGATGCCGGGGACGACAGAGGATTTTCGCCATGTCCCGGCGCTGCGAACTGACGGCCAAGGCTCCGCTGGTGGGCCACAGGGTCAGCCACTCCAACATCAAGACCAAGCGGCGTTTCCTGCCGAACTTGGTGAACGTCACCTTCCTGTCCGAAGCGCTGGCCCGTCCGGTGCGGCTGCGGGTGTCGACCAACGCGCTGAAGAGCGTCGACCATCGCGGCGGCTTCGACGCCTTCCTGCTGAAGGCGAGAGACTCGGAGCTGTCGCCGAAAGCGATCGAGATCAAGCGCCAGATCGAGAAGAAGCAGGCCGCCAAAGCAGGCTGATGCTGGCGAGCCGTCATTCGCGCGCGGTCGCGCGACAGCATGACGCCCGCCGCCGCTTCAATCCTCGACCAGCGTAAACTGCAGCAGCAGCGTGCGCTGGATCAGCAAGAAGTTGTCATCGGACACAAGCGTCACGACGAGGTCGCCCTTGTCGTCGACGAACGCGTCAAGCCCTTCGAAATTGTCGATCTCCTGCCCGAGATCCGCGTCGAAAATCGAGGGGCCGTCCACCAGCGCGCCGGGCGCGACCGCGTTCATCGCAATGCGGCGGATGCGGATACCGATGCCGCCGGTCAGCGAGAATTTGCGTTCGAGGATCAACAGGTCGCCCGTGGTCGGCAGCAGGCAGGCATCGCTGATGTCGAAATTGTCGGTGCGGCGGATCGCGAACTGACCGGGCGACGGCCCGCCGATCAGGAACGCCACGATATTGCGGCCGGCATCGAGCCCGCGTTCGGAGATCGCGATCAGCGTGCCGCCGAGCGGCCTGCCGGGTGGAACGACCGCCAGCGCCTCCAGCCCCTCGTTGAACGGCAGCCTGCGCACGGCCGGCGGAGCCTCGACATCCTCGCCGCGCGCACGCGTAAAGTCCTTCGTGAAATCGAACCGCATGATGCGGTTGACGCGCTCGATGCCGACATAGACGAACGATCCGTCGCGCGCGATCGACTCGGTGTCGAACCGGCCATGCGCGGTGATCGGCCGGCCATCCGGACCCAGGATCGGCGCGGCTTCGACATCGGCGAGCCCGGTCATCTCGCCGGCGGTCCCATAGACGATGCGTCCGGTAATCCAGGTGCCCTTGTCGCTCGCCGAGATGAATTGCCGCCCTTTCGGATCGAGCCGCAGGCTCGACAATCCTCCAAAGCCGGGAAACGACGAGGTCAGGATCAGGCCGCTGCGAAAGGCGAGCGCGCCGAAACGCGTGCGGGAGCGGTCGCGCAGGTCGAAGGAGGGGATCGGCCGCGCATTGACGGTGATCGACACCGGCGCCGGCGCCGTCAACTCGTCGGGTGGCGGCTGCGTCGGCGTGTGCGTTGCGAATTGCGCGCGGGCGGCGGCAGGAGCAACCGCGAGGGAAGCGGCCATCGCGCCCCATTTAAGCAGGGCGCGGCGACTATGCTGGCTTAACACTCGCTTTTGCACGCCCGGCTTACCCCAACGTCATGGCCAGGACGTCTGCGCGAAGCGCGTCTTCGCGCAGATGTCCCGGCCACCCATCGTTCAAAATGAGATGGATGCGCGGGTCAAGTCCGTGCACGCCGTCAGGTATTGCCGCTACGAATGCAGCTTGCGCGGCCGCCTCACCGGCGCCGGCGGATCGTGCGTCTCGCTGAACAGTTCGGCGAGTTGTTCGGTGATGGCGCCGCCGAGTTCTTCGGCATCGACGATGGTCACCGCGCGGCGATAGTAGCGCGTCACGTCGTGGCCGATGCCGATCGCGATCAGTTCGACCGGCGAACGGGTCTCAATTTCCTCGATCACCCAGCGCAGGTGACGTTCGAGATAGTTGCCGGGATTGACCGACAGCGTGGAATCGTCGACCGGCGCGCCGTCCGAGATCATCATCAGGATCTTGCGCTGCTCGCCGCGCGCGAGCAGTCGCTTGTGCGCCCAGTCCAGCGCCTCGCCGTCGATGTTCTCCTTGAGCAGGCCCTCGCGCATCATCAGCCCGAGGTTTTTCCGCGAGCGCCGCCAGGGCGCGTCGGCGGCCTTGTAGATGATATGCCGCAGATCGTTGAGACGGCCCGGCGCGGCCGGCTTGCCGGCGGCAAGCCACGCTTCCCGCGATTGCCCGCCCTTCCATGCCCGCGTCGTGAAGCCGAGAATTTCCACCTTGACGCCGCAGCGCTCCAGCGTGCGCGCCAAAATGTCGGCGCAGGTCGCGGCCACCGTAATGGGACGTCCGCGCATCGAGCCGGAATTGTCGAGCAGCAGCGTCACCACGGTGTCGCGGAAGGTCGCCTCCTTCTCGTGCTTGAAGGACAGCGGCTGATAGGGATCGATCACGATGCGCGACAGCCGCGCCGGATCGAGAATGCCTTCCTCCAGATCGAACTCCCAGGCGCGGTTCTGCTGCGCCATCAGGCGGCGCTGCAGGCGGTTGGCGAGCCGCGCCACGATGCCCTGCAGGTGCGCGAGCTGCTTGTCGAGATAGCTGCGCAGCCGTTCCAGTTCGTCATGATCGCAGAGGTCTTCCGCCGCGATTACCTCGTCGAACTTCGGCGCGAAAGCATGATATTCCGGACCCCGCGGCTCGTTGGCGCCCCTGGCATTCGGCCGCATCGCCTCGCCCGGCGTCTCGTCGTCGCCGAGTTCGCCGTCGTCGAAGGTATCGCTCGCGGAAGCCTGCGCGCTTTCCAGCGCGCTGTCCGACATCTCGTCGCTGGTCTCCTGCGCCTGATCCGCGCTCATCTCCTGCGCGGCATCGCTGTCGGGCGAACCCTCCGCCCCGGCCTGGTCGCTCTCGCTTTCGCGATTGTCGTCCTGGTTCTCGTCCCTGTCGGCCTCGGCGCTGGTGTCGTCGCCGAGATCAAGCTCCGACAGCAGGTCGTGCACCACGTCGCCGAACTTGGCCTGATCCTCGGTCAGACGACTGAGCTGATCCAGCCGCGTGCCGATCTTGTCTTCCAGATAGGGACGCCACAGATCGACCATCTTGCGCGCAGCGCCGGGCGGCGCAAGCCCGGTCAGCCGCTCGCGCACCAGCATCGCCAGCGCATCCGACAGCGGCGCATCGGCGATATCGGTGATCTCGTCATACTTGCCGCGATGAAAATGGTCATCGAGCATCGCGGTCAGATTCTTTGCAACGCCCGTCATCCGGCGCGAGCCGATGGCCTCGACGCGGGCCTGCTCCACCGCGTCGAACACGCCGCGCGCTTGCGGATTGCCTGGCATCAGCTTGCGGTGCACTTTCGGATCGTGGCAGGCGAGCTTCAGCGCGATGGAATCCGCGTGTCCCCGCACGATGGCCGCATCGCGCCTGCTCATTTTGCGCCCGGGCTCCGGCAACCGCGCCTTGCCCGGCGACAGGCCGGGACGCTCGATGGCAAACGTCACCTCCAGTTCCGGCCGCCGGGCGATCGCGCGCAGGCAGGACGCCACCGCGCGCTTGAACGGCTCGCTCGGCGCTTCCTTCGGCCCGGCCCGGAACTTGTTGTTCGGTGGTGCGGTGCTCATGACAACCCGACCGGTCGTCCCCGCGAAGGCGGGGAAGAGGGAAAATCAGCTCAGCGCCACATTGACAGCCGATTCCGCCAGCTCGACGTTGAAACAGCGCTGGTAGAATTCAGCGACCAGCGGCCGCTCAAGCTCGTCGCATTTGTTGAGGAACGTGACGCGGAAGGCAAAGCCCAGATCGTCGAAGATCTCGGTGTTCTCCGCCCAGGTGATGACCGTGCGCGGGCTCATCACCGTGGACAGATCGCCGTTGGCGAAGGCGTTGCGCGTCAGATCGGCGAGCCGCACCATCTTGCCGACGATGTCGCGGCCTTCCGGCGTGCGATAGTGCCTGGCCTTGGCCAGAACGATCTCGACCTCGTTGTCATGCGGCAGATAGTTCAGCGTGGTGACGATATTCCAGCGATCCATCTGCGCCTGGTTAATCTGCTGAGTGCCATGATAAAGGCCCGAGGTGTCGCCGAGGCCGATGGTATTGGCGGTTGCGAACAGGCGGAACGCCGGATGCGGCTTGATGACCCGGCTCTGGTCGAGCAGCGTCAGCCGGCCAGAGGATTCCAGCACGCGCTGGATCACGAACATCACGTCCGGGCGGCCGGCATCGTACTCGTCAAAACATAGCGCCACGTTGTTCTGGTAGGCCCACGGCAGGATGCCGTCGCGGAATTCGGTGACTTGCTTGCCGTCCTTCACCACGATCGCGTCCTTGCCGACCAGATCGATCCGGCTGATGTGGCTGTCGAGATTGACGCGCACGCAGGGCCAGTTCAGCCGCGCCGCGACCTGCTCGATATGGGTCGATTTGCCGGTGCCGTGAAAGCCGGTAACCATGACGCGGCGATTCCTGGCGAAACCGGCCAGAATGGCGAGCGTGGTGGCGCGATCGAAGCGATAGTCCGGATCGACGTCGGGTACGTGCGGATCGGTTGCGGAATAGGCAGGGACCTCAAGATCGCTGTCGATCCCGAACACCTGCCGCACCGAGACCTTCATGTCCGGCAAACCTTCGGAGGTTTCGGTTTTGGTCATAGCGGCGGTCGTCATCAATCCTCCGAGGTTCGGGCGCGCTCCCGAAACCAGAACTGCGCGTGGCTTGCGGATGAGTGGGTCGCACGAAATTTAGCAGAGAGCGGAAGCCGGCAGAAGCCCACTGCGCGATCAAAGTTCCTTTTTGATATCATCAAGATATGCCCCGGCGGCGGATTTTGAAGGGCTGCCCGGCGAATCAGCGGAAGCTGCGCGGATGTCTTGCCGGACCGAACCCTCAACTATCGGGGGCGTTACCCCTCCCAGAGTATGCTAAAGGAGCCGGAAATCGGTCCCCCGGGACGCTGAAAGCGGAATTTCGTGAGTTCACTGATCGACCCACTGGTTGCGTTCGTCTCGGCCCACGCCTGGCTCGCCTATCTCACGATATTTCTCGCGGCGTTGCTCGAGGCGGTTCCGGTGCTGGGTTCGCTAGTGCCCGGCTCGACCATCATTCTCGCGCTGAGCGCGCTGATTCCCGGCGGCAACCTCCGACTGGCGGCGGTGCTGGCCGCCGCCGCATCCGGCGCCGTGCTCGGCGACGGGACGGCGTTCTGGATCGGCCACCGCTCCAAACATGAAATTCTCAGTGCATGGCCGATGTCCCGGTACCCCGGCGTGGTCGCGCAAAGCAAAGGGTTCTTCAACCGCTGGGGTACGCTCGCGGTATTCTTCGCGCGGTTCGTGCCGCCGGTCCGCGCCTTCGTGCCGATCACGGCCGGGGCGCTGGCGATGCCGCCGTCGCGATTTTATGCGGTGAACATTCCGGCGGTCCTGCTCTGGGCTCCCGCGCACGTCCTGCCCGGCGTGCTGGCGGTTTCGGCGCTGCATGAATATAGCGGACTGCCCCACCACACTCACATCGGCAAGCTCATCTGGATCCCCACGGTGATCGTCATTGCCGCGATCGTCGGCGCCACGACATGGTGGCGGCGCCGCCGGCGCGGCATTAACTTAGCCGCCAAAACCGCATCTGAACGAACCGGCTAACATTGGATCAATCATGACGAAACCTCTCGTGATTTCCATCCCGCATCGCCTCGGCAAGGATGAAGCGCTGCGCCGGATGAAGGCGGGACTCGACGGCGCCCGGACGCAATACGCCCAGTTCATCCAGGTCAACGAGGAAGTGTGGAGCGGCGACCGCCTGGCGTTTTCCGTCACCGCGATGAAGCAGCAGGTGTCAGGCCTCCTGGACGTGTTCGAGGATCATGTCCGTCTCGAAGTGACGCTGCCGTGGCTGCTCAACAGCCTGGCCCACGGAATTCAGAGCGTCATCCAGAAAAAGGGCACGCTGATGCTGGAGAAGAAGTAGAGCCGATGTCAGGGCATGCCCAACATCAGGCGCCGCGCACCACCGTCTTCAGATAATTGTACGCCTTGATGATCTCGATCAGGCGATCTTCCGTCGAGCGGTCGCCGCCATTGGCGTCGGGGTGATGCTGCTTCACCAGCATCTTGTATTTGGCCTTGACGGTTTCGAGCGTCGCGTCGGCGCCGAGCCCCATCACCTGCAGCGCTTTACGCTCCGCGTTGAAGATCTTGCGCGTCTCGGGTTTGGCCTCGGACCCCGCCCCGGGGCCCGGCCGCCACCTTCCGCGGCCATTGAGTTCGCCGAGCATGCTGAAGGGATCGGCCGTGCCGTCGAGATCGATCGTGTCGGTCTTGCCTTTGCCACGGGTGCCGTTGGCGCCCATCTTCCAGGTCGGACGGTGGCCGGTCAGCGCATCCTTCTGGTAACGCGCGACCGCCTCCGCATTCATGCCCTGGAAGAAATTGTAGGACTGGTTGTAAGCGCGGACATGATCGAGGCAAAAATGGAAATACCCACCTTCGTTGCCGCGGCCTTTCGGCGCGCGGTGTGATCCCCGGCTCTCGCAGCCGGGCCACTCGCAAGCGGCCGCTTCCTCGCGCGCGCGCGGCTGCTTCGCACCAGCCTTCGGGCCGGCCCTGGGCTTGATGCGGATGCTGTCGAAGAATTTTGATGTATCGATCGGCATGACCATCTTTGACACCGCAACGCTTTACGCTTCAAGTCTTGACATCGCATTTATTCCGTCAGGCGCGCGCCATTGACGGACAAGAGCGATGAGCGTTAAGTCGCGCGCCATGAGCGTCAAAGACAGCATCGCAAGGAAACTGAACGAGGCCTTCACGCCGGAGAGCCTCGACGTCGCCGACGAATCACATCTTCACGAAGGGCACGCCGGCCATCGGCCAGGCGGCGAAACGCATTTCCGGGTTAATATCGTGTCTCGGGCGTTCGAAGGGAAGAGCCGGGTCGATCGCCACCGCATGATCAATACGCTGCTCGCGGAGGAACTGGCGGGCAGCGTCCACGCGCTGGCGATCCGGGCGCTGGCGCCGGACGAACAGAAGCACTGAACGGGCCGGACGACCCGCCGCGGGATCTGGGACTCCAACGAAACCGGCCTGCCTCGCGCCTTTCGCGCCTACAATACTTAATGAATGACTTAATGAATGCCCCGCCTTCGCGCCGGCAAACCGATCCTTCGCGATTTGCGCATGCGGCGCACCCCGGAGCGGGGACAAGTAAAGTCTTTGGCGGCTTTCCGCCCGCATCCGGTTTCTTAGAAATATTGCAATCGATTACGCACGGCCTGCGAGCATTTCCGCCGATAAATTTGGACGTTGTTTTTATGGGAAATTAACCCGCTACTCAGAACATCGGAGCAAAATACCGCCGTCGTACGGTAGAACGCGAACGCAATGGAGCGTAGGCGCGCCGGGATTGACCAGCTGGGATCGTGTAATGTCCGAAGCAGCCTCAACGGCGCTGATCGTGGAACTGGAAAGTGCGGTGAAGGGCGGCTCGTCGGAGCGGCGGCTCCAGATGCTTCGCCAGGTCACCGATCTGTTCCTGTCCGATGCCGACAGGCTGAACGAAAACCAGATCGGCGTCTTCGACGACGTCCTTGTCCGTCTCATGGAGCAGATGGAAACGCGGGCGCTGGCGCAGCTCGGCACCACGCTTTCGGGTTCGAAAACCGCTCCGAGGGAAACCGTCCGTCAGCTTGCCTATCATGAGGAAGTATCCGTCGCAGCCCCGGTTCTGACGAAATCCGCCCGGCTGTCGGAAGGCGACCTGATCGAGATCGCCAATCTGCGGGGGCCGCAGCACCTGCTGGCCATCTCGCACCGTGACTCGCTGAGCGAGGGTATAACCGACGTGCTGCTCCGGCGCGGCGACCAGCAGGTCTCCCACGCGCTCGCCAAGAATGCGGGCGCCCGCTTCTCCGAATTCGGCTACGCTACCCTGGTTGAAAGCTCCGAAAAGGACGATGTGCTTGCCGAGAAACTGGGGCTGCGGATCGATATCCCGCTCAAGGTGCTGCGCGAACTTCTCTCCAGAGCCAGCGCCGCCGTCCGCGACCGCCTGCTGAAGGTCGCGCCGCCGGAGATGCGAGCGAAGATTCAGGAAGCGATCCGCGCGGTCGTCGAACAGATCGCATCACCTGCGCTGGCGCCGGAAGACTACACCGAATCGGAATCGATGGTCCTTGCCCTGAACCGGGCGGGAAAGCTTGGCGATCAAACCATCAACCGGTTTGCGATGCAGGGCGAATACAATCACATCATCGCAGCGCTTTCGCTTTTGAATTCCGTCAAAACCGAAGCGATCGAGCCGCTGATCGGCAATCCGCGTCCCGACGGGCTGATCGTCGCATGCAAGGCCGCCCGGCTCAACTGGTCAACCACCAGCATGATCCTGCGCAATCGGCCACATTGCCGTCCGCTGAACAAGCAGGACTTCGAGAACGGCCGGGAGGTGTTCGACGCGCTTTCACTGTCGTCGGCCCAACGCACGATCCGCTTCTGGTCGGCGCGCGGCTCGGCGAGGAAAGCCGATGCGCCGAACACGGCGGTCGCCATTTCGGACATCTGAGCCGTGAGTTGGGGCAACCGAAAAGCAGATCGGGTGACGTTCGCCACCGGCTATACCGTCCTGATGATGGGAATCGACGGAACATGGCAACGGTCATGCACCCTGCTGGACATCTCCAACAGCGGCGCGCGGCTTCAGGTGAAAGACTCGATCGAGGGACTGAACCTCAAGGAATTCTTCCTGCTGCTATCGTCGACCGGGCTGGCCTTTCGCCGTTGCGAACTCGTCCGCATCAATGGCGACGAGATCGGCGTCAAGTTCGTCGAGGACAAGGATACCGGCAAGAAGAAGAAAGGTCGCGCGCTCGCCAGATCCGATTCGTGACAGGCCGGAATCCGCGATCGTCCTTCGCTTTCAACCGACAACGCCGCTTGCCCGCACATCGGGCGCATTCGCTTTTGCGTGCCTTCCCGGAGGTTGCAAGCCGTCCTGACCGTTAGAGCCTTTCCGCTTCTGAGGGCATCAGAAGCGGGGCTCTCTGATTGTGATGTGATGATTGTGATTTGACGCGTTTTCTTCACGCGAACCGGTCTCAAAACGCCTAAGGCGCCATTCGCGCCTGCCTCGGTCTGTTCTCCATCGCTTCCGCCTCGCGCGACACCGGCTGGATGCGCAACGCGGTGATGCGGTTGCGCTCGCGGCGCAAAACCCGGAAGCGGAAACCGTGAAACGTAAAATTCTGGCCGCGCTCGGGGATCGAGCGCGCCTCGTGGATCACCAGTCCCGCGATCGTGGTCGCCTCCTCGTCCGGAAGATGCCAGTTCATGGCGCGATTGAGATCACGGATCGGCACCGAGCCGTCCACCACCACCGATCCGTCGGCCTGCTGCCGGACCCCGGCCACCACCACGTCGTGCTCGTCGGAAATGTCGCCGACGATTTCCTCCAGAACGTCTTCCAGCGTCACCATGCCCTCGACTTCGCCGTATTCGTCGACCACCAGCGCGAAATGGGTCTTGCGGCGGCGAAACGCCTTGAGCTGATCGGACACCGGGCGCATTTCCGGCACGAACCACGGCGGTAACGCGATGGCGCCGGCGTTGATGCGCGACAGGTCGCCGTCCGAGGCCAGGATCGCCCGCAACAGATCCTTGGCATGTAGCACCCCGATGATGTTTTCCGGCTTGTCGCGCCAGAGCGGAATACGGGTGTATTCACTCGCAAGCACCTCGCGCACCAGTTCCTCCGGCGGCAAGTCGGCATTGATCGTCACCATCGCCGTGCGATGGACCATCACGTCGGACACCGCGAGATCGCCGAAGCGAAACACGTTCTGGATGTATTCGGCCTCGCCGCTTTCGATCCCGCCGTGCTCGGCGGATTCGCCGACCAGTCCCTCCAGCTCCGCGCCGGTCAAGACGTCATGCTGCGAGACTTCCTTGACGCGAAGCGCGCGCAGGATGGCGCGCGACGCCGAATTGAGCAGCCAGTTCAGCGGAAAAAATAGCAGATAGGCCGCGTGAAGCGGATAGGCGATCCATTGCGACACCGGCTCGGGCTGGCGGATCGCCAACGTCTTCGGCACCTGTTCGCCGATCACGATATGCAGCGACGAGAACACCAGGAAGCCGGTGAGGAACGAGGTCAGGCGCAGCGCCGGTTCCGGCATGCCGAGCGGCCGCAGCAAGGGTTCGAGCAGCGCCGCCACCGTAGGCTCGCCGACCCAGCCAAGACCGAGAGACGCCATGGTGATGCCGAGCTGGCAGCAGGCGAGATAGGCCTCGATGTTGCCGACAATGTCATGCACGAGCCGCGCGCCGAATGCGCGGCGCTCAACCATGGCCTTGACGCGGAAGCCGCGGCTTTTCACCAGCGCGAATTCGGCCGCAACGAAGAACGCATTAGCGGCAAGCAGCAGCAATGCCAGCAATATCTGGAGGAGCGTCGAACTCATCGGGGGCCCATAACCATGCCGGACTATAACGTCTTCGTGCGAAGTGGGCACCGGTTCGCGCGAAGAAAAAGCGTCCTGTCAGAACAGAGCCACGCTGCTGATTCCAACTTCTCTGATTCCGAAAGTCCTAAGCCGGCGCGACGGCGAGCTTGGCGGCAAGAAAATCGCGAACCATCGCCGGTTCGACGTCGGACGCCACGACCGCCCGGCCGATCGCTTTCAGCAGGATGAAGGTGAGGCGGCCGCGCTTCACTTTCTTGTCTTGCGCCATCAGCGCCATAAGTCCGTCCGCGTCTGCCAGACCTTCCTGCCTGAAACCGGCGATGTCCTGCAACCGCGTCGGCAAGCCCGCCGCCGCCAGATGCCGCTGGATGCGGGACACATCAGTTTCCGCGATCATCCCGAGCCGGCACGACAATTCGGCGGCCAGCACCATGCCGATCGACACGCCCTCGCCGTGATAGAGCCGGTCGGAAAACCCGGTCGCGGTCTCCAGCGCATGACCGAAGGTGTGGCCGAGATTGAGCAGCGCCCGCTCGCCGGTCTCGCGCTCGTCGCGGGCAACGATAGCAGCCTTGGCGCGGCAACTGGCGGCAATCGCGTGTTCGCGCGCCGCCCCGCCCGTGACGATGTCGGCATGGTTGGTTTCCAGCCACGCGAAGAACGGCTCGTCGCCGAGCAGGCCGTATTTGGCGACCTCGGCATAGCCGGCGCGGAACTGGCGCGGCGACAGCGTGTCCAGAACGGCGGTGTCCGCGACCACCAAAATCGGCTGATGAAAAGCTCCGATCAGGTTCTTGCCCTGCGGGGAATTGATGCCGGTCTTGCCGCCCACCGATGAATCCACCTGCGCCAGCAGCGATGTCGGCACCTGCACGAAATCGACGCCGCGGCGAACGATCGCGGCGGCAAAGCCCGCGAGATCGCCGACCACGCCACCGCCGAGCGCCACAACGAGATCGTTGCGCTCGATCCTGGCCTTGATCAGTTCTTCACAGACAAACTCGAGGCCTTCGTAGCTTTTCGACCCCTCCCCTTCGCCGACGACGATCCGCGATGTCGCGATGCCGGCGCCTTGCAGCGCCGCCTCCGTCGGCCGCAGCCAATGGGTCGCAACGTTTTCGTCGGTCACGATCGCCACCCGCGCACCGGGCCGTAGCGCGGCGATTCGTTCGCCGAGCGAGGGCAGAATGCCTCGGCCGATCACGATGTCGTAGGAACGGTCGCCGAGCGCGACATCGACCGTGACCGGGTCGGGAGTTTTCAGCGGAGCAGTCATCGCGTTGGATCAAGTCCTTTGGTGTCAAAGTCTTTCGGTCGGTCGTCGGGGTCCGGGCGGCTTCAGTTCCGCCGGTCCGCGGC
The DNA here is from genome assembly GCF_001897285.1 of Nitrobacter sp. 62-23. Classification (GTDB taxonomy): domain Bacteria; phylum Pseudomonadota; class Alphaproteobacteria; order Rhizobiales; family Xanthobacteraceae; genus Nitrobacter. The sequence continues at coordinate 74,039 of NZ_MKSM01000111.1, forward strand.
GGTCAGGCGGTGGTGAAGCAGGCCGATGCATTCATCGACGATCCGTTCATACGGCACGTCGCGCGATGCGATCGTAAGATCAGCCAGTTGGTAGACGGGCTGGCGCTCGGCGATAAGACGCCTGATCGTCGCGGCGGGATCGGCGGTTTGCAGCAGGGGTCGATCGGCGCGACGCCTGACCCGGCGCAGGACCACCTCGGCATCGGCCTTGAGCCAGATCGAGATCGCCCGCTCGGCGATGCGCGCGCGGGTCTCCTCGCGCAGCACGGCGCCACCGCCGGTCGCGAGCACCACCGGCCCGCCGCTCAGGAGCCGCGCGATCACCCGCGCCTCGCCGTCACGGAAATGCGGCTCGCCATGGGTTTCGAAAATTTCGGGAATCGACATCCCGGCGGCGAGTTCGATCTCGGCATCGGCGTCGACGAACCGCATCGCAAGGCGCGTCGCAAGCCGCCGGCCGATCGTGGACTTTCCGGCCCCCATCATCCCGACAAGCACCAGTGACCGCCCGCCGAGCGCCGCGACGATCGCGCGCTCCGGGGACGTGCCCGCACTGGCCGGTGAAACGGTTTCGGAGGTCAAAAGGCACCTGTCGGAACGCGGTTGAAGGCGTTGAGTTGATCCGGCCCCGGATTCCCGACATCCGATTAAGTGGAACGGATGCCGACCCGAGATTGGACCACCTCGTCTCGCCAGCTATACTACTCCCGTCGAGGGGGGTGCCAGAGACTCTTGCACCGACCCGGCGAACATGTTGGTACTCTCTAGTGGAGTGAATTTGACATTCGCTACCCACTTTGCAGCGAACGTGTCAGGCGAATGTCAAATTCAAAACTCCACTAGAAACC